>NZ_JAUHIS010000001.1:1860000-2773756 GCF_032381435.1 Bradyrhizobium sp. SZCCHNR1002
TACGCTTTCTTTAAAGGATGGCTGCTTCTAAGCCAACCTCCTGGTTGTTTTGGGATTTCCACATCCTTTCCCACTTAGCCACGAATTGGGGGCCTTAGCTGTAGGTCAGGGTTGTTTCCCTCTCCACGACGGACGTTAGCACCCGCCGTGTGACTCCCGGATAGTACTCTCAGGTATTCGGAGTTTGGTTGGGTTTGGTAAGACGGTAAGTCCCCCTAGCCCATCCAGTGCTCTACCCCCTGAGGTATTCGTCCGAGGCGATACCTAAATATCTTTCGCGGAGAACCAGCTATTTCCCAGTTTGATTGGCCTTTCACCCCTAACCACAAGTCATCGGAGCCTTTTTCAACAGGCACCCGTTCGGTCCTCCAGTGAGTGTTACCTCACCTTCAACCTGCTCATGGCTAGATCACTAGGTTTCGGGTCTAATACAACGAACTTGACGCCCTGTTCAGACTCGCTTTCGCTGCGCCTACGCCTATCGGCTTAAGCTTGCTCGTTAAATTAAGTCGCTGGCCCATAATACAAAAGGTACGACGTCACCCAGAACGCATCTTGGGCTCCGTCTGTTTGTAGGTGTCCGGTTTCAGGTCTATTTCACTCCCCTCGTCGGGGTGCTTTTCACCTTTCCCTCACGGTACTGGTTCACTATCGGTCGCTGAGGAGTACTTAGGCTTGGAGGGTGGTCCCCCCATGTTCAGACAGGATTGCACGTGTCCCGCCTTACTCGAGCATGAATGTTCGCATTACCCATACGGGGCTATCACCCTCTGAGGCCCTGCTTTCCTGACAGGTTCTGGTTGGCTTACATTCATGACTGGCCTGGTCCGCGTTCGCTCGCCACTACTAGCGGAGTCTCGGTTGATGTCCTTTCCTCCAGGTACTTAGATGTTTCAGTTCCCTGGGTTCGCTTGAAACCTCCTATGTATTCAGAAGTCTCATACCTTCTCTTGATAACCGGAAATCCAAAACCTCACGGCTCGGGATCATCCTAGTCTCCTATTCAAACCCCAAGACCAAAGGTCTTGGAGTTCCGGCTATCGAAGGTGGGTTTCCCCATTCGGAAATCCGCGGATCAAAGCTTCTTCGCAGCTCCCCACGGCTTATCGCAGCGTAGCACGTCCTTCATCGCCTCTCAGCGCCAAGGCATCCACCGAACACCCTTAAGGCACTTGATTGCTCTCATTATCAATGTCCACACACTCGGCAGAATGTTGTCAGCTCCCCACCTGCCCCGAAGGACAAGCGTTAGTGAGCTGCAGGACACTGATTAGAAAGACCAGCTTGCTTCTTAAGATCGAACCGATCGCCGTGCGGTCAAGCGCGGCGAACAGAGTCATTTACAACAGACAGGATGCTTCACAGCTTCCAGCCTGCGCCGAAATGACCCGGAGATAGTGAAGGCGTCGATGCAAAGTCGAACGCGGACCGCTTGCGCGGTGGCGCTCATTGCACGACCCAACTCGGATCGATCTCCTCTTCACGATGTCAGATAACACGCAGTTGCCTGTCGTCCCGGTGAGGACCAGACAATGCGAAATGTTGTCTCGCGGACGAATTGAACACGCTCGATACAGCCCGCCTACGCCCTATCGGGCTCCGGCGCGGCAGCCTTCGCTGCACGGCTGGCTTGCCGAGCCGAAGCAGGCGTAGCCTGCGAAGGCTGGTGGAGCCTGTCGGGATCGAACCGACGACCTCATGCTTGCAAAGCACGCGCTCTCCCAGCTGAGCTAAGGCCCCCTACTCGGAAAGACGAATGCAATGTAGCGCGATCGTCGAGACGATTGGCTTACCAAATGGCTTGCCAGGCGATAGCGCCGGCAGGCGCGAAGATTGGTGGGCCTGGGAAGACTTGAACTTCCGACCTCACGCTTATCAAGCGCGCGCTCTAACCAACTGAGCTACAAGCCCTAACGCTCGAAGCTCGTCACTGCCCTGCCCCGAAAGGCTGATACAGCAACCGCGCAGCCCCAGGCAGCGTGTTCGTCCGCGAAGAAAGAGAAACGAAGACGGCGAAATCCCGCCAATGGAACTCAACCCGATCTGGCGATCGTGCTGGTCCCTGATGTTTCTAAAACAGCTCGATAGTGCGCGATCCGAAGATCGTGACCCGAAGGTCAGACTGAAGAGCCATCCTTAGAAAGGAGGTGATCCAGCCGCAGGTTCCCCTACGGCTACCTTGTTACGACTTCACCCCAGTCGCTGACCCTACCGTGGTCGGCTGCCTCCATTGCTGGTTAGCGCACCGCCTTCAGGTAAAGCCAACTCCCATGGTGTGACGGGCGGTGTGTACAAGGCCCGGGAACGTATTCACCGTGGCGTGCTGATCCACGATTACTAGCGATTCCAACTTCATGGGCTCGAGTTGCAGAGCCCAATCCGAACTGAGACGGCTTTTTGAGATTTGCGAAGGGTTGCCCCTTAGCTTCCCACTGTCACCGCCATTGTAGCACGTGTGTAGCCCAGCCCGTAAGGGCCATGAGGACTTGACGTCATCCCCACCTTCCTCGCGGCTTATCACCGGCAGTCTCCTTAGAGTGCTCAACTAAATGGTAGCAACTAAGGACGGGGGTTGCGCTCGTTGCGGGACTTAACCCAACATCTCACGACACGAGCTGACGACAGCCATGCAGCACCTGTGTTTCGGGCTCCGAAGAGAAGGTCACGTCTCTGCGACCGGTCCCAAACATGTCAAGGGCTGGTAAGGTTCTGCGCGTTGCGTCGAATTAAACCACATGCTCCACCGCTTGTGCGGGCCCCCGTCAATTCCTTTGAGTTTTAATCTTGCGACCGTACTCCCCAGGCGGAATGCTTAAAGCGTTAGCTGCGCCACTAGTGAGTAAACCCACTAACGGCTGGCATTCATCGTTTACGGCGTGGACTACCAGGGTATCTAATCCTGTTTGCTCCCCACGCTTTCGTGCCTCAGCGTCAGTATCGGGCCAGTGAGCCGCCTTCGCCACTGGTGTTCTTGCGAATATCTACGAATTTCACCTCTACACTCGCAGTTCCACTCACCTCTCCCGAACTCAAGATCTTCAGTATCAAAGGCAGTTCTGGAGTTGAGCTCCAGGATTTCACCCCTGACTTAAAGACCCGCCTACGCACCCTTTACGCCCAGTGATTCCGAGCAACGCTAGCCCCCTTCGTATTACCGCGGCTGCTGGCACGAAGTTAGCCGGGGCTTATTCTTGCGGTACCGTCATTATCTTCCCGCACAAAAGAGCTTTACAACCCTAGGGCCTTCATCACTCACGCGGCATGGCTGGATCAGGGTTGCCCCCATTGTCCAATATTCCCCACTGCTGCCTCCCGTAGGAGTTTGGGCCGTGTCTCAGTCCCAATGTGGCTGATCATCCTCTCAGACCAGCTACTGATCGTCGCCTTGGTGGGCCATTACCCCACCAACTAGCTAATCAGACGCGGGCCGATCTTTCGGCGATAAATCTTTCCCCGTAAGGGCTTATCCGGTATTAGCACAAGTTTCCCTGTGTTGTTCCGAACCAAAAGGTACGTTCCCACGCGTTACTCACCCGTCTGCCGCTGACGTATTGCTACGCCCGCTCGACTTGCATGTGTTAAGCCTGCCGCCAGCGTTCGCTCTGAGCCAGGATCAAACTCTCAAGTTGAACTTGAAGCTTTGAACCGGCTGATCACAACGTTTGACGAGGTCCCACCAATCGATCTCCACGCTTCACAGCGCGAAAACCATGGTGTTACCTTTGAAACATTGTCCGCCGAAGTCTTCTCGTCCGATCTCGAAACCAAGCCGAAGCTCAATCCCGAGACCCGCAAGGACTCCGCCGTCCACGTTTCTCTTTCTTCATCTTCACTTGTCAAACAGCCCGCACTTGTTAGTTCGCGAACTCAGTCGCTCCGAACTAATTAGTGCACCTTCTTCGGTCTCTTTCGCCGTCGAAGTCTCCGTTGCCGGGGCGCTTCAAATAGCTGATTTTTCGAGACCGTCAAGAGCTTTTCTGAAGAAAAACTCAAGAGCCAGTCGGAAGAAGAAACATCAAGGAAAACAACGTTGGTCCCGGAAGTTCGGGGGCCTCAGTCATCGGTGATGTCCGGCTGGCGTGGTGGTGAGATAGTGCGACGCCGCATCCCGCGCAAGAACTTTTTGCGACGGCTGTGAAGAAATGTGGACAGCGTCGTCGCACCCCGCTCTGCGCGCCGTCACATGCCGCATCCGTTCCATTTTGGAACGGATGGCGCGCGCAAGCTCAGAAATTGCTCGCCTTCGATTGCACCAGCGCGCGATAGGAGTGCGGCATGCGCATGCAGACGAGATCCTTCCGCCGGACGACGTTGGTCGGATAGACGCTGTCGAGATTGCTGGTGTCGATCTCGAGCGTCGCAACCCCCTCCCCGCGCTCGATCATCGCCTCGCGGCGCGGAAACGCAAACGTATCCGGACCGAACACGCCGCTGAGCCCGCGATACTCATTCGCGGCGTCGCACACATTCGCGAATGCGAAGTACGCATTGTTCTCGCCACCGCGAACACGGAAGTGATGCCAATGATGCGCGTCGGCCCCGGTCGGGATCGGCGCCGGCTGCATCACCTCGGTCCCTGCATGCGCCGCACTGAAGGTCCCCTTCACCGCCGAAGGACACACGATCAGGTCGCAGCCGCGCAAGGCGAGCACCCGGCCCGCCTCCGGAAACGCCGCGTCATGGCCGATCAGGATGCCGATCCGCCCCATCGGCGTGTCGACGACCGCCCATTCGTCTCCGGCCGTGGCCCAGCTGCGCTCGGCCGTGGTCAGGTGGGTCTTGCGGTAGGTGGTGATTTTACCGTCGGGTGTGACCAGGACGGCTGAATTATAGATGGCGTTCCCGTCTCGTTCTGCAAGACCGCAGACCACGGTTAGTCCCTGGCCAGCCGCGATCTCGCTGAGTGCGGCCGTGATGCGGCCTGGGATCGGTTCAGCCGTTTCGGCCGGATTGGTCAGCCCCGTTGCCGCAAGTTCCGGGAAAACAACGAGCTCGGCGCCCTCCCCCTTCGCCATAGCCGCGAGCTCGGCGATGCGGGCCAAATTGGCCGCGACATCCGACGTCGGCGTGAACTGCGCCGCGCTGATCCGGGAGCGCTTGCCCACCGGCCATGGCTGGTGACCGTAGAGCCCGAAGAAGTCGCGCGGGTTCCAGCTGTAGGTATTGGTGAGCAGCTCAGGATACAGCTCCGGTCGGCGATGCGCGAACACCGGCTCGCCGAGCACCTTGCGTGCCCGCGCCCATGCGAGATCGATCTCGGCAAAGGCTATGCCGTCGCCCTTGTCGATCACGGCCGGCAGGCTGCCATCGGGCGCAATGACGCAGCTGCCGCCGGAGAACTGCACGGTGCGCTCCAGCCCCCAGCGGTTGCTCTCGATCACGTAGCAGGAGTTCTCGAAGGCGCGGCTGATCCAGTACGGCGCCGGCGTGCGCTCGGCGAGCCAGTTCGAGATGTGGCAGATGATGTCGGCGCCGCCGAGCGCCATCAGCCGCGCCGTCTCGACGAAATGGATGTCCATGCAGATCAGGAGCGCGATGCGGCCGATCGGCGTTTCGAACACCTGGTTGTGCAGGTCGCCGGCCGCGGCCCATTTCGGCTCGGAGATGTAGGGATGCGTCTTGCGGTGCCGGCCGATCACGCCGTCGGGGCCAATCAGCACCGCGCTGTTGTAGTAGATGTCGTCGTCATCGACCTCCGGCATGCCGATCACGATGTAGCAATCATGCCGTCTCGCCAGCGCCGCGAAGCGGTGGGTGCTCGAGCCCGGCACCTTCTCGACGTAAGGCGCCACCTCCGCGCGATCGTACCAGCAATAGCCTGTCGTCCCCATCTCCGGCGTCACGATCAGCTTCGCGCCCGACGCCGCCGCCTGCTCGCACAGCGCGAGCAGGCCTTCGATGTTGCGCTCCTTCTCGGCCAGAGTGGGCTCGAACTGGACGGTGGCGACCTTGTACGTCATCGGCATCGTCGGCAACCTCAGACCAGAAAATGCTTCTTGATGGAGGCACCGAGCGTGTATTTCGGATCGACCATGTTGCCGAGCCGGACGCGGCCGGCCTGCGTCAGCAGCATGTAGGCGTCGATCTCGTCGAAGCCGTAATCGGCGGCCATCCAGCGGCACAGTTCGCGATAGGCGATGCGCGCCGCATCCTCCATCGGCCGGGCCGAGCCGATGGTCATGATGAAATCCTTGGTCTCCAGCCGTGGCCAGGCGATGCTCCAGCCCTTGATGAGGTCGACCTGCACCGTCGTGACGGTCGGATGCTCGATCGCGACCCCGCACAATTCGCCGTCGCCCTGCGCGGCATGGCAATCGCCGAGATAGAGCAGCGCCCCCTTGGTATTCACCGGCAGATAGATGATCGCACCGGTGCCGACATCCGGCAGATCCATGTTGCCGCCGTAATAGTCCGGGACGAGCGAGGAGATCGCCTCGATCTCCGGCGAGGTGCCGATGGTGCCGATGAACGGCTCATAGGGCAGCGTGATCTTGTCGTTCCAGACCGTGCCCTTCTCGGCCGTGATCTCCAGCTTCTTCACGCGCTCGGGCAGCGCCGGATTGAGCAACGCGGTATTCCCCGTTCCGACGAGCCCGCCGAACTCCGGCATGATCACGGTGGTGCCGCGCGGCTGCGGCCCGCGCGGGACGATGCTTTCGATGTACACGGCAAGCGTGTCGCCCTTCTCGGCGCCGTTGACGTAGATCGGGCCGTTCTGCGGGTTGAGGAACGGGAAGTTCAGGATCTTCGACGGGCTGTCGGTCTCATGCTTGATCGCGCCCTCGAACGCATCATGCGTCTCGGCCGAGACGACAGCGCCGGGATCGATCGTCAGCACCGGCTCGACATAGGGACCGTAGACGTAGTGATACTTGCCCTGATCCTTCTCGGTGATGACATGGTGTGCGCCGCGCGCGCCCTTGGCGACGCCCTTGCGGGCCATGATCGATTCCGACTGCCAGGCCATGCTCGTTCTCCTTGTGCTCGTTTCGAGTTTCTTCAGACTGCGAGGTGGCGGCGCATCTCGGCGGCGTCGTCGAGCGCCTCGCGCGCAAGGCTCGCGGTGATGCGGCCCTTGTCCATGACGTAGGCGCGCTGCGCCATGGCGCGGATCATGTCGAGATTCTGCTCGACGAGGATGATGGTGACGCCGGTCCGGCGGTTGAGCTCGACCATGTTGCGGGCAATGTCCTGAACGATGTTCGGCTGGATGCCTTCCGACGGCTCGTCGAGCAGGATCAGATTGGGATCCGCGATCAGCACGCGGCCGATCGCGAGCTGCTGCTGCTGGCCGCCGGACATCGTGCCGGCGCGCTGGCCCCAGCGCTCCTGCAAAATCGGGAACGCGCCGATCACGCGCTGCTTCCCCTCCTCCGGAATGCCGCCGCCCTTGATCGCCGCGCCGACCGCGATGTTCTCGCCGACCGTCAGCCGCGGAAACACGTCGCGGCCCTGTGGCACATAGCCCATGCCGAGCCGCGCCCGCTTGTGCGCCGGCAGGTGCTCGACGGCCTCGCCGCGATAGACGATCGAGCCGGACATCGCCGGCACCAGCCCGATCAGGCTCTTCATCAAAGTCGACTTGCCGACGCCGTTGCGGCCGATCACCGCGACGATCTCGCCCTCGCGGACCTCGACCTCCAGGCCCTGCAGCACCGGCTTGCCGCCATAGCCGGCGCGCAGCCCGACGGTGGTGAGGATGACTTCCTTACGCATGCGCCTGCCCCAGATAGATCGCAGCCACGCGCTCATCGGCGACGATCTCGTCGATCGAGCCCTGCGCGAACACCTGGCCGAGATGCAGCACGGTGACGCGCTGCGCGACCTGGCGCACGAACGCCATGTCGTGCTCGATCGCGAGCACGGTCATGCCGGCCGCGTTGAGCCGCCGCACCATCTCGCCGGTCATGTGCGTCTCCTCCGGCGACATGCCGGCGGTCGGCTCGTCGAGCAGCAGCAGCCGCGGCTTCAGCGCGATCGCCATGCCGATCTCCAGCCACTGCTTCTGGCCGTGGCTGAGATTGCCGGCGAGTTGCGCCTGCTCGGCCTCCAGGTTCAGAAAGGCCAGCAGACGATCGATCTCTTTCGCCAGCGCAGCGCCATGCAGCCGGCTCTGCAGCGCGATCTCCAGGTTCTGCCGAACCGAGAGGCCCTTGAACACGCCGGGCACCTGGAACTTGACCGAGAGCCCGCGGCGGATGCGCGCGAAGGATTTCAGCGCGGTGATGTCCTCGCCGGCGAAAGTGATCTGGCCGCTGCCGGGATGATGCTCGCCGAGGATCAGGCGGAACAAGGTGCTCTTGCCGGCGCCGTTCGGCCCGATCAGGCAGTGGATCTCGCCCTGCTCCAGCACGAGGTTCACCGAGTTCGTGACGTGCAGGCCGCCAAAATGCTTGTTGACGTCGCGCAATTGCAGCAGCGCCATCACACGGCCTCCTGCTTCCGCCGGGTCACGAGCTTGGTGATCCCCTTGATGACCCCGAGCACGAGGCCATTGGGTGCGATCAGCACGGTGAGCACCAGCAGCACGCCCATGAACACCAGCGCATATTGGCTGCCGTAGATCGTCAGCGCCTGGAAGCCGGACAGCACGACCAGCGTGCCGATCACGGTCGCGGTGAGATCGCTGCGGCCGCCGACGGCGACCCAGATCAGCGGCAGCGATGCCGCCGTCATGCCCATGCTGGAGGGCGTGATGTACTGCCCCCACACCGTGTAGAGCACGCCGGAGAGGCCGGCGAGCGCGGCACCGATGACGAAGGTGATCAGCTGATATTTGCGGATGTCGTAGCCCAGCATTTCCGCGCGCTCTGGATTTTCCCGGATGGCGACGATGACGTTGCCGAATGACGAGTTCATCAGGATGCGCAAGCCGAGATAGACAAGAACGAGCATGCCGAGCACGACGTAGTACAGCCCGACATCGGCGAACAGCACGATCGGGCCGCCGAACCAGGGGATGGTCAGCGGCGGCATCGCGCTCATGCCATTGAAGCCGTTCAGGCGGGCGGCGCCGATGCGCCATTCGGGTCCGGCGGTCTGCGCCATGAAGCGCTCGAGCATCAAGGTCACCGCGAGCGTAACGATGCCGAGGAAAACGCCGGCGATGCGGCCGAAGAACATGAAGTAGCCGAGCAGTGCGGCCACGAGGGCGGCCATGCCGATGGCCAGCAGCAGCGCGATCCAGGTGAAACCGTAGGACGCCCCGAAATTGATGGTGAGGATGCCGTAGCCATAGCCGGCGATGCCGAAGAACGCGGTCTGGCCGAACGACAGCGAGCCACCGTAGCCCCAGATCAGGCTCAGGCTGAGCGCGATGAACACCCAGACGAAGAAGTAGACGGTGTTGCCGACGGTGTAGCCGTCGCTGAACAGCGGATACGCCATCGCGCCGGCGAGCACGAGCGCGAACAGCGCCCAGAACGCAGGCCCACGGCCGAGCGTCTGCGGTCCTTCGAGACGGCGGAACAGGGAAGCAAGTCCAGTCACGGCGTCCTCCTCAGGTCCGCTCGCGCAGCACGAAGCCGGAGATGCCCTTCGGCAGCACCCGGACCACGATGATGACGGCGATCAGGAGGCCGATCTGGCCGAACAGCTGGCCCTGCCACGACGTCATGCCGGATTTCACGATGGCAAGGATGCCGCCGGCCGGCGCGGTGCCGAGGAAGACGTCGGCGCCGCCGATCACCACCGTGACGAACGCCTCCATGATGAAGGTCGCGCCCATGGTCGGCACCAAGGTCATGGTCGGCGCGTAGAGCCCGCCGGCGAGGCCCGCGAGCCCGGCTCCGCAGGCGAAGGTCAGGCTGTAGATCAGCCTGGTGTCGACGCCGAGCGCGGCCGCCATATGCGGCACCTGGATGGTGGCGCGCGCGAGCACGCCGAACCGCGTCCAGTTGAACAAGGCATAGAGCGCGCCGAGCACCGCGAGCGCGGCGACGAACAACACGATGCGGTAGATCGAATAGGAATAGGCGCCGACCTGGAAACTGCCGAACGGCGTGCCGACGCCGGCCATGGTCGACCCGACCAGGATCAGGGTGCCCTGCGTCGCGATCAGGCTGAGACCCCAGGTGGCGACGATGGTGTCGAGCGGCCGCTCATAGAGATGGCGGATCACCAGCAGTTCGACGAGCACGCCGACGACGGCCGACGCCAAGGTGCCGCAGAGAATGCCGAGCGGCAGCGGCAGGCCGGCATGCACCGTCGCCGCGGTGACATAGGCGCCACACATGATGAATTCGCCATGGGCGAGATTGATCACACCCATCATGCCGAAGATGACCGCGAGCCCGCAGGCCGAGAGCACCAGGAAGGCGAACGCGTCGCCGAACTGGTAGAGCGCAGAGAATGCCAGGGTTGCGATGTCCATGTCTTCGATCGATGTGGGGTTCGGATGCGTGAGGGGATGAAGCAACGGGCCGCTCCGGCGTGAGGGGACGCCGGAGCGGCCGCGGCCGCCGATCAGGGCTTCGGCGGCGGATTCGACGGCGTGTACTGCGCCATCGGATCCTTCTTGGTCAGGTCGCAGCCGGCGTCGCCCAGCCAGTACGGCTTGATGTCCTCCCAGACCTTCGGGAAGGAGATCGAATGGTCGGCGCCGACCTTGGCGAGGTAGATCGTGTGCGACATGTGCTGGCTCTTGGGGTCGATGCAGACCTTGCCTTCCGGGGCGTCCATGCAGACGTCACCCATCGCGATCACCTTGCGGATCTCGTCGCGGTTGGTCGACTTCGCCCGCTCCACCATCTGCTTGTAGAGATAGAGCGCGAGGTAGGAGTTCTCGGCCTCCTGGTTCACATAGGGCTCGTTGGGGAACTTGGCCTTGAACTTGGCCAGGAATTCCTTGCTTTTCGGCGTGTCGATTTCCTCGATGTAGTTGGTGGTGACGTACATGTCCTTCAGGCTCGGCGGCTTGAAGCGCTTGTGCTCGTAGCCCTGGCCGACGTTGACCGAGGAGGCCATCGGCAGGTTGACGTTGGCCGACGCCGCCTGCTCGTAGTACGAGGCCTGCGCGGTGCCGACCAGCAGGGTCACGACGAAGTCGGGCTTGGCCTTCTGGATGTTCTGGATGCTCTGCGAGAACTGCGACACGCCGAGCGGGATGAACTCCTCGCCGGCCATCTCGCCACCGTTCTCCTTGACGATCTTGCGCACCCACTCGGCCGAGATCTGGCCGAAATTGTAGTCGGCGGCGAGCGTGTAGACCTTCTTGCCATAGGTCTGCATCATGTACGGGATCAGCGTCGAGAACTGCTGCTCCGGCACCGCGCCCGTCACGACCATGTGGCCGTCGCAGACGCCGCCTTCATACTGGTTGTTGTAGAAGGCGAAGCCGTTGAACTGGTCGACGATCGGGCGATAAGCCTCGCGCGAGGCCGAGGAGAAGCCGGCGAACACGACGTCGACCTTGTCCCGCTGCAGCACGCGGCGCATGAACTCCTGGTAGCGCGTGTTGTCCGACTGGGTGTCGTAGGTCACGAGCTCCAGCGGACGGCCCATGATGCCGCCGGCCTTGTTGATCTCCTCGGCCGCGAGCTGGATGGCATGGACCTTGCCGATGGTGGCGGCGGCGAAGTCCCCGGACTGGTCTTCCAGCACGCCGAGCTTGATCGGCGCTTCGGCGGCATATGCGCCTGCCGCGAAGACAAGCGTCCCCGTGAGGGCTGCGGCACGCAGCCCCCGCATTCCAGATCTGGTCATGTGATGCTCCTACATCGCTTGCTTGTTGCCGCCTTGCAGCGTGGTGCTGCTCGGGCGTTTCGGCGTATCGGGCGGCATCGCCCGTCTCTTCAGGAACTCCTCGCAATAGAGCTCCAGACTTTGCCGCGCCCGCATGCTGTCGCGGCGAAGCGCGGAATAGGCATCGTCGTCGTTGAGACCGGTCTCCTGCATCAGGGACACGACGGCGCGGATCACGGCCCGGCGGCCGCGGCGGCGGCTTTCCAGGTCCTGCAGCTTCTCGTACATGTCGGTGCGCAGCAGGAACTGGTTGATGCCGAGGAACAGCGCGGTGTACACGGCGCCGCCATGCACGGGCTTGCGCAGGAACGAGGTGGCGCCGAGATTGACCAGCGCCTTGAGCCGGCTCGGCGCCTCGACGCCGACGAGACCGATCACCGGCACCGGCGGCAGCTTCGAGGCCGGACTGACCTCGAGCGCAACCGCGCCTTCGAGGTCGCCGTCGATGAACAGGATGTCGCGCTCGGGCAGGAGCGCAGACGCATCGAGCTGTGCGCGGCCGTCGACGATGTCAGGGTATTCGCAGGCGACGCCGAGCTTGGCGAGCGTCGTCTCCAGGGTGGTCTCCCACCCTGCCCGCCGGGTGATCACCAGCGCGCGGCCACCTTTAAAATTCTGCAGCAATCGGAAGGTCATGACTTCACCATTCGGAGCAGTGGTGGACGCATGGAGGTCGCGAAGCGTGGCGACGACTGCACGAGATAGGGATCGGGCGCGATCGGCTGCCGCGCTTCGAGCAGCAGCTCGAACTGGCCATCGGCGGAGGAGCGTGCGATGCGCGGCGTCAGCCAGGCATGGAAGGTCTGCGGATCGATCCGCACCTCGCCCTGCGGCGCCAGCAGACGCTGATTGGCGACGGCGCAGCGCACCAGCCGCGACTCGTCGCTGCCGGCCTGCGCCAAGGTCGCGGCGAGCAGCTTGACGGCGATGTAGGAGGCTTCGGCATCCGCCGAGACCACCGGACCATCGGGAAACGCCGCCGTGTAGGCGTGCAGAAAGGCTGAATTCTCCGGCGAGCTCAGCGAGGCGAAGTAGACGCTCGACGACAGATGGCCGTCGACGGCCTCAGTGCCGATCTCCTTGAGCTCCGGCTCGGACAGCGTACAGCTCGCGACCGGAATCTCCTTGGCCTGGTCGATGCCCGCCGCTCGGCAGGCGGCGCGGAAGGCGCGGAAGAACGCGTAGGCGCTGGTGCCGATCAGGTTGTTGAAGACGACGTCCGGACGCTGCTCCAGGATTGCGGCGATGACCTGATCGAACTCGGTATCGCCGACCGTGAGATAACGTTCCGCCAGCACCGTGCCGCCGCGCGCGGTCAGCGCCTCGCGGAAGATCCGGTTGTTCTCCCAGGCCCAGATGTAGTTCGAGCCGACGCAGAAGGCGCGCGTGCCGACGCGCGAGGCAAGATACTCGACCAGCGGCAGCACGTGCTGGTTCGGCGCCGCGCCGGTATAGATGACGTTGTCGGAGCTTTCGAAGCCCTCGTAATGCGAGGGATACCACAGCAGCCCGTCGAACTTCTCGAAGCAGGGAATCACCTCCTTGCGGCTCGAGGAGGTGTAGCAGCCGACCACCTGGCGGATACCGGAGCTCAACAACTCTCGCGCCAGCGCGCGATATTGGGCGAGATCGCCGGACGGGTTCACCACGACCGGCTCCAGCGTGATCGGGCCGTCGGCGGCGTTGACCTCGGCGAGCGCGAGCTGGGCGCCATTGAGCATCGAGCGCGCGACGACGCTGTACGAGCCCGTCGTCGAGAACATCACCCCGATGCGAAACGTCGTCCGTGTCATCCCGCGTCCCAAAACAAAAAAAGCGCCCGTCGGCTGTCAAGCCGAGGGCGCCCTCGCCACCAACCAAACACGCTTCGATCAGCGCGGTGTTGGAAATGGTTTGATCGTGCTCGCGTCCAATGGGCTGCTGTGCCCAACGCGTGGACATTACGGTCGCTTAGGACGTCTATCCTGTCAAGCGCGTTGTTGCAGCGATGGCTGCATCAATTCGTGCCCGCTTGCAGTAAAAAGATGCAGCTGCGACGATGTTGCCTGTGACATCCGGCGTCGCCCTGCGCGGCTGATCGTCGGGGGTCAGCGCGATCGCGTCGGGGTGCTGCGTGCTGGAGCGGTGAGGAAGCGGTCGAGCTCGACGATCGCCTCGGCCTCGCGGGCGCGGCGCAGCTGCCTGGCCTGCTCGATTCCGGGCGGCAGCCGGTTCGCCATATCGCGCGCCTCGCGCGCCGCCTGTTGCAACCGCTCGGCCAACGTCATCGTCTGCTTGACACGCCGGCGCCGTTTCTTCTCAACTTCTATTTCCATGCGAGATTGGATCCGGTTTCGTCGATACGCATGAACAACCTTAAATGAGGTCCTGAACCGCGCATCAACATAAGTGAATCGGCGTCGAACCACGTCGTCAGCGCTCGCAGGGCGCGAGCGACGGCGCCGGGCGAGCTGATGCTAGTCGCTGCGACGGCTCCATCACGTATCATTTGATATTCATTGCGCAGGTTTAATTGCCGCCCCATCAGGAACCAATCAACGGGCTGTCCGGTTCGATTCAAGCCATGAAAGGGGGGTCCCATGAAGAACAAGCAATTTGCCGCGCTCCCCTTTCGTATCGAGGCCGCACAGCTCAGCATTCTGCTCATCACCACGCGGCGCAAGCAGCGATGGTCGGTGCCCAAGGGCTCGCCGATGCTGCGCAAGGGCCCGCATCGTGTCGCGGCCATCGAGGCCTATGAGGAGGCCGGCCTGCGCGGCAAGATCGGCCGCCAGCCGCTCGGCCGCTTCAAGCACGCCAAGCGCAAGGGCAAGCGCAAGATCCTCTGCGACGTCGAGCTGTATCCGCTCAAGGTCAAGAAGCAGCACGGACGCTATCCCGAGCGCGGCCAACGCGAGCTGGTCTGGCTGCCTGCCGCGGAAGCCGCACGTCGCGTGCACCGGGCCAAGCTCCGCCGCCTGATCGAGAGCTTCGCCAGCCGATACGACGAACGGCGCTGAGCGCCGCGATGATGCATGTGACCATGCGACACGCCCTCGATCCTCTGCATGTCTGAGGGGTCCAAAGACGCCGGACCGGCGTCGCCGCTCAGCGCTGCGCGAACTTGATGGTCGACACCGGCCACCGCCCGTCATGGCCGCTGATCGTGATGCGCAGGCCGTGCAGCTCGTCGAGATAGACCTGCTCCACGGTTCCCGCCTTGCCGTCGCTCAACGCCACGCACTTCCCGATCAGCTCCGTCTGGGCATGCTCGAGCTCGTACAAGATGGTGAAGGCTCGCGTCTTGACGGCAACCATGAGGGAACGGTGTGAGGGCTGATGGGAGCCGCTACGCTGCGGAGGCAGGCCGGCGCTGGCCGGTAGATCGGCACGTCCTCATCCCGCGTCAACCGCCCATCAAGCGATCGTGCACGCCGCACCAACGACGCACACGCGCCGTTCAACGACACTCGAAATTCGCCGCCTCCTCGAGGCTGCCGCTGCCCTTGTAGATGGAGACCTTCGGGAACGCACAGAGATCGCGCGTGCGGCCCGGCCATGGTACGTCCGGCGCACGCCGCGCCGTCGCGCGGATCGCCTCCGGTGCGGCCGCCTTGCCTTCCACCCATTGATCGAGCGCGCTCAGCAGATCGAACTGGTCGGTTGCGGGTCCGCCGCCGCAATGGTTCATGCCAGGAACCAGGAACAGCCGCGCGAAGCCGTCGGCGTCGGCGTATTTCTTCTTCAGCTGCTCGACATAGTCGATCGTATCCAGCGCCGAGAAAATCGGGTCAGCGGCACCGTGGTAGAACAGCATCTTGCCGCCCTTGGACTTGAAGGCATCGAGATCGGTCGAGGTCGCCGCCTCATATTCCATGCCGGCGTCGAAGCCATCCGCGCCCTTCATCACCTTCGGCGTGTCGCGGTCGAGATCGAAATTGCGCACCCAGGCGACGAGATCGTCGGGCGTTTGCGGCGGGCTCATGAAGTCATAGGCCACGCCGCCCGGAATGAGCGTGAGATTGCGCGCGTTCGGCGGGCTGGCCTTGGGCGTCCCGAGCTTCCAGGCCCGCCAGCCGGGCGCGGCCAGGCCGGGATCGTAGGGCCAGCGCTCATAGATCAATCCGCCCATGGCATTGCGGCTGCCATCGAACATCAGCTTGACGGCCTTCAGCTTGGGCGGCGACAGGCATTGCGCGTTCTGCCCGTCCTTGCAGGCCAGCACCGCCGCATCGAAGCGGCAGGCCATGACGTCCTGCACCATGCCGTCCTTGGCGCCGTCGGCGCCATCGCACGCCGCGGTCACACCGTCGGCCACCAGCTTCAGATCGTCATCCGTCAGCGCGCTGCCGACATCGGCCTTGCCGTCGGGGCCGGGCGGCGCAATCGCCAGCAGCGCCTGCTCCTGCGCGATCACGTCGATGCCGGCCAGCGGCACGCGGTAGGCGGGCGCGCCGGCGACGACGCCGTCGAACAGCTCGGGAAAGCGCTGTGTCACCGCCATCGCCTGCCGTCCGCCATTGGAGCAGCCGGCGAAATAGGAGCGGCGCGGCGCGTTGCCGTAGAGCTTCTCGCTCGCCGCCTTGGCGGCAGCCGCCACCGGCGGAATCGAGCTGTAGCCCTTGTCGCGCCGCGCCTGCGGATCGAGGCCGAACAGATACGGCCCGAGCGGACCGGGCTCCTCGAGATGGCCGGCGTCCGTCGAGGCCGCGACATAGCCGTTGGAGAGCGCGTTCGGCGGCGTGGTGCCGGTCAACAGGCCGAGCGCCGGTCGCAGCACGCCATCGACGCCGCCACCGCCCTGGAAGACGAACTTGCCATTCCACGTCGCGGGCAATCGCAGCTCGTAGCCAACCGCATAAGGCTTGCCGTCGATGCCGGTGCGCTCGTTGATCTTGCCGCGGATCAGGCAGTGATCCGGTGCAGGGGCTGTCGCGCCGGCCGGAGCCGGCGGCGCCAGTTGCACGCCGCCGGCCGCGACGAACTCCGCCGTGACGATGCGGCCGCTGCCGGGAAAGCCCTGCGCGAGCGCGGCGCAGCCCGCCTTGAACTCGTCCGCGCGGGCGGTTGCCACGGCTGACGTGGTCAGTAGAAGCGCAGCCAGCGCCGACATCCGGATCATCATCACCTTCGTCCTCCCACCATGCGGGCACGCGCCGTCATTTGCTTTGCAGCGCTTGATCGTGTCAGACCATAGCCAAGCCTGCGCGACCCGCAAGCGGCCGTGCGCGCAGGCATGATTGAAAACCACCGTCGAACCGTGCCATTTCTCGACCCGACAAGATCGAGGGACATCATGGCTGCGGACATCCGGTTGAATGCGTTTGCGATGAACTGCGTCGGCCACCAGTCGCCCGGCCTGTGGCGGCATCCGCGCGACCGCTCCTCCGACTATAACCGCTTGCCCTATTGGCTCGACCTCGCAAAGACCCTGGAACGCGGCCGCTTCGATGGCCTCTTCCTCGCCGACGTGCTCGGCGTCTACGACGTCTATGGCGGCAATCCGGACGCCGCGCTGCGTCACGCCATCCAGGTGCCGGTGAACGATCCGATGATGCTGATCTCGGCCATGGCCGCCGTCACCGAGCATCTCGGCTTCGGCGTCACCTGCACGCTGTCCTATGAACCGCCCTATCCGTTCGCGCGGCGCATGTCGACGCTCGATCATCTGACCGAGGGCCGCATCGGCTGGAACATCGTCACCGGCTATCTCGACAGCGCCGCGCGCGGCATGGGCAAGCAGCGACAGACCGGCCACGATGATCGCTACGACGTCGCCGACGAGTACATGGAGGTCGTCTACAAGCTCTGGGAAGGCAGCTGGGAGGACGACGCCGTGAAGCGCGATCGCGCCAGCGGCATCTTCACCGATCCGGCGAAAGTCCACCGCGTCAGCCATCAAGGCGAGAACTACCAGATCGACGCGATCCATCTCTGCGAACCGTCGCCGCAGCGGACGCCGGTGCTGTACCAGGCCGGCACCTCGCCGCGCGGCCGCGTGTTCGCCGGCCGGCATGCCGAATGCGTGTTCATGTCCGGCCCATCGGCCAAGATCATCGCGCCGCGCGTCGCCGCGATCCGGCAAGCCGCGGTCGAGGCCGGCCGCGCGGCCAACGACATCGTGATCTTCAGCATCGCCACCGTCGTGCTCGGCGAGACGGATGCGGCAGCGGAAGCGAAGTTCGCCGACTATCGCCGCTACATCGACCACGAGGCCTCGCTGACGCTGATGTCGGGCTGGACCGGCGTCGACTTCTCGACCTACGAGCTCGACCAGCAGGTCCGCCACGTCCTCAACGACGCCGGCCGCAGCGCGATGGACAATGTCACGCGCGCCGATCCCGACCGCATCTGGACCGTGCGCGAGGTTGCCGAGCATGTCGGCATCGGCGGCATCGGGCCGGTGTTCGTCGGCTCGCCGGGGAAAGTGGCGGATCTCATCGAGAGCTGGGTCGAGCAGACCGGCGTCGACGGCCTCAACCTGGCGTTCGCGCTGTCGCCGGAGAGCTTTGCCGACGTCGCCGACATGCTGGTGCCGGAGCTGACCAGGCGCGGCCGCTACAAGAAGGCGTATCAGCCGGGCACCTTGCGCGAGAAGATGTTCGGACGCGCCCGGCTCGCCGCGCCGCATCCGGCGGCAGCCTATCGGCCGTAAGCCTGTCGCGCGCCGCTCAGGTCGACAGCCGCTGCAGCAGCTGGGCAACCGCCGCGGCGATCGGCTTGATGATCGGCACGGAAAATTGCGGCTGCAACTGATCGGCCGCCTGGGCCAGCGGCCCGCCGCCGATGATCACGGCGCCAGCGCCGTCCGAGATGCAGGCCCGCGTCGCCTCGGCCAGCGCCGCAGCAAGCCGCGTCGGATCGACCGCGAGCGCCGCGGGGTCGCCTTGCGTCAGGCGCGTTCCGGTGAATTGCGCCGACAGCTCGAGCCTGTCGGCAAGATCAGCGATGCTGGCGACCAGCGAAGGCGTCACCGTCGCGACGCCGAAACGCCGCCCACCCTGCGCGGCCGCCTGCATCGACGCCTCGCCGATCCCGATCACCGGCTGAGTGCACAGGCTGCGAAGCTCGGCTGCGCCGGGATCGCCGAACGCGGCGACAATGATGCCGTCGCAAGCCTCGCCATGCGCGCGTCCGATCTCGACCACCTCCGCCGCGGACGCCGCCAGCGCCGCGGGATCGACGATCATGGCGGGCGCCCGCGCTGCGGTCGCGCCGACCACCTCGGCACGGCCGGCACAGCAGGCCGCCGCAATCGACACCATCATTGCGGTGGTCGCAGCCGAGCTGTTCGGATTGATCAGGAGAATGCGAGGCATGCAGGCTGGGTCGCGCATGATGACGGGACTCTCCTCCTGACCAATCGCTGCCCGTCCGTCAACTCCCGGGCTCCGAACGGGCGTGCCGATCGGCGAGACCGAGGCCCGGTCCCGTAGCCCGCATGAGCCGCCGCGGCCACACACGCCGGCGCCGAACCGGCATGTCGCTGGCGCTCATGCGGGCTACGGGCGTGCGATCCGCATCGACAGTTCGACCTCGTCGCCGAACGGTACTGAGAGATAGCCGTTCGCAGGCGAGCGGACATGAGCAAGGTACTCCGGACAATAATCGGCATTGTCGGCCACGATGAGCGCGCCCGCACGCAACCTGTTTTCGAGCAGCGCGAGGATGTCGCCATACAGCGGCTTGGCGCCGTCGAGCAGCACCAGGTCGATCGTCTCCGGCAGATCGCCGCGCAGCGTCTGCAACGCGTCGCCCTGACGGATCTCGACCAGATCGGCGAGGCCCCCCTCGGAAAGATTGGCGCGGGCCCGCGCGACCTTCGACGCTTCGAACTCGGTGGTGATCAGCCGGCCGCCGCCATTGTCGCGCAACGCCGCGGCAAGGAACAGCGTCGAGATCCCGAACGAGGTGCCGAACTCGACGATCGATTTCGCGCCGCAGCTGCGCGCCAGCATGTAGAGCAGCGTGCCCGTGTCGCGCGACACCGGCAGTGGAAAATCCTTCAGCTGCGCGTAGAGCTCGACATGGCCGGATTTGCTGCGCATCAGCTGCTCGCCCCGCTCGGCCATGCCGGCAAAGATCGGGCTCGTCTCCGGGCGCAGCCGCGCGGCCTCGGTCAGCAGGCGATCCAGCAGCGGCGCCACGGGCTGGGTGGTGAGGGTGACCATGATCGTTCTCCGTTCCCCGAGATGTGTCGTTTGCGTCCAGGTCAGAATACGACTAATCATTCGCATTCGCTAATCGCATTCCGGACCGCGCCATGGCTCCCGCTCGAAAAGCCCAGATTTCCGCGAGAAAACAGCCACAACAAGCGCGCTCGACCGACCTCGTCGCGGCCATCCTGCAGGCGGCTGTTCAGGTTTTGACGACGGAAGGCGCGCAGCGTTTCACCACCGCCCGCGTCGCCGAGAAAGCGGGCGTCAGCATCGGCTCGCTGTATCAATACTTCCCGAACAAGGCCGCGATCCTGTTCCGGCTGCAGAGCGACGAGTGGCAGCAGACGACGGCACTGCTGCACGGCATCCTGGATGACAAGAGCCGCTCGCCGCTCACACGGCTGCGCGCGCTGGTCCACGCCTTCCTGCAATCGGAATGCGAAGAGGCCGCGGTCCGCGGCGCGCTCGACGACGCCGCCCCGCTCTATCGCGATGCTCCGGAATCGAAAGCTGCCCAAGCGAGCGGCCGCCGCGCCATGAAGGCCTTCATGCGCGAGGCGCTGCCCGACGCAAGTGACCCCGAGCGCGCGCGAGCCGCCGACTTGATCAAGACGACGCTGGGCCAGGTCGGCAAGCACTTCTCGGAGACCCCGCGCAGCCGCGCCGAGATCACGGCCTATGCCGATGCAATGGCCGACATGTTCTGCGCGTATCTGGAGAGGGCTGGCGCGCGGCCGAAGAAGGCGCGGTCGAAAAGCTAGGCGGGCCGGCGTTGCGGCAACGCACTCTCCGCCCTCGTCATTCGAGAGTCGATCTGCGCCCTCCCAATGCCGCAGCGAAGCCGGTCCCAGTTCATGCGCCCTCGCCCCTCGTGGGAGAGGGCATCTGTGGCCCATCCGCGCATGCGGTTGGGTGAGGGGTATGTCTCCGCGAGCCGAACTCTTGGAGGCATACCCCTCACCCAACCGAGCCTGCCGCACGTTCCTAGATGCCCTCTCCCACAAGGGGCGAGGGCACTGCTTTGCGCAGCGGTGGGGAGGCGACGGCATGACAGGCATTCCCACAGCCGCATGCGCCAACACGTGAAATTCACCCGCGATCTCAAGCTGATTTGCCCTGTCCAGTCCGGCAGCGAAAAATATTCTTGTTTCTTTTTTACCGAAGTCATGATCATATCTGCGCATCCCGCCCGATCGAGGGGCGCTTTCGCGAACGTCACGAAACGTTGGGTGGGATGCGGTGGCCGGTTCTCGTCGCAGCGTGCGTCATGCGCGCGGACGAACGAGGAGAGCCGGACGGCGAAGTCGCGTGGTCCTGATACTCCGACGCTAGTATCACGCGCTGATGCGCAAGCATCATGCGCAACGGTGGCCAGAAAGCCCGGCGCACCGGGGAGATCGCGTATAAGCCGTAAGCCCATCGCGCAGGGAAGGCCGGATGTCCGGCTGATCCTGTGGTGACCGCCGCGTGCTTTCCTTTTTGCACGCGGGCCATGGGTGTCAGTCGACGCCCGGCCTTCCCTGCGCCCTCTCTCGAAAAGAGGGACGAACGGCAGACACATCTCGGACGCTCAGGCGCCGCGAGCACATCGACGGCTGGCTCGTTGACAGCCGGCAAGGAACAAAGTTCTCGCGGCCCCATCGAATGAAGAACTTTCCTCTCCATCTGAACCGATCTGCAAAATTGCGCCGGGCAGTCGATCCTGCGAATGATCCTTCTGACACATGCGATCAATCCCCCGTCAGGAGATTTCCGATGGCATCATCGATCAGCGGCCCGCGCCGCGCGCGGCCCTTCCATCTCCTCCGTCGCGGCGTCCTGATGCTGGGCATCGGCGTGCTGGGCGCACTCGCGACATCGCGCACTGAGGCGGCCGAGACCTTGCGCATCGGCTATCAAAAATCCTCCACCCTGATGGCACTGCTCAAGACGAATGGCGAGCTCGAGAAGGCGCTGTCGCCGCTCGACATCAAAGTGTCCTGGCACGAATTCTCCAGCGGACTGCCGCTGCTCGAGGCCATCAATATCGGCAGCATCGATCTGGGCGCCGATGTCGCCGACACCGTGCCGGTGTTCGCGCAGGCTGCGGGCGCGAAGCTGGCTTATGTCGCCGAGGAAGCCGCCTCGCCGTCGGCGCAGGCGATCCTCGTGGCCACGGCATCGCCGATCAAGACCCTCGCCGACCTCAAGGGCAGGAAGATTGCGGTGACCAAAGGCGCCGGCAGTCACTATCTGCTGCTGTCGGCGCTTGCCAAGACGGGACTCTCGTTCAAGGACATCACCCCGGCTTATCTGCCGCCAGCCGACGGCCGCACCGCCTTTGTCAGCAACAATGTCGATGCCTGGGTGGCGTGGGATCCGTTCCTGAGCAGCACCATCCGCCAATCGGGCGCCCGGGTGCTCGCCGACGGCGCCGGTGGGCTCGCCAGCTACAAGCGCTATTATCTCGCATCGGCCGATTACGTCGCCAAGCATGGCGACGCGCTCAACGTCATCTATGGCAAGCTCGTCGAAACCGGCAAATGGGTGAAAGCCGATCCGGCCGCGGCGGCGAGCCAGTTCGCGGCGCTCTGGGGCATCGATGCGGCCACGGTCGAGGAGGCGAACAGCCACCGCTCCTACCGGGTCGGCGCGGTCACCGCAGCCGGCCTCGCCGAGCAGCAGAAGATCGCCGACGCTTTTCTCGCCGAACGTGTGCTGCCAGCGAAGCTGGACACATCTGCGTTGGCGATCTGGACACCGAGGGCGCCGTGAGACAGACAGGAACCGAGGATTGTGCTCCGCAGCGAAGCCGAGCACGAGGCCCGACGACGTGCCTGAACCAAGGAGCTGCCTTGTGACGACCCACCTTCCCCCGCCGACCGACCGCGCCACCGAGCACCCGGCGCATCGCATCTTCGTCGACCGCTGGTCGCCGCGCGGCTTCACCGACGAGGCGCTGCCGGAGACGGAGTTGCTGACCTTTGTCGAGGCGGCGCGCTGGGCGCCCTCCTCCTACAATTCACAGCCTTGGCGTTTCCTCTACGCGTTGCGCGGCTCCGCCGAATTCGACACCTTCCTGGCCCCGCTGATCGAGTTCAACCGCGGCTGGGCGCAGCATGCGGCGGCGATCGTCTATGTGCTGTCGAAGAAGACCTTCATTCCGGCCGGCAAGACCGAGCCGGCGCCGACGCGCACGCATTCCTTCGATGCCGGCGCCGCCTGGGCCAATTTCGCCAACCAGGCCGCGTTGTCCGGCTGGGCCACACACGGCATGAGCGGCTTCGACGTCGCCGCCGCGCAGACGGCGCTCGGCGTGCCCGATGGCTTCGCCGTCGAGATCGCGATCGCGGTCGGCCGCAAGGGCGACGGCGGGAAGCTGCCGGCGATGCTGAAGGAGCGCGAGAAGCCGAGCCCGCGGCTGGCCATCGCCGAGATCGCCGCGTCCGGCCTGTTCCCGAAGAGCTTCGGCTGAGGATCGTCGCCCTGCGGGCGCCGTTCTTGCGGCGTTTCGAACCATGAGGCTCGGAGACCAAGGTCCGGGCCTCGCCCTTCGAGACGCCCGCCTGTGGGCGGGCTCCTCAGGGTGAGGGGTGAATGCAGTGAACGGAGAGAGGATCGGCGTGTACGTGGTCCGGTGTGCAGCGTCGCCCTCAGCGCTCAACCCTCATGGTGAGGAGCGCCGCGCCGTAAGCAGCCCGTTGCGAGACGAGGCGATCTCGGGCACGGCGCGTCTCGAACCATGAGGCCACCGGTCGCTGACGCCCGCTGAAATCTGTGGCAGAAAGCAGAACCCGCAGTCAGACGAGAGCATAGCCCGCATGCCGCCGCCGAAACCGCCCGCTTTCGAAACCCTGAGCCTGCATGCCGGCCAGCACCCGGATCCCGCGACCGGCGCCCGCGCGGTGCCGATCTACCAGACCACGTCCTACGTGTTCGACGACACCGAGCACGCCGCTGCCCTGTTCAATCTCGAACGCGCCGGCCACATCTACACCCGCATCTCCAATCCGACCACGGCCGTGCTCGAGGAACGATTGGCGGCGCTCGAAGGCGGCGTCGGCGCTGTCTGCACCGCGAGCGGCCAGGCGGCGCTGCATCTGGCGATCGCCACGCTTCTGAATGCCGGCGACCACATCGTCGCCTCCTCCTCGCTCTATGGCGGCACCATCAACCTGCTGGCCCACACGCTGCCGCGCTTCGGCATCACCACCAGCTTCGTCAAGCCCAGGGATCACGACGGCTTCCGCGCCGCCATCAAGCCGAATACCCGGCTGCTGATTGGCGAGACGCTCGGCAATCCCGGCCTGGAAGTGCTCGACATCCCCAAGGTGGCAGCGATCGCGCACGACGCCGGCGTGCCGCTTTTGATCGACAACACTTTCGCGACGCCCTATCTCAGCCAGCCGATCGCGCAAGGCGCCGACATCGTGATGCACTCGGCGACGAAGTGGCTGGGCGGCCACGGCATCGCGATCGGCGGCGCGATCATCGATGGCGGCCGCTTCGATTGGCGCGGCTCCGGTAAATTCCCGCAGCTCACCGAGCCCTATGCCGGCTATCACGGCATCGTCTTCGACGAGCAGTTCGGCCCGGCCGCCTTCATCATGCGCGCGCGCACCGAAGGGCTGCGCGATTTCGGCGCCTGCCTGTCGCCGACCAACGCCTTCCATCTGCTGCAGGGCGTCGAGACGCTGCATTTGCGCATGGAGCGCCATGTCGCCAACACGCGCGCAGTGCTGGACGTGCTCACGGCCAACAAGGCCGTCGACTGGGTGTTGCATCCCTCACTCGAATCGCATCCCGACCATGCGCTGGCGGGCAAGCTCCTGCCGCGTGGCGCCGGTTCGATCGTGTCGTTCGGCATCAAGGGCGGACGCCCAGCGGGGCGCAAGTTCATCGAGAGCCTGAAGCTCATCAGCCATCTCGCCAATGTCGGCGACGCCAAGACGCTGGTGATCCACCCGGCCTCGACCACGCATCAGCAGATGGACGCAGCCCAGCTCGCGGCCGCCGGGATCGGCGAGGAGCTGATCCGGCTCTCGGTCGGCATCGAGGCGGTGTCCGACATCATCGACGATCTCGCACAGGCGCTGCGCGCCTCGCAGAAGGTGTGAGCCATGCAGCTGAGCATCAGTGATCGCGAGGTCTTCGCCGCCACCGGCGGCCGCGACTTCGATCCGTCCCTTCCCGCCGTCGTGCTCGTGCATGGCGCAGGCTTCGATCATTCGGTCTGGGCGCTGCACAGCCGCTGGTTTGCGCATCACGGCTTTACGGTGCTGGCGCCCGACCTGCCGGGTCATGGCCGTTCCGCCGGACCGGCGCTGCCGACCATCGCCGAGATGGCCGATTGGGTGGTTGCGCTCTTGCAGGCCGTGAACGCGAAGCCGGCGCATCTGATCGGCCATTCGATGGGCTCGCTGATCGCGCTCGATGCCGCGGCGCGTCATCCCGACCGGGTCTCGGCGCTCAGCCTGATCGGCACCGCGGCGACGATGACGGTCGGGCCGGATCTCCTCAAGGCGGCGGAAGCGAACGATCACGCCGCGATCGACATGGTCTCGATCTGGGGACTCGGTTTTGCCGCCGAGCTCGGCGGCAGTCGCGCACCGGGCCTGTGGATGCATGGCGGAGCGCAGGCGACGTTGGAGCGCTGCGCACCGGGCGTGCTGTTCAATGATCTCTCCGCCTGCAACAACTATCAGGATGCGCTGGCGTCAGCGGCCAAGATCACGGTGCCGACCCGTCTGATCCTCGGCGAGAAGGACATGATGACGCCCGTCAAGGCCGGCAAGACGCTGGCCGCCGCGATCGCGTCGGCGCGCACGATCGTGCTGCCGGGTGCGGGACATACGATGATGGCGGAATGCCCGGATGCGCTGCTCGACGCACTGATCGATTAGTTCGCTTGGCCAGGGTGCATCGAGCCCGCCCGGCATGCGCAATGAAACCACGCCGCCGTCGACGGGCGTCGCACCGCGGCGCTGATGCAGGCAAGCTGATGCTCGAGACCAACCGCAAGCGGTCCTGATGGACAGAGGCCGCTGCGACAACATGGCGCCGCTGCGACGTTGTGCCCTCGATCGGGCGGCACCGTGACGCGGGCCGGGCAGTTGTGGCGAAACGTTGCTCCTCCTATGTGGTCGACGGAAAGGAGCAACGCAGATGGAACTGCGAAACCGTCTACCGGCCGCCATTCTCGGAGCCGTCGTGCTGTCGCTTGCGTCCCCCGTAGTTGCGGCTCCCCTGCTGCCGACCCATCCGGCCCCGCCATCGACATCGCATCCGGGCGAACCTCAGGGAATCGCGTACCGCCACTGGCGTGGCGGCCACGACTGGCACCCCGGCCTCGGCCGTCGTCACGGCTATCAATACGGCTACCGGCCCCATCACGAGAGCAAGGGCCCGGCCGTTCTCGGGAGCCTCGCCGCCGGCAGCGCAATCGCCGACAGTCGTGCGCAGGCGAGCCCGTCGGAGATCTCCTGCTCGCTGCGTCACCGGTCCTATGACGCGCGCTCCGGCACCTATCGCGGCAAGGATGGCCGCCGCCATCCCTGTGGCCGTCGCTGAAGTTCCGCGCGATGCCGGAGGTCTGGCATCGCGCGTTCCTACGACGAATGTGGCGCGACAATCCGTCCTCCGCGAAAACTGCAACCAAGCCTCGGTCGTTTAGTTTGAGCAAGACCCAGACACTCCGGGAGAAATCAGAATGATGACCTTCAAGGCCGCCGCGCCCCTCGCGATCGCCGGCGCGATCTCTTTGTCCACGCTGCAATCGGCCTCCGCAGCGCCGCTGATGTCGCTGTCGGCGGCGGCGAAGCCGACCGAGACCTCGAACGTCGTCCAAGTCGGTTATCGTGGCTGGCATCACGGTGGCTGGGGCGGCGGTGCGGCGATCGGAGCCGGCCTCCTGGCCGGTGCCGTGATCGGGTCGGCAATTGCCGCACCAAGCTATTACGGCGGCTATGCGCCCTATGGCTATGGCGGCTATCGCTATGCGAGCTACCCGTACGGCTATGGCGGGTATTACCCGGCCCACACCTATCGTCCCTATTACGGTGGTTATGGCTACGGCTACGCGCCGCGCCCGGTCTATCGCAGCTACGGCTACTATCACCACCCCCGTCCGTGGCGGCACAGCTACGGCTACTACCGCGGTCCCGGCTTCGGACATCATGGCTGGCACGGCGGGCGCCATTTCGGCCACCGCCACGGCCATGGCGGCGTGATCGGCGTGCATCACCGCTGGTGATGCGATGGTGACGTCGGTGCGGGCGGCTCCCCGCTCGCACCGATCGCCCGTCAGGCTCCGCCCGTCGCCTGCGAGAGTCCGTGCCTCGCTTCGATGATGCTCCGATCGATCCGCGCCACCTCCGAAGCCGGGATCACGTATTCGTCGTGATCGCGCCAGGCAAACACGACGAATGTCGCGAACGCCCCCATTGCGCCGAGCGCGACCATCCACCAGATGTGCCAGATCAGCGCAAATCCCATGATGGTGGCGAAGAACGCGCACACGAACCCCGTGGGGGAATTCCTTGGCAGCTCGATATCCTGATAGTCTTTTGTCCGGTTGTGGAGCTGCTGGTCCTTGGCGTTTTCCTTGATCCGCCAATACGCATCCTGCCCCGTCACATTCGGCAGCACGGCAAAGTTGAATACCGGCGGTGGCGACGACGTCGCCCACTCCAGAGAGCGACCGTCCCAGGGATCGCCCGTGGTGTCGCGAAGCTGCCCGCGGTCGCGGATGCTGAAGACGAGTTGGAGGATCTGCAGGGTGACACCGATTGCGAGCAGCGCCGTGCCGAACGTCGCCGCAGCCAGCCAGGGACGCCACTCGGCGACGTCATAGTGCTGCATGCGCCGGGTCATGCCGAGCAGACCGACAATGTAGAGCGGCATGAAGGTGGCGTAGAAGCCGATCAGGGTGAACCAGAATGCCGCCTTGCCCCAGCTCTCGTACAGACGGAATCCAAAGGCCTTTGGAAACCAGTAGGTGATGCCCGCGAACACGCCGAACAGCACCCCGCCGATGATCACGTTGTGGAAGTGGGCGACCAGGAACAGGCTGTTGTGCAGCAGGAAGTCCGCCGGCGGCACCGCGACCAGCACGCCCGTCAGCCCGCCGATCATGAAGGTGATCATGAACCCGACCGACCACAGCATCGGCGTCGTGAACCGCACCCGCCCGCCATACATCGTGAACAGCCAATTGTAGATCTTCACGCCCGTCGGCACCGCGATGATCATGCTGGCGATGCCGAAGATGGCGTTCACGTCGGGGCCTGCGCCCATCGTGAAGAAATGGTGCAGCCAGACCATGAAGGAGACGACGCAGATCGCCATCGTTGCCAGCACCATCGAGCGATAGCCGAACAGCGACTTGCTCGAAAATGTCGCAACCACCTCGGAGTAGATGCCGAAGGCCGGCAAAACCAGGATGTAGACCTCGGGGTGCCCCCAGGCCCAGATCAGGTTCATGAACATCATCATGTTGCCGCCGGCCTCGTTGGTGAAGAAATGGAAGCCGAAATAGCGATCGAGCATCAGCATCGTCAGCGTCGCGGTCAAAATCGGGAAGGCCGCAACGATCAGCAGATTCGACGCCAGCGTGGTCCAGCAGAACATCGGCATGCGCAGATAGCTCATCCCCCTGGTTCGCAGCTTGAGTACGGTGGTGACCAGGTTGATGCCGCTGACAAGTGTTCCCATCCCGGAGATCTCGAGTGCCCAGATGTAGTAGTCGACGCCGACACCCGGCGAATAAGTGAGCTCGGACAGCGGTGGAAACGGCAGCCAGCCGGTGCGGGCGAACTCGCCGACGACGAGCGAGACGTTGACCAGCAGCGCGCCGCTCGCGGTCAGCCAGAAGCCGACCGAGTTCAGCGTCGGAAACGCGACGTCGCGCACGCCGAGCTGCAAGGGCACCACAAGGTTCATCAATCCGATCACGAACGGCATCGCGACGAAGAAGATCATGATCGTGCCGTGAGCCGAGAAGATCTGGTTGTAGTGCTCGGGCGGCAGATAGCCGTTGGAGTGAAACGCTACCGCCTGTTGCGTGCGCATCATGATCGCGTCGGTGCCGCCGCGCAGCAGCATCACGAAGGCGAGCAGGATGTACATGACGCCGATCCGCTTGTGATCGACACTCGTGATCCACTCACGCCAGAGATACGGAAAATGTCCTTTCGCGAGCACCCAGCCGAGAACGCCGAGGATCGCGACCAGCACAAGCCCTGCGGCCACGAGTGGAATGGGCTGGCCAAGCGGAATGGCCGACCAATCGAGCTTGCCGAGCATGGCGCCTCCAGGTCAACGCGGGCTGCGACGATGAGAGGACCGCGCGGGCCGGCCTGCACGCACGATGAGAAGCAACGCGATGCCCCCGAGCCCGATCGCCAGCCCCATCTTGCTGAGCTGCCCGGCAGGCGGAAGCTGCTTGCGCCGAAGCCAATCGCCGCTCACCGCAGTCCCCGCCGGGATCGGCGCAAGCACGGCACCAGTGGTGCGCGGCGCGCCCTTGGCGCGTGCAAGCAGGAAGCGGAACACCGTGCTCATGAGGCGCTCCGTCGGGCGGCGTGCCAGCGCGTAGGAGATCTGGCCAAGCCGCGCCGGCCATCCGACGGCAACCTCGTCGCGCGGCGCACGAATGAGCTGCACGAACGTCTCGGCGACGTCCTCGGGACGATACAACAGCGGACCGGGATCCAGGTTGCGGCCGGACATGTTGGCGCCGTGAACGAAACCCGGCGTGTCGACCATGGCCGGGAACACGCTGCAGACATGAATGTGCTCGTGAGCAGCAAGCTCCTGCCGCAGGCTGGCCGAAAAGCCGCGCAGGCCGAACTTGCTGGCTGTATAGGCGGCCGCGAACGGAGTCGGCGCCCAGCCGCCCAACGAAATGTTGTTGATCAGGGTGCCTCGCCGCTGTCGCAGAAGGATCGGCAGCACGGCATAGGCGCCGTTCATCGTGCCGAGCAGATTGACCTCGATCGTCTTGCGGTGAAGCGCGATGTCCGCGTCCTGATAGGCGCCGAACACACCGGTGCCGGCGTTGTTGATCCAGACGTCGATGCTGCCGAATGTCTGCACCGCCTGCTCGGCCAGGCGCTGGACCGCTTCCGCGTCCGTGACGTCCGTCGCGACGGCGATGGCGCGCCCGCCGAGCGTCTCGCACTCAACGGCAACGGCCTTCAGCACCTCTTCACGCCGGGCTGCCAGCACAAGGCTGGCGCCTTCCCGGGCCAAAGCCAGCGCCGCCGCCCGGCCGATGCCGCTCGAGGCGCCGGTGATGACGATGCGGGTTCCCCGCAGGTCGCGCATCAGCCGCCGCGCCTCCGGCGACGAATCGAGAAGCCAGCCGAGCGACCGACGCAATTGCTGCGTACCGCCGCTCTCGAACCACCGGCCATGGGCAAACACCACCCGCTCGGGCGCCAGCGCGACCAGTCGCGCGGCCGCGAGCCGGACGGCACGGCCTCCGAGACGAAGCAGCAGCCGCAGATGGGCCGGCGCCTTGCCGTCCGGCGCCGTGATTCCGAGCATGTGAGCCGCTGTACGCGGCAGAATCCCCAGCCCCTCGGGCGCCAGGTTCTGAACCAGATCGGTCAGGATGAGCGTACGGCTTGGTCGATGGAACAGCTCGACCTCGGTGAACATCGGGGCGGAGATCAGAACCAGCTGAAGATCCGGGGACCACTCGTCCGGCGTGACATCGGTCAGCTCGCGGTCGATGCGCAGGCGGTTGCGCCGGATCTGGCGGCGGTCGGCAAGGCCTGGCGCTGCATACAGGCGCGCGTTCGGCAGAGCCGCCTGCCAATCCGGCAGGAACATCCAATGCGCCACGTTGGGCGCGACCAGATATTTGATCGGCCCGAGCTGCTCCAGCTCGTCGCGCAGCGCGTGAGAGAAGCGCGTCGGGGAGTGCAGCAGCAGGTCGCCGCTCGACAGGCGGATCACGGTCATGCGAATCGGCATCGGAAGGCCGGCGGCGCTGATGCGGCCGGCATCGGCGATCCAGAGGTTGTCCGCGACCGGCCGCAGGCCATGGCCGATCGTTCGTGGCTGAGTTGCTTGATCCATGAGAGGTCCGCCGACGAGTTGCCCGTCAACAAACCTCTTGGAGGCGGTATGGTTGCAATCGCCCCGCGCCAAGGCTCCCAGGATCGCGCGCCCGCCTAGAATCCGGCCGGCGTCGTCCCGCTGCAACCCGTTCCGCGCCCTGCCCTGCGGCCCCCCACCTACCGGTTCACCGGAGATAGCTTGCCAGATTGAGACTTTGGATCTTGGAGATCGCGGTATAGGACGCCGTGAGCTGCGCTTGATAGGTCGACAACTGCGCGGTCACCGCGGCGACGTCGACGCTGGTGAGATCGGTCGCCAGGCTCTCGGCGTAGCTTTTGAAGTCGGTCTGCTGCGACTTTGCGGTCTCGATGCGGGAAGCGGCATCGGACAGCTTCGCCTGGACGGTGGCCACATCGTCCACGGCCTGATCTGCAAGCGTCAGCGCCGAGGTGATATCGCTACCGGACAGGGTCGAGCTGTTCGCGACGAATTTCAGCACCCGCATGACCTCCTCGAAGGCGGAATTGTCCGCTGTCACGCCATAGGTGACCGACTGACCGTCGGAGACCCGCACGGTGGCAAGCTCGCTGTCACCCTGGTAGTAGCCGGTGTCGACGGTGGTCAGCGAGCCGGTTCCAGAAGCGAAGGTCGAGGTGTCGACGGCGGCCGTCGACGTTCGAGCCCCGCCGAACAGATATTGCCCGTCATACTGGGTGTTCAGAATACCGGCCATCTGCTCCAACAATTGTTGCGCCGAGCTGATGGCGGACGCTGTTCCCGTGCTGCTGCCGGAGCTCGCGGCGCTCAAGGCGGTACGCAACTGGCTGACGATATCGGACACCTGACCGACCGCGGAATACATGACCTGCACCTTGCTGTCGGCCAGCGTCGCGGCATCGATGTAGGATTGCGCCCGCGTGACCGACACCTGCAGATTGACCACATGCTGGGTGTCCGCGCCGTAGTCGGCCAGGTATCCCGACTTCAGCCCCGACGCTTCCTGCACCTGCAGCCTGGCCATCGTCGCCTGCGTCCGCAGTGCGCTGGCGATCATCTGGTCGGAGTTCGCGAAGGTCGCAACCCGCATCGTCATGATGAATGCTCCGAACTAGGTCGACTGCACGGCGCTGAGCAGCGACGAGAACATGCTGTTGATGACGGAGATCAGCTGCGAGGCGGCCGCGTATTTGTTCTGCAGCGAGCTCAGCCGGGCCGTCTCCTCATCGATATTGACGCCCGACTGCGACGACAGCGAGTTGGCATAGCTCGACTGAGCGGTGGATTTCGCGGTGTAGGCGCTCGCCGCCTGCGAGGCCTTGCTGGCCACGTTGGCAACGATCGATGCCGCGTAATCGGCAAAGGTTCCGGTGGTCGCGCTCAAGCCTCCGGCGGACGAGAAGCTGGTCGAGCCGGTCAGCTTGTCATAGAGCCGACTGATGACCGTCGCCGAGCCTGCCGTGAGCACCTGGCTGCCGGCCGCCAATGTCGCCGAGCTGTCGAGCGTCCCGGTCGGCAGGCCGGCAGCACCGCTGAGAATGCTGCTGTTCACGGCGAAATCGGCAGCACCCGAGCCCGTGACGAGATCGTTCATGCCGAAATAATCGGAAAAGCCGCTGCCGCCGATCGCGCTCGTCATGTCGTTGATCGAGATGCCGTTGGCCGACGACGTCGCGCTGATCGACAGATGACCGCTTCCATCGATCGAGGCCGATACGCCGGATATGCCGTTGAGCGCCGTGACCAGATCGCCCACGGTCGCGTAGGACGACAGATCGAGATCCTGGTAGGAGACGAGGCTGCCGCTCTGATCGGCCACGGCGATCCGGACCGTACCCGACCCCGACAGCGCCGTCGTGCTGCTGACGCTCGCCGATCCCGTCAGGCTGATTGGCGGCGGCACCGCCGATGCGCCGTTGGTGATCGAATTGAGCGCCGATTTCAACTGCGAGGCGAGCTGATCGAGCTGCGTCTGCACAGCCGGGAGGGTCTCGTCGCGCAGCGTGATCAGCGAGCCGATCTCACCCGATGTGATCTGGGACGTGACGTCGACGCCATCGACCAAGATGCCGCTGAAGCCGCCGGATGCATAGCTGGACGAGGCCGACACATTGGCCGACGCGGTATAGCTCAGCGTATGGGCCGAGCTGTCGACAAGCGCGCGTCCGGACGAGGTGTAGACCTGAAGATCCCCGTTCGACGCCGTGTAGTAGCTGACGTTCATGTAGGACGACAGATCCTGCAGCGCAGTGTTGCGCTCGTCCTCGAGATCGGCGGTCGACTGGCCGGACGCAGCCATCTTGCGGATCTCGACGTTGAGATCCGCGATCTGCTGGAGATCGTCGTTGACGCTCTGGATCGACGAGGCGATGTCCTTGTCGGCATCGGCCCGCAGCGCCTGCACGCCGCTGGACGTGCTGCGCAGCTGACTCGCAAAGTCGTCGAGTGCACTGACGACGGCCGATTGCAGCGAGACGCTGCTCGGTGAGCTCGCCAGCGACGACAGGGCCGATTCCAGCGACGCCAGCGAGTTTGCCAGCGACGTGCCCGTGGTCGACGTGCCGGAGGACGAGGCGCTGCCAAACAGCTGCTGCAGCTGCGTCAGGTAGTTGTTCGTGGTGTCGGCCGCGCCGAGCTCCGAATTGGCGCCGATCAGGGACTTCAGCAGCAGCTTGTCGACATTGCTCGAGATGCCCGTGATCGATACCCCGGTTCCAACGCCCGCGGTGACGTTGGCGATCTGGTTCGCGGACTTCTGTGTGTAGCCCTTGGTGTCGGCGTTCGAAATGTTCGACGACGCGACGCTGATCTGCAGCTCGGTCGTCGAGATGCCACTGAACGCGACCAGACGTGCTATATCGAGCGACATCGCCCTACTCCCGCTGGATGCCCATCACGCCCTGACATTGGTCCCGCATGAGGTCGGAGGCGCAGCGCGGCGTCCGCTGGCGCCATAGGGCGAGGCATTTGCGATCTGCTCGCGGATCGCCTGCATCACCGCCTCGATCCTGCGATTGCTCGCCTCGATCGCAGCCCGCAGCCGCACCAGGTTTTCGTCCATTGCGCTGCGCAGATCGAGAATGTGCTCCATGAGCTGCTCGCGCAGGACGCGATCCCGCACATCAAGGCTCGCCGTCTGCCTGGCGCAGTCGGCCACCCGCTGCTCGAACAGCCCAGCGAGCCGGTTCTTGTCGTCGAGCTGCTTGGAGCGTGAGGCAGGCAGGCCCTTGGCGAGCTCTGCATTCTCCTCGGACACCACCGCGATCAGCTCGTCGATCAGCGCGATCAAGGTCCTCACCTCACTCTCGCTTGCCGGCCGTCGGTCGGGTTGGATTGCCTGTTTCATCCTGTCGCTCCCAATCCTAGTTTTCACGCGGTGGCCGGCGGCTCGTCTGCGCGACCCGCGCATAGGTGTTCAATGCCGTCACGCGGACCGCGGCGACCCGGAACTCTTCCTCGAGCAGCGCGCATTCGCGCAGGAGCTTCCGGCGGACCGTCTCGATGTCGTCCATCAGCGCCAGTAGTCGCGCACGATCATCCCTGCGGGCACCTGCGGCGCGCAGCCTCAGCCGCCGCAGCTTCTTCAGCAGGATCTCGCCCTCGCCGAGCCGCTCCTTTATCAGATCGGCCATGCTCACCTCATCGACGAGATCAGGGTGTCGTACATCTTGTTGACGGCCGAGATCACCTGCGAGGCCGCAGAATACGCCTGTTGTGCCGAGATCATGTTGCTGAACTGGCCGGTCGTATCCGTCGTGCTCGACTCGAGCTCGCTGCCGTAGATGGTGCCCGCACCATTCTCGCCCGACGCCTGCAGGGTCGCGTTGCCCGACGTCGCCGTGGCGGTGTACATGCCGCTGGAGTGCGCCACGAGCCCGTTCGGATCGGAGAAGGTGGCCACCGCGAGCTTATAGATGGGAACGGTCTGGCCGTTGGAATAAGTCGCCTCGACCAGACCGTCCTTGCCGACCGCGATGCTGCTCAGCGTGCCGAAGGAGATGCCGTCCGAGTTGGCACTGAAATTCGAAACGCTCGGGGTCGTGCTTCCGGACGCCAGCTGGGTCAGACCATCGGTGCCGCCGCCGGTGGTTCCGAAGCTGAGCGTGATCGAGCTAGCAGCGGCACCGTTGTTCCAGGTGATGCCGAGATTGGTCGAGGAGACCGTGCTGAGCGATCCGTCCGAATTGAAATCGATCGTATAGGTGCCGCTGGTCACGGTGCCGTCCGAGGCGGTGGCGGGGGCGATATCGGCGGTCCACTCGTTCGCCGTCGCCGACTTGGTCCAGTTGACATTGAGCGTGTGTGCCTGCCCCAGCGAGTCGTATACCGTCATCGAGCTGCTGAAGGTGTCGCCGCTCGCGGCATCCGCCGGCAGATTGGCGGCAAGCGAGGTCTTGGTGGTGGCCCCGCCATTCGTCAGCGCCACCTTGGTGTTGACCGGCTCGAGACCGTTGCCGACCACGTTGCCGCTGGCGTCGGTACGCCAGCCTTCCAGATAATAGCCGTTGTTCTGGAGATAGCCGGCATTGTCGGTCGAGAAGGCGCCGTTGCGCGTGTAGAAGGTCTCGCCGCCGGCCGAGGTCGAGTTGGTGGCAACGAAGAATCCCGCCCCCTGGATTGCGACGTCGGTCGCGTTGGTCGTGGCAGCCAGCAGCCCCTGCTGGGTGATGTTGGAACGGCCGGAAACCGACACACCGCCAGACGAATAGGCCTTGGAGCTGCTCGACGCCGTCACCAGCTGCTCGAACAGGCCGGACGTGGTCTTGTATCCGGTCGTATCGGCGTTTGAGATGTTGTCGCTGATCATGGCGAGCGACGAGCTCTGCGCGTTGAGCGCCGAGATCGCCGATGAAAGGGCTCCAGAAAGACTCATGATTCTACTCCGAATGGTGCGGTCAGGAGGTGACGCCGATGATGTTGCTGGCACTGACCGGTACGCCGCCGACGGTGAGCGACGGCGTGCTGGTCGAGGTGTCGATGCCGGTCACCGTCCCCGTGATGGTCGTGTAGTTGAGGACCGAGTTGCCGGCCGAGTCGGTGGCAGTAACGGAGATCGTGTACTGGCCGCCGTCACTGAGCTGATTGCCGCTGGAATCGGTGCCATCCCAGCTGAAGGAGTTGCTTCCCTTGTTGCCGGTCCCTGTGCCGGTCCAGACCGTGCTTCCGGAGGAGTCCTTTATCGAAACCGAGACAGTCGAGGCGGCCGAAGAGAGCGAGTAGCCAAAGGTCGCGGAGCCGTTGGAGAGGACGGCGGTGTCGCTCTTGGCTTCGACAGTGTGGCCGATGTAGTTGACCGAGTTCAGCGTCACCAGGCTCGAGAACGAGCTGGCCAGCGAATTCATGCTTGTGTTGATCGACTGCTGCTGGGTGAAATTGGCATAGGACGTCATCTGATTGATGAAGTCGGTCACGCTGGTCGCGTTGAGCGGATCTTGGTTCTGTAGTTCGCTCACCAGCAGCTGAAGGAAGTCGCTCGAACTCAGCGTCGTTCGCGAGTCGCTGGACGATGAGGTCGATGAGGTGGTCGTGGTCGACGAGCTCGTCGCGGAAACGGTCATGGCAGAACTCCGGCTCTCGCCGTGACAAACGGCGGGACACAGCGCCTCCGATGGCGGTGAAGGCGTCTGCTGATCAAACGGCCGGAGCGCCGAATTCAGGCGCACAATTAGTTGGGCGAATTAGTTGATATGGCGGCAGAATTTGCCGCCGCGCCATTGGGCAGAGGCGGCAAAAATCGCCTGGTGCGGCGCATCGTGGTGATAGGCAGCGCGGCTCATCCGAGCGATCGCCTGGAAGCGACGGAATCGGGAATGTCGGACCGCCCGGCTGCTCTGGAGCGCCCAGCTGGCTGCGCGGCCACCGCATGAACGACGTCGCGTCGCCGCGATCATCGCGTCGAGCGCAACGCGCCGGATGCGGCAGACCTGAGCAAGTTCGATCAGTGAGAGGATGACGCGGGCGCGGCGATCAGGACAACGTGCCCGGCAGGCGGCTCAACCGGCCTGATGAGCGTCCGCAGAGACAGCCGTAGCCTCCTCCGGCGTTTCCCGGTTGGCCGCTGCCGCGATACGGGCGGCAAGACCGGCGGGCGCGCGAACCGGGGGGGACGACAACGCCTCACGGACAAGGCGGGCCTCGGAGATCAATTGGCCGGCCTCGGGCGAGGACGCGAGCAACTCGGCCGCGGCCTGACGCCGCTCGGCGGGCCATCGGGAGATGTCCTCTCCCAGGCGGTCGATCAGATCCTCGAATTCCCTGACGTCCATCGTCCGCTCGGTCCAGCGTTACTCCGTCCCTCTTAAAGTATTCACCCGGCGAACGAAATTGATATTGGCCAATTGTGACGAACGACCGCAAGCAGGCCGGTCAAAACCCGTAAGTTCCGGGAGGCGTATGCATGAAAGGCTGCACCGAATACCGCAGCCTTGAGACAATGCCGGCTGTTTCCGTTCGGTTTCGCGAGATTTCTGCAGCGCAACAGTTACGTGATTCGGCGGCTGCTACCGGCGGCTGGCCGAATCACCCGACATGCGCGCCCCGCGTGCAGCGGCGTCGACGGCGTCCCACGAATCGCGAAGCTCCAGCAGACCGGCCGTGATCCGCTGGAAGTTCTCGCGCATGTGAGGGCGACCATAGGCGCGCAAGGCGGCGAGGATCAGAGCGTTGTAGGTCGCGAACAGCTGGTCGGCGACCGCCCCGCCGCGATTGGGATCGAGATGCAGACTCAATCCGCGCAGGATGGCAATCGCGCGGGTCAGGTGCCCGTGCCCCTCCTCGAAGCGGCGCGCTTCCTGCGCCTGCAGCGACTTCTGGAGACAGCTCACGGCTCCGTTGAGGAGCATGACGACGGCCCGCAGCGGAGGCACCGCCACGGCGGCGCCGCGATAAGCCTGACTTGCAAATTGGGCCATTGAACTCTGGGTCATCAGTTACTGGAACTCGCGTTGAGGAGAGCTTTGAGGTAGGTCAGCATGTTGTTGGCGCTCTCGATGGCGGCCTGGTATTTCGCATATTGCGCCGTGAGCTGGGTCTGAAACGTCGCCGCCGCACTCTTGATGTCGTTGACCTTGGCCTGCAGCGTCTCGTCGCGGGACGTCAGATTGTCGATCAGCGTCTGCAAGGATCCGGTGCTGGATGAGGCGGTCTTCGCGAGCTGGTAGATCTGGGTGGCAAGCCCCTGTGTCGACGTCACCGTGATCGATTGCGAGGTCGAGCCGGTGTAGGTGAAGGCCATGCCGGCGTAGATCGTCCCGGAGTTGCCGACGATGGTGTTGCCGCTGATCGTGAACAACGAGCTGTCGCCGCCGACCGACGCGGCCGACAGATTGCCGGACGAATCCACCGTGAGATCGAGGGTAAAGGATTGCGGCGAGGTTCCAGTATTGACCACGCTGAGCTGGCTCGACGATGTCTTCGTCTGAGCCGACAGCAGCGTCGTCACGCCGCTGAGATTGGTGCTGAGGATCGTCGACAGCGTGCCGGTGTCGAGCTCGAGCTCATTCTTCTCGTTGAACGACAGGCCAAGGTCAGCCATCGTCAGGCCGCCGACCGAGGATCCAAGCACGGATTGCAGCGTGTTCATGATGTCGCGCATCGTGCCGTCGCCGAACAGAACCGAGCTGGACGAGGCCGTCCCATCCGAGTTGGTCGTCTGCTGCGCCAGAACGGCATCACGGAATGCGTTGTAGTCGGTGACGAAGGTCTGGAGTGCAGACGAGATCTGGCTCGTGTCCGTGCCGATGGTGATGTTCAGCGTGGCACCCGACGGGGTCGCCTGCAGAAGGTCGAAGGTGACGCCGCTGAGAACATCGGTGATGTCGTTGGTGTTCCGGGTCAGGCTGATCCCATCCAGCGTGAACTCCGCCGCCTGCGCAGTCTGGAGCACATTGGCGAAGGCACCCGAGCTGTCGGTCACTCCGAGCTGGTTGAGGATGTCGTCGCCGGACGAGCTGGAATAGGTGATGTCGGCTGCGTCCTGCGTGCCGGTCAGCACGAGCTGGTAGGAATTGCTGGAGACCTGAACGATCGATGCCTCGACATTCGTGGTGGAGGTCTGCGCATTGATGGCGTCGACCATGTCCTGCAAGGACATGCCGCTCGTGATCGTGATGTCGGCCGTGCTGCCGCCGGACAGGCCGAGCGAGAATGTGCCGGAATAGCCGAGCGCCGTGGTTTGGCTGGACTGCGCCGTTCCCGTCACCTTGTGGGCGGTGGCGATCTGGCTGATGGTCAGCGTGTGGCTGCCGGTCGCCGCGCCGTTGCTCACCGACATCGACAGAGCGGATGAGGCGCTGACGTCGCCGGTGGTGCTGATCGTGGCCGCCCGCGTCGCGAAGGCGTTGGTCGCGAGCGAGTTCACCATCGACGTCGCCAGTGACGACAGTCCCGATGAGAGCGTCTTCAGCGCCGTCTGCAGCGTCTCATAGGCGGTGATCTTGGCCTCGTTGGCCGTGATCTTGGTGGAAATCTGGGTCGCCTGGGTGAGCTTGGCATTCACCGCGGACTCGATCAGAGCGGTCCAGTCGATGGTGCTCGTGGTGCTCGTTCCCGATGTCGTGAGCGAACTGCTCGAGCTCGTCGATGATGAGGATGACGACGTCGTCGTGCTGCTCGTGCTCGAGGTGGCGCTGCTCACGGTCATTCGTCGACATCCTTTGAACGAGGCGCCGGACCGGCATGACGCCGGTCCGGCAGATCGCGGCTCAGCCCAGCAGCTTCAAGAGGTACTGCGGGATCTGGTTCGCGGCGGCTTCCGCCGACACGGCGGCCTGGGTCTTCACCTGGGCCGACGACAGCTTCGCCTGCTCGGATGCGATGTCCACGTCCTTGATCGCCGAATTGGCGGCCTGCAGGTTCTGCGTCTGCGTCGAGATGGAATCGGCGGAGAAGTTAAAGCGCGACTCCTGCGCGCCGATGTCGGCGCGGGCCTTCGATACGGTGTCGATCGCCGTGTCCAAGGCCGTCAGAGCAGCGGTCGCTCCGGTCTGCGTGCTGACGTCGAGGGCGGAGACGCCGAGCGTGCTGGCGGTGAGGTCCGACAGCTTGATGTCGATGGTGTCGGTGGCGGACGAGCCGACCAGCACCGAGACGCCGGCCGAGAAGGTGCTGGTGCCGTCGAGCAGGCTCTGGCCGCTGTAGCGCGTGCCGGTCGCGATCGAGGTGATTTCGCTGATGAGCTGCGAGAATTCCGACTGGATGTAGGTGCGGCTGGTCCCGACCGTGGTGCCCGACGCCGACTCCGAGGCCAGCGACTTCATGCGCGCCAGGATGTCGCTGATGTTGGAGGCGCCGCCATCCGCGGTCTGCAGGATCGACGTGGCCTGCGATGCGTTCGTCGCGGCCTGCTGCAGCGTGGTGATGTCCGAGGAGATGCGGGTGGAGATCGCAAGGCCCGCAGCGTCGTCGGATGCGGATGTGATGCGGGAGCCGCTCGACAACTTCGAGAGCGAGCTCGTCTCCTGCGCGGAGTTGATGTTCAGATAGCGGACGGCCGAGTTGGCGGCGACGTTGGTCGAAATTGCGGGCACGGTGAGGACTCCTGAATGATCGGCAAGACACGCCGCATCGTGGAAGGACTGACGGTGCGGATCGGCTCCGTCTGACCGATCAAACGGAAGCGCCTGAGGGAATCAGGCGGGAATTCTCCTGCGCCGGGAATTTTATGGTTAGCAATCCGTAAAGGCGCCGCGGATGTCGCGCTCATGACGGCGCAGCATCTCGCGCAGTTGCTGCCGTCCGCGCTTCAACAGCGACTCCACTGCGGCGACCGTCGTATCCATCACCTCGGCGATCTCGCCGTTGCTCATGTTCTCATGGTAGGAGAAGATCACGGCAATCCGCTGCTGCTCGGGCAGACGCTGCATTGCAGCTTCGAGAATGCTGCTCATCTCGGCACGCTCGATCACGCTTGCCGCATCGGGCTGGCCGTCCGCCACTTCGGGAACGACATCGACATTCTCGGTGCGTGGCTTGCGGCGGAGGTCGATGCAGCGGTTGCTGACGACGCGATACAGCCAGGTCGAGAATTTCGCGCGGCCATGCTGCCAGCGTCCGCGATGGGTCCACACCTTCAACATCGTGTCCTGCACGACATCCTCGGCATCGGCGGCATTGCCGACGATCCGCAGGGCAATGGCGTAGGCGCGGTCGATGTGACGCTCGACAAGAAGACGGAACGCAGTTTCGTCGCCGGTCGCAAGGCGATCCAGCAACTCCTTGTCCTCGTCGAACACCGCGGCCTCGGCGGCCGGCGCGCAATCCGGGACGGTGCTGGCCGACTCGCTCCATGGCACCGTCGCACCATCCACTGGTGCCGGCTCCTTCGAAGACATGCCATCGGCCGGGGCCCAGACGTCCAGCGCGTAGCTCATATCCGACTCTCCAACCCGCAATGCCGAAAGCGCAGCTCGCAGACGGCTTCCGATCGTTGAACGCTGCGACCGGAGCAAACAGGCGGAGTATTTTCGTTATTTTTCAAACTCTTAGCTGGAATATTTTGCCGGGAGCCGGGCAAAATCTGCCGCATGAGACTGACGCGATGGAGGATCATGGACGACGTGAAGCCGCAGGTCGGCATGGCTGGGATTCATTCCGGAAGACGAATTCAGCAGAAAACGCAGCTGCGACGCTTACTAACACGATCGATGACGCATCCTGCGGGTTCACAAGGCACGTCATTGCGTGGGACTCGAAACTCCCGCAGCGCTCGTCACACCCCGGCAAATTTTTCCGAATCACATCGACGAAATTATCGCATTTTTCGACTCTGTCAGTTGTCACGATGCAGATTCTGAATCTCACGACGATTATTTGCAGCTTTGTGCGCCTGATCTCGCAGGCTCATACGTTGTAGTTGCAGGCAGCAATGAGATTGAAAGCGCTCGACGTGATGCGTCGCGCGCCGAATTTTGCGCGCGCATTGCTGAATGTTTCGGAATGGTATCGCAACGATTCAGCAAGCGATCCTGTCGCGGCGCCGTGCAAGGACGATGGCCTGCACTGCACATTGCTTTTCAGCCTTATAGACAGGCGTTTTGGCGTCAAACCCGGTCATGCATCGTAAGGCATGATCGATCCATGCTGGGGCTAAACGCGGCATCTTGCCGTCTGCTGCAATGTCGATCAGGTCATCTGCAACATCCGGAAATGAAACACGCGCGCCCCGTGTCGGAGTAATAGATCACACTTTCCGCTTTCAGCGCCGACGACTTTGCGATCGGTGCGCCTGATTGGCTGCCGTGATCCGTTCTACTGTGCAGGAGGACCCGGCATGTCGCGACCAGACCCGAACCCCATTGATCATGATCCGGTGCAAGCCCTGCGGAGGCACGGCGTCAGGCTCGGCAACGAACAGGGACGCCGCCTGCAATGGCTGTCGCGAACGTTCGGCCCTCTCGTTCCCTGGAGCAACCTCCCGTCGCCGCGCGACGGACGCACCGTCGTCGTCATCGACCCGCCGACGGGGGCGGGCGCCGAGTTGCTCTGCCGCACGCTGACAGCTCGTGACGCCGTCGCGATCCCGTTCGGCGAAAATGCCGCATTCGATTTCCTGAAATCGAAGTTGACGGAATTCGGTACGGTGGGGACGTCGGCGGACGGTCCGCACGAATTATGGTGGGGCGGACGCGACTGGCGGCAGCCTCAAGCTGCGCGCGCAGCGGATGTGATGCGCATCGTCTCCTGCCATCCCAAGAGCGTCGGCGACTTGCACGTCTATCATCTCCGGAGGTCGCTGGAACGTCTGGGGCTGCCGTTCGAGATCGAGCCGGTCGAGACGCGTCAGCGCGATGTCGTCAGCGCGGCGGAGAAGGCGGATTTCATTCTGCGCATGAGGCGGCGGCATGGCGCTCCGCTGCTCTTCGTGGACGCAGGCGTGATGCTGCAATCCGTCCCGTCGCTGCCGCTCCACGCCGATTGCGACTTCGCCGTTCACAAGTGGAACGGCTGGGAGATGTCGGCGCGCACGCTCTACTTCGGACGGTCGCAAGCCGCCGAACAGCTGCTGACGATCTGGCGTGAGATCGCGTCGTCCCACCCGGATGTGTGGGACGGCTATCTCATCGATCAGGCCTGGAGCCTGGCTGCGTCGCAGATGCCGCTCGATACGGTCTGGCTGCCGCGCTCGTATCACGCGCTCGCCGGTGAGACTGGAGCGAGAGACGCCGCGATCGTTCATGATCTGAGACCGACCACCGCCGATCTCGGTCCGAATCCGGAGTTTGCCGAGATGGTTCGATCGGCGCGGCGGGCAGGCCGCGCCGGTGCTCGCGATCCCCTGCTCATCGTTCAATCGGACCAGGCCTGCGAACGGGCCATCACCGTGATCCTGCACGACGTCGAAGGCAGCAATGCGCGTGAGACGGCGGCGAGCATTCAGGCGCTGACCAGCGCGTTCACCAACGACAATGGCGGCTTCTCCCGTCTCGAGCTTTCACTCTGCTCCTGGCAACGGGACGTGCGGGTCGCCAGGGAGGCCGCGTTTCTCGCCGACAACAGGGTACTCGAGGTCGTGCCCGGGCAGCAGCTACCTCCCGACATGTTCCGCTCACTCACCGCTGGAGACGCCACGCGCCAACCGATCGGCATCGATGGCCGTGGACACTGAGCTCAACAAGGAATCCCCAACCATGCTCGACACGATCATCCTCCTGACCGGCAGCCGCGATCAGCAGCTTGCCCTGACCGAGCTTCTCAAGGCGCATAATCCGGCGCTCGCGTTCCGTTGCGCCGTCACCTTGCAGGACCTGCAGGCGATCGAGCATGACGTGCTCGCCACGGCCCGCCTGCTGGCCTTCACCACCGGCGTGATCGTTCCTGTCGACATCCTTCAGGCGCTCGGCCATGGCGCCTACAATTTTCATCCGGCGCCGCCGGACTATCCGGGCTGGGCGCCCGCTCATTTTGCGATGTACGACGGCGCGACGCGTTTCGGCGCCACGGCCCATGTGATGGAGGCCCGCGTCGACTGCGGGGCGATCATCGGCGTCGAGACGTTCGATATCCCGAACGGCGTGAATGTCCGAGGGCTGGAGCAGATGACGTTCGTGCGGCTGGCCTATCTGTTCTGGCGCATGTCGCGTGATCTCGCCTGCCACTCCGGTCCGCTCCCGGTTCTTCCCATCGAGTGGAGCGGAATCCGGAGCACCCGAAAGATGTATGCCGAGATGTGCAACATGCCCGCCGACATCGGCCCGGCCGAGATGCAGCGCCGCATCCACGCGTTCCACGACGATTTCCGCGGCATTCCGCTCACGGTCACGCTGCACGGCACGCGGTTTCAGCTGACGCCCACAGCACCGGCGGCCGCTCAGCCTGTCATCCTGGACGCGCCTGCGCTCGCGATGGCGTCTTGATCTGACCTAGCGCTTCAGCGGCTCGGTCGCCGTTCGATCGAGCCGCGTTTCCCAGCCGTGACGCTCCAGCTCGGGATCGTCATGCTCCTCTTCCGGCCATCCCACGCAGAGATAGGCGATCAGCGTCCAGTCGGGCGGCAGCTCGAGTTCCCGACAGACCTCAGCCGGATCGACGATCGACACCCAGCCGACGCCGAGACCTTCCGCACGCGCCGCCAGCCAGAACGTCTGGATCGCCGCGACGACGGAGTAGCGCAGCGTTTCCGGCATCGTCGCGCGACCGAGTCGATGACCGGTCGCGGCGCCTTCGTCGGCGCAGACGGCGAGGTGCACCGGCGCCCGCGCCAGCCCCTCGAGCTTCAGGCTCGCATAGAGCGCGCGCCGCTCGCCATCATAGCCCGCAAGCGCGGCCTGGTTGGCGCGCCTGAAATTCTCGATGATTGCGGCACGCCGGCCGGCGCTCTCGACCAGCACGAAACGCCAGGGCTGACAGAAGCCGACCGACGGCGCATGGGATGCGAGGGACAGCAGCTGTGTGATCAGCTCAGGACTTACGGCATCGCTGCGGAAGCGGCGGACGTCGCGGCGCCAACGCACGAGCTCGGCAAAGCGAGCCTTGAACGCAGCATCGAATTGCGGCGGCTCTCGCTTCGTAGCGCTCATGCGGCCTCCCCGCTCAGGACGTGCAGGAACGATCCCGTCACGGTCGTCCGCCTCGCACCACGCTCGGCGATCGCGCGGCCGGCAGCATCGCGACAGTCGATCAGGGGATCATCAGCTTCGCTCAGGATTGTCGCGTAGTGGAATTCGTGGCCGTAAACGCAGGCGCCCTTCCGGCCGAGGCTGCAGTCTGCCAACAGGGTTGCGCGGCGATAGCCGAGATGCAGGCGTCGCCTGGCGAAGGAGGTCTCGAGCGACAGCAGTCCGGCCATCGCATGCCGCGTGCCCCCGGCATCCTCCAGACCCGCTCCCAGCGTCATGTAGCCACCGCATTCGCCGTGAATGGCCACGCCACGCGCAGCCATCGCGCGCAGGCTGCCGAGGAACGACGACGCCGAAGCCAATCGTCCTGCATGGAGTTCGGGATAGCCGCCCGGCAGCCAGACTGCGTCCGCTGCCGGATCTGGCGCCTCATCGTTCAACGGCGAGAACGGCACGATCTCCGCGCCCTCAGCACGCCATTGCCGCAGCAGATGCGGATAGCTGAACGAGAACGCGGCATCGGATGCGAGGGCGATGCGCTGCCCCGGCGGCCTGATGCCGAAGCCGGACGTCGGCGCAGGACGGCCGCTCGCACGCATGGGCCGGGCGCATGCCAGCACCGCATCCAGCTCGACCGATGCGGAGATGGACGCCGCAAGACGATCGAGATGCGCCTCGATCGCCGTGATCTCCTGCGCCTGGACGAGTCCGAGATGCCGCTCCGGCAATGACAATTGCTGATCGCGCGGCAGCGCGCCCAGCACCTTGATGCCGACCGTTGCGAAAGCCGGCTCAATCAATGCGCGGTGCCGCTCGCTCGCGATCCGATTCAGGATCACCCCGGCAACGGTGACATCGTCGCGAAAGCGCGCGCAACCCAGCGCAACGGCCGCAGCCGTCTCGGTCTGGCCACTGACATCGAGAACGAGCACCACCGGCCAGCCGAGCAAAGCCGCGAGATCCGCAGCCGAGCCGCGCCCCGAACGGCCGGGCTGCGGCGCGCCATCGAACAGGCCCATGACGCCCTCGACGACGGCAAGATCGGCGTCGGCAGCGACACCGCCGACGAGCTCCATCAATTGCGGCACGGACATAGCCCAGCCGTCGAGATTGTAGCTCGTCCGTTGTGCCGCGACCGTGTGAAATGCGAGATCGATGTAGTCGGGGCCGCATTTGAACGGCTGCACATGCGTGCCACGCCGGACCAGCGCCCGCAGCAGTCCGAGCGTGACGGTGGTCTTGCCGGCGCCGGAACGCGGCGCTGCAATGATGATCCCCCGAGGCACCGTCGTGGTCATGGCCCGCGCACCGCTGTGTCCCAGGAAAATGTGCTATGCGAGGAGCCATGACGGGAACCGCTGGCACTCCGCGCCGACCGCTGAAACGTGGCTGGACCACCGGCAGCTGCGCCACGGCAGCCGCACGCGCGGCCTATGAGCTGCTGATCACCGGCAGCTGTCCGGCCACGGTCGAGATCGCCCTGCCCGGCGGCCGCCGCGTCAGCTTCGCCGTCGCGATGCACGAGACCAGCACGGCGAGCGCGACCGCTGCCGTGGTGAAGGACGCCGGCGACGATCCCGATGTCACACACGGCGCGCTGATCAAGGCAACGGTGCAGCGCGGTGCCGAGAAGACCGGCGTGACGTTCCGCGCGGGCGCGGGTGTCGGCACCGTGACGCGGCCGGGATTGCCGCTGCCGCCGGGAGAGCCCGCGATCAATCCCGTACCTCGCCAGATGATCACGGCCGCGATCGACGAAGCCGCCACAGCGCTCCGCGCGAACGGCGATGTCGTCGTGGAGATCTCCATTCCCGGCGGTGAGGAACTGGCCAGGAAGACACTGAACCCGCGTCTCGGCATCATCGGCGGCCTGTCGATTCTCGGCACCACCGGAATCGTGGTGCCTTTCAGCTGCGCCGCCTGGATCCACTCGATCTATCGCGGCATCGACGTCGCACGCGCGGCCGGCCTGCCGCACATCGCCGGCGCGACGGGAAGCACCTCGGAGAAGGCCGTGCAGCAGCTCTACGGCCTGCCGGAGGCTGGACTGATCGACATGGGAGACTTCGCAGGCGGCATGCTGAAATATCTGCGCCGGCATCCGGTGCCGCGCATCACCGTGGCCGGCGGCTTCGCCAAGATGACCAAGCTCGGCCAGGGCCTGCTCGACCTGCATTCGCGCGCCGGTGAGGTCGATCTCGGCTGGCTCGCGGACACGCTGCGCAATGCGGAGGCGCCGGACGCGCTGGTCGCACTTGCGCGTGGCGCCAACACCGCGCTGCAGGTGCTGCAGGAGGCCGAGCGGATCGGATTCCCGGCGGGCGAGATCGTCGCGCGGGCCGCCTGGCAGACGGCCCGCCGCGCCCTCGGCGCCAATGACATCGCGCTCGATGTCGCCGTGTTCGACCGCGACGGCCGGCTGGTCGGGCAGAGCAGCGGACCGGCTCATTCGCCCCTCCCGCGGAAGCGCCGCTGATAGTCGGCGTCGTACAGCGCGCTGTTGCGAAAATCTTCCGAGCCGAGCGCGCGGCCGACCAGGATCAACGCGGTGCGCTCCATGGCCGAGCTTGCGACCTGGCCGACGATCGACGCCAGCGTGCCGGTCACGATACGCTGCTCCGGCCAGCTTGCGCGATAGACGATCGCGACGGGGCAATCCTCGCCGTAATGCGGACGCAGCTCGTCGACGACCTTGTCGAGCACATGGATCGACAGATGGATGGCGAGCGTCGCGCGCGATTGCGCGAACAGCGACAGCTGCTCCGTCTCCGGCATTGCGGAAGCGCGGCCGGACGTGCGTGTCAGCACGACCGATTGTGCGAGACCCGGAAGCGTGAGCTCACGCTCCAACGCGGCCGCGGCCGCCGAGAACGACGGCACCCCCGGCGTGACCGTGTAGAGAATCTTCAACGCATCGAGCCGCCGCAACTGCTCGCCTAGCGCGCTCCAGATCGAGAGATCGCCGGAGTGCAGCCGCGCCACGTCTTCGCCAGCGGCCGTGGCCTGAGCCATCTCGGCGATGATCTCGTCGAGCGCCAGCGGTGCGGTGTCGATGATGCGGGCGCCTGGCGGGCAATGCGCGAGGAGCGCTGCCGGAACCAGCGAGCCGGCATAGAGACAGACGGGACAGCGCGCGATCAGGTCGCGACCGCGCACGGTGATCAGATCGGGCGCGCCGGGCCCGGCGCCGATGAAATGCACCGTCATGTTGCCGGCTCCACCGGGCCGTCGCCTTGCGCAATTGCACAAGTCGCGCAGGCGTTGGCCAGCCTCGGCAGAATGAGGCGTGCATTGCGGCCGGCCGCCGCCAGCGCTGCGGTCTCGGCCACGGACGGAACACCCTTGAGCCGCTGCACGAGATCGCTTCGGGTGACGGCGAGCTCCGCGACAGCCGCGAGGTCTGCGATGCCGATGCCCCGTAGCGGCCGCCGCAGCCGCATCGCTGCTTCGGTCACGCCGGACTCGTCCAACTTGTCCGCCGCAGTCGCGACCACGGCAATATCGCCGGCGGCCAAACCCGCAGCGGCCAAGGCCTGCGCGACGACCGCGTCGACATCGTCGGAGCTGGCGTTGCGACGGCAACCGATCCCGAGCGCGATCATGGCTTGGTGACTCGCCATTGCGTCACGGGCATCGCCTGCCGCCAGCCATGCATGCGGCCGACCGGCTCTATTCGCGACACCGCGACGCGGACGAGCTCACCGCCATGCTTGCCGAATAGATCCGACAGCCGGCCCTCGCCTTCGAGCGAGATGACGTTGGCGACAAGGCGGCCGCCAGATTTCAACTTCGACCAGACCGCCTCGAACAGGCCCGGCTCCGAAATGCCGCCGCCGATGAACACCGCGTCCGGAGGCTCGATATCGGCGAGCACCGCCGGCGCGCGCCCGATGACGACCTTCAGATCGGGAGCACCGAGCGCAAGCGCGTTGCGCATGGCGCGGTCGGCGCGATCCTGCCGCGCCTCGATGCCGATCGCGCGCAGCGCGCCGTGACGCAGCAGCCATTCGATCGCGACGGAGCCCGACCCCAAACCGACGTCCCAGAGCAATTCGCCTGGTCGCGGCGCGAGCGCGGCCAACGTGACGGCACGGATGTCACGCTTGGTGAGCTGACCATCATGCTCGAACAGATCGTCGGCAAGGCCCGACGTCAGCGGGATCACCGGCGCGTCAGGGCCGGCTTCGACCTCGATGGCAAGCGTGGTCAGCGGATGGATGTCCGACAGATCGAACTCATCCGCCGTCACGCGGCGCACCCGCTCCTGCGGTCCTCCGATCGCCTCCAGAACCGTCAGGCGCGAGCGCCCCATGCGCCGGGACGTCAGCAATGCAGCAAGCTTTCCAGCGGTCGATCCGTCCCAGGCCAGCGCCAGGATGCGAGCCCCCGGCGCGAGATGGCGGATGATGCCCTCGAGCGCGCGGCCATGCAGCGTGACCTGGGCCGCATCCTGGAGCGGCCAGCCGAGCCGCGCCGCTGCAAGGCTGAACGCCGAGGGCTGCGGGACGCAGAGCATCTCAGTTGCATCGAAGCGCTGCATCAGCTGCTTGCCGACGCCGTAGTTGAAGGGATCGCCGCTCGCCAGCACGGCGACCGGCGTTCCCCGGCGCGCCGCGATCTGCCCGAACGCCAGTTGCAGCGGGCTCGGCCAAGCCAGCCGCTCGCCTCTCACAAGCGAGGCCGCGAGATCCAGATGACGCACGCTGCCGACCACCAATTCCGCCTGCGCGATGAGACGCCGCGCGTGCTCCGAAAGCCCGTCCACACCGTCCTCGCCGATGCCGACGATGGACAGCCAGCGCGCCGCGTTGCAAGTTGCGCCCGGATTCACCATGGACCCTGCCCCGCATGCGCATCCTCATTCTCGGCGGGACGACCGAGGCCTCGGAGCTGGCGCGGCTGCTGGCCGACGACAGCCGGTTCGAGGCGACGCTCTCGCTCGCCGGCCGCACCATCTCGCCCAAGCCGCAGCCGCTGCCGACGCGCATCGGCGGCTTCGGTGGCATTGCCGGACTGCAAGCGTGGCTGCGCGATCATGCCGTCGACGCGGTGATCGATGCGACCCATCCCTATGCCGACCAGATTTCCCGGCATGCGGTCGCGGCCTGCCATGCGCTCTCGCTGCCGCTGGCATCGATCCTGCGCCCGGCGTGGCAGCGCCGCCAAGGCGATCGCTGGATCGAGGTCGAGAGTGCGGACGCCGCCGCTGGCGCACTCGGGACCGCTACTGCGCGCGTATTCCTCAGCCTGGGCCGGCTGGAGCTGGCGGCCTTCGCCGCAGCTCCGCAACACCACTACGTCGCCCGCACGATCGATCCGCCCGGTGACATTCCGCTGCCGCCTGACATCCGCTTCGTCTACGATCGCGGACCGTTCGACGATGCGAAAGAGCATGACTTTCTCACGCGTGAACGTATTGCCTTCGTCGTCTCGAAGAACTCCGGCGGAGCCGCGACCTATCCGAAGATCGCGGCGGCGCGGCGGCTCGATCTCCCCGTGGTGATGATCGCGCGGCCCGACAAGCCGCATGGCGTGGCTCTGGATAGCGCAGGCGCCGCCCTGCTCTGGCTGGAGACCGCGCTTGCTCATGCGCCGCCTTCGACTTCGCGGCGCAGCGTGTAGACGAACGGCGCCTTGCCCTCGCGCGCGATCAGGCGCGTTGCGGTCGATCCGATCAGGACCAGCGTGCGCATGTCGGCGTTGTCGGGATCGACGTCGCCCAGTGTCGTGATGATCTGCCTGACGTCGCCGCTGCCCGCGGCGCGCACCATTACGACCACGGTCGACGGCGGCTTGATCTGCCGCAGCAGCGCAAAGGCGTCGCCGAGCTGATGCGGCCGCGCCTTGGAGAGCGGGTTGTACAGCGCGATGACGAAGTCGGCTGCAGCCGCAGCCTCCAGCCGGCGCCTGATGGTGGTCCAGCTCTTGAGATTGTCGGACAGCGAGATCGCGCAGAAATCGCCGCCCAGCGGCGCCCCGACCTCCGCTGCAGCAGCCAGCATCGCGGTGACGCCGGGCTCGACGCGGATGTCCAGATCGCGCCACGTCGACGGGCCAGCCTCGATGGCCTCGAACACGGCAGCGGCCATCGCGAACACGCCGGGATCGCCGCCTGAGACCACGGCGACCTGCTTGCCGGTGCTGGCAAGCGCCAGCGCGTGCCGGGCGCGGTCGAGCTCGACGCGATTGTCGCTGGCATGGCGGGTCTGTCCTGCGCGAAGCGTCGTCACCCTGTCGAGATAAGGTCCGTAGCCGATCAGATCGGTTGCGTCGGCGATCGCCGCCGACGCCGCCGGCGTGATCAGCTCGGGACGCCCCGGGCCGACACCGACGATGGTCAGCATGCCCGTCATAGCCGTCGCCCCTGTCCGGGGATCAGGATCATCGAGAAATACGGGCCGCGATCCAGCACCACTTCGGCCAGCGGCGCGACGCGCTGCGCCTCCATGGTGCCGCGCTCGACGTAGATGGCGCGATCGAGCAGCCCGGCCTGAGTGATGGCGCGCTTCACCTTGGCGAGATTGCGCCCGACCTTCATGATCACGGCCGCCTCGCAGCGGGTCAGCCGGTCATGCAGAATGTCCTCCGCCAGGGTGCCCGGTAGCACCGAGAGCACATCGTCGCCCCAGGTGATCGGAGCATTGGCCTTGGTCCAGCATCCGGACATACCTGTCACGCCGGGAACCACCTCGACCGGGTGATCCCGCTCGAGCCGTCGCCACATGTGCATGAAGGAGCCGTAGAAGAAGGGATCGCCTTCCGACAACAGGCCGACCGATCGGCCCGCGGCAAGATGGGCCGCGATGCTGTCGGCTGCGCGATGATAGAAGCCGCCGATCTGCGCCTGATAGGACGGATCGGCGACAGGCACCTCCTCGGTGACGGGATATTCCAGCCGTAGCTCATGGCGGCCGGGCTCCATCAATGGTGCCACGATTCGCCGGGCATTGCCCTCGATGCCGCGCTTGGCAAAGAACGCCACGACATCGACGGATCGGACGAGGCCGGCCGCGCGCAGCGTGAGATAGCGCACGTCGCCCGGGCCGACGCCGATGCCGTAGAGCGTGCCCGGATGTGCCGAGCCCGCGATGGTGTCGAGCAGGCTCATTCGACGTCACTCGCAACGGCATTGACGGCCGCAACGGCCATCGCGCTGCCGCCCTTGCGGCCCTTCACGATGAGATACGGCACGCGGCCGTCGGCCGCGAGCGCCTCCTTGGATTCACGCGCCCCGACGAAGCCGACCGCCGTTCCGATCACGGCTGCCGGCCGCGGCGCGCCCTGATCGAGCATGTCGAGCAGATGAAACAGCGAGGTCGGCGCATTGCCGATCGCCACCAGCGCACCGCCGAGATGCGGTCGCCACAGCTCCAACGCCGCCGCTGAGCGCGTCGTGCCGAGCTGCGCCGCCAAAGCCGGAACTTTCACGTCGTCGAGCGTGCAGACGATCTCATTCCTGGCGGGCAATCGCGCTCGGGTGATGCCTTGCGCCACCATCTTGGCATCGCACAGGATCGGTGCGCCGCGATCGAGCGCGGCCCGCGCTGCGGCGGCGAACTGATCGGACATCTCGATGTCGGAGGTGATCTCGACCATGCCGCAGGCGTGGATGATGCGCACCGCGATCTTCTCTTCGAGTCCATGGAAGCGCGAGAGGTCGGCCTCGGCGCGAATGGTCGCGAACGAGCGGCGATAGATCTCCGCACCGTCCTTGATGTAGTCGCGCAGCTCAGACATCGGCCTTCTCTCTTGCTTCGAACAGCCCAGCGCCGGCCACGTCGAGATCGGCCGCATCGAGGCTGCCGCACGGCTCGCTCTTCACCGTTCCGTCGCGGACGATGCGGTACCGTCGACCATCACCGATCAGCACGAGGTCGGCAGCAGCCGAGCGCGCGCAGCCCTTGGCACAGCCCGAGACATGCAAGGTGCCTGCGAAGCGCGCGCGAGCCATCGCGCCGGCCAGCAGGCGGGCGTGCGCGCGCACAGCCAGCGACGTCGACGGGCAGCCGCCGGCGCCGGAGCAGGCATCGATGCGCATCAGCGGATCGACGTCGTCGACGATCAGGCCCAGCCGGGCCGCTCCTGCAACGAGCGGCTCGGCATGGCTGCGGTCCGCAGCGACATAGAGCGTGCGCCAGGGTGACAGCCGGACCTCGGAGATCGCGTAGGTCTCCAGGAGTGCCGCGAGCCGCACCAGCATGTCGCTGTCGACACGGCCGAACGGAGCGCCGAAGCCGACGGCGCAGGCCTGCTCGGTCAAGGCGAAGGCGCCGCGTCGTTGCTGCGGCTCCGCGGCTGCCGAGACCATCGCGATCGCATCCAATGCATCGAGACCCAGCCCGGCACGCAGAGCAGCGATCGCCTCAGGCGGCAACGCAGCGGCACGACGCGTGGGGCTGTGCTGCAACACATCGCGCGCGAGCCGCGTCGCGACGGCTGCCGCATCGGCGACGGCGGCCGTGCCGAGCCAGACGACGCCGTCGCGCCCCGCAATGCCGACGGCGACGCAAGCCTTCTGATGTTGGACACAGGCGACCAGACGAATGTCGGCTGCGAGATCCGCAAGCGTCAGCACGCCGCCACCGTCGAGTGCAAAGCCGAACTTGGCCGGCAGCGCAAGCAGCGATCGGTCGGCCGCGAGCAGCGTCTCCAACGTCGCGGCGATGGGACGCATGTCGAGGAACTCGGCCGGGTCGAGTCCCGCCAGCGGCGTGATCACGATGTTGCGGATCGCCTCCTGCTCGGCGCTGTCGTCGAGCAGCGCGAGCGAGGCCATCAGCTCCCACAACGGCGCCAGCCCCTCGGTGGCCACGCCCCGGATCTGCAGATTGGCGCGGCGGGTGAGATCGATCTGGCCGTTGCCGAAGCGCCGCGCGGCCTCGGCAAGGTCGCGCAAGGCTGCGACCTGCAATGCACCGCCATGTGGCCGGACGCGCACGATCAGCCCGTCGCCGCTCGGCATCGGCCGGCGTGCGCCGGGACACCAGCCCTTGATGTCGACCGCGGCCGTCACGACGCCCTCTCCGTTTGTGTCAGACGGCTGCGGGCAAGCGCAAGCTCGTCCGCGACGGCATTCCGGCGCGGCACCCACAGCTGCCGGCGCAGCGCATCCTCGAATCGCGACGTGATCGCCGCAACGGCCGCCGGATTGCGCGCGACCATGGCGTCCAACACTGCCTCGTCACGCAGCAGCGCCCCATGCGCCAGATCAAACAGGTGCTCGGCAACCGTGTCCGACGTGGCCGCAAAGGCATACAGCGCGTCGACGGCCTGCGCGATCTCGGCGACGCCGCGATGGCCATGGCCGAGCATTCCCGCGATCCAGCGCGGATTGGTGAGGCGGCCGCGCACCACGCGCGCGATCTCCTCGCTGAACGTGCGCGCGGTCGGCGCTTCGGGACGGCTGGTGTCGAGATGCAGCAAAGCGGGCGAAACGCCGAGGGACGCCGCGGCAGCCGCGAAGCCTCCGGCAAAGTCGGCGACCTCCTCGCCGTCGAGCAGATCGCGCTCGCGATCGTCCTGCGGATGCACCAGCGCATCGGCGCTGCGCACGCGCGCGCGGAACGTGTCGGAGGCCGCGACGCCGTCATGCGCTCCCCCGAAGCTGAAACCAGTGCTGTCGAGATAGGCTTCGCCGAGCTGCGACCGGCTCTCCCAGTTCATCCCCAGCGCCAGGTCGGCGGCAACGGCGCCGTAGCTGCCCGGCGCGCCGCCGAACACGCGCGCGAGACTCTCGCCGCGGCGCCGCGCCGCAGCCAGCGGATTGTCGGCATCGTCCTCGTCGAGCGACGCGACCTTCTGCACGGCGAGATCGAACAGCGCGATCTGCGCCTCGAACAGGTCGCGAAACAGCCCCGAGATCCGCAGCGTCGCATCGATGCGGGGACGGTCGAGCATCGCCAGCGGCAGCACGTCGACGCCCGTGACGCGGTTCGAATTGAGATCCCAGCGCGGCCGCACGCCGAGATAGGCGAGCGCCTGGGCCAGATCGTCACCGCCCGTGCGCAGCGAAGCGGAGGCCCAGAGATCGAGCATCAGCGACCGCGGATAGTCGCCATGGTCCTGCAAATAGCGCCGGATCACCTCGTCGGCCGCGCGGACGCCGACCAGCGCGGCCGTGCGGGTCGGAATCGCGCGCGGATCGATCGCAGTGAGATTGCGCCCGGTGGGCAGCACGTCGAGGCGGCCGCGGCTCGGCGCGCCGGCAGGACCAGCGGCCACGCGGCGGCCGTCGAGCGCTGCGAGCAGCGCGCTGCCTTCGGCCGCAGCGCTCCCGGCGATGCGCGCCTCGACGGCCATGCGGTCGATCGTGCCACCCGCCAGCTCCGCCGCTGCCATGATCGAATCGGCAAGGAGACTGGTCGCTGCGACGTCGGGTGCCTGGCCGAACACGTGCAGACGGTCACGCACAGCGAGCTCCTTGATGTCGCACAATTGCGCGTCGAGCTGCGCGATCGCCTCGCGGCCGCTCATCGTGCGCTCGAGGCCGCAATCGGCGGCGAGCCCGCTCTGCCACGCCCGGGCGATGATTTCGTCCTCCAGGAGCGTCAGGCGTCGTCTGTCGAGACCGTCGGCCTCGGCATATTCCTCGACCAGCCCCTCCAGCTCCAGCAACGGTCCATGCAGACCGGCCTGAGACAATGGCGGCGTCAGATGTCCGAGCGTCACGGCCGACAACCGCCGCTTGGCCTGCATCGCCTCGCCGGGATTGTTGACGATGAAGGGATAGATCATCGGCAGCGGACCGAGCACGGCTTCCGGCCAACAATTGCTCGACAGCGCCAGCGCCTTGCCCGGCAACCATTCCAGCGTGCCGTGCGCGCCGAGATGGATCAGCGCGTCGATCTTTTCGACCTCGCGCAAATGGGCATAGAGCGCAACATAGGCATGCCGCGGCGGCACGCTGGTGTCGTGGTAGCCGGACTTGCGATCGGCGCGGCTGCCGCGATCCGGTTGCAGCAGGATTGCGAGCTTGCCCGCGCGCAGCACCTGAAAGCGAAACGCGCCGTCGCGAAACGCCGGGTCGGCGTCCGCCTCGCCCCAATTGTCATGCAGGGCGCGCTGCAGGTCGGGCGGCAACAGCGCGAGAGCGCGCCGATGGTCCGCAAGCGGTACGACCAGCTCATCCGCCTCGTCACGCAGCAGCGCTTCAACCTGTCTCGACGCCGGAGGCTGACCGCCGATATCGTATCCGGCCTCTCCCAACAGCTGCGCGATGGCCGCTGCGCTCTCGCTGGTGTCGAGCCCGACGGCATAGCCGCGGCGTCCGCCACGGGCCGGATAGTCCGACAGCATCAGCGCGATGCGACGCTCGCGCGCCGGCAACGCGCGCAACCGTGCCCACCGCACAGCGAGCCGCGCCACGAAGGATATGCGATCCACCTGCGGAACGTAACGCATGGCGGCGAATTGCAGCCGGTCATCCGCCGGCATCTCGCCCTTGAATGCGATCGGCCGCGCCAGCAAGCGACCGTCGAGCTCCGGCAGCACGACGTTCATCGCAACATCCGTCGGCGATAATCCGCGCGCGGACGATGCCCAGCTCGCTTCCGTGCTCTGCGCCTGGATGATCTGCAGGATTGGCGCGTCTGCGACGTCCAGCACCGTCGAGCCGTCATCGCGCAGCGCCGAGAACGCGGTCGCATTCAGGATGATCGCGGGGCGCCGCGTCACGACCAATTGCCCAAGCGCGGCCGCGATGCTGGGATCCTTCAGGCTGGTGACCGCGACCGCCAATGCGGCGAGCCCTTCGCGCTCGATCCCCCGCATCAGCTCAGTGATCCCCGCCGTGTCGGCGGCCAGCAGGCTGGCGCGATAGAACACGATCAGCGCGACCGGCTGCGCATCATCCTGACGACAGAGCTCCTCGACGGCGACAGCGCCGCGATCCGGCACGAAGCCCACGATCGAGCCGATCGCGACCGGCTCGGCAAAATTGGTGCGACGGCCGAGCAGCGCGGCGAGGTAACGCAGCGCCTCCCGCGCATTTCCGACCCCGCCCTCGTGCAGATAGCCATAGAGCCGCGACGTGGCCTCTTGCGGCAGCGTCGAGAGCGCGTCGAGCCGATCGTCGGCGCGATCATCGCCGGGGAGCGCCGCGAATGAGATGTTGCGGCTGCGGCACACCGCGGCGATGCGCTCCATCCCGTAGCGCCAATAGTCGAGCCCGCCGAGGCAGCGCACGACCACGGCGCGGGCGCCGAGCACGACACGGTCGATGTAGAGGTCGACCGACATCGGGTGCTTCAGCCGTTTCAGGCTGGCGAGGCGCAGGCTCGGCAGCTCGTCCGAGGAGGCCGTCCAGGCCTCCGCGAGCGCCGACAGGTCGCTGTCGGAGAACGACAGTACGACGATCTCGGCGGGCGACTGCGCGAGATCCACGGCCTGTTCGAGGTCGTCGAGATCAGCGCCCGATGTCGCCAGGAGATGCATGGCCCTCGCCTAGCCCGCGATCAGGCTTTGGATCGCTGCCGCATCGAGGCCGCGCTCGCCGATGATCACCAGCCGCCCCTGCCGCGATTCGCCGGATTGCCAGGGGCGCTCGAACTGATGCTGGATGCGGTTGCCGACCGCCTGCACCAGAAGGCGCAGCGGCTTGCCTGCTACTTCGACGAATCCCTTCACCCGTAACACGTCATGCGCATCGACGGCAGCCGCGATGCGATCGACGAGTGCATCGGGAGAGGTCTGCGCCGGTACGTCCAGCACGAAACTTTCGAAATCGTCGTGATCATGCTCCGCCTCGTTGTCGTGGTGCGAGGGACGCGCGGCGAGATCGTCCTCGGCGGCGGCACCAAGCCCGAGCAGCACGGAGGCCGACAGCCTGCCATGCTCGGTCGCGATCACCTTGACGGCGCGCTGAATCTTCGACGCGATCTCGGCGGCGACGTCCTTGCGCTCGTCCTCGCTCATCAGGTCGCTCTTGTTCATCACGACGAGGTCCGCGCAGAGCAGCTGGTCCTCGTAGACCTCCTCGAGCGGGTTGTCGTGATCGAGCGAATCGTCCGCGGCGCGTTGCGCGGCAAGCGCCTCGGGATCGTCGGCGAAGCGGCCGGCCACCACCGCCGGGCCATCGACCACCGCGACGACGCCATCCACCGTGACGCGGGTTGCGATCTCCGGCCAGTTGAAGGCCTGCACCAGCGGCTTCGGCAGCGCGAGACCCGACGTCTCGATCACGATGTGCTCGGGCGGGTCCTTCTGGTCGAGCAGGCTCTTGAGCGCCGGCACGAAATCATCGGCGACGGTGCAGCATAGACAGCCATTCGACAGCTCGACGATGCGATCCTCCGGACAGTCCGGCACGCCGCAACCTTTCAGGATGTCGCCATCGATGCCGACATCGCCGAACTCGTTGACGATGATGGCGAGCCGGCGGCCGTTCGCCGTCTCGATCAGATTGCGCACCAGCGTGGTCTTCCCGGCCCCGAGAAAGCCGGTGACGATGGTGCAAGGCGTCTTGGCGAACGACTTCGTCATGGTGATACGATCTCTCGTCTTCAGCGCGGCTCTGCCAGAGCAGGCACGCGCGCAACGGTGTTCTTGCGGATGTATTCGGGACGCTCGCGCCACGCCGGCAGACCGGCTTCGTGGCGCTGATGCAGTTGCGCGAAGCTCAGCACGTCCTGCGCATGAACATCGGGATCGAGAGCCCCGAGCACATAGGTCCATTTGCCCGGCGCCGTCACGGCAACCGTGCAGGCCCGGTTGCAGTTGGACAGGCACTCGACGCCGACCACGGCAATGCCGGCACGTTGCTCGGCCGGCACGGTCTCGATCGCCGCGAGCAGGCGGGCCCCGGCCCGCGGCTGATCAGGCGGCGCAGCTTCAGCCGCCTGCGTGCGACAGGTGACGCAGACGAACAGCGTCGTTGCGCCGGTTTCAGATGTGGACATCAATCAGCCGATCATTCCGGCTGCCGTGGCCGCGGCGACGCCGCCGGCCAGCACGATCGCAGCGCCGGCCAGGCGCAGCGCCAGCGGCGCAATGGCATTGGCCTTGGCCGACAGCAGCCTGGTGCCGAGGAACGCACACGCCGCGATCACGGTCTGGATCACGAGAAGACCGGCGAGATAGGCGCCGAGCGGCGCAGTCTCCGCGCCGACGATCGACTCGCCCAGCGCGTAACCGTGCACGAGGCCCGTCAGAGCAAACAGACCGGCGACCGGCAGCACGCCGAAACGGCCGCGCATCACCACCACGAGGCCGACCACGACGGTCGTGAGGCCGACCAGCAGCTCAGCCGCCGGGATGTTGGCCTTCGCCACGTGAAGGCCGACACCGGCGATCATCGCCGTCGTGAACGCCAGCACCGGGGCGAAGCCGCGGCCGAGCAACGCCGCAACGATGCCGGCCCCCACGATGGCCGCCAGATGATCGATGCCGATGATGGGATGGGCGAGCCCGGACAGCATGCCCTGCGCGAAGGTCTGCGGCAGCTTGCCATCCATCATGTGATGCGCGAAAGCGGGCTGGGCGGCGAGCAGAAGCAGGCTCGCAATCGTGAAAGTCGTCGTGCGTGTGAACTTCATGGCCGTCTCCGTCGCTTGCCGGCTCCCCCAGAGGACCGGACGATGCGCTGCATCCGACGGCATCCCGCCCATCCCGGCGGGATCAGAACCAGCATCGCGACTCCCCGCGCGACGGGTCGGCCAACAGCAATGTCGACGGCAGGTCTCCTGGCTCTCGGGTCGCTGCGTGAAACCACCTTCCCGGTTTCCCAGTGGTGCTTTGGCCTCACACTCGCCGATTACAGTTGCGGGGGCAGCCACGGCCTTGGGTGTGATCCCGCACCGTGTTCCCTAAATCTCTCCTTTCGGAGAACCGTCATCTGTTAGATACGGGTCGCGCCAAAGCCCGTCAATCGGAATCGTCCCCATGGTCCCTGCCCCGCCGCCTCCCGCCCTGCCGCGCCTGACCCTGGTGCTCGGCGGAGCGCGCTCGGGCAAGAGCCGCCACGCGGAGGCGCTGGTCACGGCGAGCGCACCGCCCTGGACGTATGTTGCGACCGCGCAGGCGTTCGACGAGGAAATGACCGAACGAATCGCACAGCACAAGGCGCGGCGCGCAGACGGATGGCAGACGCGCGAGACCACGCACGACCTCGCCGCGCTCGTCCGCACGCACGATGCGTCGCCCACGCCGATGCTGATCGACTGCCTGACGCTCTGGCTCAGCAACGTGATGCTGGCCGACAGAGACGTTGCGGCCGCATGTGCCGATCTGATCGAGGCGCTCGCAGCCGCGCGCGGACCCATCGTTGCGGTTTCGAACGAGGTTGGACTGGGCATCGTGCCTGACAACGCGCTCGCGCGCGCCTTTCGCGATGCGCAAGGACGACTGAACCAGGACGTCGCCGCCCTTGCGGACCGTGTGATCCTGATGGCGGCCGGCCTGCCGCTGACATTGAAATGACGAAGAAGAGGACATGCCGATGACCGAGAGCGCCGACGATTCACGCCACAAGGCCAAGATGGAGAACCGCAAGGCCATTCAGGATGCCGAGGTCGCTTCGAAGACCGTCGAGAAGGGCCTGCTAATCGTCCACACCGGCAAGGGCAAGGGCAAAACGACGGCAGCGTGGGGCCTGATGCTGCGTGCGATCGGCCGCGGCTTTCGCATCGGCGTCGTGCAGTTCGGCAAGGGCGCATGGGAGACGGGCGAGCGCAAGGCGATCGCCGCGTTCGGTGATCAGGTCTCGTGGCACACGCTCGGCGAAGGCTTTACCTGGGAAACGCAGGATCGTGCGCGCGACGTAGCCGCGGCCGAGCGCGCCTGGGCCAAGGCCAAGGAACTGATGGCGGATCCCGCGATCCGGCTGCTGGTGCTCGACGAGCTCAACATCGCGCTACGCTATGATCACCTGCCGATCGGCGACGTCGTGGCGGCGCTCGCGGCGCGCCGTCCCGATCTCCACGTCGTGGTGACCGGCCGCAACGCGAAGCCGGAGCTGATCGAGGCGGCCGATCTCGTCACCGAGATGAACCTCGTCAAGCACCACTTCGCAGCCGGCGTGAAGGCGCAGGAAGGCATCGAGTACTAGGCTCATGAGCGCGCGCGCCATCATGTTCCAGGGCACCGGCTCCGACGTCGGCAAGTCCCTGATCGTCGCGGGCCTCGCGCGCGCGCTGACATTGCGCGGCCTGAAGGTGGCGCCGTTCAAGCCGCAGAACATGTCGAACAACGCCGCCGTCACCGCGGATGGCGGCGAGATCGGCCGGGCCCAGGCGCTGCAGGCGCGCGCAGCGCGGCGGCCGGTGACGGTGCACATGAATCCGGTGCTGCTCAAGCCGCAGAGCGAGATTGGCTCGCAGGTGGTGGTGCAGGGCCGCGTCGTCGGCAATGCCAAGGCATCCGCCTATCAGGCGATGAAGCCGCAATTGATGCATGCCGTGCTCGACAGCTTTCATCTCCTGGCAGCCAATGCCGATATTGTGCTGGTGGAGGGCGCGGGCTCGGCGTCCGAGATCAACCTGCGCGCCGGTGACATTGCCAACATGGGCTTTGCGCAAGCGGCGCAGATTCCCGTGGTGCTGATCGGCGACATCGACCGCGGCGGCGTCATTGCAAGCCTGGTCGGCACCAAGGCCGTGATCGCGCCCGACGATGCGGCGCGCATCACGGGATTCCTGGTCAATCGATTTCGCGGCGATCCCGCCTTGTTCGCCTCGGGCATGAACGAGATCGCGACGCGAACCGGCTGGGCGGCGCTCGGGCTGGTTCCGCATTTTGCGGATGCACACCGTCTGCCGGCGGAGGATGCGCTCGGCCTTCCTGCTCTTGGAGATGCAGACGGACGAAAGCCGAAGGTCGTCGTGCTCGCCTACCCACGGCTCTCGAATTTCGACGAGTTCGATCCATTGCGGCTGGAGGATGGAATCGATCTGCAATTCCTGCAGCCGGGCGCACCCGTTCCTGGCGACGCTTCGATGGTGATCCTGCCGGGCTCGAAGGCCACCATCGCCGATCTCGCCGCCCTGCGCGACGCCGGCTGGGACATCGACCTCGCCGCGCATCTGCGTCGCGGCGGGCGCGTGCTCGGCATCTGCGGCGGCTATCAGATGTTGGGGCGCATCATCAGCGATCCCGATGGACACGAAGGAGCACCGGGTTCCGTCGCAGGACTTGGCCTGCTCGAGGTTGAAACCACGCTGACCGATGACAAGGCGTTGCGGGAGGTCCATGGCAAGCTGATGGATGATCAGCGGCCCTTCCGCGGTTACGAGATGCACATTGGCCGCACCGACGGGCCGGCAACGCAGACCCCATTCCTCACCTTCTCCGACGGTCGCCGCGATGGCGCTGTCGCAGCCGACGGCCGGATCGCCGGCTGCTACGTGCACGGCCTGTTTGCAGATGACGGTCTGCGCAGTCATTGGCTGCGCGGCCTCGGCGCAACCGCAAGTGGGCTCGCTTACGAGAGCGACGTCGAGACAACCCTGGATGCGCTTGCAGCACATCTGGAGCGTCACGTCGACGTGGATCGTATCCTTGCGATGGCGACCGAGCCTTCGCGCGCAGCGGCTAGACCATCCTGACGACGACGAGTCCCGCAACGGCAAGAGCCTGAACCAGACAGGCCAACCGATAAAGCCGCAGCGCACGGCGAATATCCGAGGCGTCGAGATCAGCACGCCCGTCGCCCATCCAGGCATCGGTGACGAGATGGCCGTGATAGACGCGCGGCCCGGCCAGGCGTAGTCCCAACGCCCCCGCCATGGCGGCCTCCGGCCAGCCGGCATTCGGCGACCGATGCCTCGCGGCATCGCGTGCAACAGTTCGAAGGGCCGCTGACGCGGACTCTGCGGGGACGAAGCAGGCGGCGGCCGCAAGCCACAGCGCCGAGAGCCGTGAGGCCGGCAGGTTGACGAGATCGTCGAGCCGAGCTGCCGCCCAGCCAAACGCGCGGTGACGTTCCGAGAGATGGCCGATCATGCTGTCGGCCGTGTTGAGAGCCTTGTAGATCAGGATGCCCGGCAGACCGCCCATCACGAGCCAGAACAGGGGCGCGACCACACCGTCGGAGAAGTTCTCGGCCAGACTTTCGATCGCTGCGCGCGACACGCCGGATTCATCGAGTCGCTCGGGATCGCGCCCGACGATCATCGCCACCGCCCGACGGCCGCCGTCGAGCCCCTCGTTCTCCAAGCCCTCCGCGACGGCAGCGACATGCGCGTCGAGACTCCGCTGAGCGAGCAGGCTGCTGGCGAACAGTCCTAGGATGATCGTTGCGGCCCACTCACCGACAACGGCTTGCGCGACCCAGGTGAGCGCCAGACCGACGGTCATCATGCCCGCGACGAGCAGCACGACGAGGCCGACGCCGCGCGCCCGTCGCGCGGCGAAGCTGTCGCCGGCCCCGTTCCAGTAGCGGTCAGCCCATGCTATCAGCGCGCCGATCCACATCACGGGATGACCGATCCGCTGCACCAGCATCTGGGGATAACCGACCGCAGCTTCGATGAGGAGCGCTACGAGCGCGAGAGAGACGAACATCGATCTCCGCTGAAGGACAGGCATGAACGACGACAGAGCGACTAGCACGCGATCGGAAACGCCGGAAGCCATCGTTCACGGCGGCGATCTCCACGCGGTCAGCCGTCGTTACCCGGATGCGCCGCAGCCGTGGATCGATCTGTCCACCGGCATCAATGCAGTGCCCTACCCGGTCCCGGAAATCCCGCCCTCCGCCTGGCAGCGATTGCCGGCCAAGTCCGAGGAACGCGCCCTGCTCACCGCGGCGGCGGCGCGCTATCGCCTGGCCTCGCAGGAAACGATCGTCGCCGCACCAGGCACGCAGGCGCTGCTGCAGGGTCTGCCGCGGCTGCGACCGCGATCGACCGTCGCGGTGCTCGCGCCGACCTATGAGGAGCACGCGCTGTGCTGGCGGCGCTGCGGCCATCAAGTGCGTCTGGTCGACGATGCCGACGCGCTCGCCGACGCCGACATCGCCGTCGTGGTGAACCCGAACAATCCGACCGGCCGCCTGCTGCCGCGCGACGTCCTGGTCCGGCTGGCCGCAGCCCAGCGCCGGCGCGACGGTCTGTTGATCGTCGATGAAGCGTTCGTCGATCTGTATCCCGCCCATGCGAGCCTTGCGGCCGATCTGCCGCCGGCGACGATCGTGCTGCGCTCATTCGGCAAGGTCTATGGGCTCGCCGGCGTGCGGCTGGGATTTGCGATCAGCTCCGAGGACATTGCAATGCGCCTCCGTGAGGAACTCGGACCGTGGGCCGTATCGGGGCCGGCGCTCGCGCTGGGAGCGGCCGCGTTGGCCGATGACGCCTGGCTCGCGCAGACGGGCGCGCGCCTCGTCCGGGATGGCCAGCGCATCGGGCCGCTGCTGGAGAACGCCGGCTGCGCCGTCATCGGCAGCACGCCACTGTTCCGCCTGATCACATCGCCGATCGCGGCCGAGATCGCCGACCGGCTCGCCCGCCACGGCATTCACGTCCGGCGCTTTCCGGCTCAGCCGACCTGGCTACGCTTCGGCCTGCCAGGCCGTGAGGACGACTGGGAGCGGCTGGCGCAGGCGCTCGGCAGTTCGTCCTAGCCCAGCACGCAGGCCGCAAGCAGCAGCGCCTCCGTGACCTCGATGCTGGCGCCATGACAATCGCCGGTGATGCCGCCGAGCCGCCATTGCCAATAGAAGGCGACCGCCGGAATGAGGATGATGGCGATCAGCGTCGGAGGCGCGCCGGCCAGTGCGCCGAGCGCGAGCACGCCGCCCCAGCCGACGATCACGTTCCAGCCGACACTGTTGGAGATGCTCGCGCCCAGACCCGGCTTCAGCGACAGCAGCGTCTTGTTGCAGACCAAGGTCCCCAGACGCGCCCAGGCCGGGATCAGCACGAGCGCCCAGGCGGTCGGTCCGGTCGCCAGCTCGGCGATCAGCACCAGCTTGGCTGCGATCTGCAGGGCGATGGCGACGACGGCGAAGCTGCCGGCATGGGGATCGCCGAGCACGGCAATGAAGCGCTCGGGCTTGCCATGCGCGGCACCGAAGGCATCGGCGACGTCGCCGAGACCATCGAGGTGAAGCGCGCCGGTGATCCAGATCCAGGCGACCAGAACGGCGAGCGCGACGATCCAAGGGTCGGCGCCGTGCAGAAGCCGGGCCACGACCGCCAGACATACGCCGATGACCAGTCCCGCGGCCGGGAACCAGACCGAGGCTCGCGCGAGATCATCCGCGCGCGCCTCCGCGACGCGCGGCGTCGGCAGCCGCGTCAGGAATTGCAGCGCGATCCAGAATTCACGTGTGCTCATGGCTGGATGATCTCGATGATTTCGCCCCAGGACGTGCCACTCTCCGCCCGTCCGGCTTCGACCGCGATGCGCGTCCCCGGACGAATGCGCAGGCTCCACAGCTGGCGCAGCGGCCAGCCGAGCAGATGCGACAGCGCGGCGCGAATGGCACCGCCATGGCTGACGACCAGAGCCGGCGCGGCCTCCGGGCTGGAGAGAATGCGATCCAATGCTCGCGCAATCCGGGCCTGAAGGTCGGCCCAGCTCTCGCCGTCGGGCGCCGCAACCGCAGCATCGGAGTAGAAGGCATCCAGCAAGGCAGCTCCGCCGGCCTCCGCTGCGATGTCGGCGCGCGTGCGTCCATCCCATCGGCCGAAGTCGAGTTCGCTCCAGTCGGGATCGATGACCAGCGCACAGCCGGTTTGCCGCGCGAACTCCGCCGCCGCCGCATGCGCGCGGATCAATGGCGAGCTCACGACGCGCCGCCAGATGCGGCTTTGCGTCTGACGCCGGAATTGATCCCAGCCGAGGTCGCTGAGCGGCGGATCGGTGCGGCCGTCGAGATGACCGTCGCGACCGGTCGTGCCGTGCCGCAGGAGATCGATCCGCATCAGGACCCGCGGCCGGAGACGGCAGCCTCCGCAAAGGTCGCCATGCCGTTGTGAAGCGCGCAGGCCAGCCGGATGATGGGGAGCGCCGTGGCGGCCCCCGAAGCTTCGCCCAGCCGCAGGTCCAGATCGATCAGAGGCCGCGCGCCGAGCGCTTCGAGCACCAGGGCATGGCCGCGCTCGGCCGAGCGGTGCGAGAACAGCAGCCAGGGACGGCAGGAGGGATTGAGCCTGACGGCCACGAGCGCCGCGACCGAGACGATGAAGCCGTCGACCAGCACCGGCCAGCGGCGCTGCGCGGCGGCGATGATCGCGGCGGCGATCGCGACAATCTCGAGACCACCGACCGCGGCGAGGATGTCGGCAACGGCCGCGCCTGATGCCAGTCCATGCCGCGTCAGGGCTGCGGCGATGATCGCGGCCTTTCGGGCCCGCCCGTCGGCATCGAGACCCGTGCCGCTGCCGACGATCTCGGCGGGCGCGCAGCGCAACAGCGCAGCGGCGATCGCGGCCGCAGATGTCGTATTGCCGATCCCCATTTCGCCGAAGATCACGAGCTGCGGCGCATGGTCCGCCTGCCGCGCCACGGCGCGCCGTCCAGCCTCGAGCGCGAACGCGACCTCCGCAGGTGCCAGGGCCGCCTCGACGCTGAAATCACGCGTGCCGCGGCGCGGTTTGTCGACCAGGACGCCAGGCACCGGCGCGCTCGCCAGCGTGCCGACATCGACCACCTCGAGCGGACAGCCGAGGCCGCGTGCCAGCACCGAAATCGCCGCGCCGCCGGCCGCGAAATTATGCAGCATCTGGACGGTGACTTCGGACGGATAGGCCGAGACACCCTGCGCCGCTATGCCGTGATCGCCTGCGAACAGCACCACCGGGACCCGGTCGGCCGAAGGCCGCTCAGAGGCCTGGAGCGCCGCGATCTCGACCGCCACCTGCTCCAGCCGGCCGAGGGCCCCGAGCGGCTTGGTCAACTGCGCCTGACGTTCGAGAGCCGCCTGCCGATGAGTCTCGGACGGGGGCGCACAATCGAGGCTGGTCCATTCAGGAAGCACGCAAGATCTTTCGTGAGGGGAACGACGGGCGCCACGATTGCCATCGCACCATGCCGATGACAAGCGCTGCCGGCGTGCTGCATCAGGACGGGAAGTCGGCCGCCTTGACCTGCATCCGGTCGGCATGCAGCGACCAGTCGCGCAGGTTCTGCGTCTTGCAGAATTCCTGCTTGGCGATCTCTGCCGCTTCGCCTTCGCTCTCGGCCTCAACCTCCAGCGTACTCTGGCAGATCTCGCACTGGCGGCCGTTCTCGCCCAGCACGTCCTTCATGAAATGGATGACATAGCGCGACATACGACCTCCCGCTCTCAAGCAGTGCTCAAGGGAGATGTTACCGCGCTTGCGGTCGGGCTGTTGACCGATATCAAGCGGCCGACGCAAATATTTGATGCAGCAGTGGAACCGTCGCTCAGGCGCCGACGGAGGGCAGGCTCGCGGCAGCGATCGCCACGAAGGTCGAGACGGCGCGTCGCACCCGACGAGGGGTCGACTTCAAGATCGCGTGCAAGTGGCGCATTGGATCCATTTCCCTTCAGCGCCGAGCGAAAGACCGAGCTCAAGCTCATGGCGCAACTCGGAAAATGATGGGGCACCGTCGGGCTGTCGAGACCGGCGGGAAAATAGCAATGTCTGCATCGTCGAAGCCGCTCGGGAGAGAAGATTTGTTGCTGCATTGCAGCTTGCGACGCATGAAATCTTCCCCTCGCATGCGGCCCTCGCCCCCTCAGCCCGGGCTCACCCCGAACGCCTCGCGGAACCGGGCGCTGTAGCGCGGCCAAGCCTCCGGGTTGATCAGCCGCGGCGGCCGGCTGCCGTCGAGCGCAGCGAGCAACTGCTCGGCGGCGATGCGGCCCATGTTCTGCCGCGCCTCCCGGGTCACGCCGGCCGTGTGGGGGCTCGCCAGGACGTTGTCGAGCAGCAGCAGCGGATGCTCCGGCGGCGGCGGCTCCTTGGCCCAGACGTCGAGCCCGGCCCCGGCGATCCGCCTCTCGGTGAGCGCCGCGAGCAGCGCCTCCTCGTCATGGATGAAGCCGCGCGCGGTGGTGACGAAATAGGCATTCGGCTGCATCAGCGCGAACTCGGCCGCACCGATCATGCCCCGGCTGTCCCGCGTCAGCGGACAATTGACCGAGACGAAGTCGGAGCGCCGCATCAGATCGTGCAGCTCCACCTTCTCCGCGCCGCGTGCCGCGATCTCCTCGGCCGAGAGGTAGGGATCGTAGGCCAGCACCGTCATGCCGAGAATGCCCCGGCATAGCTCGGCGACGCGACGGCCGACATTGCCGAGCCCGACGATGCCGACCGTGCGGCCCTGCACCTCGTTGCCGATCAGGTCGTTGCGGTTGACGTCACGCTCCCGGCGCAGCCTTCGGTCGGACTGGATGATGCGCTTCGACAGCGTCAGCATCATGCCCAGCGTGTGCTCGGCGACCGAATGGGCGTTGCCGCCGGACTGGTTCACGACCAGAACGCCGGCCTGGGTGCAGGCTTCGACGTCGACGGGATCGTAGCCCGCGCCGTTGCTGGAGACGATCAGGAGATGTGGCGCGCGGCGCAGCAGGTCGGCATCGACATGGAAGCGCGGGGCAAGCTCGTCACGGGCCGCACCGATCTGATAGGCGTGGGCCGCGGCGAGGATCGGCGCGGTCTCGGCCTCGGCGCCCTCGTTTTCCAGCCGGTCGAGCCGGACGTCGGGGCGGGCCGCGAGCAGCTCGCTGAAGATGGGGTGCGCGAGATATTTGACGTAGAACACGCGCTTCGAGTTTGCGGCCATGAGCGGGCGACCTCCTGGTTCTCGTTTCTTGATTCGGACGCGCAAGGCGGATGCCTGACCGGCCGGGGCGGCATGTTGACAATCGTCCGGACCACGTCAAGCTCAACGCAATGCCTCGGGATGGAGGCGCGGGAGGACGAACAATGGCCGCCGATGCCGATGCGGCGCGATCACCGGTCATATCACCGGGCATATCCCCGGACTTGGCGCACTGGCACGAAATCGTGCAGGCCACGCTCAAGCGCAACGAGGTGGACCTCGTCCCCTACGTTCCCGACCGCGTCCTGACCCCGCTGATCGCAGGCCTGCATGCCGACCCGTTCTTCACGACCTTCGCCACGGCGCGCGAGGAGGAAGCGGTCGGCATTCTCGCCGGCGCCTGGATGGGTGGCCGGCGCGGCGCGCTGCTGATGCAGACCTCGGGCTTCGCGACGTTGGCGAACGTGCTGGCCTCGCTGGTCGTGCCCAGCCAGATTCCGCTGATCATGTTCGTGTCGGAACGCGGCACGCTCGGCGAGTTCAATGTCGGCCAGACACTGGTGTGCCGGACGATGCGGCCGGTGCTCGATGCGCTGGCGATGGAGCATCACACCATGACGCGCCTCGACGAGCTCGAATTCATCGTCGACCGCTCGATCAAGCAGGCGATTGCGACGCAGGCGCCGGTGGCGCTGATCCTGTCGCCTTTGCTCACCGGCGGGAAGGTGTTCGCATGAGCGCGCCGCTGCGCAATACCAAGGTCATGAACCGCACCGATCTCACCTGCCGGCTGGTCGGCAGGCTGACGCATGGGGAAGCCGTGATCGGCGGCATCGGCAACACCAATTTCGACCTGTGGGCGGCGGGCCAGCGGCCGCAGAATTTCTACATGCTCGGCAGCATGGGGCTGGCCTGCCCGATCGCGCTCGGCGTCGCGCTGGCGCAGCCGCCACGCCGGGTGTTCGCGATCGAAGGCGACGGTTCGCTGCTGATGCAGCTCGGCTGCCTGACCACGATTGCGACGCTGGCGCCATCAAATTTGGCCATCATCGTCATGGACAACGGCATCTATCAGATCACCGGATGTCAGCCGACGCCGGCCCGGCAGGCCGACATCGTCGCGATCGCCGCCGGCTGCGGCATTGCGGCCAGCCATTGGGCCGTGGACGAGGAGGATTTCGAACGCCTGGTCGATGTGGCGCTCGCGACGCCAGGGCCGATGCTGATTGCGGCGCGGATCGACGACAGACCGGGCGCCGGGGCCACCAAACGCGATCCGGCGCAGATCCGCGAGCGATTCATGCAGGGCCTGGGCGTGCGGCAGCCGATCTGACGGGCGGTCGAAGGCCACGGTACAATCGGACGGCGCAGGCTTCCGCGCCATTAACTACACCAGCGGCTCGAGCAGCCGTGAGCCCGGCTTCTGGCCCGGATCATGCTAAGCAGGATGCATGAAACTCGTATTCCGACTCTCTGCCTGGCTGCTCGCCGCGGCCGTTGCCTTTGCCACGCTTGGCCCGCCGAACTACCGGCCGCACTCCCATCTCGGACAGGATGGCGAGCATGCGCTCGCCTTCGTCCTGATCGGCCTTGCTTTCGGCCTCGCCTATCGCAGCCACCGGTTGCTGACGACGGCGATCGCGGTGGCCCTGATCGGCGCGCTCGAGCTGGCGCAGTTCGTGGCGCCCGGGCGCCACGCACGGCTGGAGGATTTCATCGTCGACGCCGCTGCGGCCTGCGCCGGCTTCGGCCTGGCCGCCGCGCTGGATTGGCTGGCGCGCCAGATCCGTCCGCAGACCACTTGATGCACGAAGGGCCCCGCTGATGCAGCGGGGCCCTTCGCGTTCAGTGACGTCGGATCACTCGATGATCTTGATCACGCGACGGGTACGCGGATCGACGATCACGCGGCGGTCGTTGACCACCGCATAGCGATACTCGGTGTAGCGCGGCACGGGGCGCAGCTCGACGGTGTCGGGCAGCGGCTCGCCGACCACGACGCGCTCGCGCACCACCACGGACGGCGCACGCTCGGCATCGATCGAGGTGATCACGGCATTCGGGATCTCCACGGCTGCGCCGACGGCCGCACCGACGGTGCCGCCGACCATGGCACCGACCGGACCGGCGACGGCCCCACCCGCGGCCGCGCCATTGGCGGCGCCTTCGACGGTGGTGGACTGGGCAAACGCGGCGGTCGACGCCAGCAGCGAGGTGGCGATCAGCGAAACGGCAAGACGGGTCCTCATCATTCTCTCCTCCAGTGTGTTCAAGGTGCCCGCTCAACACCGAGAGAACGCCCGCGGTTCCGGTTCCAAATGGCCGAAACTTCATCATTCCCCCGGGAACGGAAACCGAAGCTCCGCACCTGGACATGACAAGGATCGCTCGAGGTCTATCCACGTTTCAAACAGCGGCGCAGGTTCGCGATCTCGCGGCGGATCACGCCCGAGTCCTGCGATCGATCGCCCTTCGATGACATCGAGAGGGCGCAGGGAATGCCGGGTGAAGGCCTCACCCATGGCCCGCCTGCTGAAAAAATGCAGGCGGCAGGTACCACAGGCAAAGCCGATCAACCGGCATTCCCTGCGCGGCGGTCTTAACGCTTCCTTCGCGCTCTCCTCGGGGACCGGCTGATTGACCCCGTCGCTCGCACGAGAGCACAAGCTCTCGTCGCGCGCTTGACCTCGGCACCGGGAGGCCAGGACCACACGACTTCGCGTCCGTGATGTGTCGTTCGTCCGCATGCGCTGAGCACATGCTGCGACATCTCACGGCCACCGCATTCCTGCCCCACGTGTCGTGACGATCGCGCGCAACGTCCCTCTCATCGAGGCAGGAGGCGCACATCATGCATGATTTCTGAAAAATGGAAAGCGATTTCTCGGCTGCGCGGCGATGTGCGCGAGATCGGCTTGATTTCGTGGACGAATTCGATTCGTCCGCTGCGGCGTGTCTTAGTCACGGCGGCGCGCATTTCAACCATTTGCGCGCAAAGTGCCTGGACTGATTTGCCCGACGAGCGCAGCCCTTGTCCTTCTGATCGCTTCTGCCCCGTCACGCGCCTTCCCGCTCGATGCCGGCGATATCCGCGCTGAAGGCCGCATCGAAGCAAATCGTGGAATGGTCCGCAGACAGCTCTTGACCAAAGCGGAACCGGCAGCCGTTATGGCGCAAGGTGATGGAGTTCGGTCGATCGGATGATGGACAGATGAAGCTGGTGAAGGTGACGCTGGTCGCGGCGTTCATGCTTGGGAGCATGCAACCGAGTGATGCTGCCGTGCGCATCGTTTTTGATCAGGGCGGACGGATCGGAAACTATGTCGACAGGTTCAAACTTTTGCGCGACTTCGGCGCGTCCGTCATCATCGACGGCGTCTGCGCCGGCGCCTGCACGCTCGTGCTGGCGTACATTCCCCACGACAGCATCTGCGTGACTCCGAGAGCCGTCTTCGGCTTCAGGGTCGCGGACAATCCCGGGCCCGATGGGAGGGCTATCCCCAACCCTGAAGCCACGCAGATGCTCTATGATCGTTACCCACCCGCGGTCAGGCAATGGATTACGCGGCACGGCGGCATGACCGCGCGCTCGATCTACCTTCGCGGCCGGCAACTCCAGGCGCTATATCGGCCGTGCTCCACCGATGTCGAAGGTGGACGCGGCCAGCCACGGTAGCCAAGGCCAACGGATGGTGTTGCGCCGGGTCGCCATGACGAGGTGGCCCCGCAGCGGCCGGGCTCGAGGCCACCCAAGAGTTTCTTGGGTTCAAGTACCGACCCTGAAGCCGAGCCGCTTCTTGAATTGCTTGAGGACTGTAAGCGCGCCGGTGATTTTGACGGCTTTACGCCTCAACGGCAGCTTGCGTTTTATCGGCGATATTACGGGCTCACCTCGTGAAGCTGCCATATCTGCTTCGGACCCTAAGCGGACTTGCTCACCCGTGCTGGCGATTGCAGCCATCTGTCCAAGAAGAACAATGGCACCATTCCCAGACAGTGAATGGCTATTCCAACCAAAAGAGGAATGGTGCCATAGATCAAACCCAGCACAAACGTAATAGGAGCGAAGATTACGGTGATAAGGGAAACAATGATGAGAAGCGTGAAGTAGATGCAAACGGGAGCGCCAATAAAATAGCCTACTAGCATGCCTACGTCGATGGCATTCCGCTTTCTTATAGCGCTCATTGCTTCGCCAAATGCGACTGGGGCGACGATGAACGGAGCAAATCCCGGAAGCGCATTCATCAGGTCGCGCTCGATGCGCACCACGGACGTAAAAAGCTCGGGATAGAGAGGCCGGATCATAAGAATGGCCAGCGAGGCCACAGCGGTGGTCCAGATCGTTAGATAAGTAACGATGACCGCCTGCGCTCGGACTTTCACGCTGGGAGCTCCACTCATATGCTCATCACCATAGCATACGCTAGTTTCCCGTATTGCCCGCTTGCTCAGAACAGGTTTGCAGACCATTAACGAGTTCGTCTACCTGCACCTTCCGCTTCTGGCCCGGAACGCAAGTGCTGGGCCGCACGGGGCACTTCCGGAGCTGGGGGAAGTCCGGCTGTGCCGTCCGACTGCAGCTAACAGCCGCCCTTGACCCGTAGCGGATATCAGCGAACGAGCTACTGGGATGCACCTTCCACCAAAAGAAAAAAGAGATTCCATCCGCGTTGATATACGATCTCAAGTCCAGATGATGCTGCTATCTTCGTTTACGTTCGACACGTCGCTGAAGCTTTTTCTCTCCGAGCGGCACAGTTGCGGAGAAAGGGGGCGGTTGCGGGTCCGGAACGAGATTGTTGAAGTCGGCGAGGCAAGTAGATTGCTGTGTCTTTGTGCCTGCGCGCATGAGCTTGCCATCAGCAGCGTAAACCAATCTGCCTCGCTGATCTCGGCCGGTCCACTCGGCTCCCGAAATTTCTTGGGTCGATCGATGTAAAGGTGCAAGATCGGTTTTTCTGGCGAAACTCGTGTCAGACGCAATAAAGCTGACATTGATCCCGACACCCGGATGATTTGGATGTGCTGCTACCGGGTAAAATCTGAGGACAACGCTTCGATTTTCTGTAAATCGTCCTCCACCGCCATACGTTGTTCCCTGTGGCCACAGGCCAAGAGCATGAAGCCACGGACTCCTGCTGATCGAGCTCCATGCATCGGTGTAGTCCGTTCTCAGGCCACGACCTTTGTGGATGAACGACAGCAGCAATTCGCCGTCAGGCGAAAGATCACATTTTTCTGGATAGATGCGGCCTTTCAGCCAGGCGCCCGGATAGAACTTATCGTTCTCGGTGTCCCAGCGAACGATATGAAACCAGTCCGACGGACCCCGACGGAAGATGACGGCTTCATGTGCTTCACGCGCAAATACCACAAAAAGACGAGGGGCGACTTTCTTCTGAACCACATTTGCACCCGCAGGCAGAGAACGAAGTCAAATCCCTATGGAGTTGCTCAATGCCGCGAGGAGTATCAAAGTGGCACTATCTTGTGAATATGCCCAATCGGCGCTGGTCCTCACGGGCTTAAGAGACTGTGAATGTCTGCTTGTGGCCCATAAGCGAAGTGGCGAGCCGCCACTTTGATTGTCTGCTCTGGGGCGGTCAGCCGACTGGAATTGCGCAGGTCGAGCGTTTCGCATTTGGGGCGCTGGCCAAGCGCTAATGTCGTGGCTAGGATTGGCGTTTAACCTATGAACTCGGGCTGGATGATGCGCATCTCCTACTATGACATAGAAAGCAAGATAGCGGAGCTGCCGGCATGGTTTCATGATGGAGTTCCTCGCTATCTGCCTTTTGGGCCTCGCAAACTTTCAATCTATAACGATGTGTCCGTGCTCGCTCGCGTCGCCTGCCAAGCGTGCAATAGACCCTATCTCGTCGGTATTATTCCCAAGTCTCAAGACGTCCAAGAGTTAGCGACCGACTTGGGCGTACTGAACAATCTCTCCGATGATCCGCCATTTCACGATCACCAGACCGGGCAGTGCGACGGTTTGGCTATGACGTGGATCCTGCAGGAGTTGGTGGAAGTGTGGGCGCGCAGTCCGGGAGGAGATTTCGTGCGTCGACACGAGTTCGAACGCATCCTACCTCCAGACTTTTTCGATAATTGATCCTGTCTGACGCTACGCCCCTTTCTTGTGAGCGATTTGTGACCATTCTTGCGCATGTCGCCACATGTCAGCTTCTGACCCCGAAGCAGACCAACCTAAAGCCTAAAGAATTGAAAAATGGCACCTGCAATCGCAAACAAGACAAAGTTGCCGATTAAGGCCCAACGCCCGGCACGCCATACATAGTTTGCGATGATAGTCGCTTCGGGTTCGTCGTACCCGAGCCGTTCCATCCAAAGAAGCCGCGCCCTTCCTAGGTCGCCCCCGAGTCCGTTCGAACGAACGAACCAGTAGGTCGAGCCTCTTCGCCAAACAGATACCCGCGTCTTCGCCGCCTCCATGCTTAGGTAGAACGCCGCGAAGGTGATGGCGCATACCAAGATCACGACCACCGAACCCGCCAAACTGCGCAACATAGGAAAGTCTTTCGTGATTTCGCACGCGGCAACCTACGCGAGCGCAGGAAAGCCAACCGGCATATTATGCGATCCGATCGTAAACTCGAAGGCTACGCTATCTCCGCAGGTGGCCCCCACCGGACGTCGGCGATCAGAGAACCGACAAGCTGCTTATGACCCGAAGCGGCCATGGCGCGGAAAGCAGGACGTCCAGGCCCAACATCCCAGCCCTTCAAAGGACAGGACCGATAAGGTACCTTTGACAGGGGCCGGCTATGCATCGAGGCGATCACTGCATTGCGTCGCGCTGCCGAAAGAAAGTCCCCACTCAGCGTCCTTCAGCGTTGAGATCAATCGTGTCGCGTGTGCCGTTCTCAAGAGTCACAGTTGCGACGCCGCCTAAGACACTGTCGACCGCGACGATAGGCCCAACGGATGACACCCGGCGGATTTGTACAGCCTTGCCAGCGCGGAAACTCACCGCGGCTAGCTCGCGACGATCCAGCGACGGCAGAACGACATCCGGCGTCCCATCCCGATCAATGTCATGGAGTCGCGCAAGATCGAGATTGCGGCTGCCAAGGATATGGTTGGTAAAACCATCAATACGCGCGATCTCGACCAGGCTGCCGGATTCGAGCCGGTAGAGCCGCATCGAGCCCTCAAGATGCGGCGTCAACACCGCAGCGATGGTCATCTCGCCGGTCCCCGTGAAATTCCCAACGCCGACCAGATTGAGCCAACGGTGGCCATTACCGATCGCCGGGCTTTCCGCCAAGGGCTCTATCCCGTTGCGAAGTGTAAAGACCGCAATGGCCGCACCGCGGCGCACGTATGATTTCACTAAGATTGCTTCGGTAACACCGTCGCCGTCGAGGTCGGCGAGCCGCACGCGTCGATCTTCGAACACGGCATCTTTCGGTAGGCGATAGGTAAGCCGCCGGCCATTACGTTCGACCACAAAGCCGCCTGCCTCGATGGCGTCTCCGAGCACACCGTGGTCGTAACGAGTCGTGGGATCGATAAGATAGGCGGTGAATTCGCCAACACGCGTCACCTCGGTATCAGGGAGGCGTTGCGCACCGGTTGCGCACGCCAGCGGAAGCCCCGCGAACATCAAGAAAGCCGGTATTGTACGACGCACAAGCATCAGCGTTTCCTCAAAATCCAGCCAGAATGTCGAGGCCCTCTCGCTCGGAACGTCGCGGATGTTGTCTCGCAAGACGACACAGCAAGATCGACGACTCTAAGGTGCAGTCGTGAGTTGGTGAGCCAGTATCGAGCGACGGCTTGGCATGATCTTCTCCCAAACTGACTCCAAAAATACGTCTGACTGAGTGCAGATGTTACGGGCCTGTTCGCATTCTTTCGCAACAAATTGAGAAAATACCGGTAGCTACCCGATCGCACGGCGGCCGAACCAACCGTCAATGGCTTGCGATTGGTCATTCGCCGACTGCCACTCAAGCGAGCGTTCACGACGTCAGCTATTGATCCAAAGTGACCCGGCCAAGGCTTGCCTTCATCAACTCTCGCCAGAGCGGCGGAACATTCCGGGTTGACACCGGTTCGCCCAAGTTCCAGTGCGCTTGGAGCCGCCACGCGTTTTCTCAGAGGGTCCGCTGATGTCATCGTCCGATGTGGTCAGGAATGCTCACGATCGCCGCCAACGTCGGCTGCTGATCGTGCTGGCCCTGGGATTCATCGCCTTTGGCGCCGCCGCGGCGGGCCTGGTCTACATCCTGCAGCCCGAGACGCTTCGGATCGCCGTCGGACCGGCGGGGAGTGACGACCAGAAGGTGGTCCAGGCGATGGCCGACGCGTTCAGCGAGGAAAGCAGGACCGTCCGGCTCGCCCCGATCACGACCGCGGGAGCGGCTGAATCCCTCGCCCTGCTCGCCGCCGACAAGACCGATCTGGCGGTCGGCCGCGGCGACCTCGGCATGCCGCCGGACGCGCAGACGCTCGCGGTCCTGCGCAAGAACTATGTCGTGCTGTGGTCGCCCTCCGGACGACGCGGCAGCGAATCCAAGCCGAAGGGCAGCGGCAAGATCGCCGATATCGCCCATCTGGCGGGTCGCAAGGTCGGCATCATCGGCCGGACCGGAGCAAACGTCGCGGTGCTCCAGGCCATTCTGGAGGGGGCCGGCGTGCCGCCCGATAAGGTTGCCACGGCTCAATTCGGCACAGACGAGATCGAGAAGCTTGCGCAAGACCCCACCCTCGATGCGTATCTCGCCGTCGGTCCGCTCGACAGCAAGATCACGGCGGACGCGATCACCGCGACCTCCCGGGCCCGCGGAGCTCCGACGTTTCTTCCGATCGACGCATCGGAGGCCATCGCCCTGAAGCATCCGCGCTACGAGGCCGAGGAAATTCCGGCCAGCGTCTTCAACGCGAAGCCGGCCTGGCCGGAGGACAAGGTCGACACGATCAGCGTCAATCACCTGATCCTGGCCAAGAAGGGGCTTTCCGAAGCCAAGGCGGCGGCCTTCTACCGACAGCTTTTCGCGGTCCGCGACACGATCACGCAAGGCCTCGCCGGCGCGTCGCACATCATGAAGCCCGACACCGAGAAGGAGACCGAGCCGTCCGTGCATCGCGGCGCTGCGGCGGTGATCAACGGCACCGAGCGAACCTTCCTGGACAAATACAGCGACTACTTCTGGTTCGCGTTGCTCGTCCTGTCCGGCATCGGTTCGGCCGCCGAATGGCTGCGCCGCTATCTGAACCGGGATGAACCGGAGGACGACACCAGCGGCCGCAACCGCGTTCTGGCCGCGGTGTCGGAGGTGCGCAATGCCGGGTCGGAACAGGATCTGCTGACCTGGCAGCGCGAGGTCGACGGGATCATCGCCGAGACCCTCAAGGACTATGACGATGGCGCCATCGAACAGGAGGACCTGGCGGCATTCGGCCTGGTCCTCGAACTCTTCAACCATGCCGTCGCCGAACGGCGAGCGACGCTGCCGAGCGGCGCCGCCGATCAATCGTGGACGACGGGTCCGACCATCGCCTCTCGGCGATAGGCTCGGCTCATGAGGAGGAGAATTCGTGCGTCGACGCGAGTTCGAACGCCACTTGCCACCGGACTTTTTCGATGTTCTGGACGCCGGCGTGGCGAGCGCGTCGCAGCGTCCGCAATCAGCCATCGGGCGCAACGGTCGACGCCATTGCGATGCCGCCGCGCCGTTCAGTCGATGATGCCCGGCCCTTCGGTCATCGCGCGCGCAACGCCCTCCTTCATCTGCCTCACCACCTCCGGCGCGTGCGCCTGCCAAAGGACGACCTCGGCAATGACGCGCAGCGGCGCGCGGGATCGATGAGACCGCGTCGGATTTCCCGGGAACTTCTTGTCCGTCAGGTTCGGGTCGTCGACGAACGGACCGGTGGGCTCGACGACGTAGATCCGTCCCCGTCCGTCACCGGCAGCCAACTCGGCGCCCCAGATTGCCGCGTCCAGCGTGGCCGTGAAGTAGACCCAGGACAGCGGCTCCGCGTCGGTGAAATTGGACGAATGTCCAACGGCGATCAGGTCGCCCGGCCGCAGGTCGGCGCGTGTTCCGTGGAAGAAGGATTGGGCAAACACGGTTGCGGCAGATGACATCGGGGACCTAGCGTGGCTTCCATTGCTCTTCATCTGTCCGGGAGCGGTGCCGAATGCAAATGACTGTTTCGTCAACCGAAAGTGCTCTCCCGCCGTCATTCCGGGGCGCGCGTCAGCGCGAGCCCGGAATCCATAGCCACGCCTGTCTGCGATGACGCGCGCTGCGCGTGGCCTCAGCTCGTCCTGCATCTGCCGTTCGTGGCTATGGATTCCGGGCTCAGCCGCTGCGCGGCTGTCCCGGAATGACGAGGGAGCGCGGTTCGGTGCCGGCGCAATCGCCTGACGTGGTGTTGCGCGATCATCCGGGCCGCATGGCCCCTTGTTCAGCTCAGCTCGCCGGGGCGAGCGTGCCGTCCATCAGCCAGCCCAGCCCCTGCGCCGTCCCTGCCCGCGGCTTGTACTCGCAGCCCACCCAGCCGGCATAGCCGATGGCGTCGAGATGGCGGAACAGGAAGGGATAGTTGATCTCCCCGGTTCCAGGCTCGTGGCGGCCGGGATTGTCGGCGAGCTGGATGTGGGCGATGCGGGCGAGGTGCTTCTGCATGGTGCGGGCGAGATCGCCCTCCATGATCTGCATGTGGTAGATGTCGTATTGCACGAACAGATTGTCGGACTCGACCTCGGAGATCAGCTGCAGCGCCTTGGCGGTGCGGCTCAAGAAGAAGCCGGGGATGTCGAGCGTGTTGATCGGCTCGATCAGCAGCTTGATCCCCTGCGCTTTCAGCGCGGTCGCAGCGAAGCGAAGGTTGCGCACCAGAACCTGGTTGAGCTCGCGCGGATCGGCGTCGTCGGGCGCGATGCCGACGAGGCAGTTGAGCTGGCGGCAGTCGAGCGCTCTCGCATACTCGATGGCGCGGCGGACGCCGTCGCGGAAGTCGTCGACGCGGTCGGGCAGGATGGCGATGCCACGCTCGCCGGCGGCCCAGTTGCCGGCGGGCAGATTGTGCAGCACCTGGGTCAGGCCGTGGCGCGCGAGCTGCTCGCGCAGCTCCGCCTTGTCGAAGTCGTAGGGAAACAGATATTCGACGCCGCTGAAGCCGGCCGCCTTGGCGGCGGCAAAGCGCTCCAGGAACGGCAGCTCGTTGAACAGCATCGTGAGGTTGGCGGCAAAGCGCGGCATGTCGTGGTCCTCGATGATCGGGGTGCGCTGAGATCAAGCCGGCAGCAATGTGCGTTGCGGCTCGGCCGGGGTCTCGTCCACCGGCAGATCGAGCACCTCCTCGAACTCCACGACGTTGTCGATCTCCGTGCCCATCGCGATGTTGGTGACGCGTTCGAGCACGAACTCGACCACGACCGGCACCTGATACTCCGCCATCCATTCGCGCGCGGTGGCGAACGCCGCCTGCGCGTCGCGCGGATCGGTGACGCGGATCGCCTTGCAGCCGAGGCCTTGCGCGACCGCGACGTGGTCGACGCCGTAGCCGCCGACCTCCGGCGCATTGATGTTCTCGAACGACAGCTGGACCTGATAGTCCATCGAGAAGCCGCGCTGCGCCTGACGGATGAGCCCGAGATAGGCGTTGTTCACGACGACATGGATGTAAGGCAGATTGAACTGGGCGCCGACCGCGAGCTCCTCGATCAGGAACTGGAAGTCATAGTCGCCGGAGAGCGCGACGATCTCGCGCCTGGGATCGGCGGCGCGGACGCCGAGCGCGGCCGGCAGGGTCCAGCCGAGCGGGCCGGCCTGCCCCGCATTGATCCAGTGGCGCGGATGGTTGACGCTGAGGAACTGCGCGCCGCCGATCTGCGACAGGCCGATGACGCTGACATAGCAGGTGTCGCGGCCGAACGCCTTGTTCATCTCGTGATAGACGCGCTGCGGCTTGATCGGCACCTGGTCGAAATCGCTGCGCCGGAGCATCGTGCGCTTGCGGTCCTGGCAGGCCGCCGGCCACGCCTGCCGCTCGCGCAGTTTTCCGGCCTTGCGCCACTCGCGCGCCACCGTGATGAACAGCTCCAGCGCGGCCTTGGCATCGGAGACGATGCCGAGATCGGGATTGAAGACGCGGCCGATCTGGGTCGGCTCGATGTCGACATGCACGAAGCTGCGGCCCTTGGTGTAGGTCTCCAAGGAGCCGGTATGGCGGTTGGCCCAGCGGTTGCCGATGCCGAGGACGAAATCGGACTCCAGGAAATTGGCGTTGCCGTAGCGGTGGCTGGTCTGGAGACCGACCATGCCGGCCATCAGCACGTGATCGTCGGGAATGGCGCCCCACCCCATCAGGGTCGGCACGACCGGGACGTTGACGATCTCGGCGAAGCTGACGAGCAGATCGCTGGCATCGGCGTTGATGATGCCGCCGCCGGCGACGATCAACGGACGCTCGGCGGCGTTGAGCATCTCCAGCGCCTTCTCGATCTGCTTGCGGCTCGCGGCGGGCTTGTAGACCGGCAGCGGCGTGTAGGTGTCGTCGTCGAACTCGATCTCGGCGAGCTGCACGTCGAGCGGCAGGTCGATCAGCACCGGGCCCGGACGTCCCGAGCGCATGATGTGGAAGGCCTGGCTGAACACGCGTGGCACCAGGCCCGGCTCGCGCACCGTCACCGCCCATTTGGTCACGGGCTTTGCGATCTGCTCGATGTCGACGGCCTGGAAGTCCTCCTTGTAGAGCCGGGCGCGCGGCGCCTGGCCGGTGATGCAGAGGATCGGAATGGAGTCCGCGATCGCCGAATACAGCCCGGTTATCATGTCGGTGCCGGCCGGGCCCGACGTGCCGATGCAGACGCCGATGTTGCCGGCCTTGGCGCGGGTGTAGCCCTCGGCCATGTGCGAGGCGCCCTCGACGTGGCGGGCGAGAATGTGGCGGATCGAGCCGCGCCGTTGCAGCGCCGAATAGAGTGGATTGATCGCCGCACCGGGAACGCCGAAGGCGCAGGTGACGCCCTCCTTCTCCAAGATCCGCACCGCAGCATCGATCGCCCGCATCTTCGCCATCTCGCGTCTCCCGTTTGGTTGATGCGCGAGGGTCGCTGCTGACGGCGATGATCTCAATTCAGTCGTCGATTTTTCCCACGATGCGGTACGCTCGGCAAAACAGCGGATGGCTCAGTTAGTTAGGGCGACAAACAGCTGACATGTCCTAACAGCTTCGCAGCGCGATCCTCCTATTCGAACAGCGGCGCGAGCTCCATCTGCGGCACCAGCACGAGGCCCTTGTCGGTGATACGAATTTCCGGAATGACCGATAGGGGAATCAGATTGAAGCCCATGTAGGGGATGGTGCAGCCCGCCTCGGCCCATTCTGTCTTCAAGAGCTTCACCTCATCGGCGACCGCGGTGACGCGCTTGTCCGACAGCAGGCCGGCGATCGGCAAGGGAACCATCGCCCGCACCTGGCCGTCGGCCACGACGCAGACGGCGCCCTGCTGCGCGCCGATCGCGGCGACCGCTGTCTGCATGTCCGCCTCGTTGGTGCCGGCGACGATGATGTTGTGGCTGTCATGGCCGACGCTGGAGGCGACGGCGCCGCGCTTCAGGCCGAAATCCTTCAACAGGCCATGCGCGACGTTGCCGGCCGACTTGCCGTGACGCTCGATGACAGCGACGAAGCAGAGGCCGTGGCGCGCGAACAGCGTGTCCCAGTCGTTGGCCGGCTCGATCGCGACCTTCTCATGGATCAGCGTGATGCCCGGCAGCGCCGTCTTGATCGCGTTGATGGTGCACGCCTTGGCCGGCAGCTCCGGTGTCAGCGTCATTTGGTTGGGCAGCTTCACCGTGGCATAGGCCGCCTTCGGGTACTGATAGCGCTGCGACAGCGCCTGATCGAGACGCGGCGTGATCCGGCCCTTGTCGACGACGAGCTCGCCGCCATACCAGGTCGATTGCGGCTTGAGACCGTCGTCGAGCAGCACGAGATCGGCGCGGCGGCCGCCGCCGAGGCCGCCGATCTCGCCGTCCATGGCAAAGCGCGTGGCGCCGTGCAGCGAGCCCATCGACCACGCCTGCTCCGGCGACATGCCGGCCTTCACCGCCTCGCGCACCACCCAGTCCAAGCCGAACAGCATCAGATCGTCGGCGTCGCGATCGTCGGTGCAGACGGCGGTGCGCTTGTGCGAGGCGCCGAGCTCGGTGATGGTGCGGATCGCCTGCGGCAGGCTGTGCCACGGCGTCGTCGGCGGCCCACCGCGCAGGAAGATCCAGACGCCGGCATCGAGCAGGTCGTCGGCGATGTCGCGGTCGATCGCCTCATGCGTGTCGGTGACGCCGCTTGCGGCATAGGCCGCGACGAAGTCGCGGCCATAGACATGGCCCGACACCGGCCGGCCGCGCTGCAGGGCGGCTGCGAGAATGGCGTGGCTGCGCTCGTCGCCCATGCAGACCGGCACGAAATCCATCTTCTCGCCGAGCGCCACCGCCTCCGGCCAGCGATCGAACAGGCCGGCGATCTTGTCCGGCGTGAGATCGCCGCCGGCGGTCTCCAGCGCCGCCGAGGTCGCCGGCACCGTCGAGGGCACGGTCAGGAAGATCGACAGCGGCGCCTGCCGCGCATCCTCCAGCATCGCCTCGACGCCGGCGACATCCATCACGTTGCCGATCTCGTGGCTGTCGCAGAAGATCGTCGTGGTGCCGTTGAGCAGTGCGGCTTCCGCATAGGCGCAGGCGGTCACCATCGAGGATTCGATGTGGATGTGCGGATCGACCAGCCCCGGCGCGATGATGCCGCCGGCGGCGTCGTAGGTGGCAAAGCCGCTCGCAAGCGCCTTATGCGCGCCCGCCGGCTTTACCGCCGCAACGCGTCCGCCGGTGATCCACAGCTCGCGGCCCGGCAGGATGCGCTCCGAATAGGTCGACAGCACCCGCGCCCCGGTGATCACGAGATCGGGCGCGACCCGGCCCGAGGCGACATCCGCGAGCCGTCGCGTCATGCCGTGCAGGGGAGCGACGGAGAAGCGGGTGAGTTTGGTCATGGCAGACTCCCTTGGACGGGTTGCAGCGATCCGCGGAGGATCGTTGCGCGCGAAAGAGGCGACGGCAAGCCCAAATAGGTCGGCGGAGCTGATGACGGCTTGGGCAGCAGGACCATGGCGGCGGTCCCGATCCTGATGGTGTTGGCTGCGCTCCCGCAGACGAGACATCACGACTGGTTGCCCGGGCTCTCATTCCACCCACGGTCATTCCGGGGCGTTCGCGCGCAAAATGGCGAAGCCATTTTGAAGCAGCGCGAACGAGCCCGGAATCCATAGCCCCGAGCGGCCATGAGGCGCGAGATGGGCATGGCGCGTGTCTTCGCCACTCCGCCGCTCGGGGCTATGGATTCCGGGCTCATCGCTTTCGCGATGCCCCGGAATGACGGCGTGGAGAGCTCCTGGGCCGCATCTCACGGCGGATTCGCGGAGGCGACTACGTGTGGTTATCGTGCTTTCGCCAGGGTTGTCCCCGACCGCTCCGATCGGCCCAATCGCCCTTCGCTAGATCTGGTAGATCGTTGAGTGTCGGATCCCGAGACAAAAGGTGTCCAAGACCAACCACGTGAACTTCGGCCGGGTCACGGAAATCATGATCATCCCCGGAGCATGTTATCAGTATGTCGCCTTCGGCATCATAGTGGACGTAGTCCATACCACGCGACTTGTCGAAGACATGCTGACAAACATAGATGGCTCGATTCGAGGATAGATCTCCCAATCTCACTCCCTGGCTTCCTTTCTGCCATGTCCGGAGTTCGGTGATGCGGCGGAGCGACAGCGCGGATTGTCGGCACTGCGTGTGCGGCGGTCAATCGGGCTGTCGGGCCTGACTGCCGCCGGGCGGTGCCCCTCCCCCCAGCGCCGCTGTCAACTCCGCGGCAATATCCCGCACCATTCCCCCCACCACCGGCACCCGCTCCTCCGTCAGCCGGCTCGCCAAGCCCGAGACCGAAATCGCGGCGAGCGGCTCGCGGCAGGAATCGTGGACGACGGCGGCGATGCAGCGCAGGCCGAGGCGGGCTTCCTCGTCGTCGACGGCGTAGCCCTGGCGGCGGATGGTCTCCAACTCGCGGAACAGGTCGCTGGCCCGGATGATGGATTTTTCGGTCAGGCGCGGCATGCCCTGGCGGTGGATGATGCCGTTGACGTCGTCGTCGGAATAGGTCGCGAGCACGGCCTTGCCCATACCGGAGGTGACCATCGAGAGACGGCCGCCGACTTTCGTGAGCGAGCGCATGATCTCGCGGCTGTCGAGCCGCAGCAGCACCATCAAGGATTCGTCGTCGACGACGGCGAGATTGGCGGTCTCGCGCGACTGGTCACGCAGCCTTCGTAGATAGGGAATGGCGAGCGCGACGAAATTGCGCCGGCGGGTGAAGGTCGCCCCGACGGCGAAGCTCTGGGCGCCGACGTGCCATTTCGATTCCATGCGGTCGAACTGGACGAAGCGGCGCTTCTCCAAGGTCGTCAGCAGGCGATGGACGGTGGACGTCGAGAGCCCGGCACGCACGGCGAGATCGCTCAGGCGATAGCCTTCGTCGTCCTCGGCGAGAATTTCCAGGATCTGCAGCGCGCGGCCGACGGATTGCACACCGCCGTCGCGGGGCTCGGCCGCGGCATCCGCGCGTGGCTCAATCGTCTTGCGACGGATCACGTGGCGCCTCTCTGCGCGGCCGTTACAGGCGGCGTCGTTGCAGGACGGACGGATCTTGCTTCGTCACGCTATCAAATAAAGTGCCGCCCCGGCCAGGGCCGGAGCGGCATTCGCGTCACTATGACTTAGAGCAGGCCCGCGCCGCGCGCCCACTTGTACTTGGCGCCGAGCACCTCGACCGGCAGCTCGGTCGAATAGGCGTAGGCCGGGATGCCGTTCTGGTAGAGATATTCGGCGGCTTCCTCGACCTCGACGTCGCCGGCGAGCGAGGCGACCATCGGCTTGACGAAGCCCTTGGCCTCCATCTCCTTCTTCACCTCGACCATGTTGCGCGCGAACACCATCGGCGGGGTCACGATCGTGTGCCAGTAGCCGAGGATCAGCGCATGGATGCGCTCATCCGACAGGCCGAGCTTGACCGTGTTCACGTAAGTGATCGGCGGCTCGCCACCGGTGATGTCGACCGGGTTGCCGGCGGCACCGAACGGCGGGATGAACTTGCGGAAGGCCGCATCGAGATCCGGCGGCATCGCCATCAGCGACAGGCCGTTGTCCACGACGGCGTCGGACAACAGCACGCCCGAACCGCCGGCGCCGGTGATGATGAGGACGTTCTCGCCCTTCGGCGTCGGCAGCACCGGCACGCCGCGGGCGAACTCGAGCAGCTGGCGCAGCGAGCGGGCGCGGATGACGCCGGACTGCTTCAGCACGTCCTCGTAGATCTTGTCGTTGCCGGCGAGCGCGCCGGTGTGCGACGAGGCGGCCTTGGCGCCGGCCGAGGTGCGGCCGGCCTTGAGCACGATGACCGGCTTCTTCTTGGAGACGCGCTTGGCGGCTTCCGCGAAGGCGCGGCCGTCCTTGAGGTCCTCGCAGTGCTGCGCGATCAGGTTGGTGTTCGGATCCTGCTCGAAGAAGGCGAGCAGATCGTCCTCGTCGATATCCGACTTGTTGCCGAGGCCGACGATCGCCGACACGCCCATCTTTGCCGAACGCGAGAAGCCGATGATGGCCATGCCGATGCCGCCCGACTGCGACGACAGCGCCGCGTGGCCCTTGACGTCATAGGCGGTGCAGAACGTCGCGCAGAGATTGGCCGGCGTGTAGTAGAAGCCGTAGATGTTCGGCCCCATCAGGCGGACGTTGTACTTCTTGCCGATCTCGACGATCTCGGCCTGCAGCTCCGGCTCGTTGGCTTCGGCGAAGCCCGACGGAATCAGCACCGCGCCCGGGATCTGCTTCTCGCCGCATTCGGTCAGCGCGCCGGCGACGAACTTGGCGGGGATCGCGAACACCGCGGTGTCGATCACGCCCGGCACGTCCTTGACGCTCTTATAGGCCTTGTAGCCGAGAATCTCGGAGGCCTTCGGGTGGATCGGATAGATCTGGCCCTTGTAGCCGCCGTTGATCAGGTTCTTCATCACGGAGTTGCCGATCTTGCCGTCCTCGGCGGAGGCGCCGATCACGGCGACCGCCTGGGGCTTCATGATGCGGTTCATCGCGGTGACGATTTCCTCGTTCGAGCGCGGCGCCGGACGGGGCTTGTAGTCGAAATCGACGACGATGCGGACGTCGGCGGCAATGGCGCCGTTCTTGGTCGCGAACACCGGGTTGAGGTCGAGCTCGACGATCTCAGGGAAATCGCTGACCAGCTTCGACACCTTGACGATGACGTCCGCCAGCGCCTCGCGGCTGACGGCATCGCCACCGCGCACGCCCTTCAGCATCTCATGCGCCTGGATGCCGTCGAGCATCGACAGGGCGTCGTCCTTGGTCGCGGGGGCGAGACGGAATGTCACATCCTTCAGCACCTCGACCAGCACGCCGCCGAGGCCGAAGGCCACCAGCTTGCCGAACGAGCCGTCGGTGATCGAACCGACGATCACCTCGGTACCGCCGGTCAGCATCTGCTGCACCTGGATGCCTTCGATCTTGGCGTCGGCCTTGTACTTCTTCGCATTCGCGAGAATGGTCTCATATGCCTTCTGCGCGTCGTCGGCATTCTTGACACCGACGATGACGCCGCCTGCTTCCGTCTTGTGCAGGATGTCGGGCGAGACGATCTTCATCACGACCGGAAAACCCATATCGCCCGCGAGCTTGGCTGCTTCGGCGGCGGACTTCGCCAGTCCCTCCTTCGGCACCGGAATGCCGTAGGCGTCGCACACGATCTTGCCCTCGGGCGCGGTGAGGCTGGTGCGTTTATCCGCCTTCACGCGATCGAGGACGTCTCGGATCGTGGCCTTGGCATTCGGGATGGCGTCAGACATTGGGGCTTCCTCCTGAGGGATTAGTCGTCTTTATGGCATTTGGTATGCCAGAAGCCAATTTTGTCAAGCGCCACGAAGATGTGGAAACGCTGAAAAAGCACGCAGCTTGACAGTCTGGCATCTGGTATGCCAAAAATCTTGGACGCAAAATGCTGTAAACAAGGATCTCCCAAGGAGAGGAGATCGGTCTTGTCGACAGAGAAAACAAACAAGGCATTGCCCATCATGGCCGAGGCCGACATCGCGATCGCTCGCATCGCCCCGGAGACGAGCTTCAAGAATAAGGCCTATGAGGCCTTGAAAGAAGCCATTCTGAAGATGGACATCTACGCCTCGCCCGAGCCCGTGATGCTCGACGAGCGCGCTCTTTCCGAGCGCCTCGGTGTCAGCCGCACGCCGATCCGCGAAGCCATCGCGATGCTCGAGCAGGACGGCTTCGTGAAGACCGTGCCGCGCCGTGGCATCGTCGTCGTCCGTCGAACGAAGAGCGAGATCGTCGACATGATCCGCGCCTGGGCGGCGCTGGAGAGCATGGCCGCGCGCATGATCACGACGATCGCGCGCAAGAAGGACATCTCGGCGCTGCGCGACTACTTCAAGGATTTCGGCAAGGACCGCCCGCCGCAGGAGCACATCGAGGAATATTCCAAGGCGAACATCGCGTTTCATCAGGCGCTGATCTCGCTGTCGGAATCGCCGGTGCTTGTCGACATGACCAACGACATCCTGCTCCACGTGCGCGGCTATCGCCAGCTCACGATCGGCCGCACCGACCGTATCGCAGCCTCCCTGCCCGAGCACCTTGCGATCATCGAGGCGCTGGAGGAGCGCAACACCGAGCTCGCCGAGAAGCGCGCCCGTGATCATACGCTGGGCCTCGCGACCTATGTCGAGACGCACGGCCAGGAATTATTCAGCTGACAAGTTCAAACAGAAGAAGACGCGGAATGCGCCTTCGATGAAGACCAGGGAGAGAGGCGCATGCCGCAGACTGCCATGAAGACCGAGGCGGATACCCACGAGGAGCTCACCGACGGTTTCCATCTCGTCATCGACGCGATGAAGCTGAACGGGATCGATACGATCTACAACGTCCCGGGGATTCCGATCACCGACCTCGGCCGCATGGCGCAGGCTGAAGGCATCCGCGTGCTCTCCTTCCGTCACGAGCAGAACGCCGGCTACGCCGCCGCGATCGCCGGCTTCCTGACCAAGAAGCCGGGCGTCTGCCTCACCGTGTCGGCGCCGGGCTTCCTCAACGGCTTGACCGCGCTGGCGCACGCCACGACCAACTGCTTTCCGATGATCCTGGTCTCGGGCTCGTCGGAGCGCGAGATCGTCGACCTGCAGCAGGGCGACTATGAGGAGATGGATCAGCTCGCGATCGCCAAGCCGCTGTGCAAGGCGGCGTTCCGCGTGCTGCACGCCCAGGACATCGGCATCGGCTTCGCCCGCGCCATCCGCGCCGCGGTCTCCGGCCGTCCGGGCGGCGTCTACCTCGATCTGCCGGCCAAACTGTTCGGCCAGGTGATGAACGCGCAGGCAGGCCACGCTTCGCTGGTCAAGGTGATTGATCCGGCCCCGGCGCAGATCCCCTCCCCCGACTCCGTCAAGCGCGCGCTGGACGTGCTCAAGAGCGCCAAGCGCCCGCTGATCATCCTCGGCAAGGGCGCGGCTTACGCGCAGGCCGATGAAGCCATCAAGACCTTTGTCGAGAAGAGCGGCGTGCCGTTCCTGCCGATGAGCATGGCCAAGGGCCTGCTGCCGGATCTGCATCCGCAATGCGCCGGCGCGGCGCGCTCGACGGTGCTGAAGGATTCCGACGTCGTCATGCTGATCGGCGCCCGCCTCAACTGGCTGCTGTCGCACGGCAAGGGCAAGAGCTGGGGCGATGCGCCCAAGAAGTTCATCCAGGTCGACATCGAGCCGAAGGAGATGGACTCCAACGTCGAGATCGCGGCCCCCGTGGTCGGCGACATCGGTTCGGTCGTCACGGCCTTCTCCGACGCGATGGGCAGCAGCTGGACCAAGGCGCCGGCCGAGTGGCTGAGCGCGGTGCAGAAGAAGCGCGAGGACAACGTCGCCAAGATGGCGCCGCGGCTGATGAACAACAACTCGCCGATGGACTATCACGGCGCGCTCGGCGTGCTCCGCACCATCATCAAGGAGCGTCCGGACGCGATCCTGGTCAACGAGGGCGCCAACACGCTCGACCTCGCCCGCGGCGTGATCGACATGTACCAGCCGCGCAAGCGGCTCGACGTCGGCACCTGGGGCGTGATGGGCATCGGCATGGGCTCGGCGATCGCCGCGGCCGTCGAGACCGGCAAGCCGGTGCTGGCGATCGAGGGCGACTCGGCCTTCGGCTTCTCCGGCATGGAGGTCGAGACCATCTGCCGCTACAATCTGCCGATCTGCGTCGTCATCTTCAACAATGACGGCATCTATCGCGGCACCGACCAGAACTCGGCGGGGTCAGATCCGGCGACCACCGTGTTCGTCAAGGGCGCGCGCTACGACAAGATGATGGAGGCCTTCGGCGGCGTCGGCGTCAACGCGACCTCGCCGGACGAGCTGAAGCGCGCCGTCAACGAGGCGATGGATTCCGGCAAGCCGACCCTGATCAACGCCGTGATCGATCCCGCCGCGGGATCGGAGAGCGGCCGCATCGGCAACCTCAATCCGCAGAGCGTGCTGACCAAGAAGAAGTAAGGCTGATCGGACTGTGCCACGACCGAGAGCCATCCCTCTCGTCATTCCGGGGCGATGCGGAGCATCGAACCCGGAATCTCGAGATTCCGGGTTCAGCCCTGTCGGGCTGCCCCGGAATGACGGGGGTGGACTGAGACATCACCTGCCCGCCGATGCGGGATGACCATTCGATACGGAGAGGAACACATGACCAAGGCGCTCGAGGGCGTTCGCATTCTCGACTTCACCCACGTCCAGTCCGGACCGACCTGCACCCAGCTGCTGGCCTGGTTCGGCGCCGACGTGATCAAGGTCGAGCGTCCGGGCGTGGGTGACATCACCCGCGGCCAGCTGCAGGACATTCCGAACGTGGACAGCCTCTATTTCACGATGCTGAACCACAACAAGCGGTCGATCACGCTCGACACCAAGAACCCGAAGGGCAAGGAAGTCCTCACCGAGCTGATCAAGAAGTGCGACGTGCTGGTCGAGAATTTCGGCCCCGGCGTGCTCGATCGCATGGGCTTTCCCTGGGAGAAGATCCAGTCGATCAACCCGAAGATGATCGTCGCCTCGATCAAGGGCTTTGGCCCCGGTCCCTACGAGGACTGCAAGGTCTACGAGAACGTCGCGCAGTGCACCGGCGGCGCCGCCTCGACCACCGGCTTCCGTGACGGCCTGCCGCTGGTCACCGGCGCGCAGATCGGCGATTCCGGCACCGGCCTGCATCTGGCGCTCGGCATCGTCACCGCGCTCTATCAGCGCACCCACACCGGCAAGGGCCAGCGCGTCACGGCTGCGATGCAGGACGGCGTGCTCAACCTCTGCCGCGTCAAGCTGCGCGACCAGCAGCGCCTCGACCACGGCCCGCTCAAGGAATACAGCCAGTTCGGCGAGGGCGTGCCGTTCGGCGACGCCGTGCCGCGTGCCGGCAACGATTCCGGCGGTGGCCAGCCCGGCCGCATCCTGAAGTGCAAGGGCTGGGAGACCGACCCGAACGCCTACATCTACTTCATCACCCAGGCCCCGGTCTGGGAGAAGATCTGCGACGTCATCGGCGAGCCGACCTGGAAGACCGATCCGAACTACGCCAAGCCCGCCGCCCGCCTGCCGCGCCTGAACGAGATCTTCGGCCGCATCGAGCAGTGGACCATGACCAAGACCAAGTTCGAGGCCATGGACATCCTGAACGAGTTCGACATCCCCTGCGGTCCCATTCTCTCGATGAAGGAGATCGCCGAGGACGAGTCGCTGCGCAAGACCGGCACCCTGGTCGAGGTCGACCACCCGACCCGCGGCAAGTACCTCTCGGTCGGCAACCCGATCAAGCTGTCGGACAGCCCGGCGGACGTGACGCGCTCTCCCCTGCTCGGCGAGCACACCGACGAAATCCTCCGCCAGGTCCTCGGCTTCAGCGACCACCAGGTCGCCGAAATCCACGACTCCGGCGCACTCGATCCGCCGCGCAAGGAAGCGGCGGAGTAAGGCTGGAGCCGGACAAGACAAGGCGCGGCACAAGCTTCGCCGCAACTGCCCTCTTGACATTAAGCCGCCGGACATCGTCCGGCGGCTTTTCGTATTGAGCCAGGTGCTTTGCTGGCAAGAATGACGTGCAAATGCAATCGGGCCGAACTCGAACATGCGGGTGGTGATTTGTCGGGATCTAGCACAGACGAACAACTGAGGATGAAGTTGGAAGCGGTGACAGACGCCAGCTCACTGCTGGCGTTCGTTCACGCTCTGGTGGCCGACCGCGAGTCTGCTATGAAGCGCGAGAAGGCGGAGCCGACTTCACCCTGGGGGCCCGATGCAGGTGGTTGGGAGAACATCAGAATCGAAACCTACCTCGAAGCTGCAGCCGCTTGGGCAGAAGCCACCGACTTCGGAGTCGAGCAGGGGCTCGCCGCAAACAATCTTTGGCGCCGCTTCGCTGACTTCCTGATCGCTGGAAAGAACTACGAGTAGTTGCATCTAACATTTGAACGGCTAAGGGCCCCGAGATCGGAGAGCACTCAGGATTCGGGGACAGTGCTGGACCGAATCCGCTATCGGTGCTGCTACGGACTGGCCTCCTGAGACCTCGCCGGGTGTGGAAAGCTGTCGTCTGCTCAGCGCCTTTACAAACCGAACGGGATAGCGCCAAATGGCTGGAGCTTTCGAGGTGAATGCGGACGGAGCGCGGATCGTGATCACACGGACAGCACGACACCTGATCTTACGCCTCATCGTAGCCGCGATGACCCCGATCGTTGGCCACGCCTTCGCGCAGGGCGCATTTGCAGCGCCGCTGCCCGGGCAGACCACCACCCCTCCGCAGGGCGACAGCGCGCCAGCGGCTGCTGACGGCGCTTCGGATGTCTGCAACGGATTTTTTCCCTTGCGCGCAGAGGCAGAGCGGCGCGGCCGGCTGATCAAGGCCGCCGCCGAGCGCCGCGCAACGCCGGAAGACGCCTGTGAACTCATTCGCAGTTTCTCTCAGGCCGAACTCAAGATGATCGAATATGTCGAAGCTCATTCGACCGATTGCAGAATTCCGCCTGACGTCGCGGATATGCTCAAGGCTGGCCACAAGAAAACCGAGACCTTGCAGACCAGAGTCTGCGCGATCGCGCAGCCGGGCAACCCAGGTCTGGGTGACGTGCTGGCGCCGCCCAAAAGAGAACCGGCTGGACCAGTTGGCGATTTCTGGATGTTTCGATAGGCAACCGCAGGGCCCCCACAAGCCTGGCGTGGCGCGAGGTATCGAGCGCCGAGTCCACCGAGCGTTTTCAGGCGAGATATTCCACCAGCGTGTGATCCTCCTCCTCGAGTTCGGCATCGATGATCTGCGCGATCAGTGTCCAGTCGCCCTTGGCCAAGCCGGCACCGATCCTGGGATAGCCGATGCGGCGCTCGGCAAATCGGAGCTTCACTTGCTTCATGACCGTCCTGACGGCCGCGTAGTCGACGAGAACGCCAGCCCCGCGCCAGTGGAATTGCGTATAGCCGTTGACGATCGTGATTTGTTGGCCGGCGCGCGTGACGGTCGCGGCCGATATGGAGCCGAGCTTCTCGCGGCTGCCCTTCGGCGTCGACAGATCGGCCGCATAGGCCTCGGGGAAGATGTCCTTGATGCTCTTCGCAATGCCCGCCCCCATCGTGCACTGGCAATTGCAGCCATGCACGATCACATCGAAATGCCCGTCGAGCGCGAGCTTGATCAGATCTCCCTTGATGATCTTCATCATGAACGCTTCAGCTCGGTGAAATCGGAAAGGTCGCTGCAGGACTCCGTCGCGAGAAGAATGCTGCGCATCTTGCCATCCCCGGTAGGCGAAGGCGAGATTGTCTCTCACCACGATCCCGAATGGATTTGCCCGATAAAGGGCGACGCACACGGCCTTCCCCGCGCCGAAGCGGCTTCGGCCGCGCAGGCGGGACAAGGCCGGGCAAGACGGAGTAGCAGGTGAGCAGGATCGTTCGCCACTACAGCTCCGCATCGCCATATGCGATAGCCCTGCCTGGAATACGATGCCAGTGCACAAAACTCCGGGTTGAGCTTGAGCCGTCTCCACTGCGGTCATGCTCCGCGAAGGCGGAGCATCCAGTAAGCCGCGGCAGACGATATCGAACCGAGGTCGCCGCGTACTGGATCGTCCGCTTTCGCGGACGATGACAGCGGGTTGACATGATCGATCTGCCAGGACGCCGGACACGGCGTTCCAGGTTGCTCGGGGCGTCTTGCAACCGTTCGCGGTTGGACGAGCTACCTGCCGAAGATTCCGCCCACCACCCGATGCATCGCCCCGCCGATCGCGCCGATCGGACCTCCCGCACTTCGCGACTGCCGCGTACGGCTCCCCGCGCTGCGGCGGGCTTGGCGGTCGGATTTGGCAGCCTCCTTGGCCGCGGCCATCAGAACCTTGTATTGGGCGGCATCGAGAAAGCCGGTCGCGGGATAGCCGCGCTCCTGCTGCCAACGTGAGAGGGCGGCACGCGTCTGGTCATCGAACGTCCCGTTGGGCCTGGTGTCGAACCCGAGCCGAGTCAGTCCGCGCTGGACGGCACGTCGCTTCGTCTTGGTGAGGCCGATCTGCTTCTCGGTCTGCTGGTTGGCGTCCTGCTGATCGGCGTCCTGGGTGGCGGTCGCGGGATCGGCGGGTGCGGTCGCTGTACGGGGTGAGCTGCTAAGGCCGGCGTTCGCAACACCGGCGCTCGCGACGACCGTCAGGATGGACATTGCCAGGATCAAGGCGCGCATGGTCCCTCCTTCGCCCGCAAATCTGCCGATAATTTGTTCCATCCTGAAACGGCGCGACGGATCAATGATCATTCTTCTCGCCGTCCAGCTTTGGCGCATCAACGGCGTTCCATTGTGCAGGGTTCCCACCCGTGTCGGCGATTGTTGGAGTGTACCTCCCGCGCCACATCCATCCCTCGGTCCCGTTTCAATCCTGCTTTGGGCGGCACTTTCAGTATGAGAATGCCGGTTTCAATAAGAAATCCCAATTGTAACATTCCTGCTGCATCGCAAAATGCTCATACCGCTATGCAATATCGATCGTTGCATCTGGCATCTGGTATACGTAAATTCTCCTCAGTCAGAACGTCATACCGCCTCACTGAAGGAGACAAACCATGGCCAAGACCGTTGCCCTCCCCCTCGTTCAGCCCGTGTCCCTGTTCGGCCGCTTCCTGGCCGCCCTCGACCGCGTGCTGATGACCAGTGCTCGCGCCGCTAACCGCAACGGCGACCTGCCTTATTTCGGCCTCTGAGGCCGGAGCGCGCTGCCGGCGTCCTCCCCACCTCGAAGACCAATCAAGAGCCCCGGACCGTCCGGGGCTTTTGCTTTTTGACGACCCCGCTGCTGCGACAAATTGGCCTCCCAGGCATCCCAGCCGATCTCCTCATTGCGGTCGGTCGCCTTCTCATACCAAAATCAGATCGATCGATATGCTGCGACGATGACTGCGTTGCCGGTTCGACGGCCACGCCTGCTGCGGTGCGGAAAGGGCCGAAGCGCGTTGTGGTTGAACAATGGCAAGGACTGGTATCAAGATAGAGTCGTGGTTTGAGCGGATAGAACGGCCGGAAGAAGCCGTCGCGATCCGGGAATGAAGGGGAGAAAGCGTCGATGAAGCGTTCCATACGCGTGGCCTTCGCGGCCGGCATTGCCCTGGTGGCGGGGCAGATCCCGGCCCTGGCGGGATGGGAGCCTGTCCGCCCGGTCGAGTTCATCGTTCCCGCCGGCACCGGCGGCGGTGCCGACCAGATGGCCCGGACGATCCAGGGCATCGTCACCAAGCACAATTTGATGAAGCAGCCGCTGGTGGTGATCAACAAGTCCGGCGGCGCCGGCGGCGAGGGCTTCCTCGACGTCAAGGCATCGGCCGGCAATCCGCACAAGATCATCATCACGCTGTCGAACCTGTTCACCACGCCGCTTGCCACCGGCATCCCCTTCAGCTGGAAGGATCTCACCCCGGTCGCGATGCTCGCGCTCGACGAGTTCGTGCTCTGGGTCAACGCCGAGAAGCCCTACGCGACCGCCAAGGACTACATCGACGCGGTCAAGCAGGCCGGCGGCACCCTCAAGATGGGCGGCACCGGATCGAAGCAGGAAGACCAGATCATCACCGTGGCCATGGAGAAGGCCACCGGCGCCAAGTTCACCTACATCCCCTACAAGGGCGGCGGCGAAGTCGCCGTCCAGCTGGTGGGCAACCACATCGATTCCACCGTCAACAATCCGATCGAGGCGGTGGCGCAATGGCGCGGCGGCAAGGTCAGGCCGCTCTGCGTGTTCGACGACAAGCCGATGGGCTATGACGAGCCGATCACCGACGGCAAGGCCTGGAAGGATATCCCGACCTGCAAGTCCCAGGGGCTCGACATCGAATATCTGATGCTGCGCGGCATCTTCATGTCGCCGCGGGCCACCAAGGACCAGATCGAATACTACGTCGACCTGTTCAAGAAGGTCCGGGAGACGCCGGAATGGCAAGACTTCATGAAGACCGGCGCCTTCAACACCACCTTCATGACGGGCGCGGACTACGCCAAATGGGTCGAGACCGAAGAGAAGCGGCACGAGCTCCTGATGAAGGAAGCCGGCTTCCTGGCCTCGAACTGAGCGGCTCGCATGAGTAGTCACGGAGGATCCGCCGGCCCCAGCCACAAGGCGGTCGAGGCCGGCGTCACGCTCGCCATCGCGTTGTTCGGGATCATCGTGATCATCGGCAGCGTGAAGGCGGGCATCAATTGGGGCGCCGAGGGGCCGCGCGCGGGGTTCTTTCCGTTCTATGTCGGCCTGCTCATCGTCGCTGCGAGCGCGATGAATTTCCGCAATACACTCCGCGAGAATGACGGCGGAGTCTTTGCCGAATGGGGCCAGCTTCGCCAGGTCATGAGCGTCGTGGTGCCGACCGCGATCTATGTCGGCGCCCTGCCCTTCACCGGGATCTACCTCGCCTCCATGATCTTCATCGCCTGGTTCATGCGATGGCTCGGCAAGTATGGATGGCTCACCGTCACGGCGGTCGCGATCGGGATGCCGGTGGTGACCTATCTGATCTTCGAGCGCTGGTTCATGGTCCCCCTCCCCAAGGGGCCCGTCGAGGAATGGCTCGGACTTTAACAAGAAACTTCATTCGACTTACAGGTTGCAGGACCAGCTGGCATGGAAGAACTCGCCAACCTTTTTCACGGCTTCGCCGTCGCGCTGCAACCCTTCAACATCATGGTCATGATCCTCGGCATCGTGCTCGGGGTGATCATCGGCGTGCTGCCGGGCCTGGGCGGCGCCAACGGCGTCGCAATCCTGCTGCCGCTGACCTTCAGCATGCCGCCGACCTCGGCGATCATCATGCTGTCCTGCATCTATTGGGGCGCCCTGTTCGGCGGTGCCATCACGTCGATCTTATTCAACATACCCGGCGAGCCATGGTCGGTCGCGACCACCTTCGATGGCTACCCGATGGCGCAGCAGGGCAAGGCCGGCGAGGCGCTCACGGCCGCGTTCACCTCCTCCTTCGTCGGCGCGCTGTTTGCGGTCATCATGATCACGCTGGTCGCGCCCCTGGTCGCGAGCTTCGCGTTGCAATTCGGGCCGGCCGAGAAGTTCGCCGTGTACTTCCTCGCCTTCTGCAGCTTCGTGGGCCTGAGCAAGGAGCCGCCGTTCAAGACCGTCGCGGCGATGATGATCGGCTTCGCACTCGCAGCAGTGGGCCTCGACTCCATCACCGGCCAGTTGCGGCTGACCTTCGGCGTCACCGAGCTGCTCAACGGCTTCGACTTCCTGATCGCCGTGATCGGCCTGTTCGGCATCGGCGAGATCCTGCTGACGATGGAAGAAGGCCTGAGCTTCCGCGGCGGCAACGCCAAGATCAACCTGCGGGTCGTGCTGCACACCTGGAAGGAGATGCCGGCCTATTGGCTGACGTCGCTGCGCTCCTGCCTGATCGGCTGCTGGATGGGCATTACACCCGCGGGTGCGACCCCGGCGTCGTTCATGAGCTACGGCATCGCCAAGCGCGTGTCCAAGCGCGGCAAGAAGTTCGGCCATGGCGAGATCGAGGGCGTCGTTGCGCCGGAGACCGCGGCCCATGCCGCGGGCACCGCAGCATTGCTGCCGATGCTATCGCTCGGCGTGCCGGGCTCGCCGACCGCGGCCGTGCTGCTCGGTGGCCTGCTGATCTGGGGCCTGCAGCCCGGCCCGATGCTGTTCGTCGAGCAGAAGGAATTCGTCTGGGGCCTGATCGCCTCGATGTATCTCGGCAATCTCGTCGGGCTGCTCGTCGTGCTGACCTGCGTCCCGATCTTCGCAGCGATCCTGCGCATTCCCTTCAGCATCATCGCACCGCTGATTCTGGTGCTCTGCGCCATCGGTGCCTATTCGGTGCATAGCAGCACGTTCGACGTCGTGCTGATGCTGGTGTTCGGCGTGCTCGGCTATTTGTTCAAGAAGTGCGGCTATCCGCTCGCGCCCCTGGTGCTGGCGATCGTGCTCGGCGACAAGGCCGAGGAGGCTTTCCGCCAGTCACTTCTGGGATCCCAGGGCTCGCTCGCCGTGTTCTTCTCGAATGGGCTGGTCGGCACCATCATGGTGCTCGGACTGATTGCGCTGTTCTGGTCGGCGATTCAGGAAGGCTATAGCCGGTTGCGGGCAGCTGCCGCCTAAACCCGCCTTACTCCGATAGTTGAGCTACAATTTTCCCCTGCTGCGTCGTATTGTCGCTGCAGCGATTTGCCTTGCTTCTGCGAGGTTTTTTGCGCTGGCTGGCGTACCAGCCCAACCCGGCCGCAATGAATCCGCTTGTCTATTGGCATATCATATACCAAACTCCGCATAGCTGTTAGGACAAAATAGACAGCCTGGAGGAAACATGACGGACTTGGCTCACGCGGGGGCGCCCGCATCTGCAAGAGTAAGTGACGCCTATCGATGGACGCAGCTCGCGGTCGGCGTTCTGGCGATGGTGATGATCGCCAACTACCAGTATGGCTGGACCTTCTTCGTCCCCGATATCGCAAAGACCTTCGGTTGGGATCGGGCCTCGATCCAGTGGGCCTTCACGCTGTTCGTTCTGTTCGAGACCTGGCTGGTGCCGGTCGAGGGCTGGTTCGTCGACAAATACGGTCCGCGCATCGTCGTGCTCGTCGGCGGCGTGCTCTGCGCGATCGGCTGGATGATCAACGCCTACGCGACCTCGCTCAACGGCTACTATCTCGGCATGATCATCGCGGGCATCGGCGCCGGCGGCGTCTACGGCACCTGCGTCGGCAACGCGCTGAAGTGGTTCCCCGACAAGCGCGGCCTCGCAGCCGGCATCACAGCGGCCGGCTTCGGCGCCGGCTCGGCGCTGACCGTCGCGCCGATCCAGGCCATGATCCGCGACTCCGGCTTCCAGACCACCTTCCTGTATTTCGGCCTGGGACAGGGCATCATCATCGTCATCCTCGCCTTCTTCCTGTTCGCACCGAAGGAAGGCCAGGTGCCCGCGGTCGTTCAGAACGCGAACCTGGTGCAGAGCCGCCGCAACTACAATCCGACCGAAGTGCTGCGCCAGCCGATCTTCTGGCTGATGTACTTCATGTTCGTGATCGTCGGCGCCGGCGGCCTGATGGTCACCGCCAACCTCAAGCCGATCGCCGGCGACTGGAAGGTCGACAACGTTCCGGTGACGCTGATCGGCATGACCATGACGGCGGTGACCTTCGCGGCCACCATCGACCGCGTGCTCAACGGCCTGACCCGTCCGTTCTTCGGCTGGATCTCCGACAATATCGGCCGCGAGAATACGATGTTCATCGCCTTCGGCATGGAGGGCATCGGCATCTGGGCGCTGTACATGCTCGGTCATGATCCGGTCTGGTTCGTAATCCTCTCCGGCTTCGTGTTCTTCGCCTGGGGTGAGATCTACTCGCTCTTCCCGTCGACCTGCACCGACACGTTCGGCACCAAGTTCGCGACCACCAATGCCGGCCTGCTCTACACCGCGAAAGGCACGGCGGCGCTGCTGGTGCCGATCGCGAACTACATGCAGCAGTCGTCGGGCGATTGGGACCGCGTCTTCATCATCGCGGCCGGCGCCAACATCCTGGCCTCGATCCTGTCGATCGCGGTGCTCAAGCCGTGGCGCAAGGTCGTGGTGGAGAAGTCGATGCTCTGAGGAGCACGCTTCGCACTGCAGCGAAAATAAAAATAGAACGATTCCAGATTGACGACGCTCGGCAGTTTGCCGAGCGTTTTCTTTTGCTTGGTGCACCGGCGCGGCTTGTGTGCAAAGCAACATGTCGCACCCCGTGTCGCAGGCCATATTGCCGTCTGGGATATCTTATACCAGTATACCAACACAGACGGACGACGGCCCCGCCGCCCGGCCCGACAGGCCGAAAGAAAGCGCCGTCTTGGGAGGACACATGGTTTCCAGCACTGAGGCAACACCGCCTGTTCAGGCACAGTCCAGCAGCTTCCGCTGGGTTCAGCTCGCAATGGGCATCGTCTGCATGGCGATGATCGCCAACCTGCAATACGGCTGGACACTGTTCGTCGACCCGATCGATGCGAAATATCATTGGGGCCGCACCGCCATCCAGCTGGCGTTCACGATCTTCGTGGTCACCGAAACCTGGCTGGTGCCGGTCGAAGCCTGGTTCGTCGACAAATACGGCCCGCGCGTCGTCATCATGTTCGGCGGCGTCATGATCTCGCTGGCCTGGGTGCTGAACTCCTACGCCGACTCCCTCACTCTGCTCTACGCTGGCGCCGTCATCGGCGGCATCGGTGCCGGTGCCGTGTACGGCACCTGCGTCGGCAATGCGCTGAAATGGTTTCCGGACCGCCGCGGCCTCGCCGCCGGCGCCACCGCCGCCGGCTTCGGCGCCGGTGCCGCGCTCACCGTGGTGCCGATCGCCAGCATGATCGCCTCCAGCGGCTATCAGAGCGCGTTCTTCACCTTCGGCATCGGCCAGGGCCTGATCGTGTTCGTGCTCGCGATCTTCCTGCGGCCGCCGAGCGTGGCGGCGCCCGCCCGCAAGAAGCAGCTCAACCTGCCGCAGAGCAAGATCGACTACACCCCGCCGCAGGTGCTGCGCACGCCGATCTTCTGGATCATGTATCTGGTGTTCGTCATGGTGGCCTCCGGCGGCCTGATGACCGCGGCCCAGATCGCCCCGATCGCGCACGACTTCAAGATCGCCAACGAGCCGGTGACGCTCGCCGGCTTCCAGATGGCGGCGCTGACCTTCGCGATCTCGCTCGACCGCATCTTCGACGGCTTCGGCCGCCCGGTGTTCGGCTGGATCTCGGATACGATCGGCCGCGAGCACACCATGTTCATCGCCTTCGGCACCGCCGCGCTGATGCTGCTGACGCTGGCGAATTACGGGCACAACCCGATCGTGTTCGTGCTCGCCACCGCCGTCTATTTCGGCGTGTTCGGCGAGATCTACAGCCTGTTTCCGGCAACCTCAGGCGACACCTTCGGCAGCAAATATGCCGCGACCAACAACGGCATGCTCTACACGGCGAAGGGCACCGCCTCGCTGCTGGTCCCGCTCGCGAGCCTCGTCTCGGCCAAATATGGCTGGCAGGCCGTGTTCGTCATCGGCGTCGCTCTGAACGCGACGGCGGCGTTGATGGCGCTGTTCGTGATCAAGCCGCTGCGCCGCGCCTTCATCCTGGGCAAGGAGGCTTCGGCCGCCGAGCCGGCCGCGCAGGATGTCCGGACGGCATGAGCCCCTTCCTCCCGCGACTTCGAGAGGCGCACCCCGGTGCGCCTCTTTTTTGTTTCTGCGCCGAAACGAGGCGCCGGCTGCCAGGGAGCACCGTCCTGGACAGCGTCGCTGACGTGTTTTTCCGGTGGCCGAGCGCACAAAAAGCCATCAAACGACATTGACTTCTGGCATAACGTATACCAGACTCTCTGCCGTCGAAACCAAATGAACGGGAGGGTGCCATGAAAGTCGGAGACATCCTGCGCAACAAGACGGCGCGCGTGATCACGGTGCGAATGAACGAGACCGTCGGCGTCGCGGCACAGCTGATGCGCGCCAGCAATGTCAGCGCCCTCGTCGTCAAGGACGTCGTCCGCACCGAGGGCAACACCGCCGCCGGCATGTTCACCGAGCGCGACGTCGTTCGCGCCATTGCCGAGCATGGCGCCGCCGGCGTCAACCTGAAGGTCTCGCAGCTGATCTCGCCGCAACGGCTGATCTCCTGCAGCACCGAGGACACGCTCGAGCATGTGCGGCACCTGATGAACGTGCACCACATCCGCCACCTTCCCGTCATCGTCGACTTCGCGCTCGCCGGCGTCATCAGCATGCGCGACGTCTCCTCGGCCTTCGACGAAGCGGAAGCTCCGGTCGCCGCCTGAGGCATTGCGCCGGTCAGCGGAACCGTCTGACCGCAAACCAGGTCTTGTCGGAGCCGCGCGCCGCCTGTTAGGCGGTGCGCAGTGAAGAGCGGCGGCTCGATCCCGCCGCTCGCTTTGGCCCGACAGGACTGCTTGCGATGAAAGCCTATGTGTATGGCGCCCAGGGCGCCGCGATCACCGACGTCGCCAAACCCGCGCCGAAGGGCACGCAAGTGCTGGTGCGCGTCCGTGCCTGCGGCCTCAACCGTGCCGATCTCGGCATGACCAAGGGACATGCGCACGGCGCCGCCGGCGGTGTCGGCACCGTGCTCGGCATGGAATGGGCCGGCGAGGTCGCCGAGCTCGGACCGGACGCCAAGGGCATCAAGGTCGGCGACCGGGTCATGGGCTCGGGCGGCGCCGCGTTCGCAGAATACACCCTCGCCGATCACGGCCGCCTGTTCCACGCGCCGTCGAACATGAACTTCGACGAGGCCGCGACGCTGCCGATCGCGCTGACCACGATGCACAACGCCGTCGTCACCAACGGCGCGCTGCAGCCCGGCCAGAGCGTGCTGGTGCAAGGCGCGAGCTCCGGCGTCGGCCTGATGGCGATGCAGATCGCCAAGCTGAAGGGGGCATCGCTCGTGATCGGCTCCTCCACCGATGCCACGCGCCGCGAGCGACTGAAGGAGTTCGGCGCCGATCTCGCGATCGACTCCGGCGATCCCGGCTGGGTCGACCAGGTGCTGAAGGCGACGGGCGGCCAGGGCGTCGACCTCATCGTCGACCAGATCTCGGGCGCCGTCGCCAACCAGAACCTCGCGGCCACCAAGGTGCTCGGCCGGATCGTCAATGTCGGCCGGCTCGGCGGCACCCATGCCGATTTCAATTTCGACCTGCACGCGGCGCGCCGCATCACCTATGTCGGCGTCACCTTCCGCACCCGCTCGATCGAGGAGATCCGCACGATCTTCGACGAAGTAAAGCAGGACATCTGGAGCTCCGTGGAAACGCGGGCCCTGCGCCTGCCGCTCGACCGCGTCTTCGCCTTCGACGACATCGGCGCTGCGTTCGCCCACATGGAGGCGAACAGGCATCTCGGCAAGATCGTGGTGACGTTGTGAGCCCAATGTTCTGACATTTAGACGCAATCGAAACAGTGCGCGGCAAAGACGAATTTGCCGCGCGATGCCGGCTTTCACGGCGCGGCATCGGCTGCTAAATCCGCGCCCATGAAGGACGCCGTCTCTCATGTCGATTCCGGCAAGGCCCGCGTCGCTGCGATTTCGATCGCGGCGAGCGCCAGCATGGCCGCGGCGAAGTTCGTCGTCGGCATCCTGATCGGCAGCCTCGCACTGGTCTCCGAGGCGCTGCACAGCGCCGTCGACGTCGTCGCCACCGTCATCACATGGATGGTGGTTCGGGTATCGGACCGGCCGGCCGACGACGAGCATCATTATGGCCATGGCAAGCTCGAGAGCCTGTCGGCGCTCGGCGTCATCGCCCTGCTCTACGTGCTGGCCGGCGGCGTCCTGGTCGAATCCGTCAGCCGGTTGCGGGAAGCCGCGCCGCCGCCACAGCTCTCGGCGATTCCGTTCGTGGTGCTGCTGATCGACATCGCCGTCAATTTCTGGCGCGCCCGCGCCCTGCACCGGGCCGCGCACGAGACCCACAGCCAGGCGCTCGCCGCCGACGCGCTGCATTTCGCCTCCGACGTGCTCGGATCGATCGCGGTCATCGCGGGCCTCGTCCTGACAGCGCTCGGCTTCTGGTGGGGCGATTCCGCCGCCGCGGTCGCCGTCGCCGTGATGATCTCGGTGCTCGGCCTGCGGCTCGCACGCTCGACGGTAGAAACACTGCTCGACCGGGCGCCCGATGGCGCGGCGGAGAAAGCCGACGTCGCGATCCGTTCGGTCGCCGGCGTCGTCGGCGTCGAGCGGCTGCGGGTGCGACTCGTCGGCGCCACGCATTTCGTCGACGCCACCGTCACGGTGCCGCGCACCTATCCGATCGACCGCGTCCACGAGATCAAGCGCGATGCGCAGGCGGCGGTGGACGCCAGCCTCGGCGGCGCCGACGTCACCTTCACCACGGTGCCGGTCGCCCTCAGCAATGAGAGCGTCCGCGAGCGCATCATGGTGATCGCGCGCAATTCCGGGCTCGCGATCCACCACGTCACCGTCCACGATATCGGCGGCCGCCTGATCGTCGCCATCGACCTCGAGGTCGACGGCGACATGACACTGGTCGCCGCGCATGCGATCGCCCACGAGCTGGAACGCAGCATCCGCGACGAGTTCGGCGCCGACGTCGAGGTCGACACCCATATCGAGCCGCTCGAGCCCGAGCTGCCGTTCGGCATCGATGCGCCCGAGCAGCGCGTCGCGCTGATCGCCGACGCCTTGCAGCGCTTCGCCGCCGAGACCGACATGTACGATGTGCACAACGTCCGTGTCCGCAACACCGAGGCCGGCGAGATCGTCAACTTCCACTGCCGGGCCGCGCCGTCGATGAGCGTGCTCAAGGTGCACGACAATGTCGACCATATCGAGCGCGGGATACGGCGCACCTTCCCGACCGTGAAGCGCGTCATCAGTCACGCCGAGCCGCCGCATGGCTGAAGCCCTCATGGCTGAAGCCCTAATGTCACGCCGCGTTCTCGCTTCGGACTCATCTCGCCGGCTTTTCGCCATGGCAAATCCGCATTGGATAAGATTTATTAGCTTTTGCCAAATCGTTGACTCTCGACAGCCCGAGAAATCTGGATTCAAATCGACTTGATTCGGAAGCGGCTGGGGCTCTTTCGAAATTCGGGTATCCAAGCAAAGTTTCGGGGGTCTACAGCATGGCGCGTGCGCATGCCGCGAACGCGTGCGTCCAATCTTCTGATTCCATCAAGGGGTTGGCGCAATCGATCGCGAAACCGGCCTATCAAAGGCTGCTGACTGCTGAGCCGGTATTGCGTCGTGCTGTCCCCACTTTGATCATTGCCTTTCTCGTCACCATCTGTCTCGGCGCCTTCGTCCAGGTGCTCGATCACAGCCGGCAGAAGCGCGGCGCGACCAAGCGCGACCTCGCAGCGATCTCAGATCTGCTGGCGGACCGCATCGGTCATCTGGCGATGCGCCCCGACCGCATGGCCAACATTGAGCATCTTCAGACCCTGCTGCCGGACTTGATCCCCGCCTGGGGCGTTGCGCCCGGCCGCCATGTGATCATCACCGGCGCCGACCACCGCATCCTCGCCCGCGTCCCGGTCGATGCCGCCCTCGGCGAGAACGACCGTATCCTCGACCTGATCTCGACCGCGCAACTGCTCGCCACCCCCGGCCTCCAGGGCGCCGTCACCGAGATCACGCTGCCGAACGGCCGTCCCGCCTTCGCCGTCTCGCAATTGATCAAGGCCCTGCCCGGCCGCGTCGTCGTGATCCAGGAGAAGATCGAGCCGATCTGGGGCTCGGACGCCGCGCTCTCGATCACGCTGTCGGCGACCACGGGCTTCGTCGTCCTGATCCTTGGCTTTGCCTTCCACTGGCAGTCGACCCGCGCCCGCGAAGGCGACCTGATCAACGACGCCGTGCGCGGCCGCATTGACACCGCGCTGAACCGCGGCCGCTGCGGACTGTGGGACTGGGACCTGTCGCGCGGCCGCATCTTCTGGTCGAACTCGATGTTCGCGATGCTCGGTCTCGACAACCGCACCGACCTGCTCACCTTCGGCGAGGTCAACGCGCTGGTGAACTCGGACGACATCGACCTGTTCGCGATCGCCGACCAGCTCGTCGCCGGCGAGCTGCGCCACATCGACCAGAGCTTCCGCATGCGCCACACCGAAGGCCATTGGATCTGGCTGCGGGTGCGCTGCGAGCTGAGCCAGGGCACCACCGATTCCGGCCTGCACCTGATCGGCATCGCCGTCGACGTCACCGAACAGAAGAGCCTGGTCGAGAAGACCGCCGAGGCGGATCTGCGGCTGCGCGACGCGATCGAGACGATCTCGGAAGCCTTTGTGCTGTGGGACGCCAACAACCGCCTCGTGCTGTGCAACTCGCACTTCCAGAAGCTGCACAAGCTGCCGGACTCCGCCGTGACGCCGGGCACCTCCTACGAGACCGTCATCGAGGTCGGCAAGATGCCGGAGATCCGCACCCGCCTGCACGACAACAGCCAGCAGGCGCCGGGCGGCCGCACCTTCGAGGCGCAGCTCGACGACGGCAGCTGGCTGCACATCTCCGAGCGCCGCACCAAGGATGGCGGCTACGTCTCGGTCGGCACCGACATCACCCGCATCAAGGAGCACGAGCAGAAGCTGGTCGACAACGACCTGCGCCTGCGCGCCACCGTGATCGACCTGCAGCGCTCGCAGACCGCGCTGGAGCGCCAGGCGATCGAGCTCGCCGACCTCGCCGAGAAGTACTCGCAGGAGAAGACAAGGGCCGAGGAAGCCAACCAGACCAAGTCGAAGTTCCTCGCCAACATGAGCCACGAGCTGCGCACGCCGCTCAACGCCATCATCGGCTTCTCCGAGATCATGGGATCGGGCATGTTCGGCTCGCTCGGCTCGGAGAAGTACCAGGAGTACTGCCACGACATCCTGACCTCCGGTCAGTATCTGCTCGAGGTGATCAACGACATTCTCGACATGTCGAAGATCGAGGCCGGCCGCATGAAGCTCGACATGGAGCCGCTCGACCTCGCCAAGACGCTGGCGGAGTCGCTGCGCGTCGTCTCCGGCCGCGCCCAGGACAAGAGCCTGGTGCTCGACGCCGACATCGAGGGCAGCATCCCCGTCGTCGCCGACCGCCGCGCCACCAAGCAGATCATGGTCAACCTGCTGTCGAACGCGGTGAAGTTCACCCCCGAAGGCGGCCGCGTGACGATGCGCAGCCGCGTGTTCGACGACAAGGTCGTGCTGATCATCGCCGACACCGGCATCGGCATCCCCGCGCAATCGCTGGCGCGGCTCGGCCGGCCGTTCGAGCAGGTCGAGAGCCAGATGACCAAGACCTACCACGGCTCCGGCCTTGGCCTCGCGATCGCCCGCTCGCTGGCCCAGCTCCACGGCGGCTCGATGCGGTTGCGCTCCCGCATCGAATGCGGCACCGTCGTCCGCGTCACCCTCCCCCGCGACGCCTACAAGGCCACGGCGAGCATCTCGGTCGCGGCATAGGCCGCGCACGCTGCTGAAGCACCTGGAGCCCACAGCCTGGGAGCCGACAGCTTGGCGCTTGGACTGCCGCCACAAGTGCGGTGCACATGACTGCGCCCTCGCCCCTTGTGGGAGAGGGCATGTAGGACAGGGCAGCGAATTCGGTTGGGTGAGGGGTCTCTCTCCACGAGCGTCGTTCGCCGAGAGAGACCCCTCACCCAACCGAGGCGTGGAGGGGCCGCACATGCCCTCTCCCACAAGGGGCGAGGGCACTGTATTGGACACCATCTTCGCGGCTACGACCCAACACATTGGATCTCCAACCCCACCACGGCCGCAGCGCTTGCATCCCGGGTTGACGCACGATCACGCCCCGCGTGCTCATGGCGCGCCTGGGACGACACCGTTCTGACCCGCCGGCATTCGCGCTTCACGTCTCAAACAGCACAGACAAACGTCCGCAGTCTCGCGGCCCATGACGCCCGAGTGATGCGATCAATCACGCCCCTGGACAATGCAAAGGGCGCAGGGAAGGCCAGGCGTCGGCTGACGCCTGCGGCCCGCCTGCGAAAAAAATGCAGGCGGCAGGTACCACAGGTGCAGCCGGACAAACCCGGCCCTCCCTGCGCGATGGTCTTCACGCTTATACGCAGTCGCCCTGGTGCGCCGGCTTGTTGGCCACCATCGCGCGACAATGCTCGCGCATTGCGCGGTAGACACCAGCTTCGGGGTGTCAGGCCGCTGCGATTTCACGTCCGCGAGAGCGCCGTCCGTCCGCGCCTCCTTCCGAAGACGCTACGTGCCCTCGCGGCCACCGCCTCCCCGCCTCGCGTGTCGTGACGATCGCGCGCAACGCCCCTTTGCTTGAGGCGGGATGGCGAGAGGAAACCATGATTTCCGAAAATTGGCAAGAGATTTTTATTTTTCGGAACACTTCCAACTTCGTCCCGGTCGGGTTTGACGCAACATTCCCTCCTCGGTCATTCCGGGGCGTGCGCAGCACGAGCCCGGAATCCATCGTGCGGCAGACCGCGCGGCGACATGGATTCCGGACTCGCCGCGCTTCGCGCGCCGCCCCGGAATGACGGCGGAGGATCTGGCGGCAGTGATGCCCACATGTACCGGTCGGAGCAGGTCTGCATGCCGCGGCGTCAGCCCAACGGACTCTCCCCGAAGCGGCGCCAGAGTTTCGGATAGCGCGCGGCCAGATGCGCCTCGTCCTCTTCGAAGGGATCGCCGGCCGGTCCAGGTCCACCTAACCCGGCCTCCGGCTCGGAATGGTCGCGGACGTCACCCTCCCCGCCCTTGTCGCGAAAAACCCTGTTGCCGACATAGTAGATCTCTTCGAATTCCCATGTGTCGTCAGGTCCCGAAGCGCCATCGAACTGTGCCAGACTGTCGGGATCAGTCATGGCGCCCTCATAGACCTCCTGCCCGCGCGTCACGAGCCAGCGGCGAAAATACTCGAAGCCGTCATCCGAGCAGCCGCCATGGATGACATAGGCGGCGCCCCAGAGATCCCAGCTGTAGGCCTGATTGAGATAGCGGCGAAACGCGACCTCGAAGCCGATGATCTGATCCAGCGGCAACTCGCGGAGCGCCGCAGCGAGCGCCTCGCTCTGCGCGGCAGGGTCAGCAACTGATGCGGCACCTGTCCGTCCGATGATCGACCAGAACTGATCGGCTGGCATCGCTTGCGCAGTCACCGGCTCACCCTCTCCACGACCCAGATAGGGTCGTGCCATCCGTTGTTCTAAGCCAACAAGCTTGAAGTTTCCAAGACGGCGGCCCGCTCCGTGCCCAGGTCACGCGAACAGCAACTTTCGCCAAGCGCGCGTTGCGGACGCATGCGATGGCCGATCCCTATCATCGCGGAGGACAATCAGATGCTGAAACGAATTTGGCGCGGCTGGACCAGCCCGGCGAACGCCGATGCCTATGAGGCGTTGCTGCGCTCGACGATCTTCCCCGGGATCAAGGACCGCGCCATTCCCGGGTTCACCGGCATCGAGCTGCTGCGCCGGCCGCTGGAGACCGAGGTGGAGTTCATGACGATCATGACGTTCACCGACAAGGACGCCGTCAAGCGCTTCGCAGGAGCCGCGCATGAGCAGGCCGTCGTGCCGGCAGCAGCGCAGGCGCTGCTCAGTCGTTATGACGCGCAGTCTGCACATTACGTCGTCCGGGTGCCATCGACGACGGCAGGCTGAGCCCGCAACGGCACGCAAAAGCGATGGCTAGGCAAAGCGGCGCCGCACGCGGCGTGTGCTCACCCTATCTCGGCACAGACGAACGCCGATGGTGGGCGCGGCGCGTGCGAGAGCAAGATGCTGCGGCTGGCCGCGTGGCCGCGCCTTTGCCTACCCTAAAACGAAGTCAATTCCTACGCCTGCAGGCTCGGCGCGACCTCGCGGGCGATCTGCACCAGCGAGGCGATCAGCGGGGTCATCGGGTCGCGCTGCGGGATGACGAGGCCGATCTGGTAGTTGATCACGGGATCGACGATCGGGATCGAGCGCACCTTGTCGGCGAGCCCCAGCGTCTCGGCGAGCTTGGCCGGCATCACGCTGGCCCAGCGGCCGGTCTTCACGTGCGTGTACAGCACCAGCAGCGAGTTCGAGGTCAAGGTCGGCGTCACCTCGTTGCCGGCAGCCTTCAGCGCGCGGTCGATGATGCGGCGGTTCTGCATGTCCGGCGTCAGCAGGCACAGCGGCACCTGCCCAACCTCCTTCCACGTCACCTGCTCGCGATCGCCGAACATCGCGTCCGGCGCGGTCAGCAGCCGGTAGCTCTCGTTGTAGAGCGGGATGGTGCGGACACGGCCGATCGGCTCGTTCTCGATGTAGGTCAGCCCGGCATCGACCTCGAGGTTCTCCAGCAGGCCCAGCACGTCGGCCGACGTGCACGACATGATGCGGAACCGGACCTCCGGATGCTTGGCGCGGAACGGCGTCGTCAGCGACGCCACCATGCCGAGCACGGTCGGCACGGCCGCGATCCGGATCTCGCCCGAGAGCTTGTCCTTGAGGCCGTTGATCTCCTGCCGCATCGCGCGGAAGTCGCCGACGATGCGGCGCGCCCAGTCCAGCGTGCGCTCGCCTTCCGGCGTGAACCCCTGGAACCGGGAACCGCGCTGCACCAGCATGACGCCGAGGATCTCCTCGAGCTGCTTGATGCTGGTCGACATCGTCGGCTGGGTGACCCCGCAGGTCTCCGCAGCGCGGCCGAAATGACGCTCCTTGGCCAGCGCCAGCAGCAGTTCGAGCTTGTCGATCAAGAGGTCGGCCTTCCAGCGGTTGAAGAGCCTGGTTCCGCACGTTTTCGGCGCTACCAGCCATTATGAAACCCTATCACGGCGAGGGGGTCCCGGACACGGTAAAACGCGGCCGCGAGCCGGTCGCGCGAGCGCCCGCTTTTCGTCAACTTCTAGCTATCTCACGATTGCGTTTCGCTATCGCAGCACGGGACTGCTTTATTGATATCTTGAGCAATTCCAATTTGGATGTGCGAAACGCTTGCAACGCAGAATCGGGATCAGGATGACGCCGGTGTACGAAAGTTGGGACGCGGCGCGCGGCGCCGAGATCATCGCCGAACATAGCCAGATGGAGGGAGCAACCTTGCCCATCCTCCACGCGTTGCAGGAGGCGTTCGGCTACGTGCCTGAGGATGCCATTCCGATGATCGCATCCGCCCTGAACCTGTCGCGCGCCGAGGTTTACGGCGTGTTCACGTTCTACCATGATTTCCGGGCCAAGAAGGCCGGCCGTCACGTGCTGAAGCTGTGCCGCGCCGAGGCCTGCCAGGCCGCCGGCGGCGATGCGCTCGCGGCGCGTGCCGAGGCCAAGCTCGGGATTGCCATGGGCAACACCACCGCCGACGAGCGCGTGACGCTGGAGCCGATCTACTGCCTCGGCCTGTGCGCGACCGCGCCCTCGGCGATGATCGACGGCCGGCTGGTCGGCCGGCTCGACGAAGCCCGGATCGATGCTCTCGTCTCGGAGGCCCAGCGATGAGCGTGCGTCTTTTTGTCCCGTGTGATGCCGGCGCGCTCGCCGTCGGCGCCGATGAGGTCGCCCACGCGCTGCACAAGGCGGCGCTGGAGCGGAAGGTCGATATTGAGATCGTGCGCAATGGCTCGCGTGGGTTGTACTGGCTGGAGCCGCTGGTCGAGCTGGAGACGGCGCAGGGCCGCTTCGGCTTCGGTCCCGTCACCGCCGACGACGTGCCGTCGCTGCTCGACGCCATCGTCGCCGACACCTCGCACAAGCTCTCGCTCGGCCTGACCGAGGAGATCCCGTGGCTGAAGCGGCAGACCCGCCTCACCTTCGCCCGCTGCGGCATCATCGATCCGCTGTCGCTCGAGGATTACCGCGCCCATGGCGGCTACAAGGGCCTCACGCGGGCGCTGACCTTGTCGCCGGACGCCGTCATTGCCGAGGTCACGACCTCGGGCCTGCGCGGCCGCGGTGGCGCAGGCTTCCCGACCGGCATCAAGTGGAAGACGGTGGCGCAGACCGCGGCCGACCGCAAATACGTCATCTGCAACGCCGACGAGGGCGACAGCGGCACCTTCGCCGACCGCATGCTGATGGAAGGCGATCCCTTCGTGCTGATCGAGGGCATGACCATCTGCGGCATCGCGGTGGGCGCCACCAAGGGCTACATCTACACGCGCTCGGAATATCCGCACGCGATCGCGACCATGACCAAGGCGATCGATATCGCCAAGAAGGCCGGCCTGCTCGGCGACAACGTCGCGGGCTCCAACTACACGTTCGATCTCGAGGTCCGCACCGGCGCCGGCGCCTATGTGTGCGGCGAAGAGACCGCGTTGATGGAGAGCCTCGAGGGCAAGCGCGGCATCGTCCGCGCCAAGCCGCCACTGCCCGCGCATCACGGCCTGTTCGGCAAGCCGACCGTCGTCAACAACCTGCTGTCGTTCGCCGCCATCCCCTTCATCCTCGATGAGGGCGCCAAGGCCTATGCCGATTTCGGCATGGGACGCTCGCGCGGCACGATGCCGATCCAGATCGCCGGCAACGTCAAGTTCGGCGGCCTGTTCGAGACCGCGTTCGGCATCACGCTCGGCGAGCTCGTCGACGACATCGGCGGCGGCACCTTCACCGGCCGGCCCGTCCGCGCGGTGCAGGTCGGCGGTCCGCTCGGGGCCTACTTCCCCCGCGCGCTGTTCGATACGCCGTTCGACTACGAGGCGTTCACCGCCAAGGAGGGCCTGATCGGCCATGGCGGCATCGTCGTGTTCGACGACACCGTCGACATGTCGAAGCAGGCGCGCTTCGCGATGGAGTTCTGCGCCATCGAATCCTGCGGCAAGTGCACGCCCTGCCGCATCGGCTCGACGCGGGGCGCCGAGACCATCGACAAGATCCGCCGCGGCGAGCGCGTCGCCGAGAACATCGCCCTGGTCGAAGACCTCTGCGGCACTATGAAGCTCGGATCGCTCTGTGCACTGGGGGGCTTCACGCCCTACCCTGTGCTCTCGGCGCTGAAGCACTTCCGCGAAGACTTCGGACCTCAGCAGCCGCGCCTGCAGGCTGCGGAATAAGATATCGGGAACAAGGACACCGACCATGTCGCTCATCCACGAAACCGATTACGGCACGCCGCTCTCCAAGTCCGAGAAGATGGTCACCCTGACCATCGACGGCCAGAGCATCACCGTTCCCGAGGGCACCTCGATCATGCGCGCGGCCATGGAGGCCGGCACGCAGATCCCGAAGCTGTGCGCGACCGACATGGTCGACGCGTTCGGCTCCTGCCGGCTCTGCCTCGTCGAGGTCGAGGGCCGCGCCGGCACGCCGGCCTCGTGCACCACGCCGGTCGCCGCGGGCCTCGTCGTCCACACCCAGACCGAGCGGCTGAAGAAGCTGCGCAAGGGCGTGATGGAGCTCTACATCTCCGACCATCCGCTCGACTGCCTCACCTGCGCCGCCAATGGCGATTGCGAGCTGCAGGACATGGCCGGCGCGGTCGGCCTGCGCGACGTTCGCTACGGCAACCAGGGTGAGAACCACGTGTTCGCCGATGCCTGCGGCGAGGCCAATCCGGCCTGGCTGCCGAAGGACGAGTCGAACCCCTATTTCACCTATGATCCCTCGAAGTGCATCGTCTGCTCGCGCTGCGTCCGCGCCTGCGAGGAAGTGCAAGGCACGTTCGCGCTGACCATTTCCGGCCGCGGCTTCGACAGCCGGGTGTCGCCGGGCATGAGCGAGAGCTTCCTCGGCTCGGAGTGCGTCTCCTGCGGCGCCTGCGTGCAGGCCTGCCCGACCGCGACCCTCACCGAGAAGAGCGTGATCGAGATCGGCCAGCCCGAGCATTCGGCGGTCACCACCTGCGCCTATTGCGGCGTCGGCTGCGCCTTCAAGGCGGAGATGCGCGGCGAGGAAGTCGTGCGCATGGTGCCCTACAAGGATGGCAAGGCCAATCGCGGCCATTCCTGCGTCAAGGGCCGCTTCGCCTATGGCTATGCGACTCACAAGGAGCGCATCCTGAAGCCGATGATCCGCGAGACCATCGACCAGCCCTGGCGCGAGGTCTCCTATGACGAGGCCTTCAAATTCGCCGCGCAGAAGCTCCGCGGCATCCAGGCCAAGCATGGTCGCGACTCGATCGGCGGCATCACCTCCTCCCGCTGCACCAACGAAGAAACCTATCTGGTGCAGAAGCTGATCCGCGCCGGCTTCGGCAACAACAATGTCGACACCTGCGCCCGCGTCTGCCACTCGCCGACCGGCTACGGCCTCGCCACCACCTTCGGCACCTCGGCCGGCACGCAGGACTTCGACTCGGTCGAAGACAGCGACGTGATCATGGTGATCGGCGCCAACCCGACCGACGCGCATCCGGTGTTCGGCTCACGCATGAAGAAGCGGCTGCGCCAGGGCGCCAAGCTGATCGTCGTCGATCCCCGCAAGATCGACCTCGTGAAGTCGGCGCACATCAAGGCGGACTATCATCTGCCGCTGCTGCCCGGCACCAACGTCGCGATCCTGACCGCGCTGGCGCATGTTATCGTCACCGAGGGCCTCGTCAACGAGACCTTCGTGCGCGAGCGCTGCGACTGGAGCGAGTTCCAGGACTGGGCCGAGTTCGTGACTCTCGAGAAGAACAGCCCCGAGGCCGTCGCCCAGTTCACCGGCGTCGATGCGGAAGCGATCCGCGGCGCGGCCCGGCTCTACGCCAAGGGCGGCAATGGCGCCATCTATTACGGCCTTGGTGTCACCGAGCACAGCCAGGGCTCGACCACGGTGATCGCGATCGCCAACCTCGCGATGGCCACCGGCAACATTGGCCGCCGCGGCGTCGGCGTGAACCCGCTGCGCGGCCAGAACAACGTGCAGGGCTCGTGCGACATGGGCTCGTTCCCGCACGAGCTGCCGGGCTACCGCCACATCTCGGGCGACGCGGTGCGCGACCAGTTCGAGGCGATGTGGAACGTCAAGCTCAACCCTGAGCCGGGCCTGCGCATCCCCAACATGTTCGACTCCGCGATCGAAGGCACCTTCATGGGCCTCTACGTGCAGGGCGAGGACATCCTGCAGTCCGATCCGAACACCACGCATGTCGTGCAGGCGCTGTCGTCGATGGAATGCGTCATCGTCCAGGACCTGTTCCTGAACGAGACCGCCAATTACGCCCACGTCTTCCTGCCCGGCTCGACCTTCCTGGAGAAGGACGGCACCTTCACCAACGCCGAGCGCCGCATCCAGCGCGTCCGCAAGGTGATGAGCCCGCTCAACGGCATGGCCGACTGGGAGGTCACGATCGGTCTCGCCAAGGCGATGGGCTTCGAGATGACGTACAACCACCCGTCCGAGATCATGGACGAGATCGCGGCGCTGACGCCGACCTTCACCGGCGTCTCCTATCAGAAGCTCGAGGAGATGGGCTCGGTGCAGTGGCCCTGCAACGAGAAGTTCCCCGAGGGCTCGCCGATCATGCATGTCGACGGCTTCGTCCGCGGCAAGGGCAAGTTCGTGGTCACCGAGTACGTCGCGACCGACGAGCGCACCGGCCCGCGCTTCCCGCTGCTGCTCACGACGGGGCGGATCCTGTCGCAGTACAATGTCGGCGCGCAGACCCGGCGCACCGAGAACGTGGTGTGGCATGGCGAGGACGTGCTGGAGATCCATCCGCACGACGCCGAGCAGCGCGGCATCCGCGACGGCGACTGGGTGCGTCTGACCAGCCGCGCCGGCGAGACCACCTTGCATGCGCTGATCTCGGAGCGCGTGGCGCCGGGCGTGGTCTACACCACGTTCCACCACCCGCTCACGCAGGCCAACGTCATCACCACGGACTACTCCGACTGGGCGACCAATTGTCCGGAGTACAAGGTCACGGCGGTGCAGGTGTCGCAGTCCAACGGCCCGTCGGACTGGCAGAAGGCCTATGACGAGCAGGCCCGCAACTCGCGCCGCATCGCCCCGGTCGTGGAGGCGGCGGAGTAGCATGCGAGATGCAGTGCGCATCGCGGATCGTCTGGTCTGGCGCGACGGAGCCCTCACCGAGGGCCACCGCCGCGTGCCGGAGGAGACCGCGGTCGCGCTGACCTACAATGGCGGCACCCAGGCCGTCATGATGGCGACGCCGCAGGATCTTTCCGACTTCGCCATCGGCTTCAGCCTCAACGAAGGCCTTATCAGGAGCCGCGACGAGATCGTCTCGCTCGAAATCGTCGAGCTGGATGACGGCATCGAGCTGCGCATGTGGCTGCCCGACGCCCTCGCTGAACGCCTCGCCGAGCGCCGCCGCAACATCGCCGGTCCCACCGGCTGCGGCCTGTGCGGCATCGACTCTCTTGCCGAGGCCGTCCGGCCGGCAGCGCATGTGCCCCAGGGCCGGCGCTTCACGCCGCGCGACGTCATGACGGCGCTGGTCGCCATCGAGCCGCTGCAGAAGCTCAACCACGAGACCCGCGCCGTCCACGCCGCGGCGTTCTGGACACCCGCCCGCGGCATCGTCGCCCTTCGCGAGGACGTCGGCCGTCACAACGCGCTCGACAAGCTGGCCGGTCATCTCGCGCAGGCTCACAGCGCGGCGACCGAAGGCCTCGTCATCATGACGAGCCGCGTCTCGGTCGAGCTGGTGCAGAAGGCCGCCGCCATGGGCGCGCCGGTGCTGGTCGCGGTGTCAGCGCCGACCGCACTCGCCATCCGCATGGCCGAGGCCGCCGGCATCACCCTGATCGCGGTGGCCCGCAACGACGGATTCGAAATCTTCACCCATCCCGAACGGATCATCGCGAGCGCCGAGACCGGCACGCGATCAACACAGACGGACACGCCCCATGTCGCATAACCCTTCCGACCGCCTCGTCTACATGGCCAACCAGATCGGCAAGTTCTTTCAGAGCCAGGGGCAGGAGAAAGAGGTCGCCGGCGTCGCCGAGCACATCAAGAAGTTCTGGGACCCGCGCATGCTGAAGACGATCTATGCGCATCACGATGCCGGCGGCGCCGGTCTCGACCCGGCCGTGAAGGAAGCGATCGGCAAGCTGAAGGACGCTGCGGTCGCGAAGGAGAAGGCGTGAGGCAGGCATCGTTCTCGTAGATCTCGTAGCCCGCAAGAGCGCAGCGACATGCGGGGCCGGTCTCTCCGCGACACTCCGAGCAGACTTGACCCCGGATGTCGCTGAGCTCATCCGCGATCCAACTCATTACTTAACTTAAACCACCCGTGTAGTTGCCCCTCACCCCGCCCCTCTCCCCGTAAGAACGGGGAGAGGGGGCGCACCGCCTTTGACGCGAAGGGGAGCGGATTGCATGTTTGGTGTTGGCCGGTAAGGGCGGTCGGCTCCCTCTCCCCGTTCTTACGGGGAGAGGGCTGGGGTGAGGGGCCGCGGCACGGGAAGTCTACGCGGAGACATGTCGTCCCTTACGAGGACCCCATCGAAGACGTAATCGGCGACACGCTTCTTAACTCACACCACCCGTGTAGCTGCCCCTCACCCCGACCCTCTCCCCGTAAGAACCGGGAGAGGGAGCGCACCATCATTGTGGCGGCGTCTGAATCTCACGCCTCCTCCTCGTGCTCGGCCTGCGACAGCTCGGCGATGGCGAGGTCGCCGGAATCGGCCATGCGGGCCTTCGCCGTGGTGGTGACATGGGCGGCGAGCGCCGGCATGCGGGCGATCAGGGCGTGGAAATCCTGCGCGTCGAGCACCAGCAGCCGGGTCTTGCGGGTGGCCTTGACGGTCCCCGAGCGCTTGGTCCGGTGCAGCAGCGCGATCTCGCCGAAGAAGGTGCCGTCGGCGAGCTTGACGCATTGCGTCGGCAGCTCGATCTCGACCTCTCCGGCGGTGATGAAATACATCGATGACGCGACGTCGCCGCGGCGGACGAGAATTTCGCCGGTCTCGATCGTGCGCGCGCGCAGCAGCCGCATGATGTCGGCGATCTCCGAGGCGGACAGATGTGAGAACAGCGGCACCCGCGCCAGCATGCCCCAGGTGACGACGAAGTCGCGCCGCTTCACCTCGTCGGCAAATGCATTGGAGATGATGGCGACCGGCAGCGCGATCATCGCGAGGCCGCCGACGATCGCGAACACCGAGATCGCCTTGCCGAGCGAGGTCACCGGCACGACGTCGCCATAGCCGACGGTGCCGAGCGTTACGATCGCCCACCACATCGCGTCGGGAATGGTGCCGAACTTGTCGGGCTGCACGTCGCGCTCGACCGCGTAGAGCAGCGAGGCGAACAGCAGCACGGCCCCGGCCAGGATCGCGATGCAGCCGACGAGCGTACGGCGCTCGGCCTGGATCGCCGCGAGCAGCGAGCGCATCGCCGGCGAATAGCGTACCAGCTTGAGGAACGGCAGCACCACCAGCACCGCGAGCGTGGCGTGATCGCCGAACGCGAGCACGACAGCGGCCGGCAGGAAAGCCAGGAGATCGATGACTCCGAGCGCGGAGAGTGCATATTGCAAGCGGTCGCGCAGCGGCGAGACGTGCTGCGGCGTATGGCCGGCGACGCTCCAGAGCCGGGCAACATACTCGAAGCCGAACACCAGCACGGCCATGACCTTCACCGCGGTGAAGGTCGGGCCGAAGCGGGCGTCGAGATGCGGCACCGAGGCCAGGATTGTCGCCAGCACGTCGGCGAAGATCACGATGACGACGGCCCGCACGATGCGCGAGCCGACCGACAGCGGCAGGTGATCGTGCTCGAGCAGCTCGTAGAGCCGGTCCCGCAGATCGGGATCGCGAATGCTCTCGCCCGGCCCGAGCGTCGGCACGATCAGCCGTCCCGGCCGATCGCGCTCTCGATCGCGGCCAGCGCAGCCTCCGCCTTGGATCCGTCGGGGCCGCCGGCCTGGGCCATGTCGGGGCGGCCACCGCCGCCCTTGCCGCCCAGCGCCTCGGACGCCGCCCGCACCAGCTCCACTGCGTTGAAGCGCGACGTGAGATCGGCGGTCACGCCGACCACGACGCCGGCCTTGCCGTCCTCGCTGCGGCCGACGATAGCGACCACACCGGAGCCGAGCTGTTTCTTGGCCTCGTCGACGAGCGATTTGAGATCCTTCACCTCGACGCCATCGACCGCACGGGCCATCAACTTGATGCCTGAGACCTCGCGGATGCCGGAGGCGGCTCCGCCCGCCGCCGCGCCGCCGCCCATCGCGAGCTTCTTGCGCGCATCCGACAGCTCTCGCTCGAGCTTCTTGCGCTCCTCCATCAGCGCCGTGATGCGCGCCGGCACCTCGTCCACCGTGGTGCGCAGTTCGGCCGCGGCCGCCTTGGCGAGCGAGAGATTGTGATTGGCATGGGCGCGCGCGCCGCGCGCCGTCAGCGCCTCGATGCGGCGGACGCCGGACGCCACCGCGCTCTCGGACGTCACCGCGATCAGCCCGATGTCGCCGGTGCGCTTCACGTGGGTGCCGCCGCACAGCTCGACCGACCAGCCCATGGCGTTGGTGCCATGGTCGCGCGCGGCATTGCCCATCGAAACGACGCGGACCTCGTCGCCATATTTCTCGCCGAACAGCGCGCGGGCCCCGGCCTCGCGGGCGTCGTCGAGCCCCATCAGCCGGGTCGTGACCTCGGCATTCTCCAGCACGACGTCGTTGGCGATGTCCTCGACGCGGGCGAGCTCATCCGGCGTGATCGGCTTCGGATGCACGAAGTCGAAGCGCAGGCGGTCGGGCGAGACCAGCGAGCCGCGCTGGGCGATGTGGTCGCCGAGCACCTGGCGCAGCGCCTCGTGCAGGATGTGGGTCGCCGAATGATTGGCGCGGATCGCCGAGCGCCTGATGTGATCGACGTCGAGCTGCAGCGCGGTGCCGAGCTTGAGCGTGCCCTGCTCCACCGTGCCGATATGCGCGAACAGGTCGCCGGCCTTCTTCTGGGTGTCGGTGATGCGGACGCGGACGCCGTCGCCGGTCATCAACCCGGTGTCACCGACCTGGCCGCCGGATTCGCCGTAGAACGGCGTCTGGTTCAGCACGATCACGCCGCTCTCGCCGGCCTTGAGGCTGTCGACGGCGGCGCCGTCCTTGACCAGCGCGGTCACCGCGCCTTCGGCGGTCTCGGTGTCGTAGCCGAGGAACTCGGTGGCGCCGAGCTTCTCGCGCAGCGGGAACCAGACGGTCTCGGTGGCCGCCTCGCCCGAGCCGGCCCAGGCGGCGCGCGCCTTCGCCTTCTGCCGCTCCATCGCGTCGGTGAAGGAGGCCTGGTCGACGCTGATGCCGCGCGACTTCAGCGCATCCTGGGTCAGGTCGAGCGGGAAGCCGTAGGTGTCGTACAAGGTGAAGGCGACATCACCGTCGAACATGTCACCCTTGGAGAGCAAGGCCGACTTCTCGTCGAGGATGGCGAGGCCGCGCTCCAGCGTCTTGCGGAAGCGGGTCTCCTCCAGCCGCAGGGTCTCCTTGATCAGCCCCTCGGCGCGGATCAGCTCCGGATAGGCCTGGCCCATCTCGCGGGTGAGCGCGCCGACCAGCTTGTGCATCAACGGCTCGCGCGCGCCGAGCAGCTGGGCGTGGCGCATGGCACGGCGCATGATCCGGCGCAGCACGTAGCCGCGGCCCTCGTTCGACGGCAGCACGCCGTCCGAGATCAGGAACGACGAGGCGCGCAGGTGGTCGGCGATGACGCGCAAGCTCGCCTTCTGCGGGCCCTGAGGGTCGGCGTTGGTGAGGTCGGCGATGGTGCGGATCAGCGCGACGAACAGATCGATGTCGTAATTGTCGTGCTTGCCTTGCAGCACCGCGGCGACGCGCTCCAGGCCGGCGCCGGTGTCGATCGAGGGCTTCGGCAAGGGATTGCGGACCCCGCCCTCGAGCTGCTCGTACTGCATGAACACGAGGTTCCAGATCTCGATGAAGCGGTCGCCATCCGCCTCCGGTGAGCCCGGAGGGCCGCCCCAGATCTTGTCGCCGTGGTCGTAGAAGATCTCCGAACACGGACCGCACGGGCCGGTGTCGCCCATCTGCCAGAAATTGTCCGAGCCGGCGATGCGGATGATGCGCGACTCAGGGAGGCCCGCGATCTTCTTCCACAGCCCGAACGCCTCGTCGTCGTCGATATAGACGGTCGCGGTCAGCTTGTCCTTCGGGAGGCCGAACTCCTTGGTGACCAGCTTCCAGGCGAGCTCGATGGCGTTCTCCTTGAAGTAGTCTCCGAAGGAGAAGTTGCCGAGCATCTCGAAGAAGGTGTGGTGCCGGGCGGTATAGCCGACATTGTCGAGGTCGTTGTGCTTGCCCCCCGCACGGACGCATTTCTGCGACGTGGTGGCGCGGTGGTACGGCCGCTTCTCGACGCCGGTGAAGACGTTCTTGAACTGCACCATGCCGGCGTTCGTGAACATCAAAGTCGGGTCGTTGCGCGGCACCAGCGGCGAGGACGGCACGATCTCGTGGCCGTTCGCGGCGAAGAAATTGAGGAAGGTCGACCTGATCTCGTTGACGCCGCTCATAGCAATCCAATCGAAGAAGTCCGTGAATTCTGAGGGAATGCTTTTAGACAAGCCGACTTCGCGTGTCCAGAAACTGTGCAGAAACATCATGGGGTTGCTGCACGGCTCCTAAAGCTGGTTGAAAGCCATGGTGACGCGTTGACACATCCGGTGAGCTGGTGTTTTGTCGCCGGACTGACGACAGTCGCGTCGGGAGAGACCGTCTCTTGAGGTTCAGCTTGAACTTCAGGGGCCGGCGCCGAAGGAGCAACCGCCCCGGAAACTCTCAGGCAAAAGGACCCTCGCGACTTCAACTGCATCTGGAAAGAGGCGCTGGCCGGGCCTGACCCCGGGAGGCGTCCGCCGACGGGATAATACTCTCAGGCACAGCGACAGATGGGGCTTCGGTAGCGTTTTTCGGGACTGGTCCCGAGGAACCGCGCGAGGACCCCTGATGGCTGAACCGGCTGCTACTCTCTCCTCTTCCCTCAAGCGAACGCCGCTGCACGCGCTGCATGTCAGCCTCGGCGGCAAGATGGTGCCGTTCGCGGGCTATGAGATGCCCGTGCAATACGCGCCCGGCGTGCTCAAGGAGCACCTCCATACCCGCGCCGCGGCCGGGTTGTTCGACGTGTCCCACATGGGCCAGGTCGCGCTGGTGCCGAAATCCGGTAACGTCGCCGACGCCGCGGCTGCGCTGGAGCGGCTAGTGCCGCAGGACATCATCGGCATTCCGGCCGGCCGGCAGCGCTATGCCCAGTTCACCAACGCGGACGGCGGCATTCTCGACGACCTGATGGTGGCGAATTTCGGCGAGCACCTGGTGCTGGTGGTCAACGCCGCGTGCAAGGAGGCCGACATCCAGCTGCTACGCGACGGCCTGTCCGACGCCTGCGAGGTCCAGCCGCTGACCGACCGCGCGCTGCTGGCGCTGCAGGGGCCGAAGGCGGCGAGCGTGCTGACGAAATTCTGTGCAGAGGCCGAAGGCATGCGGTTCATGGATTCGGGCCCGCGCATGGTCGACGGTCTCGCCTGCTACGTCTCGCGCTCCGGCTACACCGGCGAGGACGGCTACGAGATTTCTGTGCCGGCCGACAAGGCCGAGCAGCTCGCCGAGGCGCTGCTGTCCGACAAGGACGTGCTGCCGATCGGGCTCGGCGCGCGCGACAGCCTGCGGCTCGAGGCCGGGCTTTGTCTGTACGGCCATGACATCGACACCACGACGACCCCGGTGGAGGCCGCGCTGGAATGGTCGGTGCAGAAGGTCCGCCGTAGCGGCGGCGCGCGCGGAGGCGGCTTCCCGGGCGCCGCGAAGATCCTGGCGCAGTTCGACGGCGGCGCGGCGCGTCGTCGTGTGGGGCTCCGGCCCGAGGGACGCGCGCCGGTTCGTGAGGGCGCAACGCTGTTCGCGACCGCCGACTCGACTGAGCCGGTCGGCAAGGTGACCTCCGGCGGCTTCGGCCCGACGCTGAATGCGCCGGTCGCGATGGGCTATGTCCCGACCGCCCTCGCCGCGCTGGACACCCAGCTGTTCGCGGATGTGCGCGGACAGCGGCTGCCGCTGCGCGTCGCCGCCTCGCCTTTCGTTCCCAACACCTACAAACGTTGACCCTGCAAGCGCTGAAGGACGTCCATGACCACGCTCTACACCTCCGACCATGAATGGCTCAGCATCGAGGGCGATGTCGCCACCATCGGCATCACCGACTATGCGCAGGCGCAGCTCGGCGACGTCGTGTTCGTGGAGCTGCCGCAGGTCGGCCGCGCGCTGAAGAAGACCGAGGCCGCCGCCGTGGTCGAATCGGTCAAGGCCGCCTCCGACGTCTACGCGCCGATCACCGGCGAGGTGGTCGAGGTCAACCAGGCGATCGTCGACGAGCCGGCTCTGGTCAACACCGATGCCGACGGCAAGGCCTGGTTCTTCAAGCTCAAGATCGCCGACAAGGCCGAGCTCGGCGGCCTGATGGATGAGGCGGCGTACAAGGCGCACACGGCGTGAGACAAGGCGGTGCGGCAACACCCACCACTGTCATCGCCCGGCTCGACCGGGCGATCCAGTACGCCGCGCCCCCTCCGCTTGATCTCGACAGCAACGTTTACTGGATGCCCCGCCTTCGCGGGGCATGACGAGGCATAGAGGATTGCTCATGACCACGCCGCTCAAGCCGCTCGATGATGCCGCCGCCAGCTTCGCCCGCCGCCATATCGGTCCCTCGCCGCGTGACGTCGCGGCGATGCTGGAGACCGTGAACGCAAAGAGCGTCGCGGAGCTGATGGCGCAGACCCTGCCCGGAACGATCCGGCAGTCCGCCCCGCTCGACATCGGCCCCGCCCTGAGCGAGACCGAGGCGCTGTCGCACATGCGCGCGCTGGCGGCGCGGAACCAAGTCTTCACCTCGCTGATCGGCCAGGGCTATTCCGGCACGATCATGCCGGCGGTAATCCAGCGCAACATCCTGGAGAACCCGGCCTGGTACACGGCCTACACGCCCTATCAGCCCGAGATCAGCCAGGGCCGGCTGGAGGCGCTGTTCAACTTCCAGACCATGATCTGCGACCTCACCGGGCTCGACGTCGCCAACGCCTCGCTGCTCGACGAGGGCACCGCGGCGGCCGAGGCGATGGCGCTGGCCGAGCGGTCGGCGCGCGCCAAGACCAAGGCCTTCTTCGTCGACCACAACGTGCACCCGCAGACCCTTGCGGTGCTGCGTACCCGCGCCGAGCCGCTCGGCTGGCAGCTGATCGTCGGCGATCCCGCCAAGGATCTCGACAGCGCCGAGGTGTTCGGCGGCCTGCTGCAATATCCCGACACGACCGGCGCGTTGCGCGATCCGCGCACCGCCATTGCCAAGCTGCACGACAAGGGGGCGCTGGCGATCCTCGCCGCCGACCTGCTGGCACTGACGCTTATTGCCTCACCAGGCGAGCTCGGAGCCGACATCGCGATCGGCTCGGCGCAGCGCTTCGGCGTGCCGATGGGCTATGGCGGTCCGCATGCCGCCTATATGGCGGTGCGCGATGCGCTGAAGCGCTCGCTGCCGGGTCGCATCGTCGGCCTGTCCGTGGATTCGCGCGGCGCCCCCGCCTATCGGCTGGCGCTGCAGACCCGCGAGCAGCACATTCGCCGCGAGAAGGCGACGTCGAACATCTGCACCGCGCAGGTGCTGCTGGCGGTGATCGCCGCGATGTACGCGGTCTATCACGGCCCTGAAGGGTTGAAGGCGATCGCCCGCAATGTGCATCGCCGCGCCGCGGTGCTGGCGGCGGGTCTGCGCAAGCTCGGCTTTGCTCCGGCAAGTGACAGCTTCTTCGATACGATCACCGCCGAGGCTGGCGCCAAGTCCGATTCGATCATCGCCCGCGCTGAGGGCGAGCGGATCAATCTCGGCCGCGACGGCAGCCGGCTGCGGATCGCGCTCGACGAGACCACGACGCCCGATGTCGTCGAAGCCGTGTGGCGCGCCTTCGGTGGCGAGCTGTCCTACGCCGCGATCGAGGCCGAGGCGCGCGACGCCGTCCCGGCCGAGCTGAAGCGGCAACGGCCGTACCTGACGCATCCGGTGTTCCACGCGCATCGCTCCGAGACCGAGATGCTGCGCTATCTGCGCAAGCTCGCCGACCGCGACCTCGCACTCGACCGCGCGATGATCCCGCTCGGCTCCTGCACGATGAAGCTGAACGCGACCACCGAGATGGTCCCGCTGACCTGGCCGGAATTTTCCAGCCTGCATCCGTTCGTGCCGCGCGCCCAGGCCGCCGGCTATCACACCATGTTCGCCGAGCTGGAGGACTGGCTGTGCCGGATCTCCGGCTATGACGCGGTGTCGCTGCAGCCGAACTCCGGTGCGCAGGGCGAATATGCCGGCCTCTTGGCGATCCGCGGCTATCATGCCGCGCGTGGCGAGAGCCATCGCACGATCTGCCTGATCCCCTCCTCCGCCCACGGCACCAACCCGGCCTCGGCGCACATGGTCGGCATGGAGGTGGTCGTCGTCGGCTGCGACGCGGGCGGCAATGTCGACCTCGCCGATCTCAAGGCCAAGGCGGAGGCGCATAGCAAGAAGCTCGCGGCGATCATGATCACCTACCCCTCGACGCACGGCGTGTTCGAGGAGCACATCCGCGACATCTGCGACATTGTCCATGCCCATGGCGGCCAAGTCTATCTCGACGGCGCCAACCTCAACGCCCAGGTCGGCCTCGCCCGTCCCGGCGATTACGGCGCCGATGTCAGCCATTTCAATCTGCACAAGACGTTCTGCATTCCGCATGGCGGCGGCGGCCCGGGCATGGGCCCGATCGGCGTCAAGGCGCATCTGGCGCCGTTCCTGCCCGGTCATCCCAACACCGATGGCGCCACCGCGCACCCCGTGGGCCCGGTGTCGGCCGCGCCCTACGGCTCGGCCTCGATCCTGACCATCTCCTACATCTACATGCTGCTGATGGGTGGCGATGGCCTGACCCGCGCCACCGAGATCGCGATCCTCAACGCCAATTACGTGGCGGCACGCCTCGATCCGCACTTCCCGGTGCTGTACCGCAACGAGCGCGGCCGCGTCGCGCATGAATGCATCATCGATCCGCGCCCGCTGAAGCCAACCAGCGGCGTGACAGTCGACGACATCGCCAAGCGCCTGATCGACTACGGCTTCCACGCGCCGACGATGAGCTTCCCGGTCGCCGGCACCTTGATGATCGAGCCGACCGAGTCGGAGTCCAAGGCCGAGCTCGACCGCTTCTGCGACGCCATGATCGCGATCCGCAAGGAGATCGCCGAGGTCGAGCAGGGCCGCTTCAAGATCGAGGCCTCGCCACTGCGTCACGCGCCGCACACGGTGCACGACATCGCCGACGACGATTGGACCAGAGCCTATCGGCGCAGCGAAGGCTGCTTCCCGGAGGGCACCTCGCGCACCGACAAGTATTGGTGCCCGGTCGGCCGCGTCGACAACGTCTATGGCGATCGCAACCTGGTGTGCTCGTGCCCGCCGGTCGACGACTACGCGCAGGCAGCGGAGTAAGCTGCCTCGCGCCCGCTCCAATCGGTCACCTGCCACGGCTCACGACAGTCGATGACGTGAGCCGTGTCGGGGTCCGGCGCGATCAGCACGCCATGCCAGCGCCAGAGATTGGCGTTGGTCAATTCGGTGCCGCCCCACCAGCGCCGGATGGGATTGTGGGCCGTAAAGTCCTCCTCGCCGGCAAGGATGGCCTTACCGAGCGGCGTGAGCGAAAGCGTGCTCGCCTTGTAGCGGTCGAGACGTTCACGGCCGTGGTGCATCTCGATCGAGAATGGCCACTCGGCCAGGCCCGAAATCATGGGCACCGGCGCCAGCGCCAGACCGTCGAGCAGCGCGCCCGCTTCCCAATAGTCGAACACGCGTCGTTGAAAGCGCTCCCGAAAGGGAGGCAGCACGTCGAGCGGGCGCTCGTAGCCGGCGGACAGCAATTCGAGGATTCTCAGTTCCGACGCGCCAAGGCCCGTCGCGGCCCCCGGAAGCTCATCGAGCATCTCCAGCACGCAGCGCCGAAGCTGCGGCAACGCACTCAGATCCTGCTTCAACAGATCGCACCAGGCCTGCGGCGTCGACGCTCGAAAAGCCTGCCATGCGAGATGACCAAGCTCCATATGTTCGCGTGAAACTGCAATGCCCATCGTCTGCTCGGCGATTTGCCAAGCTGGTGCATGAAGCGGTGTATCGACATGCCGCAACACGATCTTGTTCGCGATCTCCGCGTGATGGCGGAGATAATCCAAGAGCCAGATGAGCACCAACTGGTCGTTCGGTCGGGTGTCCATCCAGAGCTCGACACGATCACAACGATCGACAACTTCGAGAAGACCCTGGCTGCGCACACCGGCGGCCATCAGTTCGCGCCGCGAGGCGAAATCCAACCAGTGCGCCCTCTTCTGACGCGGCGGGCGTCCGGCGAGAAAAGCCGACAGATCCGCATCGGACGGCAAAGGCCCCCACACGAAACGATGCAGAATCGGCACCACCAGATCGGCAAAGCCGCCTCTTCGTAGCGCACCGGCGCCGGGGTCGTCGGCCGTGAGAATGAGGCTTGTCATCCGCTTGGCTCCGTCATGGCACGACCGGCGCACGGCGCCGCCCGCAATCGATTTCGGCGAAAACCGCCGCCAGAAGGCCCTGCGCCCCTCATCGACTGCGCAGATCCGGCGATCCGGAAACACGGATTCTCCTGTTTGCCCCCGGAGACAAGTCATCCCTCAAGGGACGCGCGCTGCGTCAAGGATTGCACCCGCAGGAACCAGGCCAATCCACCGGAGCGCGACGTATGGGCAAACGACGGGCGCCGGAACGTCGTCAAACCGACGTCCCCGGCGCCCGCGATGCTCGCTCTACTCCTCCGCCGGCTCCTCGCCGTCGCCGTCGGCATCGCGCTCGGCGTTGCCGGCCAGGATCTGCTCGGCGATCAGACCGGAGTTCTGGCGGATCGCAGCCTCGATCTTCGCGGTCATGTCGGGGTTGGCCTTGAGGAAGGTCTTCGAGTTCTCGCGCCCCTGCCCGAGCCGCTGGCTGTCATAGGAGAACCAGGCGCCGGATTTCTCGACGATGCCCGCCTTGACGCCGAGATCCAGGATCTCGCCCATCTTGGACACGCCCTCGCCATACATGATGTCGAACTCGACCTGCTTGAACGGCGGCGCCAGCTTGTTCTTCACCACCTTCACGCGGGTGGAGTTGCCGATCACTTCGTCGCGCTCCTTGATCGCGCCGATGCGGCGGATATCGAGGCGTACCGAAGCATAGAATTTCAGCGCGTTGCCGCCGGTGGTGGTCTCCGGCGAGCCATACATCACACCGATCTTCATGCGGATCTGGTTGATGAAGATCACCATGGTGTTGGACTTGTTGATCGACGCCGTCAGCTTGCGCAACGCCTGGCTCATCAGGCGGGCCTGCAGGCCCGGCAGCGACTCGCCCATCTCGCCCTCGAGCTCGGCCTTGGGCACCAGCGCCGCCACGGAGTCGACGACCAGAACATCGACCGCGCCGGAACGCACCAGGGTGTCGCAGATCTCCAGCGCCTGCTCTCCCGTGTCCGGCTGCGAGATCAGGAGCTCGTCGATGTTGACGCCCAGCTTGCGCGCATAGACCGGATCGAGCGCATGCTCTGCGTCGATGAACGCGCAGATGCCGCCCTTCTTCTGCGCTTCCGCAACGGTATGCAGCGCCAGCGTGGTCTTGCCCGAGGATTCCGGCCCGTAGATCTCGACGATACGCCCCTTGGGCAGGCCGCCGATGCCGAGCGCGATGTCGAGCCCGAGCGAGCCGGTCGACACCGTCTCGACGTCCATCGAGCGGTCGTTCTTGCCCAGCTTCATCACCGAGCCCTTGCCGAACTGACGCTCGATCTGGGACAGCGCTGCGGAGAGCGCCTTACTCTTATCCATGGAGGAACCTTCGACGATACGCAGGGCGGTGGCGGACATTGGCGCTCCTTATGGCGGGGATTCGCGGGATGGACAAACGGTTAACGAGGTCGGCCAGCAATCTTGAGGTGAATGTACTCCATCTGTTCTTTGTTCGCAATATGTTCTTGCGCGTTTTCCCGATCGTTCGCAGAGGCCACAAGTGGCTCGGTCGCATGGACGGCCGATCACACAGCCGGAGCGGCGACTGCGCAGGATCCGGGGTGCGCGATCGAGCCAAGTCGCGACAGGCTGGCCGAACCGCGACCCGCGACACCGGTTGCGACCCGGCCATCCCCACGATCGAGCCTCGCTTCCCTCGACTGCGACGAACCGAAATTCAACCAAGAATTGTATTTGCCATCAAGCTTTGCCATGCGGCTCGTGGTTTGCTTCCTCTCGAACTCGCAGCAACTCGCATCGCCCGGGCACCGCATGTCGAACAGCAATTCCGCGCCCACCGTGACGCTGTGGCGGCCGGTCGGCCCGAAGGAACTCGCGCTGATCGAAGCGTCGGGCATGCGCGCATTTCCGCCGCGCCTTCCCGAGCAGCCCATCTTCTATCCCGTGCTGACCGAGGACTACGCGGTGAAGATCGCGCGCGACTGGAACGTGCCGGCCAGCAGCAGTGGTCATGTGCTGCGCTTCGAGGTGCGGCGAGATTTTCTCGATCGCTACGACGTGCACGAGGCCGGCGGGCGCGACCACCTGGAGTACTGGATTCCGAGCGAGCATCTCGCGGACTTCAATGCCGCCATCGTCGGCCCGATCACGCTCGTCAAAACTTTTCCTTGAAGCAGACGACAAACAAACAGACTTCTGCACGCGTGCGTAGACCGCACGCTCCGTGGTTCTCCTGACGAGAACGAAGTTCCCGCAACCCTTCTACTTTTGTTCGGCTCATCACATGAGCACGCGCACTGATTTCGTGCAGCGACCTGCTCTCGCCGATCCCTAGATCTCGCGCGACCTCTCTCGGTCGCAGCGAGTTCCACAGCAGGATCGTGGCCGCGACTGGCCTCGCGCGCACCACGAAGACGATGATTGATTACGGGCTTGCCGACCTCGGCAAGGAGAACACGATCCTGCATTCTTTATCTGTTGACCATCATACCGCGGGGCCTTGAGTTGCCGGTGCATGCGGTCATGACAGGCAACAGGAACCTCCATCGGCGAGCAGCTCGTCCAGGATGAAATGGCGCTGCTGTTCCCCGCATGCGTGACACAATCAGAAGGCGACAAGTCCTGCCACCTGGACGGGACGTGATGGAGATCACGCGATATGCGGCCGGGTCACCGTCAAACCACGGCCATTGTCATAAACTTTTGGTTGTGGTAACAAATTCAGGTCATCGGGCGTCGCAACGAATTGATCAGCCCCGAATTTGTTTGTTCGTTTTCGATGACGGTTGGCGAATGTCACCGGCTGATACTGGCGCGTGATGTGCCGTCACCCTCGAATGCCATCTGCCAGCAATGGCTGCAGGCTCTGTCACCCGTAGGCGCACGGCCCTGAAACCATCCGCGCCGAAAGAAGGCCCCGGACCGCGTCCGGGGCTTTTGACGTTGCGCGCCCCCGCATGGGGACTGATCAGCAGCGCAGCTGCCGTTTTGTCGCAGCCGACCTGGAACGGATCGCGTCGGTTACGCATCATCATGTCGATGACACGCGATGATCTCACCTGCCGCTGCTGCAGAGCCGGCCTCCAGCGCATCGAGCTTCATTCGCAGCGCGGGGCTGCAGGAGACCGCCGCTGCCCGGCCTGCGACGCGCTGCTCGAAACCGTCGATGGCGCGACGGAGGTCGTCTACCGGCTCACGGTCGTGCCTGAGCGGGTCTTCGACGCGCGACATGCGCGCCCTCAAAAGACCGCACGTTCGCCCTGCAACCTTGATGTGACGCAAGGTGAGCATGCGCGTAACGAAGTAGATTGAAATTGTCATTGCCGAACTGCCCTGCCGGGAAGCTCCGACGTTGACCCGAGCCTCGGATCGCGGCGATCCGAGGCTCATTCGTCGCGGGTGGCTCGGGAATCGCGACGCCATGCGCTTTCGCAGCCACGACACCTGGCGGCCATCGCGAGCGGCGCCACTGGCGACCGTATTTTACCGGAATTGATCCAAGGGGCGTTTCCGCATCCATTTACGCTGCGTTCATCAAACCCAGCGGCCTGGGGCGGTCAGGGCTCACCGGTTTTGGCAATGCCGCTCTATTTCTTTCGTATCCGTAACGGCCACTTCTCAGGCGCGTCCGAGTACGGCACCGAGTGTGCCGATCGCAATGCAGCCTGGAAAGAGATGACGACTGTGTGCGCCGACATGGCCAGCAGCATTTCGCGCAAGCTCGCCGAAAATTCCGAGTGGCAGATGGAGCTGCTCGACGAAACGCGGCAGCCGGTCTTTCGCATCCGCATCGTGGCCGAGACGCTCGACCAGGCGTGACGGCGGCTTGCGGTCCGCGCGTCGCGCCGACCCTGAATGGCGAGCGCAACAATCAACAACCAAAGGCTGCGTAAGTTGTTGCAAATGCCTGCCATTTCGGCAGGCGCCCTTGATCCAGATCAAGTAGTCAGTTGCCCTCCTGGCAGACACTTAAACTTGTATGGGTAATCTGATCTTCAAATGTCCGCGGACCGGGATGAACGTGCAGCATTGGCTGGAAGAGCCGAAGCCAGGCGACCCCGCATGCGCTTACGAAACCGTGGTTTGCAAGGCCTGCACCCGGCTTCACTTCATCAACCGCGACACCCGCAAGCTGCTCGGCGAGCGCGAGTGAGCAGCGTCTAAAGCGCGATGAGATCAGGATGATTCGTCATCGCGCTTTCGGTTGTAGTTTGCGGATGATCTCTTCGGAAAGCCGCTGCGCACTTCTCCCGATCATGCTTTAGTCCGCGCTCGGCAATCGCCGCATCGTGAATTCGATGGCGCCATCGGGAAGCTCGCGCCAGCTTTCGACGGCGCTCATATAGCCGGCCTTGGGATAGCGGCTCAGATAGTCGCGCGCCTTGGCACGCGCTTCCTCCCGCGGCAGGGTGAACGTGTCGCGCACGTAGCCATCGCTTACGTAGCCCTCGCGGCCGTCGCCCTTCCGGCGCCGGGCCGCCATCCGGCTGGCGATGTCCCGCGGGCGCAACCCCATCGATGAACTCCCGACACGCTGCAACCTCGTCAATATAGACGAGACTGCGCAGAATCCGAGTCCGGAGGATGGGGGTCTGGCCCGCCGAATCGCTTCAGTTGGTGCTGGCGCCGGATTTCGGCTTCTTGGCCGCCGTGGTCTTCACCGGAGGGGTCGTCTTCGGCTGTTCCGCAGCGCGCACATTGCCCCAGGGGTCGGAGCTTGTCTTGGCATCCGGGATCTTGCGCATGGTGTCCTTGTAGGCCTTGTCGCGCGCGGCCTCCGCCTCCTTCTCCTCGGGGGTCTTGGACGGACCATCCGCGAGAAGATTGATGTTCGGCATCTGCGCCATCGCCGGAACGGCCCAGCCGGTCAGCAAGGCGACCGTCATCGTCACGATCAGCTTCTTCATTGGTTACTCCCCGGTATAAGCCGCCTTATACCATTGCATGGCCCTGCGCCAAGTCTGCGGGATGCGAAGTCTGCGGGATGCCACGTCTGCAGGATGCCCCGTCTGAGGGAACCAGGTTCAGGCGCAAACCCGGGGTATCGCAGCCGTCTCGCCGGACCTGTCGCCTCCCCGGCATTCATCATAGGATTTCAACTCCGGCCTTTTCAAGCCGGCGGCCATCGGCCGGCCGCTCCGGCCTGCGCTGGAGCCTGTCGGCGACAACACCTCGGAGGACCACCGCCAGTGCCGAACGACACCCCGGAATTCACCCTCGACGAGGCGCGGCGCATCCTGGATGACGTGTTCGCACCCTGGATCAAGGATCTCGCTCTGGCGGTCGAGGACATCGCCCCATCGGCGCAGGGCGAGCCCGGGGCCATCCTGCGGATGCCGTTCTCCTCACGCCTATGTCGTGACAATGGCGTGGTCTGCGGCCAGGCCTTGATGGCCTTTGCCGACACCGCGATGGTGATCGCCATGGTGACGGCAAGCGGCGGCTATCGGCCCATGACCACCGTCGACCAGACCACGCATTTCATGCGCGCCATAGCCTCCGCCGACGTGATCGCGGATGCACGTGTCGTTCGGATGGGGCGGACCATGAGCTTCGGCCGGGTCACGCTGACGAGCGCATCCGACGGCAAGCCGGTGGCGATGGTGTCGAGCGCCTTTGCGATGCTCTGATAAGGGTGGCTCCGGAGACTTAACGAAACGTAAAGACGACGGTCCGGCCTTCGCGGGCCGGATTTATCTCAATGAAACCCGGGCCTGATTTATTTTACGCGCTTTTGACACGAAAGGCGGCGTCAGCCGGCATCGGGTTACGGCCATGAGCGAGACAGATGAGAAGCGGATCGCACCCCGGCATCGGGTGCTCAAGCAGGGCAGGCTGGCGTTCGACGGCGGCGGCGCGGTCGATTGCATGGTCCGCAACATGTCCGATACGGGTGCGCGGGTCGAGGTGGTGAGCCCGGTCGGCCTGCCCGAGGCGTTCACGCTGGTGATCCCGTCTGACAAGTTCACGCGGCGTTGTCACGCGGTGTGGAGCCACGACAAGCGGATCGGCGTGGCCTTCGATTGAGCGGATCCGGCGGCTAGAGCCGCCGCCTCCGCAGCCGCCATCGCCAGCCGGCCGAGACAAGCACCGCAATCACCAGGCTCGCCGTGAGGCCACCGCCGGCGAACCGTCCGCCAGGCCTGTCGATCGTTCGCGACCACCAAGACGGCGCCTCGCCCGCCCGCGCCAGCCGGAATGCCACGACACTGTCGCCCAGCGATGTGCCGGCCTCGGAATGGCCGCCGGCTGCGATCACCAGATATTGCTCGCCCTTCCACTCATAGGTCATGGGATTGGCGACGCCCGGCGCCGGCAGCCGGCCCTGCCACAACTCCCGCCCCGTGCCGGCGTCGAAGGCGCGCAGATAGGCATCCATCGCGCCGGTGAAGACCAGTCCGCCCGCCGTCACGGCGACACCGTTGACGAGCGGCGTCCCCCATTTGAACGCAAGCCCGAGCGGCGCACGATCCTCCGTGGTGCCGACCGTCGCGCGCCACAGGATTTTCCCGGCCTTGAGATCGACCGCGACCATCTCGCCCCAGGGCGGCCGATTGCACAACAAACCGAGCTTGGACATCGCAACCGCGCGCGTCACCGCGAACGGGGCGCCGCGTTGCAGGCCGAAATCGACGCCGCGCGGCGGTGTCATGCGGTCGGCCTCGGCGCGCGGGATCAGCCTGACGACGTGAACGGCGCGACTGACATTGGCATAGAGGATCTGGTGGACGGGATCGAACGCCGCTCCGCCCCAGTTCACGCCGCCGCCGGTCATCGGATAGAGCAGCGTGCCTTGCGTCGTCGGCGGCGTGTAGAGGCCGTCGTTGCGCAGACCTGCGAGCTGATCGTCACAGGATGAATCGACGACGCGCGGCATCACCCGGAAGATGTCCGCCGGTGCGAAACGCTGCTCCAGCAGCGGCGGCACGTGCGTCGGAAATGGCTGCGTCGGAGAGAGATGCTCGCCCTCGACCGCGCCTTGCGGCACGTCACGCTCCTCGACCGGCCAGATCGGCAGACCGGTGTCGCGATCGAGCACGAACACGAAACCCTGCTTGGTCGGCTGCATCACGACGTCACGCATGCCCTGCCCGGTCTCGATCCGCGCCAGCGTCGGCTGCGCCGGCAGGTCATAGTCCCAGACGTCGTGATGCGTGGTCTGGAACGACCAGGCGAGCGCGCCGGTCTCGAGCCGCAACGCGACGACGGAATCGGAATGGCGATTGTCGCCTGGGCGCGCGCCGCCGAAGAAATCCGGACTGGGCGAGGACGTCGGAAGGAAGACCAGGCCGCGCTCCTCGTCGACCGACATCGGCGCCCAGACATTGGCATGGCCGGCAACGATGCCGTCATGGATCAGCGGATCGAAGCTCCAGCGCAGCTCGCCGCTGCGCGCATCGAAGCCGCGCACGGTGCCTCGGGGCGCATCGACCCGTACATTGTCGCCGATCGATGAGCCGACCACCACGACACCACGACCAATCACCGGTGCCGACGTGATCTGGAATTCTCCCGGCCACAGCAGGTCCCTGGCGATGTCGATCCGCACTTCGCCATCGGCTCCGAAGCCGGCGCAGGGACGTCCGGTCCGCGCGTCCAGCGCGATCAATCGGGCATCGACCGTGCCCATGAACAGCCGGCTGCGGCATGCCGCATCGGCCGGCGCCTGCGCGTCGATCCAATGCGCGACGCCACGGCAGGCATAGCGATTGGCCGGACGCCGTCCGTCGCCGACCTTGGGATCGAAGCGCCAGCGCGGCACGCCGGTGCCGGGGTCGAGCGCGACGACCTCGTTGAACGGGATGCAGAACACAAGGCTGTCCTCGACCAGGATCGGCGTCGCCTCGAACTTGGTACGAAGCGCTGCCGCCGGCGGCCGGCTCTGGAGATCACCGGTGTGATAGTCCCAGGCGGGCACCAGCCGATCGACGTTCGCCGGCGTGATCTGCGCCAGCGGCGAGAATCGCGTCCCCCCGGCGTCGCCACCCCAATGCTCCCAGCCATGGGCCGGCACCCCCATCAGCTGGCTCCAGATGACCGCCGCCCAAACGCCACCTTGACGCAACCACATCCTCCTCTTCCTCCCGCAAGCTGCCTCCGAAGCGACGCGTGAGCCATGAGAGCATCTCCCATGGGCAAATCCAGTCGAATGGGACGGTTGGCAGCCGATGCGGGACGAGTGGTTGAACGCAATGACGGATGGCGGACGCCAGGGACGACCGGACGGAGCTTCTCCAAATGTGGAAGCGGCCGCCCCTGCGGACGGCCACCTCGATCACGTGGAGTCGATGAGCTTCAGTAACCGTAGCCGCGCCGCGTCGGATAGCTCTGAGGAGCCCGACCATAGCCGCCGCCACCATAGCCCCCGCCGACGCCGATCCTCACACCAACCGGCGGCGCCACCCGCACCGGAGGTCCATAATAGTCGCGCGGCGGAGGCGGCGGCGCATAGACGACGACATCATCACCAGGGTCGCGGCGAGGCGTCCGGCCAGCGCGCCTGGGCGGATCCTCGTCGCGCTTCCGGGCCGGCTTCTCCTCGACCCGCTTCGGCGTCTCCGATTTGCGGGCCGGCGGCGGTGTCTGCGAGCACGGGCAGGTGGGACCTGCGGTGGCGGCCACCGGCACGACCGGCGGGCTGGCCGGAGCCGCGGCAGGGATCGCCGCATTGGCGGCCGCCACGACGGGCGCCACCACCGGCCGATTGCGCAGCCGCTCGATCAGCTTGCGTGCGGTCGGAGTCAGATCGCTGTCCGGATAGCTCGCGAGAAACCCTTGATAGGCGGCGACCGTGTTGATCAAAACCGCCTCGTTCCAGGCCGCCATCCTGTTGTGGAGGTCGAGCCACTCCCGCGCCTGCGGACCGTAGGGCGGCGCGGTGTAGAGCGCCACGAACGCCTCATAAGCTTCGACGCTGCCGTCGCCGACGATGATCTCGTTGGCGGCTTCGATCGGCTTGTCCTGCAGGCTGCGCTTCCATTCGTCGACGCTGCGCTTGGCGACCACCGGCCGCGGGCCGGCATTGGCAGCGCTCGCATCGGCGGAGACGACGAAGCGAAAATCCTCCGTCAGCGACGACGAATCCCAGGGCGTCTGGCGGCCTTCAGTGACCTTGTTCACTGCCACGCGCACCCGCTTGAACGCCTGCTCGATCGGCAGGCCCGGCTCCCGCGCGGCCTGTAGCAGGGCCGTGGTGTATGGGCTGTTGGCGCCAGTGCCGTCCTCGGCTTCCGCCCCTGGCGAGGTCGAGTACGACAGGAAGGTGCCCGGCGCGCCGGTCTTGGTGTCGACCAGCGCGAGACCGCGGCCGGCGTTCTGATTGATCGCGGGAAACGGATTGTTGCGGCAGGCGTCGAGCAGCAGGATGCGCATCCGGCTGGGCACAGAGTTGAGCGTATTCAGAAGATCGTTGAGACGCACCGCCTGCAGCGGAATGTCGGCCTCACGTCGCGGGTCGACGTCGACCGGAACGAGATAGTTCTCGCCATCGATCTGCAGGCCGTGGCCGGCATAGAACACCAGCGCCACCGTATCCGGTCCCTTGCTCGCAATCTTTGCGGCAAAATCCCCAACTTCGCGGTTCAAGTCGCGCTGCGACAGATCGGCGGCCCTGGTCACATCGAAGCCGGCCTCTGCCAGCATCTTGGCCATCGCATTGGCGTCATTCGCCGGATTGGGCAGCGGGGTCACCGCACGATAGGCCGACTGCCCGATCACCAGCGCCAGCCTGCTGCTCTCGGCCAATGCGGGCGACAATCCGGCTAGCAGGCCGCCGGCCAGCACGGCGGCCCTGAGAGCGTGGCGGAACATGGCAATCTCCAATCTGCACGTGACTTGCCCGTTGGTCGGGCCGGTTCGCGGCCCGGTTCATTGCCGGGAGCAAATGCCGCACGGTCGGCTCCACTCGGCAGGTCCTGCCGAGGCGTGGCGTCCTAGTCGACATCTTTGCAGCACGAGATTCCCGCAGCACTGCCGCGATCGCGACCTAGCGTCCGCGCCGCATGGCGTGTAGCTCGAAAATGCGACTGATGGCGTCAGTTGCGGGAATGCTCGCGGCTCTGCCGCTTGCAGGCTGCGCCGCAGACAGTCAATCCCGCCTCCCCGCCTTCATGCGCGCCAGGGCCCCCGAGCCGCCGCCGGAAGCTCCGCCCGACGTGGCGGTTCTCGTCCGCAAGTCTCTCGACATGATCTTCGTCGCCACGGCGCAGCCGCGCGATCTGGAGGCCACACCCGCCATGCGCACGGAGCGTGGCGACGCATGGACCGCCTGCGTGCGCGCCCAGATCATCTCCGTCGCCGGCGCTCGGCTCCGGCGCCAGACCTACCGGCTGACGATCCGGCAAAACGAAATCATCGACCGGCGGCGCGCCGTCCCAGGCCGCGACTGCGTGTCTGATGATTACAAACCGATCCTGCCCACGAAATGATTCAACCACAGGGCGACTGTACTGAATCCGGACGACCGGAGCTGATGACGAGCCGCTCCATGCAAGAACCTGCTACCACCTCGGGAACGTAGTGTTAGTTATTAGCTAACGCAAACCAGCGACCGCCCAGCGAACGAATGGCTCAAATTTAACGATTCCTGGGGAACATCATCTCCGACACACGCGCGGAATGACCCTTGGAATCTGGTTCTCCATGAACGTTCATATCGTCGGCGATGACACAGCCAAGCTCGCCCTGCTTCGTGGCATGCTGGCCGAGCGCTGCTCGCTCACATCGGAGCTGATCGGTGACGCCGACATCAAAGGCGGCGACATCGACGCCATCGTCGTCGCCGCGGATCTGCGCGACGTCGACAACATCACGGCATTGAAGGAGATCTCCGACCGGCTGGCGCGGATTCCGCGCCGCATTTTCCTGACCAACCACAAGTCCCGTCTGTCGACGGTTCAGGCCTATGCGCTCGGTGCTACGAGCGTGTTGTCGAGCACACCGAGCCGCAATCAGTTGCTGGGAAAGCTGCTGGATGCGCGGCCGAACTCGGCGGTCAAGAGCGTTGCGGTCGACGATCGCCAAGCCGCATTCACGGGTGCGGCCTGCATCGCCTCGATGTTCGCTGCGGTGCTCGGCGGCGCCGAGATCGACATCGAGGAGACGCGTCGCGCCGGCAAGCGGATTGCGGAATGTATCGCTGAAAACGGCCTGTCTGACTGGCTCGCGACCGTTCGGCGCCACCATGAAGGCACTTATCAGCATTGTCTGCTGGTTACCGGCATCACCGTCGACTTTGGCCTGAGCCTCGGCGTCCACAGCTCCGATCTGGAGCGGCTCTACATGGCCGCGATGTTCCACGACATCGGCAAGGCCAAGATCCCGCTGACCATCCTCGACAAGCCGGGCCGGCTCGACGTCAAGGAGCGCGCGCTGGTCGAAACACACCCCGCGGCGGGATACGATGCGCTGAAGGACAACGCGGCGATCACGACCGAGGTGCTCAACGCGGTCCGCCACCATCATGAATTTCTCGACGGCAGCGGCTATCCGGACGGGCTGATGGCCAACAACATCCCGGATCTGACGCGCATCCTCACCATCTCCGACATCTTCTCGGCCTTGATCGAATATCGCAGCTACAAGCCGGTGATGGCGCGCGAAAAGGCATACGAGATTCTGCAGGGGATGGAAGGCAAGCTCGAGAAGCCGCTGATCGGCGCCTTCCGCGATGTCGCGCTGATGCGCTGAGGCTCAATCAAGCCGTGGTGAATGCGCCGTTAAGGCCGGCACGCAAATCCTAATCGAGCGGCAAGGCCTATCTTGTCAGCTTTGCGATACCGTTCGGCGGGGCGGCGCGGTTCGCGCAGCAAGGGGACGATGGGACGTGGCCGAGATCATCGATCATTCGATTGCACATGCTTCAGCGGGCGCACCGGGGCGCCGCACCCACGCCGGCACCGTTGCGACGGCAGCGCCCTTGCTTGCGCTCGGAGAGGTCGCTGTTCCGGCCTGGCAGGCTCTCGCCCAGCGGGCGCTGGAGCCGAACGGCTACTACCTGCCGGGTTGGGAGTTCGCCGTCGACGCCTCTGCCCAGGGCCGCACCGGCACCTCGGCGCTGTGCGCGTGGAATGACGACCCGTCTCCTCACCTCGTCGGCCTCATGCCCGTCACCTCGCTGTGGCGCGCCTGCAAGCTGCCGCTGCCTGTGCTCGCCAGCGGCCACCCCTACGGCACGCTGTGCACGCCGCTGCTCGATGCCGGCAGCGCGGAGCCGGCCGCGGCGCGACTTCTCGACGAGGCCAGGCGAACGGGTGCACGCGCGGTGCTGCTGCGCGACATGTCGGTCAAGGGACCCGTGATGCAGGCGTTCGCCGCCATCCTCGGCAGCGCGGGGCTGCGTCCACGCATCGTGCACTCCTACGAGCGAGCATGCCTCGACGCGACCGGCGACGGCGAGACGATGCTCCACGACGCGCTCGGCACCAAGAAGCTGAAGGAGCTGCGCCGCCAGCGCCATCGTCTGGCCGAGCATGGCGAGATCCGCTTCGAGGTCGCGCGCGCCCCCGGCGATGTCGCAGCTGCGCTCGAGACCTTCCTGCGGCTCGAGGCGAGCGGCTGGAAGGGACGCCGGGGCACCGCGCTGATCCAGCATGATGGCGATGCAACCTTCATCCGGCGCGCAGTACCGGCGCTCGCGCAGGACCACGCCTGCGAGGTCATCAGCCTCCTGGCCGGAGACATTGCCGTGGCTGCGGGCATCGTGCTGCGCCACCGCGGCCGCGCCTTCTTCTTCAAGCTCGGCGTCGACGAGCGGTTCGCGAAATATTCGCCGGGCGTGCAATTGACGCTCGATCTGACGCGGCACCTCTGCAGCGATCCGTCCATCAGCTCCGCCGATTCCACCGCGGGTCCCGACCATCCCATGATCAATCCGATCTGGCGCGGGCGCCTTGCGATCGGTGACGTGCTGATCCCGCTCTATGCGCGCGATCCCGCCGTCGAGATCATTCACGCCGCGCTGATCGCCCGCCGCCAGGGCCTCGGCCTTGCCCGGCGCGCGGTTCACGCGATCCGCGACTGGCGGAGACACCGGACGACTACTCAGCGGCCTCCGCATTGACCTCTGCCGAGACCTGGCGAATGGCGCGCGCCAGCATCTGCGGATCCTGCGCGCCGGACACGGCGTATTTTTGCGCAAAGACGTAGGTCGGCACGCCGGAGATGCCCTTCTCCGCGGCTTCCTGGGCCTGCCCCGAGACCAGCGCGACGTCCTCGTCGGTTGCCAGCATCTTGCGGACGACGGCGGCATCGAGCCCGCAATCCGCGGCGGCCTGCACCAGCACCTCGGTCTCGGTGAGATCGCCGCCGTCGCGGAAATACAGCTCCATCAGCCGCTGCTTCATCTCGGCCGCCTTGCCGATCTGGCCGGCCCAGTGAATGAGGCGATGGCAATCGGTCGTGTTGGGCTGGCGCGCCACCTTGTCGGGCCGGTAGGTCAGTCCCTCCTGCTCGGCGGCCGCGACCACGCGACCCGCGATGCCCTTATAGGCTTCGACCGAGCCGAACTTGGTCGTCAGATACTGCTCGCGGCTGATACCCTCGCGCGGCACCCAGGGATTGAGGAAGAACGGCCGGAAGTTCACCTCGACCGGTACGTCGGGCACCAGCTTCAGGGCCTCCTCGATGCGATGCTTGCCGATATAGCACCAGGGACAGACGACGTCGGAGACGACGTCGATGATCAGCGGCTTCAAGGTGCTCATGCGCGTGCCTCCAGGTTCCGACGGGCTGCGTCCAAGATAGAGTGGTGAACGGCCAACACAAGCTCAGGTCACAGCGAGGTAACCATCTCCTTCAACCTCGCGGCCGTGAGCTCGTCAGCCGGGAAGAAGGTCTCCAGCGCCAGCTCCGACAGCGTGATGTCGACCGGCGTGCCGAACACCATCGTCGTCGAGAAGAAGCTCAGCACGTCGGCGCCGACCCGCAGCCGCAGCGGAATCGCGACGCTGTCGGTTGCGATGGGCCCCGATCGCGCCGGGATCGGATAGGATTTCAGCTCCTGATAGAGCGTCAGCAAGTCGGCATCCGCGGTGGCCTCGCATTGCCGGTGCAGCCGCTCCAGCAGATGCCCGCACCATTCGGCGAGGTTTACCGTCCGCGCGGCGAGCCCCTCGGGATGGAGCGCGACGCGCAGCACGTTGAGCGGCGGCGCCAGCAGCCGTTCGGGGATGCCCGCCAGCAGCGGCGCGATCATCCGATTGGCTGCGACCAGGTTCCAGTGCCGATCCACCGCGAGCGCCGGATTGGGCTCATGCGCCTTGAGCACCAGGTGCATCGCCTCGCGCGCAGCCTTGAGCGCTGGATCATCCAGCGGGCGCTGCTGAAACGCCGGCGCGTAGCCCGCGGCCACCAGCAGCACGTTGCGCTCACGCAGCGGCACGTCCAGCCGCTCCGCCAGTTTGAGGACCATGTCGCGCGACGGCGCGGCGCGGCCGGTCTCCACGAAGCTCAAATGCCGCGCCGAAATCTCCGCATCGAGCGCGAGATCGAGCTGGCTGAGATGCCGGCGCTGCCGCCACTGCCGCAGATGCTCGCCGACATGAACGGGTTTGGCGCGGTCGGCGCGCGCCGAGGCGAACTGGGTCATCATGAGCGGAAGACCTATCACGCAGACGTCAGCGCCACCATGACGTGCGAGGTAATCGAAATGCCTCGCGTTGCCGATCATCGTCCTCACCACAGGAGATGACCGATGAGCAGGCCGCACACGCCGACAACGAGTCCAGTCGCAGCCGTCAGCCGCTGGATGGCCGGGCTTGCAACCTCGCTGCTGGCGCGCTCGCTCAACCTGCCGGAGCCGCTGCTGCACGCCACGGGCAGCCTCGTCTTCGCGCAGGTCTATGAAATGGAGCTCCGGGCCGCACGCTCGCTGCGCCCGGCGCGCCTGCGACGTCAACTCCTCGCCTGGTTCCGCTGAAGCCAACCTCACCCCAACCGAAGGAGACCCGACATGATCACCTCGTCCGCCCTGCTCCGCCGCGCCTTGATCGCCGATGCCGTGTTCAGCGGCGTCGCGGGCCTTGCGCTCACCTTCGCCGCATCGCCGCTCGCGGCACGGCTGCAACTCCCGGACGCCCTGCTTCTTGAGACCGGCCTGTTCCTGATCGTCTATGCTGCGTTCGTCGGCTGGCTGGGTTCGCGGCCACTGGCACCGAAGCCGCTGGTCCTGCTCGTCATTGCCGGCAATGCCGCCTGGACGATTGGCAGCATCGCGCTGCTGTTCTCCGGCCTCGTGACGCCCAACCTGCTCGGCGAGATGTTCGTCGCGGCCCAGGCGGTCGGCACCGGCGTGTTCGCCGAGCTGCAATATATGGGGTTGCGCCGAAGCGCCGGCGCGGTCGCCGCCTGAACGGCCAGACGTCGAGCGATCGGTCGCCGCGTGCCGCGCGGCGGCCGAGCCGGCTTCGCTCAGGCTGCCTTGGCGCGACCCGCGGCCGCTTTCGCCGAGCCGGATTTCGTCTTGGCGCGCTTCAGACCGGCAGCATCGCGGCGCGTCTGGCCGCGAGTCTTGGTCGCCTTGTCCATGCTCGCCTTCGTCATGGCCCGCTGCTTGTCCCTGCCCTTGACGAGCGTCTCGGCCTTCTTCGCCTTCTTCTCGGCCTTGCGCGCGTCTTTCGCCTTCTCCTTGGCCTTCACCCGCGCCCGCTCGTCGCGCGCCTCGGCCTGCTTCTTCGCCCGCTTCTTCTCGCAGGCATCGCATTTGCAGCCAATCGGCTTCAGATAGGCTTTGAAGTAGTCGGTGCCGTAGTCGTAGTTGATCTCGTCGCCGGGCGCGATGTTCTTGATCGCGCGGATGACGATCTTCTTCTTGCGCGGCTTGACGTCGGATTCGGCGTTCGGCTTGCAGGAATGATTGATGTAGCGGGCGACGTTCTCGCGGATCGAGCCGTCGATGGTCCAGCGCTTGTCGAGCTCGAACAGATATTTGTTCTCGATCGCGTCGTCCTCCGCCTTCTTCGAATCCAGCAGCGGTCCGAAATAGCGGATGATCTTGGTGCCCTTCTTGATCGGCTGCGTGGCGAACAGGCCAAGCCCCGTCTTGGAGCGGCCGACGCGATAGGGTTTGGTCTTTGGGATGACAGGCATGAGCGATGAGAAGAGATGGACCTCGCGAGGCCGCCGTTCTAGGATAATTTCACGACGCTGTCAGGTGTTTCCCGCTGCCGTTTCGCGTCGTCCCCAGCTTGCAGCGTCCTGCGCGGGACGAGTTCCGGACATCAGGCGCATGCCCAGATCCTTCATCAATGGCGCGGTTTCGCGAATCAGTGTCGCGCTCGTGCTCTTGATCCCGTGGATCAGCCGGGCGGCTGCCGAGACCATCGCCAGCGCCTACACGTCGGCGGCCGCCAAGGACTGCCGGACCATCGGCAAGCCGGAGGGCGACAGCTCCACGCAAACCTGTCCCGGCAGAGACGGCCTGATCCTGCTGGTGAATGAAGGCGATCTTCGCCAGACGGTGTCGGTGGGCCGCAACATCCGCACCGCCGCGAAGGAGCCCGCAGCCCAGACCTGGTTCGGTCCGTTCAACTCCGCCGGCCCCATCGTGGAGTGGCGCATGGCCGACGGCAAACCGTTCGCGATCATCCAGCGCTGGCAGATCGCCGACAATGACGACCAGGGCAGGAAGGGGCCGAAGGACAAGCCGATGCTGGTGGTGACGCGGCTGCCGCCGGGGCCGGTGTGCCACGTCGCTTATGTCGATGCCGCCGGCACCAACGCCAACGAGCTCGCGCGCCAGGCGGCTGACGAGGCGGCGCGGGGCTTTGCCTGCGGCAAGGACAAGGTGAAGATCATGGGCCCGCGCGGCCGCGTGATCGATCTGGCGTTGCCGCAGCCCTAGCCTCTTCTGCCTCGGGCATCCCGGTCCTTGATGCGATGGTAGCGTGCGAGCAGCCGCTCGCCCTTTGCTGCAATCCGGCGCGCAGCTGCCACGGTGCGCGGCACCGGCTCGCCCCAGGCATGCGCCGAGAGCGCCAGCCGCGTGGGACGCCCTTTCGCGTCGACGAGCGGCGGCAACCGCTTGCGTCCGTAGAACCGCACCGCCCAGCTGCCCTTGCGGCGCATCTCCAGCGGCGTCATCTCCGACACCTTCTTGGTGACGCCCGGCTTCAGATGCGCACCGTCGCGTTCGGCAAACGCCCGGCGCCCCGCCGCGGTGAGGCCGCCGCGCGGATCCTTCTCCGGCGCTTGGGTTGTCGTCTTCCGAGAGCGAGCCGCGCCGCGCTTGGCCGGTCGCTTCTTTGCAGAGGGGGCGGCGCGCGGCGTGGTCTTGGACTTCGCCGTCCGCTTGCGACCGCTGGTCTTGGTCTTGGCGGCCTTCTTGGCCGCAACGCGCATGTTGTCGACGAGGTTGGGATAGCGCCGTCCCGCCCGGCGGGCGCGCGCCTTGGCCGTCGCCTTTTGTGCCGGGGTGAGAGGCTTGGAGGCCTTGCCGGCGCGCTTGCGCGGATTGGTCTTGCTCCAGGGAGCGCGTGGTGATCGTGCCATGCGTCATCAACGCATGATCCCCGACCCGGTTTCCGCTGCGTCGAACTAAGCCCCCGGCGGCAGCCTCGGCACGGTCGCGCGCAGCATCGCATCCAGCAGCGATTCGGCCGTGGTGCCCGCGGGAGAGCGGCGCAGAATGTCGGCGAGCCTGCCGTCGAGCAGCAGCATCGTATAGCCATGCACCAGCGACCACGCGCGCGCGATCGCCGCGGCCTGATCCAGCGAAAGCTCCTCGTCGCCGACAAGGCCTTCGCGTCCCGCCACCGAGCCCGCCAGACCGGCAAAAGAGGCCTCGGCGGCAGAGTGCAGCGACGGGCGCGAATAGTCGAGGCGCTCGGTGCGGAACATCAGCCCGTACATGCCGGGATTGGCCTGCGCATAGGCAACATACGCATGCGCCCGGGCCATCGCGCGCTCGATCGGCGTGCCCGGCGATTCTCCCGCGGCCTTCATCGCCGCGTTGAATCGCGTGAAGCCGATTGCGGCGAGCTCGCTGACGAGCCCGGTGAGATCCTTGAAATGATGCGTCGGCGCTGCATGGGAGACGCCCGCCTCGCGCGCCACCGCGCGCAAGGTGAGGCCCGCGAGGCCGTCCCGCTCCAGCACGCGCTCGGCGGCTTGCAGCAGCGCATCGCGTAGCGCGCCATGGTGATAGGGCGCCGCCTCCGCTGCGCCGGTACGTCGCCGCGCCAGGCGTGCCGCTGGCGCAGGCGTGCGGCCGGGCCGGACCCGAACCTGTTCCGTCTTGCTCGTCATGAGCCTCCTTATACAACCAATTTTGACACCGTAAAGATTTGGCTTGACCATCGCCTGCGCGACCGATAGCCTTATCTTTACAACGTAAAGATAAAGTGGAGGAACGGTCGTGAGCGAAACTCTCCAGACGAGTGACCAGCACAACTGGACCAGGCGCAACAATCTCGCGCCGATCCCATTCGAATGTGATGCCCCGTTCCTGAAGGTCACCGGCGAGCTGCCGCGCGAGCTCAACGGCACGCTCTATCGCAACGGTCCCAATCCGCAGTTCGACTCGCCCGGCTCGCACTGGTTCGTCGGCGACGGCATGCTGCACGCCTTCCATCTCGAAAACGGCCGCGCCTCCTATCGCAACCGCTGGATCCGCACGCCGAAATTCGAGGCCGAGCGCCGCGCGGGACGCGCGCTGTTCGGCGGCTTCGGCCGCAAGCTGCCGGACGCGCCGAGCGACGTCAGCGATGGCGGCGTTGCCAACACCAACATCATCGCCCATGCGGGGAAGCTGCTCGCGCTGGAGGAGGCGCATCTGCCGACCGAGATCGAGCCCGGCACGCTGGCGACGACAGGCTATCAGGATTTCGGCGGCCGCCTGCGCGGGGCCTTCACCGCGCATCCAAAGACCGATCCGGTCACCGGCGAGTTGCTGTTCTTCGGCTATAACGCGGCCGGACCGCTGACGCCCGCGCTCACCTACGGCACCATCGACGCCGCCGGCCAATTGACGCGCTTCAATCGGTTCGAAGCGCCCTATGCCAGCATGGTGCATGACTTCATCGTCACCGCCAACCACGTCCTGTTTCCGATCCTCCCGCTCACCGGCAGCATGGAACGCGCAATGTCGGGCAAGCCGCCTTATGCGTGGGAGCCCGACAAGGGCGCCTTCGTCGGTGTGATGAAGCGGAGCGGCGACATCAAGGACATCGTCTGGTTTCGCGGTGACGCCTGCTACGTCTTCCACATCATGAACGCCTGGGACGACGGCAGTCGCATCATTGCCGACGTCATGCAGTTCGACGAGCCGCCGCTGTTTCCGCACCCCGACGGTCGGCCGACCGATCCGCGGAAGTCGCGCGCGCGGCTGTGCCGCTGGAGCTTCGACCTCGCCGGCAACAGCGACCGCTTCACGCAGATGTATCTCGACGACCTCACCGGCGAATTCCCCCGCGTCGACGACCGCCGCGCCGGCCTTGCCAGCCATCATGGCTGGTACGCCTGCGCCAATCCGGACGGTCCGCTGTTCGGCGCACTCTCCGGCCTCGCTCATGTCGATGGCGCCGGCACGCGCCGCGCGACCCATCTGCTGCCGGACGGCGACAGCCTGTCCGAGCCGGTGTTCGTGCCGCGCAGCGCGGGCGCGGCCGAAGGCGACGGCTGGCTGCTGACCGTGGTCTGGCGCGCCGCGACCAACACGTCCGACCTCGCCGTGTTCAACGCCACCGATATCGGCAGCGGACCGGTGGCCCTGGTTCATCTCGGCCACCGCGTGCCGGACGGCTTCCACGGCAACTGGGTCGGCGCCTGAAATCCGAGCCTCTGAATACCAAGCCATTGAAAGACGACACGAACCTCTCGCCTCACGATATGTTTACACTGTCAAGTTCACCTTGACCCGCGCTGCAGCGGGCCGTATTTATCTTTCCAATGTAAAGATGAGTGCGACGGGACCTCGCCATGACGATCTTCCTCATCCTCGCGCCCTACGGCGTCTATGCTGCGCTGATGATGGTGGCCTCGGCCACGCTCAGCCTGGCGGTGGCGGCCGCGCTGTGCCTGGCGGTGGTTGGGCTGGACGTCGTGCGCGGCCGGTCGGTCAAGATCCTGGGCCTCGGCTCGGCGATCATATTCGCGGGCGTAGCCGCCTACCTGCAGCTCTTCGATCCCACATTGAGCGCGTCCGGAGTGCGGATCGCGGTCGACTGCGGCATTTTCGCACTGTCGCTGGGCTCGATGCTGCTCCGCACCCCCTTCACCCTGCAATATGCGCTCGAGGACGTGCCGCCGGAAACGGCGGCGATTCCCGGCTTTCTGCGCGCCAATTACGTCATCACCGGCGCCTGGACGCTGTCGGCGCTGCTGATGATCGTCGGTAACCTCATGACGCTCTACGTTCCCGGCCTGCCCTACTGGACCGGTCTCGCCATTGCCTTTGCTGCACGCAACAGTGCACTTTATTTCACGCGCTGGTATCCTGAGTATCGTAAGACAAAGGACATCGCCGCGCAGACTGCCGCCGCAATGTCCGGTCAGGATTCGTGACGGGTTGGCTCCAGGGAGACGTGCGTGAAAGACGTGTTTTCGAAACTGACTGCCGATTTCCTCTCTGCTGCCGTCTTCTTCATCCTGTACATCGCCACCGATGACGTCGTGCTGGCCACCTCCGCCGCGGTCGGCGTCGCCATCGTCCAGGTGGTCTGGGCCCGCATCAAGGGCGTCAGCCTCAGCTTCATGGCCTATGCCAGCGTCGCCCTCGTCATCGTGCTCGGCGGCGTCACGCTGCTGACCAACGATCCGCGCTTCATGTTCGCAAAACCCGCGATCGGCCATTTCGCCATCGGCCTCATCATGCTCAGGCGCGGCTGGATGCTGCGCTACGTGCCGCCGATCGTTTCCGAGACGATTCCGGAATACGTCACGGTCGCCGGCTATGCCTGGGCGGCGCTGATGTTCGCACTCGGCCTCGGCACGGTGGCCGTCGCCATGACCGGCGACATCAAGCTGTGGGTGCTCTACATCACCGTGGTCGCCGGCGGCGCCAAGGTCGCGGCCTTCGCCCTGCAGTTCATCGCCTTCCGCTTCGCGGTCGCCAACCGCCTCCGGGCCGCACGAGCCTGACCGGGGCCGTCCATCGCCCAATGGGCTTACGATCAAAGATACGCTATAGGAGCGCGCGAACGCATCCATGCGGGGCCGCTTCGGCATCCGGGATGTGCAACGCCAGGGAGAACGATCGATGGCTGTGGACGGCAACTGGAATCTGACCTTGAACACGCCGATGGGCGAGCGCAGCGCGACCTTGAGCGTGAAGAGCTCCGGCTCGACGCTGACCGGCACCCAGGCCGCCGAGGGCGATTCCGCCGAGATCTTCGACGGCACCGTCAATGGCGACGACGTCTCCTGGAAGGTCTCGATCACCAGCCCGATGCCGCTGACGCTCGACTTCAAGGGCAAGGTGTCCGGCGACACCATCTCCGGCGAGATGGGCATCGGCTTCATGGGCAGCTTCCCGTTCACCGGCGCCCGCGGCTGATCCTTATTCTTTAGAGTGGTGAGCACGTCGCCTCGACGCCCTCCGCTGTCGTCCCCGCGAAAGCGGGAGCGGTTTGAGGCACGCTGGCGATTGGCATTTTGCCCCTCACATCCGCGGCAGCGTATGGGTCCCGGCTCAAGGCCGGGACGACGCCTATTTTTCCGCCAGCATTCCGCTTCACATCTCCCAGACAAGCATTCGCAGTCTCGCAGCTGATAACGCCCGAGTGATGCACCGGCAGGTCCCTCTTCGAAAGCAGAGGGCGCAGGGAAGGCCAGGCGTCGGCTGACGCCTGCGGCCCGCCTGCTGAAAAAATGCAGGCGGCAGGTACCACAGGTGCAGCCGAGAACACCCGGCCTTCCCTGCGCGACGGTCTCACGTTTATACGCAGTCGCCCTGGTGCGCCGGCGTGTTGGCCACCATGCCGCGACAATGCTTGCGCATTGCGCTGTTGACACCAGCTTCGGGGTGTCAGGCCGCTGCGACTTCACGTCCGCGCCGAGCCGTTCGTCCGCGCATCCGCTGAGGACACGCTGCGGCTCCATCGCGGCCATCGCTCCCCGCCCCGCGTGTCGTGACGATCGCGCGCTACGCCCCTTCGCAGTGGGACGGGATGCGGGGAGATTATCATGATTTCCGGAAAATGGCAATGAATTTTTATTTTTCGGAACACGCATTCTCGCCTGACCGCTGGATCTCGCGAGAGGCGACACTCTCTCCTCCGTCATTCCGGGGCGTGCGAAGCACGAGCCCGGAATCCATCGGGCGGCAGCACGCCCAGCCCGATGGATTCCGGGCTTGACGTTCGCCCCGGAATGACGGCGGAGTTCGTGGCCGCAGGAGTGCTCACGCACTCTCAGAACCAGATCTGCATCGCCAGGCCATGCGCATCGCGTGGCGGATCGCCGTCGGGCACGCAGCCGGCGCAGTCGCGGGCGGCCAGCGCGACGGCGCAGGCGTCGAGCACATCGTCGGACTTGGCGCCAGTGCCGATGCGGGCGCGGGTCAGCCAGTCATCGATGCCCGCAAAGCCCGCGGCAACTAACAGGTCGCGCCGCAGCCTGATCCCCTGCGCCGTCTTCTTCGACGGCAGCGGCGCGCCGTTGAGGCGCAGGAACACCAGCTCCGGATGGGCCTCGCGAATGTCGCGCTCGCGATGCGCGCGGACGAAGGCATCGACCTCCATGATCTTGCGGCCGAGATGCCAGAGCTGGCGCGAGGCACGGGGCTGGCCGCGGCGGGTGGCTTCGGTGTTTGCCTCGTCGGGATCGGTGTAGGTCTCCCAAAGCCAACGCCGCGCACCGGTGAACACGCGGGAGCGATGCGGCGCGAGCTTGTCACGCGCGAGCAGGTCGCAGGCGCGGGTGCCGTCGTCGGTCATACCGATGGGGATGTCGATGAAGGCGCGAGTGAAGGGAGATACGAGTGCGGTGGTGACATCGGCGAGGAAGGCGATGTCACGGTCGTCGCCTTCGATCGACACGGCGACCCATCCGCACGAGAAGCCATCGAGGCCGAGGAAGCGTTGGGGATGCATTGCGCTCACCTACCAAATGCGTCTGACCCGCCTTGCCTAACTGTCGGGGGGCAGTGAACACAGCCCATTCGAAATCGAAGCCGAGATGGTCACCACACCGACGGTGAGCTCCCCTCCCCCTTGCGGGGAGGGGTTGGGGGTGGGGGTCTCCGGGCGATGAACTCCAGGGTGGGCTCATTCGCGCACACTCACCGGATCATCGAGAGAGCCAGTGCGCTGCGCACGCAGCGGTCTGTTACTCATCGACAGAGCGGGACTCGTGGACCCCCACTCCCGACCCCTCCCCGCAAGGGGGAGGGGGGCGCACCGTTCGCGGAGCAACTTCAAAGGCTCGTATGCACAGTTGGAGCTCGGAGAACGGTCCTCGACGCCCCACCCTGCCCCTACACAAGCTAACGGCCGGGATGACTCCCGGCCGTTGCAACGAAAAGCACCCTCGCCTCCCCTCAGCCGAGGTTCAGCTCCTTGAAGAAGTCGTTGCCCTTGTCGTCGATGATGATGAAGGCCGGGAAGTCGACGACCTCGATGCGCCAGATGGCTTCCATGCCGAGCTCGGGATATTCGACGACCTCGACCTTCTTGATGCAGTGCTCGGCGAGGTTCGCGGCGGCGCCGCCGATCGAGCCGAGATAGAAGCCGCCGTGGGTCTTGCAGGCCTCGCGCACGGCCGGCGCGCGGTTGCCCTTGGCGACCATGACCATCGAGCCGCCGGCCGCCTGGAACTGATCGACGAAGGAATCCATGCGGCCCGCCGTGGTCGGGCCGAACGCGCCGGAGGCGTAGCCGTCCGGGGTCTTGGCCGGACCGGCGTAGTAGACCGGGTGGTTCTTGAAGTAGTCCGGCAGCGGCTCGCCGCGGTCGAGGCGCTCGCGCAGCTTGGCATGCGCGGCGTCGCGGGCGACGATCATGGTGCCGGTCAGCGACAGCCGGGTCTTGATCGGGTTCTTCGACAGGGTGGCGAGGATGTCCTTCATTGGCTGGTTCAAGTCGATCTTGACGACCTCGCCGCCGAGCGCCTGCTCGACCTCCGGCAGATATTGCGCCGGGTGATGCTCGAGCTCCTCGAGATAGACGCCGTCCTTGGTGATCTTGCCGAGCACCTGGCGGTCGGCCGAGCAGGATACGCCCAGCCCGATCGGGAGCGAAGCGCCATGGCGCGGCATGCGGATGACGCGGACATCGTGGCAGAAATACTTGCCGCCGAACTGCGCGCCGACGCCGAGCGACTGCGTCATCTTGTGGATTTCCTGCTCCATCTCGACGTCGCGGAAGGCGTTGCCGTCGGCGGAGCCCTGGGTCGGCAGCGCATCGAGATAGCGCGCGGAGGCAAGCTTCACGGTCTTCATGCACAGCTCGGCCGAGGTGCCGCCGATGACGATGGCGAGGTGATAAGGCGGGCACGCGGCGGTGCCGAGCGTCAGGATCTTCTCCTTGAGGAACGCCAGCAGCCGGTCCTTGGTCAGCACCGAGGGCGTCGCCTGGAACAGGAAGCTCTTGTTGGCCGAGCCGCCGCCCTTGGCCATGAACATGAACTTGTAGGCGTCCTCGCCCTCGGCGTAGATCTCGGTCTGCGCCGGCATGTTGTTGGCGGTGTTCTTCTCCTCGTACATCGAGAGCGGCGCGACCTGCGAGTAGCGCAGGTTACGGCGCAGATAGGCATCGCGCGCGCCTTCGCTGAGCGCCGCCTCGTCGTCACCGTCGGTGATGACGTTGCAGCCCTTCTTGCCCATGATGATCGCGGTGCCGGTATCCTGGCACATCGGCAGCACGCCGCCGGCGGAGATGTTGGCGTTCTTCAGGAAGTCGAGCGCGACGAACTTGTCGTTCGGGCTGGCCTCCGCGTCGTCCAGGATGCTGCGCAGCTGCTTCAGATGGCCGGGGCGCAGGAAGTGGTTGATCTCGCCGAACGCGGCCTCCGACAGCGTCCGCAGCGCCGCGCGCGACACGACCAGCATGTCGCGTCCGAGCACCTTCTCGACCCGCACGCCCTCGGTGCTGATCTTCTTGTAAGGCGTGGTGTCCGGCCCGAGCGGAAACAGCGGCGTGTGCTTGTAGGGCGGAACGGGCTTGGACTGGTCGGGGAAGGCGGTGGGCGCGTTCATGGCGAGCTCGTGGGGTTCTAAAATGGGCCGCCCAAAGCGGTCTTGACAGGTCTGATATCACCCTGGTGTTGGGGCGCAACATATGGTTCGGCATGGCCGTTCCAGGGCGGGACCATGCCACCTTTGGTCTGAATGGCGGGAGGTTGGCGGGGCAGTATGGGCGGACGGAACCGGTCGTGAACCCGTCAGACGCCGGAGGCGTTCAGCACCCGAGCTTGCTGATGCAATCTCGTGCTTCTGTCTGCGAGACAATCTTCCGGTCTGGATCGAGCTTCCTCCGGAGAACTTCCTCCAGCTGGTCGTCTGTCAGTCCAACATCCCGCATGTGCTTGACGTAATCGAGGAGAGCGCCGGCCGCAGCGTTCTGATCGTCGGCCGACAAGCGCTGGACCTCTTGCAAAGCCTGCTCGAGCAATCTGGTCATGGGTTGAACGTAATAGCGCTGGTGGGCGACGAAAAGAACCGCGCGAGGGACCGACGGACTCCGGTTTGCCACACCCGGCGGCCTGCTGCCCTGCCCGGTCCATCGGCGCTTGCATGACCCGCGCGTGCACGCTTCAATGGAATTGGGGGTAATTGGAATGCAGTCATTTCTCTATTCGTTTGGCCGCTCGGCTGGATTTGCCATCATCATTGCGCTCGGCGCGATGCTCGCGCCGCAGGCGGCGCGGGCCGATCGGTGCGACGACGTCGCCAAGGAACTCAAGAACGGCATCGACGGTCTCAAGATCGGCCAGACCGCGGCGGGCACCGTGTATCTCGCTCATCCCAAGGCGCGCGAGATCACGCTCGGCTGCTCGTCGAAGAACTTCTCGAACCAGCTGTTCGGGAAAACCGACCGCAAGCCGCCGCCGGCCTTCGTCGAGCTGATGGCGAGCGCAGCGGCGATCGTGTTCACCCTGCCGAAGGACGACATGGTGCGCGGCGTCAACCGCTGCTACCGCCGGCTCGGCATCTTCCGCGGCGACGACGTTCCCAGCCGCTACCGCCGGCTCGACATGCGCTGCGCCCGAACCAAGACCGAATCGTCGATCACGATCAGCCGCAGCAAGGATCAATAGCCTGGCGTGACCAGGGTGCCGCCGGTTTCTGCAAGGGAATCAGCGACCCGTTCACTATTCCGGGCCGCCACTCACAGTTGCAGACAATTCGACCGATCCGGTTGACGAAACGTTCGCTGGACATGGCCACGCTTGGCCGAACACCAAGCGAGGAGCCGGACCATGTCCGTTTCGAGCGTTTCGACATCATCACCGCCGCCTTCACCGCCGCCGGTCTCGATCGAGACGAACACGCCGCAGACGCAGCAGACTCAGAGCCAACAGACGCAGTCGTTCAAGCCGGAGAAGACCGGGGACGAAAACGCTGCCGAGAACAAGGCTTCGCGTCCGCCGCTGCCGCCCGGCCAGGGCACGCGCGTCGACATCATCGCCTGACGACCCCACACCCTCAGGCCAACTTCGTATGGCGGCGGCGCCTTTGGGCGTCTGCCGTCATACGTGTGCGTTGAGCCGCCGCATCAGGCATCCAGCGCCTTGTAGTGGCGGAAGATGCCGTCCTCGTTGAAGGGGATGCGGCGGTCGCTGGCGAGGTAGGCGGCGACGTTCGGCCTGATGGCGACACGGTCGTGCAGCGCGACGAGGCCAGGGATGTTGCGCTCGAAGGCGGCCATCCGGCGGGGAAAGGCATAGCGCAGGCCGGCGACGATCTGGAACAGCGACAGGTCGACGTAAGTGAGCCGCCGCCCGGTGACATAGGCGCCGCCGCTCTTGGCCAGGATCTGCTCGAAATAGCCGAGGAATTTCGGCACCCGCTCGCCCCAGAACTCGGCGGTGCGCTTCTTCGCGGCCGCGCGCTGGTCCTCGTAATACAGCGTCGGCCCGAGCGGATGATGGGTGTCGTGGATCTCGACGACGAAGTCGGTGACCGTGAGCTGCAGCTGATGCACCCACGACTGGCCTGCCTCGGCCTTCGGCGCGAGCCCGTGGCGGCTGCCGAGGAAGAGCAGGATATTGGCGGTCTGGCCGATGATGCGGCGGCCGGCTTTGAGGAACGGCGGCGCGAAGGGCGGCGTGTCGCTCGCCGCCTCCAGCACCGCGGTCATCGCGCCGATCCCCTCCTCGCGCGCGACGTCGCGATAGCTGGCACCCGCCTCCTCCAGCGCCAGCCGCACATATTCGCCGCGGCCCTGGATCATCGGCCAGTAATACAGCTCGTAACGCATGGGCCATCCTCGATGTGATGCGCCCATACGCGATGCGGCGGAGACGGACGCGGGTTGTTAGTTCGCCGCGAAGCAGTATAGCAGCCCGTCGCCGCCGGTGCTCTTCAGATCGGCCTGGGAGCAGCCGCCGTCGGGACCGCGCGAGGGATGCGAGGTGTTCCACGACTTCGACGGCTCGTCGTCGCGAAGCCCGATGCGATCCGAATGGCCGACCATCGCAGCGCCTTGCGTGGAGCTCGTCCAGTTGCGGCAGGTGCGGTCCTCGCCGGCGGCGAATGCGGTTCCGTCGGCCTGCGAGCCGGTCAGCACGTCGTGGCGATTCGGCGTGTCGCCGCGGCCGTTGATGACCTCGCCCTTTTCGCTCAGTGCGGTCTGCTTGGTGAGGTTGTTGGATGCGCCGTGCAGGTCGGCGACGTCCTTGGCGACGACGACGCCCTTGGCGTTCTGCCACGGACCCTTGCCGATGCGGTCGCGCGCGTTCACCGCGGGCTGGCCATCGGCAGCCTGCGTCGACAGATAGGCGCGCCAGGTCTTGGCGCCGGCGCCCGCTGCCTGGGCGAGCGACTGGCAGTGCTTGTCGGCGCCGGCGAGGCCGCCGAGATTGCCGCCATTGCCGGGGCCGTTGCTGGTCAGGAAGAAGCTCATGTCGGCGCTCTGGGCCGTCGCGGTCGCGATCAGGCCGGGTGCCGCGGCGAGCAGCGCGCTCGCGATCAGGATGCTGCGGAGCGGTGTCATGGTGTCCTCCCTCTTGGACGACGTTCTTGGACGAGTTCTTCGACGAGTTCTTCGACGAGTTCTTGGACGATATTGGCGCATCGCTTGGACGCGATGTCGTTCGTGAGCATGGAACCCGTTGAGGGCCGGATTATTCCGCACCCGCCGGCGCAAAACAAAGACGCCGCGGATGGCTCCGCGGCGCCTGAAGTTCGTTCCTATCAATCGGCTCAGCCGACCTGCTGGATCGCCGACAGCTGCCAGTCGGCGCCGGGGTGACGCAGGAAGGTCCAGATCTCCGTGACCTCCTGCGGCTGGTCGGAGCCGTCGACCACGCGGCCCGAGGCGCGCTCGATGGTCTTGTCGGCCAAGGTGAACCGCATCGCCACCGTGGCGTAGTCGGCGCCGTTCTCGCGCCAGGATTCGGCCAGGTCGCCCTGCAGCAGCTTGACGCCGGTGACCTTGTTGACGACGCCGCGAGCCTGGTTCTGCTCGAGATCGCGCTCGAAATACGAGGCCATCTCGGGCGTCGACAGCAGACGCAGGCGGCCCACGTCCTCGCTCGACCACGCCGACTGGATGTCGCCGAGCAGCCGCTCGAACGCCTCATAGTCGACCGGCTGGATCTGCAGCGGCGGCTGGCTGCCGCCGCCGAAGCCGCCGAAACCACCACCCAGACCGCTCAGGCCCGAACGGAAGCTCGGCTGCCCGTCGGTCGGCGACGGCGTGGGACCGGCGGCATAGGCCGGCTGGTTGCGGCGCTGCCACCAGGCCATCGCGAACCGCACCACCAGCACCACCAGCAGGACCTGGAGGATCAGGCCGATGATCGAGGCGAAGCCGCCGAGGCCGGAGAACAGACCGCCGCCGAACAGCATGCCGAACAGGCCGGCGCCGAGGAAACCCGCGGCGAGGCCGCCGAGCAGGCCGCCAGCGCGTCCGCCGAACAGGCCGCCGCGCGCGGGCGCAGCCGTGTTCATGCCGGGCTGGCCCGGCTGGGTCATGGTGCGATTGAACTGCGACGCCGACCCCGGCGCGGTCGATGTCGGAGGCGGCGCGGAGAAGGTCCGCGTGCCGCGGGAGCCCGAGCTGGAGCCGCCGCCGATCCGGGCGTCGGCCGCCGAGACGGCGAGCACCGTCGGCAGCGCCAATGAAAGGGCCACGGCCATCGCCTTGAGGAGGCCGCTTTTGCGCTGCATGAAGCTCATCTTCGTTTCCCATAACTCCCCGGAATGGGGATGCCCCTAAGATGGGCACATCGGGCGAAAAAGGAAGGCGGCACGAGGCCGCGCGGCTGCGGCGCTGGGTCGCGGGATGAACGCGCTCGGCCGCCGTGCCAGGGTACCCTGGTAACCTATTGCGGCGCCATGGTTTCCTTCACCGCCGCGACAAGCTGGCTGAGCGTGAAGGGCTTCGGCAGGAACGCGAACTGCTGATTCTCCGGCAGGCTCTTCTCGAACGCGTCCTCGGCATAGCCCGAGACGAAGATGATCTTGATCTCCGGATTCTTCTCTCGCATCACCTTCAACAGCGTCGGCCCGTCCATCTCCGGCATCACGACGTCGGAGACCACGAGATCGAGCTCGCCATTGCATTCCTCCAGCGCCTCCAGCGCCTCGATGCCGTTGGAGGCCTCGATGACGCTGTAGCCGCGCGAGCGCAGGCCGCGCGCATTCAGCGCCCGCAGGCCCTCCTCGTCCTCCACCAGCAGGATCGTGCCCTGCCCGGTCAGATCGGCGCGCGGCTTCGGCGGCTCGACGGCGGCCGAATCCCTGGCTGCGCCGTTGACCGCCTGCGGCTCGGCCTGGGTCTCCGGCACGACGACATGGCGCGGCAGGAAAATCTGGAACGAAGTCCCCTTGCCGACCTCGCTGTCGACATAGATGAACCCACCGGTCTGCTTGATGATGCCGTAGACCGTGGACAGGCCGAGGCCGGTGCCCTTGCCGACCTCCTTGGTCGAGAAGAACGGCTCGAAGATCTTCTCGCGAATCTCGGGCGGAATGCCGGTGCCGGTGTCGCTGATCTCGATGCGCACATAGTCGGCGACGGGCATGCCCTTGTAGGCCGCCTGCGCGACCTCGTCGGCCGAGACGTTGGCGGTGCGCACCGAGAGCTTGCCGCCGTCGGGCATGGCGTCGCGGGCATTGACGGCGAGGTTCACCACCACCTGCTCGAACTGCGAGACGTCGACCTTGACCGGCCAGAGGTCGCGGCCATGGGCGAGATCGAGCTTGACCTTCTCGCCGATCAGCCGGCGCAGCAGCATCGTCAGGTCCGACAGCGCGTCGCCGAGATCGAGCACCTGCGGCCGCAGGGTCTGACGGCGCGAGAACGCGAGCAGCTGCCGCACCAGCGTCGCGGCGCGCGTCGCGTTCTGCTTGATCTGCATGATGTCCTGGAACGACGGATCGGTCGGCTTGTGCGCGTTCAGCAGGAAATCGTTGGCCATCATGATGGCCGACAGCACGTTGTTAAAGTCGTGGGCGATGCCGCCGGCGAGCTGGCCGACCATCTCCATCTTCTGCGACTGGTTGATCTGGTTCTCCAGCGCGCGCCGCTCGGTGGTCTCGAGCATGTAGACGATCGCAGCCTCGGTCTCGCGCTCGTCCTCGTCGACCGCCGTGACGAAGAACTGGCCGAAGCGCTCCTTGGCGCCGTCCAGCATCACCTCGACCGGCGGAATGTCCGCCTGCCCTTCGCCCGCCTGGTTGATCGCGGCGATCAGCAGATGCCGGTCGCGCTGGCTGACGGCACGGAAGATCGATTTGGCAGCCGCCGCATCGCCGCTGACGCTCTGCGCCAGCTTGGCGAAGCGCGCATTGGCGCGCACCACCGCGCCGCCGCGATCGACGGTCGCGATCGCCATCGGCGTGTGGTCGAAGAAGCGCATGAAGCGCACCTCGGCCGCGCGGTCCGGATCGGAGCGCTCGTCGCGGGCGCGGCTGATGACCAGGGTGCGCGAGGCGCCCGGCTTGCCGTCGGCGCCGAAGGCGAGCTTGTGATAGAGCCGCGCCGGCATGGTCTTGCCGCCGCGCATCTTCAGGTCGATGTCGAACACCTCGGTGCGGACCTCGCCGGGCACCGCGACGATCGAGGTGAGCAGCGAGGCGCCGTCGCCGGAGACGACGTCGGCAAGCTTCAGCCCGCCCGAGCCGATCTCGGCGAGATCATAGTCGAGCCAGTTGGCGAGCGTCGCATTGACGTAGACCAGGCTGCCTTCGGGATTGACCGAGAAGAAGCCGCACGGCGCGTGGTCGAGATATTCGATCGCGTGCTGCAGCTCCTGGAACACGTCCTCCTGGCGCTCGCGGTCCCTGGTGATGTCGGCGATCGACCACACGGCGTAGCGGGCGTGGCGCTTGGTCTGGCCGAGCGGGCGCACCCGCATGCGCAGCCAACGGCCCTGGCCGCCCTCGGCCGCGGTGATGCGCACCTCCTCCTGCTGCCGCTTGCCCTCGCGTGCCGCCTTGAGCAGGCGGAACACCGCCTCGGAGACATCGGGATTGCCGATGAAGACGCGCTCGACGGGCCGCGCCTCCTGCGGACCCGCCGCACCGGTCATGCTGAGATAGGCGGCGTTGGCGTAGACGACGTGGCCGCGCGGATCGGTCACCGCCAGGCCATCGAAGGCGTGGTCGGCGATCGCGCCCATGACGGGATCGTCGGTCGCCTTGTCGGCGAAGCGGACGATGCCGGCGGCAAAGGCGAACAGGTTGAACAGGCCGACGGTGGCGAGCAGCGACAACAGGCCGAGAATATAAGGCTGCGCCTGGGCGCGGCCGATCGTCATCAACGCGATCGCGACTGCGACGAGGCCGAACGCCACCAGCAGAATCAGCAGAATGCTGCCGCTGCGGCGCGGCCGCTCCGGCAGGTTCACCTGGTCAGGTGACGCTTCGTTGTCGGGTTCGGCGCTCATGGCAAAGGGACGCGACCTGTCGGCTGGGAGCCTCAGCCCATTCGTGCGGCCCCCGCTTCCACCTGCCTGAATCGACGGGTCAAGCGCAAGCCCGTCAAGCCGATATTCCATGATTTATCCGTATTTTGCGGCCCGATCCTGGAGCGAATCGGTTGTCATCGCGGGCGCCCCGACAGGTTGCGCCGCAGCCCCATCACGTAGCCGATGATCTCCGCGACCGCGTGATAATGTTCCACCGGGATTTCCTCGTCGATCTCGACCGTGGCGTAGAGCGCGCGGGCCAGCGGCACGTTCTCGACGATCGGGATGTCGTGCGCCTTGGCGACTTCCCGGATCTTGAAGGCGATGTTGTCGACGCCCTTGGCGACGCAGACCGGCGCGGACATGCCGCGCTCATAGGACAGCGCGACCGAGTAGTGGGTCGGGTTGGTGATGATCACGGAGGCCTTGGGAACCGCAGCCATCATGCGCTTCTTCATGCGCTGCTGGCGGATCTGCCGGATGCGGCCCTTGACGTGCGGGTCGCCTTCGGACTGCTTGAACTCCTCCTTCATCTCCTGCAGCGACATCTTCTGCCGCTCGTACCACTGCCGGTACTGGAACAGGTAGTCGCCGATGGCGACGAGGGCGAGCAGCGCCACCACCGAGCCCATCAGATGCGTGGTCAGCGAGATCGTGACGCCGAGCAGCTCGCTGACATCCATGTGCAGCAGCGATTCCAGGCGCAGCCGCTCCGGCCACAGGATCATCACCATGACGGTGCCGAGCAGCACCAGCTTGAAGATGCCCTTGGCGAAGTTGGCCGCGGCCTGCTTGCCGAACAACCGCTTGGCCCCGGCCAGCGGCGAGATCTTGCTCAGGCTCGGCTTCATCGGCTCGCCCGACCAGACCAGGCGATGCTGCATCATGTTGCCGGCGATCGCCGCCAGCATCACCATCAGGATCGGCACGCCGATGGCGGCGATCACGGTGAACGACAGGCTGCGCGCCAGCGCCATCAGGCCCGCGCCGTCGGTGTGGATCATCCAGGAATTGGCGATCAGGTTGCGCATCGGCACCAGCACGGCGACACCGATCGAGCCGGAGAAGGTCGTCATCACCAACGTCGCGGCGGCGATCACGAACCAGGTGTTGAGCTCCTGGCTCTTGACGACGTCGCCGCGCTCGAGCGCCTGGTCGAGGCGTTTTTGCGTCGGGTCTTCTGTTTTGTCTTCGGAATCGGCTTCATCGGCCATCGGTCAGGCTCCCCTCACCGCGGCATCAGCTCGCGCATGACGCCTTCGAAATAGCCGATGAACGATCCCATCATCGCGGCGAGAACCAGCGCGAAGATCATGAATCCGATCAGGATCGAGAGCGGCGCACCGACGAAATACACCTGCATCTGCGGCATCAGCCGCGCCAGCACGCCAAGCCCGATGTTGAAGACCAGGCCGAACACCAGGAACGGCGCCGACAATTGCAGCCCGATCTTGAAGGCCGCGGCAAACGCCTTGGTGGCCAGCGAGGCGACGTCGCCGCTCGGGATCAGTTCGCCGGGCGCGAAGATCTTGTAGCTGTCGCTCAGCGCTGCGATGACCAGATGATGGCTGTCGGTCGAGAACAGCAGGGTCACGCCGAGCATGGTCAGGAAGTTGCCGATCAGGACGCCCTGCTGGCCCTGCGTCGGATCGACCGCGGTGACGAAGCCGAGCCCCATCTGCTGCGCGATCACCGAGCCCGCGACCTGCAGCGCCGACAGCGTCACCCGCGCGGTCGCACCGAGCACGATGCCGATCACGATCTCGTGCACCATCATCACCAGCAGCGGCGCCATCGCCTGCAGGTCGATCTGATAGGCCTGACGGTGCAGCGGCAGCACGACCATCGTAAGCAGCAGCGCGGTCGCGAGCTTGATGCGAACGGGAATGTTGACCTCGCCGAGGCCCGGCAGCAGCATCACCATCGCGCCGATGCGCGCGAAGGCCAGCATGAACACCGCCGCCAGGGTCGGAAGAAACGAGATGTCGATGCGCATCGTCCGCGGTCCCGGCGCCGGCAACCGCAAGCTGCTGCGGCACGCCGGTCTGCGAAGAAAAGACCGGACAGGACACAGCCTGGCAACCGGCCTGCAGAGCGCCGAGCCGGAAGGCCGCTTGCGCCCGATCGAGAACGGCAGTGCCCCCCGGACTGCCCTTCACGACCGGTCGCAACGCCTCCAAGCAGGACAGCTCTGCTGCGCCGGACATTGCCTCATCCGCCGATGATTCGCGACGAGATCCGCATCATGTGCGAATGCAGCGCATCGGCCATGAACGGCAGCGCGAGCAGCAGCGTCACGAAGATCGCGATGATCTTCGGCACGAACACCAGCGTCTGCTCCTGGATCTGCGTCAGCGCCTGAAACAGCGAGACCACCACGCCGACCACGAGGCCGACCACCATCAGCGGCGACGACACCAGCACGATCGTCCAGATCGCATCGCGCGCCACGTCGAGCGTTTCAGCTCCGGTCATGTCCTGTCGCCCCTCGTCGTCGGTCGGCGCCTGATCGGGCGACCTTGCATTGCGCACGGCTCCGGCACATCCGGCCCCGCAGATCATGCGACGTGACACGCCCTGTGCGCATCACGTCGTTCAAGCGCCCGCAAGCGGGCTCAGATCGTCATCTTCATGACGTCCTCATAGGCCTGGATCACGCGGTCGCGCACCGAGACCAGCGTCGACACCGCGACGTCGGTCTCGGCGACCGCGGTGACGACGTCCATCACATTTGCCTTGCCCGAGGCCATCGCGACCGTCTGGCTGTCGGACTTGCGCCCAGCCTCCACGACGCTGCCGAGCGCATCCTTCAGCACCGCGCTGAACGACGGGCCACCCTTGTCGGCGCCGGCGCCACTGCCGAGCACGTCACGCACGCGCGCAAGACCGCCGAAGGCATTGCCCGAACCGCTGGTGTCGAGCACGCGGGCGGAGTTCGCATAGGCATTTGCTGCGGAGATTGGGGAGGCCATGACTTTCGTTCCTGTCCTAGGTCTTCAGAATGTCGAGTGTGCGTTGGATCATGCGGCGCGTGGCGCCGATGATGTTCAAGTTCGCCTCGTAGGACCGCTGAGCATCACGCATGTCGGTCATTTCGATGAGCGGATTGACATTGGGGTACTTGACATTGCCGGACGCGTCCGCGGCCGGGTTACTGGGGTCGTATTTGACGCGGAACGAAGATTGATCGGGCACCACCTTGCCGAGCGTCACCACCTTGGCGTCCAGCGCGCGGTCGAGCGCCGAGCTGAAGGTCGGGACCTTGCGGCGATACGGATCGCCGCCCGCTTTCGCCGCGGTCGAGTCGGCATTGGCGATGTTCTCGGAAATGACGCGCATGCGCCCGGCCTGCGCACGCAGGCCTGACGTCGCGATGCTCATCGAGCGCAGGAAATCGCTGGAGTCGTTTGCCATGCTTGTCGGTCTCCGTCCTTAGCTCCGGCTCAGGCCTTGCCGATCGCCGTCTTCAACAAACGCAGGCTCTTGCCGTAGAGCGAGGTCGCGGCTGCATAATCCATCTGGTTGGCGGAGACCTTGAGCATCTCCTCCTCGAGGCTGACGGCATTGCCGGCCGGCCGCGTCAGAAATCCCACCTTCCGATTCTGGTCGAAGCTCGCATTGTCGCCCGACGACGGCGCAATGTGCGCCGTGCTGGTGCGCGTCAGCGTCAATGCGGCGAAGCCGCCCACCGGCTGGCCGGTTGAATTGAACTTCGGCTCAACCAGATCCTTGGGCTTGAAGTTCGGCGTGTCCGAGTTGGACACGTTTTCGGACAGCACGCGCTGGCGCTCCTGATGCCATTGCATCTTCGTCCGCAACGCCGACAAGACGGGGAGATCGTTGATGGACATCGCGCTGCTCGGTTGTGTCCGGCTACCGGACGGTTTGGGTAGGTAGAAATTGCCGTGCATATGGTTAACGGAGGGTTAAGAAACGGTATGTCGAACACCGGGACTATCCCGGGGTTTTGACACTTTCTTAGGAAAATGCGGGTCGGCCGGCTGATCGATGCATCAATTCGGGACGGGGGACCTCGCCAAGAAGTCGTTTTGGCCCGGCCGATTCATGGGTTATTAAGATACCAAGCGGCAGATCCTGCCGTTTTGCGTTAACGGGTTGGTTCCGGTTCTGAAGGCCTCGTTCACTGACGCGACTGCGTTGGACACAGGAGAGACTTCGAAAGGACGCGGTATTTGCCGGGGACAGAGATGCAGGCGCTGACGTTCTTTTTTGCTTTCGTAGCCGTGCTGGCGTTGATCGGCCTTGCCGCATGGCTGGTTCGTCGATTCGCCGGCAACCGCCTCGGCACGAACCCGAATCGCGGCCGCATGCCCCGGCTCGCCGTGATCGATGCCGCCGCCGTCGACGGCCGCCGCCGGCTCGTGCTGGTGCGCCGTGATAACATAGAGCATCTCCTGATGATCGGCGGGCCGACCGACATCGTCGTCGAATCCAACATCGTGCGTGCGATGCCGGCACGCGAGCAGTTGCCGCAACGGCCGGGCCTCAATGCTGCCGAACAGCCGGCGGCGCGCATCGCGCCGGCGCAGGACTCGCCGTCCTGGACCGACAACGAGCCGAAGCCCGAGGCCGCCGAGCTTGCGGAGGTGCCGGTTCCGGAACTGCCGCTCCGTCCGCAGCGTCCCTCGTTCATCGACGAGGTTCGCCGCACCGCGCCGGCCGCGGCCGAGCGGCGCGAGCCGCCGCCGGCCTTCCCGCCCGAGCCGCCGCTGCCGCCGCGCCGGCCTGCCCCCCGCCCCGAGATGCGCGCAGAGCCGCGCGGGGGCGACGAGACCCGCCTGGAGCCGCGCCCCGAGCGGGCTGCCGGCCGCGGCGAGCAGGTCATGCCGCGACCGCTGCGGCCGGCCGAGCCGCAGCGCCAGGCCGAAGCACAGCGCCCGCCCGAGGGCCCTCGGCTGCCGCCGGTTCGCGCCGAGCGAGTCGAACGGGCAGAACGCGCCGAGCAGGCCGAGCGCGTGGCCGCGCCGCCGCTTCCACCGGTCGCCCAGGTGCCTGCACCGCCCCCGCCGGCGCCGCCGCCACCACCTGTGGATCAGAGCGCCGAGGCCAATCTGGCCGAGATGGCGCAGCGTCTGGAGGCGGCGTTGCGGCGCCCGACCTCCGAGCAGCCGGCGGCATCGGGCGGCCCCGCAGCGCTCCGCCCGGCGCGCAGCGAGCCGGCAGCGGCGCCTGCTGCGCCCAAGACGAGCTTCGAGAATCTGGAGGACGAGATGGCCTCGCTGCTCGGACGTCCGAAGTCCTCTCAGTGAGATCGCGCAGCTTCCCGCGTAGAGTTGTCCTCATCGCTGTCCTGATTGCCGCCGGCTCGTTCGCGGGGAGCGCGGCTGCGCAGGACATCAGCATCAATCTCGGCGGCGCCGGCGGTGGCGGCGTCACCGAGCGTGCGGTCCAGCTGATCGCCCTGCTCACGGTGCTGTCGATCGCGCCGTCGATCCTGATCATGATGACATCGTTCACGCGCATCGTGGTCGTGCTGTCGCTGCTGCGCACGGCGATGGGCACGGCGACCGCGCCGCCCAACTCCGTCATCATCGCGCTCGCGATGTTCCTGACCGCGTTCGTCATGGGCCCGGTGCTGCAGAAATCCTATGACGACGGCATCCGGCCGCTGGTCGAGAACCAGATCGGCGTCGAGGACGCCCTGCAGCGCGCCTCGGTGCCGTTGCGCGGCTTCATGCAGAAGAACGTACGTGAGAAGGACCTCAAGCTGTTCATGGACCTCTCGGGCGAGGCGCCGCCGGCGACGCCCGACGACCTGTCGCTGCGCATCCTGGTGCCGGCCTTCATGATCTCCGAGCTCAAGCGCGCCTTCGAGATCGGCTTCCTGCTGTTCCTGCCGTTCTTGATCATCGACCTCGTGGTCGCCTCGGTGCTGATGTCGATGGGCATGATGATGCTGCCGCCGGTGGTGGTGTCGCTGCCGTTCAAGCTGATCTTCTTCGTCCTCGTCGACGGTTGGTCGCTGGTCGCCGGCAGCCTGGTGCAGAGCTACGGCGGGTAGCGGCGCAACGACGATCGTCGCGGCACGCTTTCCCCCGGGGCAAGCTCGTTCCCCTCCCGAGGCAAGCTCTTTCTCCTCTCCATGAACGCGCCGGTTGGCGCGTTCATGGTCGGTGTGCAGCCCCCCACCCTTGAGTGCCAAGACCTCATGGTGAGGAGCGCCGCAGGCGCGTCTCGAACCATGAGGCCACAATTCGAGGCTCGCCCTTCGAGATGCTCGCCTGCCGCCGGCTCCTCAGGGAGCGGATCGTCACCGAGATTGACCGACAAGGAATCGTCGCAGCGAGCCGGGTCGCGCCGGCGAGAGGCTGATCCGCTCGCCGCAAGCGCGGCACCGCACCCGAGTCAAAAGAAAGTCTCCGGCCCTTGGGAAGCCGGAGACGAAGGTGGATCCTGGAAAGATGATGAATGCACGAAGCGTAGTTCGCGACGCGTGGTGTGTGAACCCTGAAATGTGTGACAGCGTTTCGGGACAGAACTCGCGGTCAGATCGGGAAATTGTCCACGGCGCTGCAGGAAGAATTGGATGGGACAACTATCAAACGAGGACAATTAGTTGTTGTGATCGCTGCAGCGGCGACTTTGCCGGCTCCGTTTCTTGACGCTCACTTTCATCCGCCCCTACGATGCAAGAAGGATCCGACAGAGATCCAGGGAGGAACGATATGGAAGTCAGACAAGGTATACATCGAGCAAGAGTTCGGTCCGCTGTTCGCGCGGCTGCCATTCTTTGCGTGGCGCTCGCCATTCCCGCGGGCGGAACGACAGCCGAGGAATTGACGCCGGATCGCATCAAGGCAACGATGTCCGCCGTCGACAGCGCGATGATCAAGGCCAATGCCGCGACGTCGAAGGATTGGCCGACCATCGGCCTCGACTATGGCGAGACGCGCTTCAGCAAGCTCGACAAGATCAACACCGGCAACGTCAAGGATCTCGGACTCGCCTGGAGCTACAATCTGGAGTCCGAGCGCGGCATCGAGGCGACGCCCGTCGTGGTCGACGGCATCATGTATCAGACGGCATCGTGGAGCGTCGTGCATGCGATCGATGCCCGCACTGGCAAGAAGATCTGGACCTTCGATCCCGGCGTCAAGCGCGAGCTCGGCTACAAGGGCTGCTGCGACGTCGTCAATCGCGGCGTCGCCGTCTACAAGGGCAAGGTGTTCGTCGGTGCCTATGACGGGCGGCTGATCGCGCTCGATGCCGCGACTGGCCAGAAGGTCTGGGAAAAGGACACGCTGATCGATCACGAGCACTCCTACACCATCACCGGCGCGCCGCGCGCGTTCAACGGCAAGGTGGTGATCGGCCAGGGCGGCGCGGAGTATGGCGCGCGCGGCTACATCACCGCCTATGACACCGAGACCGGCAACCAGCTGTGGCGCTGGTTCACCATCCCCGGCGATCCGTCCAAGCCGTTCGAGGACGAGTCGATGGCCGCGGCGGCGAAGACCTGGGATCCCTCGACCAAATACTGGATCAATGGCGGTGGCGGCACGCCGTGGGATACGATCACCTACGATCCCGACCTGAACATGGTCTATCTCGGCACCGGCAACGGCGCGCCGTGGAATCGCAAGATCCGCAGCCCGTCCGGCGGCGACAATCTCTATCTCGCCTCCATCGTGGCCCTGAACGCCGACACCGGCAAATACATCTGGCACTATCAGGAGACGCCCGGCGATCACTGGGACTACACCTCGACCCAGCCGATGATCCTGGCCGACATCACCATCGACGGCGCGCCGCGCAAGGTGATCCTGCATGCGCCGAAGAACGGCTTCTTCTTCGTGATCGACCGCACCAACGGCAAGTTCATCTCGGCCAAGAACTTCGTCGATGTGAACTGGGCGACCGGCTATGATGCCAATGGCCGTCCGATTGAGGTGCCCGCCGCGCGCGGCGATGATCCCTACGACTCCATTCCGGGCCCCTATGGTGCGCATAACTGGCACCCGATGTCGTTCAATCCGCAGACCGGCCTCGTCTATCTGCCGGCGCAGAACATCCCGGTGAACCTCACGCCGGAGAAGAACTTCGTCAACAACGCCCCGACGCCCGGCAAGTTCGGCGGCGTCACCGCCTGGAATCTCGGCTTCGCCTTGAACGCGACGCCGCCGAAGGCGCCGGCATTCGGGCGGCTTCTCGCGTGGGATCCGGTACAGCAGAAGGAGGTCTGGCGGATCGAGCACGCCTCGCCGTGGAACGGCGGCACGCTGACGACGGCCGGCAATCTCGTCTTCCAGGGCACCGCGGACGGCCGTTTCGTCGCCTATGACGCCCGCGACGGCAAGAAGCTGTGGGAGACGCCGACGGGCACCGGCGTCGTCGCCGCGCCGTCGACCTACATGATCGACGGCGTGCAATATGTCTCGATCGCGGTCGGCTGGGGCGGCGTCTACGGCCTTGCCGCCCGCGCCACCGAGCTGCGCACGCCCGGCACCGTCTACACCTTCGCGGTCGGCGCCAAGGCGAAACTGCCGGAGTTCGTGAAGTACCAGACCGAGGGCCTGCTGCAGGGCGTGAAGTACGACCCGAAGGATGTGCCCGAGGGCACCGCGCTCTACATTGCCGCCTGCGCCACCTGCCATGGCGTGCCCGGCGTCGATCGTGGCGGCAACATCCGTAATCTCGGCTACGTGCCGGCCGAGGAGATCACCAAGCTGAAGGACATCGTCTTCAACGGACCGTTCCGCGACCGCGGCATGCCTGATTTCACCGGCAAGCTGAAGGAGGAGGATGTCGTGAAGATCCAGGCCTTCATCCAGGCGACGGCCGACGCGATCAGGCCGAAGCAGTAGCCGGGAGCTTCCTCAGGCTGACATCCAGACCTGAATCGCCGAAGTGACCAATGCCGACGTGACCGGGGCCCGGATCGGGCTCCGGTCATGCCGGCCGGCGTTCTCCGGCTGTGCGGTGCTGTGATCAGCGGCCCGCGATCGCCTGCTTGACGCCCTGGATGCGCGGCAGGGAGCCGGTGGATTCGAGGCCGGGCCTGGCGGCATCCTTGCCGGCATCCGGGCCCTTGCCGGTGGCGTCGGGGAACCGCGCCTTCATGTCGCGCAGGAAGCCGTCGAGCGTATCGACACCCGCCGCCATCTTGGCGATCTGGGCGAACTCCGCGCTCGATCCGCTGGCCGGCTTGCTGGCGACGTCGAAGGCGAGCTTGTCGGCCTCACCGGTCATCAGCGGTGCGTATTTCTCGCGGAAGCGGGCGAGGCCGATCGCATCGTCCGCCAGCGCATAGCCGACAACGGCACGCAGGATGTCGCCGCGCTCGGACGGATTGAGCGGACGGAAATCGCGCCAGCGGTCGCCGTAATACAGTTCGATCTGCTCCGAGGCCTCACGCCAGCGCCGTGACGCCCAGTAGATGTCGGAGCGCAGCCGGATCGCCTCGCGCCCCGCCACATTGGTGATGATGTCGAGGCCGAGATCGTGGCGTCCGATATCGCTGTTGGCACGTGCCTCCAGCAGCAGCCGCTGCTGGCGCAATTCGCCGGAGAGATCGGCGATGCGGGTGGTGCGCAGCGCCTCGATGGCACGGTCCGGCTTGCGGTTGGTGAGGTACACCATGGCGAGGCGGGCTGCGACCTGGGCGCGCGCGGCGCCTTCGAGGCGATGGTCGACCTGGTACTGCAAGAGCTCGGCGGCCTGGTCGAGCAGGTCGATGCCGACCAGGCGATCGGCGAGCTTGCGGATCATCTCGTCGCCGCGCCGGCCGATCGGGGTCAGCTCGCGAAAGCCGTAGAAGATGCTGAGCGCGTCGACCGGCGGCAGCTCGTCGGCCTTGCCGCCGAGGAACAGCTGCGAGAACAGCCGCTGCGCGGCATCCTGCGCCTGCCGCGCCACGTCCGAATTCGGCATCAGACGGGTCGCCATCCGCGCGGCTTCGAGCGAGTCGGCGTAACGGCCCGCCTCCTCGTAGAGCTGCGACATCATCTGCAGGGTTTGCACCTCGATGGCGTCGCCGCGCCAGGTCGCCTGCAAGGTCTCCAGCTCCTTCAACGCATCGGCCGGCTTGATCTCGCCGCGCTTCTGCAGCAGCTTGATCTCGAACAGCTTGGCTTCCGCGGCGGCCGGGCGATCGTTCGAGTCGATCGCGAATCTATAATCGTCCAGCGCATCCTTCTCCTGCGCCATGGCCTCGGCGAGCCGGCCTCGCAGCACGGCGACATCGGGCTTCATGTCCGCGGGCACGCCGATCACCTCGAGCTCGGCGCGGCGCTTGGCGGCGCCGGCGAAATCCTTGATCTCGAGCGAGGACTTCATCGCATCCAATGTCACGATCCGCTGCAGGTCGAGCGGCAGCGAGGCGATGGCGAATTCGACGTTCTTCAGCTTCTCGCGTGCGTCGGCAAACTTGCCCTGCCGTGCAAACGCGAGTCCCTTCCACATCTGCGAGTCGAAATTGTTGCCGATCGAGGAGTTGGCGAGATCCTTCAGCCCCTGGTCCGGACGTCCCATCAGGATGCTGGCGACGGCGTGGATCATCAGCATCGCCGTCTCGTCGGTGCGCGGATCGTCGTCCGAGATCATCAGATTGGTGATGCCGCGCGCCTCGGGATACATGCCGCGCGCCATGTAGAAGCGCGCCAGCGCAAGGCGCGCTTGGGCACGCCGCTCCGGCTCGGCATTGGCCGCCGTCCTGATCAGCAGGTCCTCGCGCGGCACGAAGGGCTGCGTCTGGTTCTGCTGCCATTCGTCGATGTCGAACATCGGCCTGACCGCGGTCGGCGCACGTTCCGGCGAGAAGCCGATCGAGGACAGCGTCAGCCCGCCCGGCCGACCCAGGATCACCTTGTCGGGCGCGATCTCGACGGCAACGTCGTCGGAGTTCGGACGCACCGCGATGCCGTGAATGGAATCCAGCAGCGACAAATCGACGAAATCCTGCCGCTTGATGAAGCCGCGGATCGGCGGCGGCGCCGTCACCACCAGCAGCGTGTCGCCGGCGTCGGGATCGGTCAGGCGATGCAGCATCCCGGCTCCGGGGTTGGCGAGCGGCACCATGACGTTGGCGAGCGCGGGATCGGTGACGTTGCGCATCACCATCAGCGGCTGCTGATTGGTCTGGCCCTTGTCGGCGAAGGACAAGGTCCAGCTGCGGCCGCCATCGTCGCTGCCGAGCGAATGCATCTGCGGCCGGTTGAGGCGGATGCGGATCGCCTGGCCCTTGTCGAGCGCGACCCGGTTGACCTCGCCGATGATCGCGCCGCCCTTGGCCCTGATCGGCTCGACGTCGACGGGCTTGGTCGAATCGAACACCATCCACACCGTGTCGCCACGGCGGAACAGCGCGGCGGGCGTGACCTGGCCGAAGCCGAAGGTCAGCCGCAGGCCCTCGCTGTCGCGCAGCGCCTCGAGCGTCGCGGCACCGGTCGCAGGCTTCTCCATCGCCTTGGGTGCCTCGGCCATGTCGGGCTTGGCCACTTCCATCTTCGGAGCTTCGGCCTTGGCCGCGTCCGACTTCACAACGTCGGATTTGGCCGGCTCAGACTTGGCCGGCTCGGACTTGGCAGGCTCAGACTTGGCAGGCTCAGGCCTCGCCGCCTCAAGCTTGGCTGCCTCGGGCTTGGCAGCCTCGAGCTTGGCAGGCTCGGGAGCGGCTTCCGCCTTGCTCGCAACCGCGGGTGCCGGCTCGGCTGCGGGCTCGGTCGCTGGAGCAGCGACCGAGGGCTTGGCCTCCGCCTTCATCTCCTTGGCGATGGTCTCGGAGGTCGGCGGCACGATCTCGGGCTGCGCAGCCTGCTTTGGCTTCTCGCCATTGGGCTTGTCGCCGCTGGACTTGTCGACGGCGGCCGCCTTGGCGCCCGGCAGCGTGTCCGAGGAGACCGCGGCGACCTTCTTGTCGGGCTGCACATAGGCGATGTCGACGTTGTAGTTCTTCTCCTCGCGGAAGGCGCGGACGTCAACCTCGCCGATCATGCCGATCTCGACCACGGTCTTGCTGCCGTCGATGCGCTGGTTGATCGCGGCAACGTTCGGCGGCGACACGATCTTGGCGTCGGCGAGATCGAAGTTGAGCGGCGCGTTGAAGAACAGCGACATCTTCTGGTCGTTCATCACCGAGGAGATGCCGACGCCGTCGGGAATCTCGAACACGAACCGCACGAAGGTCGGCTGCACCAGCGCGCGCACGCGAATCGGCGGCCGCTTCTTCGACTCCGCCTCGGCGCGCTGCAGCCGCAGCGCCTTCTCGGCGGCGCGGGCGCGCTCGGCGAGCTCGCGCACGACCTCGGCCGGCAGCGGCGGCGGCGCGCCGGTCCAGCTGTCCGGCAGCAGGTCGATGAAGACGCGCTCGCCGGCCGTCATGGTGTTGACTCGCACCTTGCGCGACAACGACAGCCGCAGCGCCGAGCCGTCGGGATCGCCGCGCGCCGAGGAGATGTAGTCGGGCGCCGCGTCGACCCAGCGGTCGATCGGCACGTTGGCGGGACGATCGAACCTGATCAGCAGGATCGAGCCGGCGGTGGTCACGTCGGCCCCGACATCCTCGGAGAATTTCAGCACCAGACGGGCATAGCCGTTCTGGGCGGACAGGCTGGCCTCGCCCGGCACCGGCGCGGCGCCGGCGGCGACCGTCGACAGCATCAGCCCGATCACGATGGCCGACAGCAGGGCCAGGCCGGCGCGGATGCGCGCGCGGGCCTGCGACCGCAATCCTATGGGAGACGTGCGCGCCATGGTCACAAGCTTCCAGTTCGATATCCGCTGACTTGACGGATACGCCTGCCCCGCCACGCCGGAAGTCTAGGATCCGGCGTTTAAGGGGGCATTAAACATGCGGCTCAATTGCTTTTCACAGGCACGATCTTGCCCTCGATCTTCGGCAGCTCGGCGCTGGCTTCCGGCCTGTCGGCGCCAGCCCGGCGGGCGAGCTCGACGGTGAGGCGCTCGGCCGCCTCCGGCGTCATCAGGCCGAGAATGTCGGACATTTTCCGCGGCGCGATCTGCGAGGCGATCTCGATCAGGACGGACATGTCGAGCCGGTCGAACACCTTGGCGGCGTCCTTCGGCTTCATGCCCTCGTACATGGTGACGATGCTCTTGAAGCGGGCGTTGTCGGCTTCGGCCTTGGCGGCTTGCGCGCCGGAGATACGGCCCTCGATCGCCTTCATCTCCTCGGTCTTGGACTGGATGCGCTGCTCGGCGGCGCGCAACAGGCTCTCGCGGATGTCGATCTCGCGCTGGCGCGCCTCAAGCTCCTGGCGGCGCGACTGCAACCGCTCGAGGATTGCCTTCTCCGCCGGGGAGACCTGCTGCTGGTTCTCCTCCGGCTTGATCACGATGCCGTCGGGCTTGGTGTCGGGAGCGGCAGGCTTCGGCGCCTCCTCCTTCTTCTCTTTCGGCGCGCCGTGGGTCGAGCCGGTAACGATGTCATTGTCCTCACGTCCCGGATAGCCGAGGTTCTCCTGGGCCCAGGACCGCTTCGAGGATTGCGGATCATAGTCGAACACGTAGCCGCCATCGATCACGAGGCCGGCCACCTTCAGGACCGCGAGGCAAGCCACCGCGATCAGGACGACGGGAATGACGCGGATGTTACGGAACGCATTCATGCGGCAAGGCCACCGGTCCTTCGACGTTCAGAGAATGCCTGGGCCGCGGCGGCAACCGCCTTGGCGCCGGAGACGCGCACCGGCTCGGCCGTCGCGGCCGGCGCAGGCGCGGCCGCCGGCTCGGGCACGGCGTCAGGCGAGGTGATGGGCCGCGCAGCGCTCGCGATCCGCGACAGCCGGCGCACCACGCCATCGCTCTCGGCGAGCTGCTTCCTGAGCTGATCGGACATCTGCGTCGCCGCGGCGAGCTGATTGCCGAGATTGTCGTTGACGTCGCGCACCGCGAGCTTGAGGCCGCCGATCGCACGCTCGGCGATCTCGGTCGCGGTGATCAGCTCCGCGATCACGGCCTTCAACGAATGCTCGTCGGCCTTCAGCCGCTTCAGCCTGGAATTCAGCAGCATGCAATAGCCGATGGTCAGCACCAGAAGGACCGCCACCAGGCTTTCGATGATCAATCCGAGGGAGTGGTTCATTGGGCCTCCATCAACTTGTTCTGGCCTTCGGAGCCTTCGAACATCGCGAGCGTCGTATTCGGCTTGCGCAAATTCTTGGTGACACGGATCGCGACGCGGTCGCCGACGCGACCCATGCGGCCTTCCGTCAGCATGGTACTGCCGCAGCGGACCGCGACCAGCGCATCGGGCCTGATGTCGAGCGGCAGGGTGTCGCCGACCTTGAGCTTCATCAGCTGCTTCAGCGGCACGTCGGCCTCGTAGAGCACGGCGTCGACGGCGATCTCGGCCTTGGTAATCTCGGTGGCGAAGTGGCCTTCCCAGACGGGATCGCGGCCGAACTTCTCACCCATGAACATCTGCAACAGCACGGGCCGGATCGGCTCGATCGTCGCATAAGGCAGCAGCAACTCGATATTGCCGCCGCGGTCCTCCATGTCGATCCGGAGTTTCACGAGGATCGCGGCATTGGCGGGCCGGCTGATCGCGGCGAAACGCGGATTGGTCTCGAGCCGGTCGATCGTGAAGCGCACCGGCGACAGCGGCCGGAAAGCCTGTTCCGCATCGGCCAGCACCACCTCGATCAGGCGCTTGACCAGGTTGGTCTCGATGGTCGTGTAGGGGCGGCCCTCGACGCGCAGCTGGGTGTTGCCGCGGCGGCCGCCGAGCAGCACGTCGATGATCGAATAGATCAGCGTGGAATCGACGGTGGCGAGCCCGAAATTCTCCCACTCCTCCGCCTTGAACACGCTGAGCACGGCCGGCAGCGGAATCGAGTTCATGTAGTCGCCGAAGCGGACCGAGGTGATGCGGTCGAGCGAGACTTCGACGTTGTCCGAGGTGAAATTGCGCAAGGAGGTCGTCATCAGCCGCACCAGGCGGTCGAAGACGATTTCGAGCATCGGCAGACGCTCGTAGGACACCATCGCCGAATCGATGATGGCGCGAATGCCGGAATGGTCGTCGAGGCTGACCTCGCCGGCGGTGAAGCCGAGGAGATTGTCGATCTCCTCCTGCGACAGCACCCGCTCGCCGCCGTTCTTGGTGGCGCCGAAATCGCGGCTGCCATCCTCGACCATCGCGGCCCATTGCAGGGCCATCGATTCCGTGAGTTCATTGGCCGCTGCGGCTTCCGCGGCCTCCGCGGGATCCTCCGAATCGAGCGAGGCCTCCCATTGCGCGGCTATCGCATCTTGGTCGACTTGATCGTTGCCCGCCATGATCGTTGAGCTTCTTTGCCTTACTGGACCACGATTTCCTTGAACAACACCGCGTTGACCTGGTTGGGCGCCAGCGCGACGTTGACCCGCTTGGTGAGCTCCTCCTTGAGCCGGAACAGGCCCGCCGAGCCGTTGAGGTCGCTCGGCCGGAGCTCGCGCAAATAGGTCTGGAAGATGTCGGTGACGCGCGGCAGGGTCGGCTTGATCGCCTCGACCTGCTTCTCCTCCTTCACCTCGAGCACGATCTTCACTTTCAGATATTGGACGCGGTCACCGGGATTGCCGACCAGGTTGACCAGCAGGTCCGGCACCTCGACGAAGGCCGGCGGCTTCGGCGGCGGCGCCGCCTCGGCGTGATGCTCATCGGCCTTGTGGCTGAAGAAGAAGAAATAGGCCGCGCCGCCGACTCCGAGCAGCGCCAGCGCACCGACGACCATGATGATCAGCTTGAGCTTGCTCTTCGGCGAGCCGAGTTGCTCCTCGCCTTCGCCCGCTCCGCCTTCATTCTCAGCCATGGCCTTCGGATCCTCTAGGACAGTCGAACCGATGCCGCCAGAAAGCTTGATGACGCGAAACTAACGCTCCCAGCGCATCTGCGCTTCGTTGAGGCAACGCTACGGTAACAATGGTTAACGGAAGCTTTCTTTTGTTGGGGAGGTGGGAAAATCTTGCCGGGCAATTATGGTTAGCGAGACGTTATTGCCGGGTGTTTGGGACCCGATCGAAAATTCAAACCATTGATATCGGTACAGTTTTCGAATTGGCACGGCTTTCGCTGTACCCCTTGCGAACCCGCCGGCTTGGGAGAGCCGAACGGTTCACAGAAGACCCGCTTCAGACCGCCTTGGGAGAGGCATCGGCTGCGGGATTCGTTAAGAGGGGAGATCGACCGGTGGAGAATGCGCTTCTCATCGGATTGTCGCGGCAGATGGTGCTGGAGCGACAACTCGACGTCGTTGCCAACAACGTTGCCAACGTCAACACCAACGGCTTCAAGGCCGATCAGCAGCTGTTCGAGGAGTATCTCTCCTCCGGCGCGCATGAAGACAATTTTCCGGGCGCCGCCCGCAAGGTCGCCTACGTCCAGGACCGCGGCACCTATCGCGACTTCTCGCAGGGCTCGATGCAGCGCACCGGCAATGCGCTCGACGTCGCCGTCACGGGAGACGGCTTCCTGACGGTGCAGACCGCAGCCGGCGAGCGCTACACCCGCGACGGCAACCTGCACATGAACAATCTCGGCCAGCTCGTCACGGCCGCAGGTGACCTGGTGCTCGGCACCGGCGGTCCGATCGTGTTCCAGCCGACCGACCACGACATCAACATCTCGCCCGACGGCACCGTCACCGTGGTCGAGGGCGTCAACCGCACCGACTCGATCCGCGGCAAGCTGCGCCTCGTCAACTTCGCCGACCCGCAACAGGCGCAGAAGCAGGGCAACAACCTCTACGCCGCCGTCGGCGGCGCCATCCCGCAGCAGGACATCAAGTCCACCGTGCAGCAGGGCTACATCGAGAAGTCGAACGTGAGCGCGGTCGGCGAGATGAGCAAGATGGTCGAAGTGATGCGTGCCTACACCCAGGTCGCCAACATGCTCCAGGTCCAGAGCGACCTGCGCAAGAGCGCGATCGAGAAACTCGCCGACGTTCCGGCCTGACCACGACAGACTTTGAAGGAGACGTGACATGCAGGCGCTTCATACCGCTGCGACCGGAATGGCGGCACAGGAACTCAACGTTCAGGTGATCTCCAACAACATCGCCAACCTCCGCACGACCGGCTTCAAGAAGCAGACGGCGGCATTCCAGGACCTGATCTACGAGCACATGCGCCGGGTCGGCGCGCAGTCCTCGGACCAGGGCACGATCCTGCCGGTCGGCATCGACATCGGCGGCGGCGTCAAGACCGTCGGCACGCCGCGCTCGATGACGCAAGGCACGCTGTCGCAGACCGGCAACGATCTCGACCTGGCGATCTCGGGCGAGGGCTTCTTCAAGGTCCTGATGCCGGACGGCACCTATCAGTACACCCGCGACGGCACCTTCCAGATGGACAATCAGGGCCGCATCGTCACCGCCCAGGGCAACCCGGTGCAGCCGACCATCACGATCCCGAACAACGCCTCGGGCATCACGGTCAACGCCCAGGGCCAGGTCTCGGTGACGTTGCCGGGCTCGACCACCTCGAACATCATCGGCCAGATCCAGGTCACGCGCTTCATCAACAAGGCCGGCCTGCAGCCGGTCGGCAACAACCAGTTCACCGACACGCCCTCCTCGGGCGCGCCGCAGGACGGCGTCGCCAACCAGGAAGGCTATGGCAGCATCACCCAGGGCAGCCTCGAGCAGGCCAACGTCGATGTCGTCAGCGAGATGAGCGAGCTGATCGCCGCCCAGCGCGCCTATGAGATGAACGCCAAGGTCATCTCCGCCGCCGACCAGATGATGCAGTCCACGACCGCGCTGTTCCGCTGAGGCCCGAGGGGAGATCACGACGATGACCCGCACCCGTCCCTTCCTGCTTGCAGCTGCCCTGCTCGCCTCGACCGCGCTGTCGGCCTTCGCCGGCGAGGCCGACGACCAGATCAAGGCGCCCGTGCTGCGCGCGGCCGTCAACGTCACCGGCGAGATCGTGCGCGTCGGCGACCTGATCGAGAATGCCGGCGTCGCGGCCAACGTCGCCGTCTACCGCGCGCCCGATCTCGGCACCACCGGCGTGCTGCCGGCGGCGCAGGTGGTCGCGGCGCTGCGCAGCCACCAGGTCATCGGCGTCGATGTTCGCGACATCAAGGAGGTCGCGGTGACGCGGCTCGCTCGCGCCATCGATGCCAAGGAGATCAGCGCCGCCGTGGCCCAGGCGCTCGACCACCGCAACGGGCTCGGCGATGCCGCCAGCCTCAACGTCAGCTTCGACCAGCCGGTGCAGGACCTGAAATTCGACGCGTCCACATCGGGCACGCTGGCGCCGACCAATGTCCGCTTCGATCCGCGCAGCGGCCGCTTCGACATCAGCTTCGAGCTCGGCCATGCCAACGGAACGAGCCCGACCAAGCTGCGCTACACCGGCAGGGCGATCGAGACCGTCGAGGCCGTGGTGCTGACCCGCAACATGGATCGCAACGAGATGATCCGATCCGGCGACCTGCAGACCGAGCGGCGGCCGCGTGCCGACCTCGGCGGCGCCGAGCCCGCCTCGCGCGAGCTGGCGGTGGGCATGCAGATGCGCCGGCCGGTCCGCGCCGGCCAGCCGCTGAAGGCCACCGATCTCGCCAAGCCGGACCTCGTGCAGCGCGACCAGGCCGTCACGCTGATCTATCAGACCGCAGGCATCTATCTCACCACGCGCGGCAAGGCGCTGGAATCCGGCACCGAGGGCGACGTCGTCAGCGTGCTCAATCTGCAGTCCAAGCGCACCGTGACCGGCCGCGTCTCGGGTCGCGGCCAGGTCTCCGTCGACATCGCCGTCGCCAAGCCTGCGCAGACCTCCGAGGCCGAGATCTCGGCTCCCGTCTCCGTCGCCAGCCGTCTTCCCACCTCCGCCACCCCGAAAGCCGAGTAAGTTTCATGTCCAAGTTCAAGTTCGATGGTCAGGGTGGCTCAAGCCTGCGGCGGATCGCGCTGGTCACGGTCTCCTTCGCGGTGCTGTCGGTGGCCGGCGGATGCTCCTCGATCGATCGCCTGTCGCAGCTCGGCGAAAAGCCGAAGCTGACGGAGATCGACAATCCGACCACCCAGCCCGGCTACAAGCCGGTGCAGATGCCGATGCCCAAGCCCGAAGCCGTGTCCTACGCGCCGAACTCGCTGTGGCGCAACGGCTCGCGCGCCTTCTTCAAGGACCAGCGCGCGCACCAGGTCGGCGACATCCTCACGGTCACGGTGAGCATCTCCGACCAGGCCAATTTCGCCAACGAGACCCAGCGCAGCCGCACCAACAAGGAGGATTCGGGCATCACCGACTTCATCGGCTCCAAGACGCTCGGCACCCAGGCGCTGAAGGTGCTGCCCGGCCGCATCCTGACCGCCGACGGCACCTCGTCTTCGGACGGCAAGGGCTCCATCCAGCGCCAGGAGACGTTGCAGACCAACGTCGCCGCCGTCGTGACGCAGGTGCTGCCGAACGGCAATCTGGTCGTCGAGGGCAAGCAGGAGATCCGCGTCAACTACGAGATCCGCGAGCTGATCGTGGCCGGCATCGTGCGGCCCGAGGACATCCAGAGCGACAACACCATCGAGAGCTCGAAGATCGCCCAGGCCCGCATCTCCTACGGCGGCCGCGGCCAGATCATGGACGTCCAGCAGCCGCGCTACGGCCAGCAGGTCATGGACATCCTGCTGCCGTTCTAAGGCGAACACCATGAGGCACCGGGCGGAGCCCCGCCCGGTCGCTCCACCAAGCCGCCGGCGAGCAGGTCGGCAACCGAAAACGAGGACGACGAGACGCGACAAAAATCCCTCCTGACTTCAGGAGGGTCGGACGAGGATTGGCCGAGCGCGAGTTCACGCCCCGAGATCACGGGGCCCGCAGCCGCCGCCCTTCTTCCTGAAACGAGCTCCCACATTGCCCAATGCGAACCTAGGCGCGGCGGGTGATGTATACGCGGCCTCCGGTAGCTCCCCTGCCGGAGGCCGTGTTCGTTTCGAGCCGACGTCGCTCGCAATTTAGTCATTCAAGAGTTGAGTTGCTCGACCGTTCGAAACGCGATCATCAGCTCTGGCCCTGAAGACTTCTGGCGTCGGGAAAGCAGCCGTTCACACTTACGGCCTTTCCCGAACCGAGTCGCCTGCTTTTCATGCACGCAATTTTTCCTCTCAAACGAATGGTGAAGACAATGGGCAGTTTTATTCCAAACGGAAGTTACGTTCGCTCATGTTTCCAGATCACCGTGAAGCTGACCTGCCAGGCCTGGTCGGCCGGAGACAATTGGGTCCCGGCGAGCTTCGATCTGACAAACGCTGAAGACGTTCAGCTTCTCAATGAAAACGGGGTTCTCAAGCCGGCCCCGGGGAGCGCCCCTCCGACAGGCTTCATTCCGGCAGGAAGCTACAAGCTCACCTGCAAGGATATTCACGTGACGTTGTCCTGCCGGGCCGAAAAGATCGATGGCAGCTACATCGATGCCACCTTCGATCTGACCCATGTGCCGGCTGCGGATCTGTGGAACGACAACGGCATTCTCAAGAACGCGTACAAGACGCTGGCGATCTATGTTCCCGGCCCGTTCTATCAGTCGTCGGGAGGGATCGAGCCGCTGATGTCGTCGAACTTCAACACGGTGATCGCCTGGGCGTTTCACGTCGAGGCCGACGGCAGCATCTTCAACGAGGGAATGGTCGTCAAAGGCGGCAAGTATGTCGGCGACCTCAAATGGGCCGAACGCCTTCACGCGCTCAAGGGCCCGACATCTTCGGTCAGACGACTTCTGTTCTCGCTCTGGGGTGAGGGCACCTTCAGCAACATTCAGAATTTGATCTGGGCCGACGGCCCCGGCGAGCCACAGACAGGACCCGGCACCCCGCTCTACGAAAACTTCCGCGCTCTCAAGGCTGCCATGCCTGCAGTCGACGGCATCGATCTCGACAATGAGAGCCTCTACGATACGCCAACGACTGTCGCATTCAGCCGCATGCTGGGTGTGCTCGGCTACCAGGTCACTTTCTGCACCTACACCGATCCGAGTTTCTGGTGCGACAGCCTGCAGGAGGTTCACGAACGGGATCCTCAGATCGTCGCGGAATTCAACCTGCAGTGCTACTCTGGCGGGGGAGGCAACAACCCCCAAGATTGGGTCGATGCCATCGAACGGAAGATGGCGCCTGGCTTCCATGCGGAGAGCTTTGTCTTTCCCGGCGTCGGCATCAATTACGGCGCGGAGACACCTGAGAAGGCCCAGGAGAAGTTTGCGTATTGGAGCAAACGTCACCCGCTGGCCGGCGGTTTTCTCTGGAAGGCCGACGAGATCCCCAGTGCCTACACCCTGAAACAGTTCGCGGATGCGATGAGAAGTGGACTGAACGCCTGAGATCGGTCCGGCATTGCTACGGATCCGACGTCCCACCGGTCATCGCCGGTCGGACGTCGCCCGCCGCAGGTCCAGGGGAGCACCCTACCGTCCAAACTGGCAAATCACCGCTCGGGCCGGATCTGGGCCGAACCACCTTTCAGAGCGTGCGGATTGGCATCCATCCGGCGTCCGGGATCGCACGGTATTGCACAACGTCCACAACGCTTGCCGACAGCCCGCCGGACGGCTCCTGCGCATGGCGCTGGCTCGATCGGCGAGCTTGCCAACCGACCGTCGGGCGAGGCATCACCCTTTTGAGGACGAGATCACACGATCGCCGCCTCGACGACGCCCAGCCCATCCAGCTCCATCCGCACCCGGTCACCCGGCTTGAGCCAGACCGTCTTGACGAGGCTGCCGGTCAGCACCAGTTGCCCGGCCTCGAGCCCGTCGCCGCGCGCGGCAAGATGATTGGCAAGCCAAGCGAGCGCGTGCAGCGGGTGGCCGAGCACGTCGGCGCCGGAGCCCTGCCCGGCCAAGGCGTCGTTCACGAAGGCGCAGCCCTGCACGGCGGCGAGGTCGCCGGCCGCATCGCGCGGGACGGCAGGCCCCAACACGCACCCTGCGGCAAAGAAGTCGTCTGCCACCAGGGTCGGGGCGCCCATGGTCTCCCATTGCACGTAACGGTCGTCGACGATCTCGATCGCCGCGTGGCAGTCGCCAATCGCGTCGCCGACATGGGCGATGGTGAAGGGCGCGTCCAGTGGCAGCAGGTCCTTTGCCAGCCGCACCGCGATCTCGCACTCGACGCCGACACGAACGAAATCGGCCGCGCGCAGTGCGACGCCCGAGGCATGCACGCCGCCCGCAAACACCCCGCCGGCGCAAGGATGCGGAATGCCAATGTAATCCTGCATCACCTTGCTGGTGCAGCCGATCTTGTAGCCGGCGAAATCGCCGGCATGCTCGGCGAGCAGCCAGTGAACCTCATGCTGGATCTCATAACCGGCCGCTTCATCCTTCGGCTGAAGGTGAGCCGGCAGAGCCGCCAGCGGCGTCCTCGCGCGGCGGGCGCCTACGATCAATTGCGCGGCAGCCAGGACCTCGTCTGCTCCCATGGTCGTTCAACTCCCGCTGCGAGCCGCTCGAAGCGGCCTCTCAAAACTTATGGTTAACCAGCTGTTACTCAATCGCTTTTGACGGCCGCCTGATCTCATATCGCGGAAGCTCGCGCCGCGCTTGAAGCGCGCCCCCGGTCGTTCGGAAGCTACTTCAACCACGGCCGCAGCAGCCGCCACATCAGCAGGCTCCCGGCCGTCGCGACGATGATCTCATCATTCGGTCGCGGATTCCAGCCGAGCAGCCGCCATACGCCACGGGAGACAGCACTGCGCAGCCTGAGCAGCGGTTCGACGTCGCGAAATTGCGCGGTCGGGGAGGCAAGACTGGCCGCGCCGCTACTTCGCTTCGCTGAGGGTTGCGTCGGCTCCCGGACTGCGCGTCTCGAGCCACGGCAGCTCGAACTGACAGATCAGGCCCCCTTCGGAAAAGGTGCGCTGCAGATGCCTCACGGTGCGGGTCAACAGGCGGCTGCCGAAGCCGACCACCGGAGGCTCGCGGGCCGGCGGACCGCCGCTCTCCTGCCAGCGGACATGCAACGCGTCGGGCCGGAGCGACCAGGAGACCTCGACGCGACCGCTCGGCGTCGTCAGCGCGCCGTACTTGCTGGCATTGCAGGCCATCTCGTGGATGACGAGCGCGAGCTGCGTGGTCAACTCGACCGGGACCAGGATATCTGGACCGCTGAGCAACAGCTGATCGGGCGCGCTGGCGAACGGCGCCACCTGGCTGGCGACCAGCGAAGCGAGATCGGCACCCTGCCAGTCGTTCTCCGCGAGGCTGGTGTGAACCGTGGCCAGCGCATGCAGCCGCGATGTGAAGTCGCGAACCTTGACATCGTGCCGCGGCAGCAGCTGGTGGGCCAGCGACTGCACCACCGCGAGGCTGTTCTTCACGCGATGGGCGAGCTCATGGACCAGCAATTCGCGCTTGCGGTCCGCCTCCTTGGCGGCGGTGACGTCGATATTGACGCCGATCATCTGCGGGTCGCTGCCGCCCTCGCCGCGCAACAGGCGCGCCCGCGCCTCGATCCAGCGGATCGAGCCGTCCGGCAGCGGCACCCGCCATTCCGAATTGAGCTCGCCGGTGATCAGCGCCTGCTTGTTGTCCCGGTCGGCGCGGGCCTGATCCTCGGGATGCACCAGCGCCAGCCAGGCGTCATAGGTGCCTGGGAAGGTTCCGGGCTGCAGCCCATAGAGCTCCTCGATCTCATCGGACCATTGGCTGGTGTTCGAGTTGCCGTCCCAGGAGAACGTCCCGAGCCGCCCATATTTGGCCGCGAGCTTGAGCTGCTCGGCGGTGCGCGAGGAGTCGTCCCTGGCCTTGGCGAGCAGCCTGAAATTGTCCTGGATGATGCGCGCGCTCTCGGCCTGAGCCCGGGCGGCGGCGGCAAGTCGTGCATTCAGCGCCCGCACCTCCGGAGGATCGGACGGAGCGGCCGCGCCGGGCGTGGAGCTCTTGACTGCGATGCCGTCGAGGGGCCGGGCAATGCTGCGGCCGATGCCGGCCGCAAGCAGCAGCGCCAGCGCGCAGATCGTCGTGGCCGCGATCGTGGCGGTCTGGACCGTCGAGGAGATCGCCTGGGCGAACACGCCCTGCTTGATGCCGACGCCGACGGTCCAGTCGCTCAGCTGAGGATGCGCATTGGCGTTGATGACGCGATCGCCTTCGATCGAGGGAAACTCCGCAATGCCGGCGACCTTGGCGCTCGCCCGCCAGCCGGCCGACGCGGGCTGCCCCGTCGAGGTCGCGTTCTTCGGAATGCGTGAGATGTACCGGCCGCTGCCATCCATGATGCCGACCAGCCAGTCGGCCGGCAGCTGCTGCTGGGCGAGCAGCCGCGTGTAGTTGGCCGCAGGCATCGCGATCGACAAACAGCGGAACGGCATGCCGTCCTTGAAGACGGGGATATCGACCGTCGCCACCCATTCGCCGGAATTGGGGCCGGTGAAGATGTCGGAGACCTGCGGCCGGCCCAGCTTGAACGCAAGATCCTGCGAGCGCTGGCCCTGCGGGGTGCGCTCGCCGAGCGGCTTGCCGGGCGCCGCCAGGGTGTTGAGCAGCAGCCGGCCGCTGGGGTCGGAAACGATGATCCAGGCATCGCCGCTCACCAGCCCGACCCGGCGCGCCTCCGACTCGAACTGGTCGAGATCGTCCGCGGCGAGATCGGGTGACTTTGCTAGCACCTCCGCCAGCGCGATGTAGCGCCGAAGCTCGGCGTCGACAGCGCCGGAGATCGTCTGGGCTGCGTAAGACAGGCCCCGCCGGATCGAGGCATCCGCGGACTGCGCCATCGAGATGATGACATAGGCGATCAGCCCGACGCAGGGCAGGAACAGGATGCCCGCAAGCAGAAGCAGGCGTCCCTTGATGCTGAGAACGCCATACGAGCGCTGCAGCGTGACGAGCACGCCGCCGAGCGAGCCCATCGGCATTGGTTCCTGCGCGCGCATGATCCCCCACGGCGTGTTCCAACACGGAACCCACTCCAATTCCGTGAGCGCCAAAAAGTTCCTGGCTTGTCCCGATAAACCGGTCCACGCGAGGGGGATGACAACGCGAGAATGCAGCTACCTTCGCGCTGCAGGGAGGCGCGAACTCAGCCGTCGTTCGGGCCTGCGGCCGCACCCGGCAGGCGGCCGCAAGGCTGATCATGTCACCATCGCGACCTACTCGTCGCGATAGACCTTCTCGCGCTTCTCGTGGCGTTCCTGCGCCTCCACCGACAGCGTCGCGATCGGACGGGCCTCGAGCCGCTTCAGCGAAATCGGCTCGCCGGTCTCCTCGCAATAGCCATAGGTGTTGTCTTCGATGCGCTGGAGCGCCGCGTCGATCTTGGAGATCAGCTTGCGCTGGCGGTCACGGGCGCGAAGCTCGATCGCCCGGTCGGTCTCCGACGACGCCCGGTCGGCGAGGTCGGGATGGTTGACGTTCTCCTCCTGCAGAGCCTGCAGGGTGAGCTTCGATTCGCGCAGGATCTCCTCCTTCCATGCCAGCAGCTTGGCGCGAAAGTACTCGCGCTGGCGTTCGTTCATGAAAGGCTCTTTTTCGGAAGGTTTGTAGTTCTTCAACTTTTCCAAGGTCAGCCCATCTGTACGTGCTGGCGCCGGTTTCGGCACCGGCGGACGGAATACGCCCGTTCGCGGCCGCGTTATATAGCGGCCTCTTGTGACAGACAATATTTCCATCGACACGGGCGCCCCGCCATCCGGCCGTTGTCCAGCCAAAATCGCGACCGGACGGCGGGGGCGCCAGGGACTGCCTCAATAACCGACCGTGAAACGGGCCCGGCGGTGCGCCGGACGCTCGATTTCGTCGGCCATTGCGACCGCGAAGTCCTCGAAGGTGATGAAGCTCTTGCCGTCGGCATCGACCAGCAGCTGGTCCGTTCCGAGCCGGAACTTGCCCGTCCTGGCGCCAAAATCGATCATGGCCGAGGGCGACAGGAAGGTCCAGTCGAGCTCCTTCTCCTGGCGCAGCCGATCCAGGAACGCGGCGCCCTTCTCCGCTTCGGCCTTGTAGGCCGCCGGAAAGCCCGGCGTCGTCACCAGCCGCACGCCCGGCGCGACCTCGAGCGAGCCGGCGCCGCCGACAACGAGGTAACGAGATACGCCAGAATCTTTCGCCGCCCCGATCAGCGCCTCGACGTCACTCGCCGAAAAATGGATCGAGCTGATCGCGACCTCGTGGCCGGCCCACAACTTCGCCAGCGCGGCGCGGTCGTTGGCATCGCCCTGCACGGCGGTGACGTTGGCGTGCTTCTCGATCTTGGCCGGATGCCGGGCAATGCCGGTGACATGATGGCCGCGATTGGCCAGCTCGGCGGTAATGCGCGACCCGGCACGGCCGGACGCGCCGGCGACGGCGATCTTCATGCTGCAACTCCATCGTTTGCGATCATTGGCTCGGATCGGGCCTCTGGACGAGACCCTCTTGGTATCCGATAGTGACTAGATAGCGAAACGAATGCTGGTGTTAAGAGCGCACTTTGAGATCACCTGGTCACGCCGGAGTAACCGATGCGAGCCCCGAACGTCTATTCGGCCGACTGTCCCACGCGAAGAATCCTCGATCGCGTCGGCGACAAATGGGCCGTGCTGATCCTGATCCTGCTGCGCAACGAGCCCTTGCGCTTCAATCAGTTGCGCCGTGCCATTGAAGGCATCTCGCAGAAGATGCTCTCGCAGGTGTTGAAGAGCCTGGAGCGCGACGGTCTGGTGCGGCGGCGCGCGATCGCCACCGTGCCGGTCACGGTCGAATATTCGATCACGCCACTGGGACTGACGCTCGCCGCGGCGGTCGATCCGCTCCGTGACTGGGCGGAGCGGCATCTGAAGGACGTCACCGCCGCGCAACGGCGCTATGATGCGCAGGCGCCCTCAAAGGCCGCCTGAGCGCCCGATCCGGTTCAGCCCTGCCCCGCCTTGGCGAGCTCGACCTCGACCCGCAGCTCGATCTCGGACAGGATCGCATCCAGTCCCGGCTCGCCGGACGTCTGCTTCAGGTCGGCCGCCGCATCGCGCAGCCGCAGCGCCATCGCGGTGTCGAGCTTGCCGGACAGCAGCGAGAGCTTGAGATCGTCGAGCACGTCCAGCGCGCGCTTGCCGCGCTGGACCGAGCGCTTGCGGCGTTCGGCCGGATCCTCCTCGATGCCCTGCAGCGCCAGCAGCGCGTCGATGTTGGCGGTCTGCTTCGGCGCCAGCGTCGCGCGCGTCTCTTGCGTGGTGCCGACGTCGGGCAGCTTGAAGCCGCCGGACGAGGTCTTTCGCGTGGAGCTGGTCGACGTGTTGAGCGTCGTGCCGTTCGGTCCATAGATGCGCATCGGTGGCTCCCCGCAAGCTCTGCGTGTCGGAGCGGAGATTGGCCGCGTCGTGGTTAACGGTGCGTAAATGGCCCGGCAAATTCTGCCGGGGCGGCAGCTTCGTTCCTCCGGAGTAACCCTGGCTCGCAACAAAGCCCGCGATCGATTTCATACTCTTTCAATGAGTTAGCCGGGAGCATCACCCTGGCACGGCCCTCGCATAGTTAATGCCGATCGTGCGGTCATGGGAGTGGCCAACTGATCACTTGCAGAGTTCGAGGGGAGCATAGGATGCGACGCGTCCGACTTACGCGCCTGTTTCAGGCCGCTTGCGCCGCCATGCTGGCGCTGGCCTCTATTGTCATGCCCGCGCATGCGACGTCGCGGATCAAGGATCTCGCCAATATCGAAGGCGTGCGCCAGAACCAGCTGATCGGCTACGGCCTCGTGGTCGGCCTGAACGGCACCGGCGATACGCTCAACAACATCCCGTTCACCAAGCAGTCGCTGCAGGCGATGCTCGAGCGCATGGGCGTCAACATCCGCGGCGCCACCATCCGCACCGGCAACGTCGCCGCCGTCATGGTCACCGGCAATCTGCCGCCCTTCGCGACGCAGGGCACGCGCATGGACGTCACGGTGTCCGCGCTCGGCGACGCCAAGAACCTGCAGGGCGGCACCCTGCTCGTCACCCCCCTGCTCGGCGCCGACGGCAACGTCTATGCGGTGGCGCAGGGCTCCCTGGCGATCTCCGGCTTCCAGGCCGAGGGCGAGGCCGCCAAGATCGTGCGCGGCGTGCCAACGGTCGGCCGCATCGCCAACGGCGCCATCATCGAGCGCGAGATCGAGTTCGCCTTGAACCGGCTGCCGAACGTGCGGCTGGCCCTGCGCAACGCCGATTTCACCACCGCCAAGCGCATCGCCGCGGCCATCAACGATTTCCTCGGCGTCAAGACGGCCGAGCCGATCGATCCGTCGACGGTGCAACTGAGCGTCCCATCGGAGTTCAAGGGCAATGTCGTCGCCTTCCTGACCGAGATCGAGCAGCTCCAGGTCGATCCGGATCTGGCCGCGAAGATCGTCATCGACGAGCGCTCCGGCATCATCGTCATGGGCCGCGACGTCCGCGTCGCCACCGTGGCCGTCGCCCAGGGCAACCTCACGGTCACGATCTCGGAGAGCCCGCAGGTCAGCCAGCCCAATCCGCTGTCGCGGGGGCGGACCGTGGTCACGCCGCGCACCAGCGTCGGCGTCACCGAGGACGGCAAGAAGTTCGCGATCGTCCGTGACGGCGTGTCGCTGCAGCAGCTGGTCGACGGCCTCAACGGCCTCGGCATCGGCCCGCGCGACCTGATCAGCATCCTGCAGGCGATCAAGGCCGCCGGCGCCATCGAAGCCGACATCGAGGTGATGTAATGGCCACGTCCTTCGTCGACTCCTACGCCGGCCGGGTTCCGCTCAGCACGCCCCACGCGACGGCCGCAGCCGCGCCGCGCACCGATCTGGACCTCGCGGAGGCCCTCACCAAGGTGTCTCCCAAGGCCCAGGCCAAGGCCAAGGCGACCGCGACCGATTTCGAGGCCATGTTCCTGAACTCGATGTTCTCGCAGATGACCAATGGTGTGAAGGGCGATGGTCCGTTCGGCAACACGCCCGGCACCGGCGTCTGGCGCTCGATGCTGACCGAGGAATATTCGAAGAACTTCGCCAAGGCCGGCGGCGTCGGCATTTCCAACGACGTCTTCCGCACCCTGATCCTTCAGCAGGCCAAGAGCAGCACTGCCGGCAGCAGTGCCGGCAACGGCAAAGCGTAACCGTAAGCGTAGACATCGCGGGGGTCCGCACCGCCCCACGCCGACAGGAGTAAAGAGATGACCGCACAGGGCCAGGCGAGAAACACGACCTACACGGCTGCCGCCAGCGCGGCGGAGGCGCGCGCGCTCGCTGACGAGATGGTCAGCGTCATGAGCGAGCTGATTGCGGTCATCGAGCAGGAGACCGAGCTGGTCCGCGCCGGCAAGCTGCGCGAGGGCATGGCGTTCGGACCGAGGAAGACCGAGCTCTCGCGCCACTACGTCACGACGGTGGGCCGCCTCAAGGCCAGCCAGGCGTTCATGAAGCAGACTGCGCCGGAGCTGCTTGCCAGCCTGCACCGCCACCACGACACGTTCCGGGCGATGCTGCAGGTCAACCTGACGGTCCTGGCAACGGCGCACGCGGTCTCGGAGAAGATCGTGCGAGGGGTCAATGCCGAGGTTCAGCGCAGGAACATCCCGAGCACCTATACGTCGGGCGGCCACCGCGCCGCCCCGGGCAGCCGCCATCTGACCCCGCTCGCCGTCAGCCGGACGCTCTGAGCCCTCAGCCTGGCACAGGAATCGGTTCTCCAGAGCCGCGCCGCCCGAAAGGGTCGCGCGGCGCTCGCCGTTTAACGTTCGAACAAGCTTAAAAGGCCCCGGCGAATCACAACGCGCCGTTCATCCTATTTCCTAACATAACGTTGATTGGTGATCGGCATAGTTGCAAGCGGGATGGGTTGGGAATTGACTCGATGGCCATGAGGAGGCTGCCATGAGTTCCGATTTCAGCGTGAGACCGGTCGGCGCGCCAGCGTCTGTTCCGATCATTCAACCGTCGAGCCAGGCGGTGGTGAACGCTGTGCCGACGGACCTTCCTCCGAGCCAGACCGTGACCGCGGCCGAGGCCGGCGCCCCCGTGCGCAACGACGTCCAGCTCAGGGCCGCGAACGACTTGTCGGTCTCGCATCAGGCCTATTACGACCGCGCGGCCGCAGCGCTCGTGTTTCAGGTCGTGAACCGCAGGACCGACCAGGTCGTGGCGCAGTATCCGGATGAAGCCGTGCTGCGCCGCCGCGCCTACTTCAACACGCTCGACCTGCAGAAGGATCTGCAGAAGGAAGACGCGCCGCGCGTGATGCCCACCGATCGCACGGCCTGATCGCATCACCGACGATCGACGTCCAGCCGCCCCGGCCGGCCGCCGCGGCGGTTCTCAGCATTGGAAAGATCAGCTGCTCTGCGTGGCGTTGGCGGCGTCGAGGCCGGTCTGGCCCGATGCGCCCTGCTCCGACTGCGCTGATGGAGCGCTGGACCGACGGCTTCGTACGTTCCGTCGCTCCAACACGTTCGATGTCTAGGACTTCGATGTCTAGGACATGGACAAGATGCTGGTGACGTAAGCCAAGGCGCTTCCTCCCGGTGTCCGGACCGGAAGGTCAGCTGCGTCCGGATAGCCCCGCCGCGATGTGGCAGTTGATGTCGATCAGCGACTTCAGCTTCGCCGGATCCGGATCCATCTGCATCTCGATCGTCTGCTTCATGACGAACACGCCAATATTGGCGATGTTCTGTCGGATATCGAGCGAGTTCGGATTGTCGTCCATCTCCATCGCGCTCATGAAGATCGTCCAGAGGCGACGATTGAAGAGCAGCGCCTTGTACATGTTGCGATCGGGGCCGCTCCAATTGGCCTGCACTTCCTGCAGCTGCCGCGCAGCCTTCAACAATGCCTGAGCTTCGATCTCCCGTGGTGATGCCGTCGTTTGCGACGTGCGTGCATAGGCTTGAGCGGCATATGACATCAAGTACTCCGGACTGACGCGGGGACACCAACAAACTGCACAGGTTTTGTACGTTGTGTGCCTTTAAAATATGGTTAGCAGCTATTAGCGGATTTCGCCTCTCGATATCACCAGACGTCGAAAACAACCGCACCTGCGAGGCCTCTTAATTTGGTGCGAACGTGTTTGCTCAAATCGCTTGGAAAAATTCGGGAGTCTTTCGCCGCGGGCACGCACACCGCGCGCCGCATACCGAAGCATCGCGGGGGAGCCCGCGGACCGCGCGTGAGCGCGGTGGCCGAGGCGCAAAAAAAGAAGCGGCGGGCCATGCCCGCCGCTTCGCTGGATGGAGATGCCGGTACGGTCGCGCTCAGCGGAGCAGCTGCAGAACGCTCGCCTGCGACTGATTGGCCAGCGCCAGGGCGGAGACCGCGATCGACTGCCGTGTCGACAGCGCCTGGCTGTTGGCCGCCTCCTCGTTGGTGTCGGCCAGCGTCAGGTTCGACGAGCCGGTCTGCAGCACGTTGATCAGGTTCTTGTTGAAGTCCTGACGGATCTGCACGATCGACAGGTTCGAACCGAGCGACGACGCTTCGGAGCGAATGGCCGTCGATGCGCTGTTCAACGTCGACAACACCTTGTTGGCCGAGTTGCTGTCGAGGAAGTCGGTTCCGACCACCAGCGCCGACAGACCGAGGCCGGTGCTGTTGAACGTCACGCCCGTGATGTTCAGGGTCGACCGGCCGGTCTCGTTGAAGGTCAGCTTCAGCGTGTCGCCGTTCAGCAGGTTGATGCCGTTGAACGATGCGTCCTGTGCGGTGGTGTCGATCTGCGCCAGCACGTTGTTGTACTGGGCAATCAGTCCGGCGCGCGTCGTCTGCGAGTTCGTGTCCGCCACCGGGGTCGATGCGGTCACGCCGTTGAAGGCCTGGCTCGCCGCGGTCGAGGAGCCCGCGACCGCGCCGATGGTCGACGAGGCCGCTTCGTTCGTGGTGAGGATCGTCAGCTGACCGGTCGTGCTCAGGCTGGCCTGCAGATTGTTCGCGGCAAGAGCGGTGTTGAGCTGGGCCAGCGTCGATATCTGAGAGGCGCCCGTGCCGAATGTTATGTTCGTTGCGACACCGCCTCCTGTCGAGGCGATCGTCAGCGTCTGCCCTGACAACGCCGGCGGATTTCGGGCCGTCGTGCCTGCTGTCAGCCCGAGCTTGGCCAAGGCGGTGCCCGATATCGTCAGGTCTTGCGCGGTGCCTGTGGCGATGGAGATCTGGCCGCCGCTCACCGAGGACGGCGTCGCGGTTGCGCCGGTCACCGAATCGATCGCGGCAAGAAGGTTGCTGACGGTGTCGCCCACGCCGATATTGGTGCCTGCCGAGACGGACCCGGCCACGAAGGTGAACACCACACCGTTGACGACCAGCGTGTCGCCGGTGGTGATGCTGCTCGCCAGGTCGTTCGAGGTGGAGCTCGCCGTACCCGACAGCCTGGTCGACCCGGTGATCGCCACCGCCGTGCTGAGATTGTCGTTGTTGACCACGCTGCCGGCCACGAAATTGTTCGAGGAGCTGCCGAGCAGGTTGTTTGCGGTCGCGCCCGGGATGACCGCGGAGGTCACGCTCGACTTGGTGGTATAGCCGGTGGGCGCCTGAAGGACCTGGCTCGCGATCGACTTCGCGCTATCGACCAGCTTCTGGAGCGAGGTCAGACCGGTATTCGCTGCCTGCAGAACCTGGACGCCGTTGCCGATGCTGTCGAGCAGGTTCGCAATGTCGCTCGCACGGTTGTTGAGCGATTGCGCAGTGAAGAATTCGGTGGGGTTATCGAGCGCCGTGTTGACCTTGTTGCCGGTGGCCAGGTTGTTTTGAGTCGTGGCCAGCAGCGATGCAGTATTTTGCAGCGCCAGCAGGTTTTGGCGAACCGAAGCCGAGAGAACGATACCGGACATGTGTGTGAAACCTTCCTAGTTATTCACCAGGAGGTTCTAGTCCACCCACTTTTAAAACATGGTTAATGGCGCTTTAAATTTCTTGCTTAACGTCTGGTTACGCTCCGTCCCGGGTCTCTGCCCCGCGTTCGGAGCCAGTATTGATACGGGCGGCAGCACCGAACCAGGCGCAAAAAAAGCGGCGGGGTCGCCCCCGCCGCCTTCGATCTCGAGATGACGATGCCTGCGGATCAGCGCAGCAGCTGCAGCACGCTGGCCTGCGACTGGTTGGCGAGCGACAGCGCGGACACCGCGATCGACTGGCGGGTCGACAGCGCCTGGCTGTTGGCCGCTTCCTCGTTGGTGTCGGCCAAGGTCAGGTTCGACGAGCCGGTCTGCAGCACGTTGATCAGGTTCTTGTTGAAGTCCTGACGGACCTGCACGACCGACAGGTTCGAACCCAGCGTCGACGCCTCGTTGCGCAGCGTGGAGCTCGCCGTGGTCAGCACGCCGATCACCTTGTTCGCCGAGTTGTTGTCGAGGAAGTCGGTGCCCGAGGTCAGCGTGGTGAGCCCGAGCCCCGCCGAGTTGAAGGTCACGCCGGTGATCGACAGCGTCGACTTGCCGTTCTCGTTGAACGTCAGCTTCAGCGTATCGCCGTTCAGCAGGTTGACGCCGTTGAACGATGCGTCGCTCGCCGTCAGGTTGATCTGCGTCAGCACGTTGTTGTACTGCGAGACCAGGTTCGAGCGCTGCGTCTGCGCGGTCGTATCCGCCACCGGAGCCGCCGCGGTCAGACCGTTGAAGGCCTGGCTCGAGGCTGCCGACGTGCCACCGATCGTGCCGATCGTGGCCGAGGCCGCGTCGTTGGTGGTGGTGAGCGTGATCTTGCCGGTCGAGTCGATCGAAGCCTGCAGGTTGTTGGCTGCGAGCGCCGTATTCAGATCGTTCAGCGATTTCACCTGCCCTGTCCCCAGGCCGAAGGTGATGCTGGTCGCCGTGCCTCCTCCTGTGGCGCCGACCGTCAACGTCTGTCCTGACAAGCCGTCGCCGACAGCAGTCAGCCCGAGCTTGGCCAAGGTGCCGCTGCTGCCCGAGAGCGTCAATCCCGCCGCCGGCGGCGTCAGGGTGATGGCGCCTGCGGTGATCGACGAGGTCACGCCGGTCTGGGACTGGATCGCCGACAGCAGGTTGGTGACGCTGTCGCCGATGCCGATGCTGGTGCCCGTCGAGGACGTGCCGGTGACGAAGGTGAAGGTGGTGCCGTTGACGACCAGCGTCTCACCGGAGGTGATGCCGGTGGCGAGGTTGTTCGACGCGGTGCCCGACGTGCCCGACAGCTTGGTCGAGCCAGTGATGGCGGCCGGAGTCGTGTTGTCGTTCTGCACGACCGAGCCGGTCACAGCCGTCGAGCTGGAGCCCAGCAGGTCGGTGGCAGTCGCGCCGGTCAGAGCCGTCGAGGTCACGCTCGACTTGGTGGAGTAGCCCACGGAGCTCTGCAGCACCTGGTTGGCAATCGACTTGGCGCTGTCGACGAGCTTCTGCAGCGAGGTGATGCCGGTGTTGGCAGCCTGCAGCACCTGCACGCCGTTGCCGATGCCGTCGAGCAGATTGGAGATGTCGGAAGCGCGGTTGTCGAGACCCTGGGCGGTGAAGAAGTTGGTCGGATTGTCGAGCGCCGAGTTGACCTTCTTGCCCGTGGAGAGATTGTTCTGGGTGGTGGCGAGGAGCTGAGCCGTCGACTGAAGCGAGAGCAGATTCTGACGCACCGACGCCGAGAGAACAATACCTGACATTTTCATACCCTTCTGGTGTGAAACAAACGACCGATCCTTCAGGATCGGTTGTGCCCGTATCGACTTCGCAACCGGGCGACGTGCGTTAAGGTAAATGGGACTGGCTAACAAAGGGTGAAGCCACCCGCCACAGCGGCCGCTTGCGGCCGCGCCGCCGCGCTCGACCATCGCAGAGCGCACCAGCGATCACATTGAAAACACCAGACATTTACCAAGCGCGCCGGTCATTTACCGATCATTAACCATGTTCGGAAAGGATCGCTGCGCGCCGAGCGATCGAGCGCGCAGACTGTTCGCGCGATTTAGACTGGCAGCACATGAGTGCCGGCCTCGCCGAAGCAGATTCGGCGCCGCGCCGATCGCGGCAACGGAGGACGAGAATGGCCCTGAAAGTCGAACTGAAGCCGCATGAGCGCATCATCATCGGCTCGTGCGTGATCACCAACACCGACCAGCGGGCACGGCTGCTGATCGACGGCGACAACATCCCGATCCTGCGCGAAAAGGACATCCTCACGCCGGAGACCGCCGACACGCCAGCCAAGCTCGTCTATCTCGCCGTCCAGCTGATGTACATCTCGCCCGGTGCAGATGCGGATCACGGCACCTACTTCAACCTGCTGCGCGACATCATCACGACGGTGCCGAGCGCCTGGCCCATCATCGAGGCCATCAACGGTCACATCCTCAACGGCGATCTCTATCAGGCGCTGAAGGAAGCCAAGAAGCTGGTCGCCTTCGAGAAGAAGCTGCTCGAGCAGGCCGAGGCGGAACAGGCCGAGCAGGCCGCCAAGACGGTCAGCTCCGCCGCCTGACCTCGGCGACAGCACTCCCACGAAGAGCCCGGTTCCACGCCCGCGGAGCCGGGCTCTTCGTATGGACGCAAGACACGCAACGGCACGCGTGCTCCACAGACGCGAAAACGGCGGGGTCTCCCCCGCCGCCTTCGATCTCGAGATGACGATGCCTGCGGATCAGCGCAGCAGCTGCAGCACGCTGGCCTGCGACTGGTTGGCGAGCGACAGCGCGGACACCGCGATCGACTGGCGGGTCGACAGCGCCTGGCTGTTGGCCGCTTCCTCGTTGGTGTCGGCCAAGGTCAGGTTCGACGAGCCGGTCTGCAGCACGTTGATCAGGTTCTTGTTGAAGTCCTGACGGACCTGCACGACCGACAGGTTCGAACCCAGCGTCGACGCCTCGTTGCGCAGCGTGGAGCTCGCCGTGGTCAGCACGCCGATCACCTTGTTCGCCGAGTTGTTGTCGAGGAAGTCGGTGCCCGAGGTCAGCGTGGTGAGCCCGAGCCCCGCCGAGTTGAAGGTCACGCCGGTGATCGACAGCGTCGACTTGCCGTTCTCGTTGAACGTCAGCTTCAGCGTATCGCCGTTCAGCAGGTTGACGCCGTTGAACGATGCGTCGCTCGCCGTCAGGTTGATCTGCGTCAGCACGTTGTTGTACTGCGAGACCAGGTTCGAGCGCTGCGTCTGCGCGGTCGTATCCGCCACCGGAGCCGCCGCGGTCAGACCGTTGAAGGCCTGGCTCGAGGCTGCCGACGTGCCGCCGATCGTGCCGATCGTGGCCGAGGCCGCGTCGTTGGTGGTGGTGAGCGTGATCTTGCCGGTCGACGAATCGATCGAGGCTTGCAGGTTGTTGGCTGCGAGCTTCTCGTTGAGGTCGTTCAGCGATTTCACCTGCCCTGTCCCCAGGCCGAAGGTGATGCTGGTCGCCGTGCCACCTCCTGTGGCGCCGACCGTCAGCGTCTGTCCTGACAAGCCGTCGCCGACAGCAGTCAGCCCGAGCTTGGCCAAGGTGCCGCTGCTGCCCGAGAGCGTCAATCCCGCCGCCGGCGGCGTCAGGGTGATGGCGCCTGCGGTGATCGACGAGGTCACGCCGGTCTGGGACTGGATCGCCGACAGCAGGTTGGTGACGCTGTCGCCGATGCCGATGCTGGTGCCCGTCGAGGACGTGCCGGTGACGAAGGTGAAGGTGGTGCCGTTGACGACCAGCGTCTCACCGGAGGTGATGCCGGTGGCGAGGTTGTTCGACGCGGTGCCCGACGTGCCCGACAGCTTGGTCGAGCCGGTGATGGCGGCCGGAGTCGTGTTGTCGTTCTGCACGACCGAGCCGGTCACAGCCGTCGAGCTGGAGCCAAGCAGGTCGGTGGCAGTCGCGCCGGTCAGAGCCGTCGAGGTCACGCTCGACTTGGTGGAGTAGCCCACCGCGCTCTGCAGAACCTGGTTGGCGATCGACTTGGCGCTGTCGACGAGCTTCTGCAGCGAGGTGATGCCGGTGTTGGCGGCCTGCAGCACCTGCACGCCGTTGCCGATGCCGTCGAGCAGATTGTTGATGTCGGAAGCGCGGTTGTCGAGACCCTGGGCGGTGAAGAAGTTGGTCGGATTGTCGAGCGCCGAGTTGACCTTCTTGCCCGTGGAGAGGTTGTTCTGGGTGGTGGCGAGGAGCTGAGCCGTCGACTGAAGCGAAAGCAGATTCTGGCGCACCGACGCCGAGAGGACGATACCTGACATTTTCATACCCTTCTGGTGTGAAATCGACGCCGATCCCTTCGAGATCGGCGTGACGTCCAGCTCGACTTGGCGACCCGGACGACGGGCGTCACGGTGAATGGCAGTGGCTAACAAACGCTGAAGCGGTTGTGGGGCGGCCTCGCTTCAATCAACAGAACAGGCGCATCGACGCGTCTGATCGTCGCAGCGACGCGTAAAGCCGTCCGTTGAAAAGCCTCGCAGATTCACCAAAAACGGGTGTCGTTCACGACGCGTCAACCACCTTTGGAAACGGTTCGACACGCGCAGGCGTCATCGCTCCGGTGGTACTCGTCGACCAGCGGAGCGAAGCTGACAGGCCGTTTGCGATCAGAGCGCCAGCGGCGGCGCTTCGATCTCGACCAACGGCGTCAGGCCGGCCGCCCGTTGACGGCCGAACATGAGGACCGCTGCAATCAGCCGCTCGATGTCGCACACATCGGTGCGATGATTGACGATCGCGGCGCGGATCGCCAGCCGGCCGTCGAGCACCGTGGTCGACGGTGCCGCGAGGCCGGATTCGTGGATGTCGGCGACGATCTCGCCATTGAGCGCATCGGCATCCTCACAGCGATAGCGAAAGCAGACGATGTTGAGATTGACCGGCGCCATCAGTTCGAGCTCGGGCTCGGCGCGCACACGCTGCTCGAGGTGGCGGGCGAGCTCGCAGCTGCGCGCGATCATGGCGCCGAGCGCGTCGGTGCCGAACGTGCGCAGCGTGAACCAGGTCTTCAGCGCCCGGAAGCCGCGCGACAGATCCGGACCGAGATCGCACGGCCATTGCGCACCGGCTGCAAGGCCCCGCGTCTCACGGCGCAGATAGGCGGCCGGCGCGGCGAAGGCGTCGCGATGCTTGGCGCCGTCGCGCACCAGCAGGAAACCCGCGTCGTAGGGCACCTGCCCCCATTTGTGGAAGTCGAGCGCGATCGAATCCGCCCGCTCGATGCCCGCAAGCATTGGTGCGAGCTCCGGCGACAGCATGGCGAGCGCACCGAACGCACCATCGACGTGAAACCACAGGCCCTCGCTGCGGCACAGCTCGGCCACCTGCGTGAGATCGTCGATCGCCCCGATATCGACCGTTCCTGCGGAGGCGACGACGAGGAAGGGTTTCAGGCCCGCGGCGCGGTCGGCTGCGATCGCAGCCCGCAGCGCGGCGACGTCGATGCGATGCGCCGCGTCGACGGCGATGCCGAGCAGCGCATCGCTGCCGAAGCCGCAGATATCCATCGCCTTGGCGATGCAGCCATGCGCGGCTTTCGAGGTGTAGGCGCGCAGGCACCGGCCGGTCTCACCCAGGCCAGCCGTGCGAACCGATGCGCCGAGCGCCGTGCGGCGAGCCACCAGCACCGCCATGAGATTGGCCATCGAGGTGCCGGTGACGAAGATGCCGCTGGCGCCTTGCGGAAAGCCGAACAGCTGCCGCGTCCAGTCGACCACCTGCCGCTCGATCTCGATCGGCGCATGATCGCGGCCGCCGAGATTGGCATTCAGTCCAGCGGCGAGCATTTCGGCGAGCATGCCGACCACCGTGCCGCCGCCATGCACCCAGCCCATGAAGCCGGGGTGCACGTTGCCGGTGGCGTGGGGAACGACGAGCTCGCTGAAGTCGCGATAGACCTCGGCGAGATCGGTCGGCGCGTGCGGCAGCCGGCTGCGAAAGCGCTCGCGGGTCGGCGGTGACATCGGCTGCCACACCGGACGGTCGCGGATCCCGGCGACGTAGTCGAACATGTCATCGAGCATGCGATGACCTTGCGCGCGCAGCTCGTCCCAGTCCCGCGGATCGAGCGTCTCGGCCGGCTGCAACGTGACATCGCTGCGCAGCTCGGCGGTCACGCCGCCTGCTCCGCCGCCGCTGCCGCGCGCTTGGCGATCATGTCCGCGAAGGCAGCGAAGATCTTTCGCATCTGCGGCGGCTTGTAGGGGAAGACATCAGGCGAATCCATGTTGTGCACGACCGCCGTGTTGTCGGCCTCGAACACCAGCAATGAGCCGTCCTTGGTCTCGGCGCAGTCGATGATGAAATAATCCAGACCGATGCGCTCGGCGATCTCCGCGAGCACACTGCGATGACGCCGGCCGAAGCCGATGTCGAAGGTCTGCATGAACGTCGCCTCTTCGAGGCGCTTGCTTTCGCTCGCCGCCATGCCGGCGTTGAGGTACCAGATGTCCCAGCGCCGCGCGATCGCCATGTGGCAGGCATAGGCCACGCCGTCGACGAACACGATGCGGTACTTGCGGAACTGGCCGTCCTCGCTCGCATAGTCGACGAAGCGCGCGAGGAAGAACTCCTGCTCGTCGCGCTCGTCGAGATAGAGCGACAGCTCGATCGGCTCCTCGATCTTCTCCAGGCCGACGCCGGCATGCGAGCCGCGCGGCCGGATGATCAGCGGAAAGCTCAGCGCGTCATCGACGTCGCCGATCCATTCGCACTCGTCCGCCACCGCGACCAGGCGCTCGCGGTCGACCGGCACCGTCGGCGGGATCGTCAGCCCTTCGATGCCGGCGAGCAGCGCATGCAGCTTGTCGCGGTCGAGATGCCAGATCCGCTGCGGCGGGTTGAGCAGCGGACGCGGCCAGCGCGCCGCGACGGCGTCGATCTCGTGCAGCGCGTGCTGACAATCCTCGGAATCGGAGGCGATGACGATGGCGACGTCATGCGCCGGCAGCGGCGCCGGCAGCTCGGCGCCCGGCACGACGTAGAGCAGCATCAGCTCGATGTCGGTGTCCTCGAGCAGGAACTCGATCGGCGTATTGCTGCCCATGTCGGTTGCCGCCGCGAGCGCGAGCACGCGCAGCCGCGGCGCCGGCTGATTGCCGGCCACGCGATAGAGCTGCTGCGACTGCAGCACGTCGTGCTGGATCGCGAGCCCGGACGATTTCTCGCCCAGCAGCTGTGCGATCAGCGCCAGATCGAGCCCCTCGCCCGGCGTGGCGCTGCCGTCGAGCAGCTTGCCGAGCAGCGCAGCCCATGTCGGCTTGAGATCCTGGCCGTCGAAGGCGGCCTTGGCGATCTTCGCCATGCCGGTGCGCTCGGCACATCCCGTGCGGCCGGCTTCGGCCAAAGCGAGCAGATCAGTTGGCATGGCAGATGTCCCTGAGATCGCGGCTGCTCAGATCCGATACGAGCAGCTCTGTTTTGGCGACCACGTCGGCGATGCGGTCGATTTCGGCTTCGAGATTGACGCGCGCGGTGGTGACGTCGTCGCACCATGTCTCCGTCAGCTGGCGCGCGCCGATGCACAGCCGCAGCGCGGCCGTCGGCGCCTCGCCGGGCCGCTCGATACGGACCGGCTGACCGATCAGGCACTGACGCGCGGCAACGGCCGCCGTCCGACCGCTGAAGCGGCTGCCGAGATCGTATTGGAGGGCACGATAGACTGCCTGCGTCTCGCCGAGATCGAGCGGCCGCCCCTCGCGCTGAAGCGCGAACGGGAAAATCGTCGGACGGCCGAACTCGTCATCGTCCTCGTCGGCGCTCGCATAGGGAGCGATCGGGCGCAGCACCGGCGACAGCAGCAGCAGGCTTTCGATCGCCTCTCCGAGTTGCCGGATCGCCATCCGGCGGAATGAAGCGGGCACCGCCTGATAGGCCGCGATCTCCTCGAGCGCGGCTTCCCAGCGCAGCCATTGTCCGACGTTGGCGCGCGGCGCCGAGCGGGCCCGCAGATCGGTCCAGGCCAGCGGCCAGTCGCTGCGATTGACGTAGTCGAACAATCCGGACGCGACCGCGTGACCCTCGCCCAGGGCCGACGCCACGCGGCGCGGGACGAGCAGCGCGCCGCTGAAGGCCGGCCCGCCATAGAATTTGGAGCCCGACATCAGCACGAGATGGCCGCGGTCGAGATAGCAGCGCAGCCGGCCCGGGCCGAGCCGCATCTGGCAGGCGTCGACGACGACCTGGACGCGGCCCGGCCAGCGCCTGATCACCTCGTCCAGGCAAGCCAGTCCCGGCGCGCGCCAGCCGAGCTTGGAGGAGTCCATCACCTGCAGCAGGACGTTACGGCCGTCCCGGACGATCGCCTCGACCGTGTCGAGCACGGCCAGAGCGAGATCGCCGCGCGGCTGCATCGAGGCGCCGTCGAGCAGCGGCAGGAACACCGCCTCGCTCGCGAGGCCGTCGATCGGCGCATCTCTGGTCACCGCAAGGCCGTTCGCCGTCCGCGTGCTGAAATGGCATCCGCGAGCGCTCGCCGCCGTGCCGCTGCCGGTCTGATCGCTCCCGACGACGACATTGGTGACGTGCTCGCCGAGCAGCGCGCGCGCCAGCGCCAGCGCATGGAGCTGCGCGTCGGTGCCCGATGGCGAGAACACGATGTCGACATCGTCGGCAAGACGCAGATGACCGCGCAATTCGCCGCGCATCTCCTCGGTGCGGCGGTCGAGCGCCTCGTCGACGCCGAGCGAGATCGCCGCATGCATCAATCGCTCGCGCGCCAGCTCGACGCGCGCATAGGCGCGCTCCGAGATCGGCGAGGCCGTGCTCGAGGCGAAGCACACCAGATCCGGCGCGGGCGATGGCGAGCAGCCATAGGCGTTGCGGCCCCAGGGCCGATCGAGCGCCAGGCGGGTGTCGCCGCCGTCGATCAGGAGATCGCCGAGCAAGGCGAAGAGATCGCGCAGCCCGGTCGCAGCGCCCTGCCCGCGCCGCTCGCTGCGGGACGATTGAAGACTCTCCGACCGGGTTGCCGCCGGGGTCATGTTGCGGATCGTCAGGCTGCGTCTGCCGCAGCAGCGGTGGGAACCGCCACCGCCGACGCAAACTGCGAGGCGACATTGCCGTGGAACACCGACGGACCGACATGATCCAGCCGACTGTCGAGATCGGCCCAGATCTCGCCGCCGAGATCGGTCCATCGCCTGCAGAAGGCGAAATCCTCGCTGAGATAGGTGCCCGTCTCCGGGTCGATCATGCATTCGAACAGCGCGAAGCGGTTCGGATTGCCGGCCAGCGCATCCTGCGAGTGCTCGCGGAAGAACTGCAGCGGAGCGTAGGCCGGATGCGCGATCATCGCCTCGATGACGCGGCGGCGGATCATCAGGAATCCGGTGCCGGCATAGCGCACCCGCGTGAAGCCGTTGACCACCGCGACGTGGTCCGGATTGTCGATCTCCAGGACATAGTCGAGCGAGGCCGCCGGCACGTCCATGCGGTTGGCGTTGATGGCGCGCCGCGCCTTGTTCCAATTGACCTTCTTGACCGGATAGACGCCTGCGACCATGTCGCCGCCGGACTCGATCAGCCGGAACACCTGCTTGGGCGCGAAACCGATATCCGCATCGATGAACAGGAGATGCGTGGCGGAGGGATCGTTGAGGAACAAGGTGACGAGATTGGCCCTGGCGCGGGTGATCAGCGCATCGCCGTCGCGCATGTGGACGGTCAGGTCGACGTTCGACGTGGCGCGCAGCTCGCGCTGCAGGGCGAAGATCGAGCTTGCATAGATGCTCGACACTTGGCCGCCGAAACAGGGGGTGGCGATCACCAGGTGGATCCGCTCGTCGATCGGGTTACTCACGTCAGCCTCCAGAAAAAGAGGCTCTCGCCCCAGATCTGAACAAAAGCTAAAGAGACGTGGTTAACGAAAACCTAACCGCCGCCCCCGTTGCTTTACAGGAACTTCACCAGCGACAATTGCGACAGCATCGAGGTCGTCTGGTAGGACGCCTGGAGATTGGTCTGCAGCTGCAGGAGCTGGGCTGCCACCTCCTGCTGCGAGATGCCCTCGGTCTGGTCGACCAGTGCCTGCATCGCCGCCTTGGCCTGGGTCTGGCGGGCCGCGGCGTCCTTCATCGTGGTCTGCGCGTTGGCAAACTCGGTCTGGATGTCCGAGATCGACTGCTGGCCGATCCGCGCCGTCAGGTTGGCGGCAATGCGCTCGCTGAGCGCGCCGATCTGCTGCGGCGCGTTCGCGCCGGCCGGCGGCGTGTTGACGGCGGCGTACACCGCGGTCTGCTGCACGAGGTTGCGGATCGCGAACTCATTGCCCTGGGCGCCGAACTGAATGCTCTGCGCCGTGTCGATGCGGATGGTCGAGCTGGACCGTGCCGAGCCCGGGCCGCTGTTGCCGGTGTACCAGGCCACGGTGCTGGTCGAGCCGTTGACGAGGCTGGTCGCCGATCCCAGCGGCACGCCGGAAACCCGCAAAGGCGGGGTCGCGGCGGTGACGGTGCCCGAAAAGCCGAGCGCGGCGAAGGCACCGGCGTTCGAGCTCGAGACCGAGAAGGTCGCCGCATCGTCGGTGCGCAAGGTGATCGCGCCGCCGCTGACCGTGGAGGCCTTCGACGTCCCGCTCAGCGCATCGATCTTCGACAGCAGCGTCTGCACGCTGTCGCCGACATTGATCTGGTTGTTGCCGTTGGCGCCCGAGGCGACGAAGGTCAGCGTCTGCCCGTTCACGGTGATGGTGTCGCCGGCGGTGAAGTCGGTCGCGATCGAATCGGTGCCGGCGATGCCCGACAGCAGCGTCGCCCCGGTGATCGGCGCCGGCGTCCCCGCCTTGTTGTTGACCGCGGTGCCCGACACCGAGCTGGCGGTGTTGAAGAAGTTGTCGCCCGCGGTCACGGCGGAGGCTGCCACGAGCGAGGTGTTGGCCAAGGTCGTGAGCGCCGTATTCAGCGCCGCATTCAGGTTGGCCGAGGTCGCGGCGGGAGTCGCGCCGATCGCAAACGTGTTGGTGGGCGCCGGCGTCGTGGTCGACGCCGTCAGCTTGATCGATTCCGAGGTTCCGTCGGGCAGCTTGAAGACGAAGCTGATCTGATCACCGGCGTTGGGATTGCCGGCGGTCAGGTCGACGGAGATTCCCGCCGGCGAGCCGGACGGTCCGGTCACGGTCGCATTGGTCAGCGACGAGGTCACCGAGCTCAGCTTGAATCCGAATGGTGAGCCGGCGACGTCCTCCGCCAGCGTGATCGGCATGGTCGCCGACGCGGAGAGGTTGAGGCGGCCGAGACCGTTGAGGCCGAGATCGGCCTGCTGCCGCTCGGCGATCACCTGCTTCAGCCCGGCCTGGGTGGCGGTGCCGTTCAGGATGTCGTCGGCCGAGGCGATCGCCGGCCGGTCGGTGGCGCTGCCGGAGAAGATGTAGCGATCGCCGACCTGGGTGTTGAGGATGCCGGTGATCGCCGACAGGTTGGACGACGCCGTCAGTTGCCCCGTGGTCTGACCGGTGCTGGTCAGGTTCTGCGGCGTGGCCGAGGCACCGCTCTGGACCTGGCTTGCGATCTTGGACAACGACTGCAACGAGGTGTTGACCGCCCCGATGACGGTGTTGACGTGCGTCATCGTCGTGGTGAAGCCGGCGATGTTCGACAGCTGCGCCCGCGCCGCGATCGCAAACCCCTCGTCCGGCCCCATGCCGGCATAGTTGTTCGCCTTGACGCCGCTCGACAGCTGCGTCGAGAGGTCCGCGAGCTGGTTGGAGATGTTCCGCACGGACAGACCGAGCAGAGAGGTTCCGTAGTTGATACTGCTGATCGACATCTTACTCGCGCCTCACTAGAAAGCCTGGATCAGACTCTGCATCATGCTTTGCACGACCGACATGATATGAGCGTTGGCCGCATAGGTGTTCTGGACCTGGATCAGGTTGGACATCTCGCTGTCCATGTTGACCCCGGCGGTCGAGTTGAACTTTTCCTTCAGCGTGCTGACGACGACGCTCTGCCCCTGGCTGAGCTGGGTCGCGAGCGTCGAGGCGCTGCCCTGCTGGCTGACGAACTGCTGGAGATAGCCGGACACGGTGCCCTGGAACGGCTGCGCCGCCGAGCCGAGGCCGGTGGTCGGCGAATAGCTGAACGTCGCCGATGTCAGCTGCGCGAACAGGAAGTCCGGCCGCGTGGAGTCGCCCGCGGGCGTCTGCGGCGAGGTCGAATAGGTCGACAGCTTGGTCGCGTCGTTGAGCAGCGCCGGATTGACGTTGAGCCGCCCGGCGAGCCCGGTCATCTGCGATCCGGTCGAGGTGATCGCGCCGGTATACACCCCGCTGCCGTCGGTGAACACCGGCAGCTGCGGGTTGCCACTGGCGAGCGTCTGCACCGTCACTGTCGACGAGGCCGACTTCACCGTCGCCTGGCTGGTGCCGTCATCGGTGATGCGCAGCGTGGTGCCGGAGGGATTGGCGAACTGCAGATGCGCGCCGCCGAGCGCGCTGTTGAGCTGCGTCACCACCGAGGCCATGCCGAGCGAGAAATCGACGCCGACATAGGACGGGTTGGCGCCGGTGGCGTTCTGCAGTGGCAGCGCGGCGGGATCGTTGACATTGACGATCTTGACCTGGCGCTGGACGTTGCTCGAATCCGTGTAGGTCAGGTTGATCGTGTTGCCGGCGAGCAGCCCCGTCGTCGAGACGTCGAAGCCGGCCGGAGGTCCCGTCACAGCCGTGCCGGCCGTGGTCTTGTCCGACAGCGCCGAGGCCATCGTCGCGGCGAGCTGATCGACCTGGGTCTGCGCCTGCACCAGGGTCTGGTCGCGCAGCTTGAGGTCGGCCGCGATCTGCCCGGAGTTCAGCAGATTGTTGGCCACGACGTCGAGCGAGACGCCATTCGACAGCTTGATGTTGAGCTGCCCGACGCCGCTCTTGGTCGGATTGCTGTTGTAGAGCGAGGTGGCGTCGAGCGTGCCGGGCGAGGAGAAGGTGAACTCCGAGGTCAGCCCCGCGCCGACCAGCTGAATGCCGGAATTGGTGAACACGCTGACGCCGTTGGTCGAGTCCGACACCACGCGGATGTCGACATATTTCGACAGCGTGTCGATGGCGTTGTCACGCTGGTCCTGCAGCGTCGCCGACAGCGGATCGGAGCTGCTGAGGCCCTGCAGCTGCGTGTTCAAGGTGGCGATCTGCTTGATCGCCGCGTTGGCCTGCGTCGCCGAGTTGCCGATGTCCTGCTCGACATTGGTGCGCAGCGTCTGGATGCCCTTGGTGGTCGCGTTGAGCTGCTGCGCCAGCCCTTGCGCGGCCGACAGCGCCACCGCTTGCGCGGACTGGTTGCTCGGATTGTTCGACAGCGACTGCAGCGCCGTGGTGAAGTTGTTGAGCGCCGTCTCCATTGTGCCGCTGCCGCCGGGCGTGCCGTACACGCTCTGCAGCTGCGTCAGGATGTTGGCCATCTGGTTGGCATAGGTTCCGCCCGACGTCTCGGTGCGGAGCTGGTTCTGCACGAACAGATCGAGCTGGCGGTTGACGCCCGTCGTCATCACCGTCGAGCCGAAGCCGCCGCTGGCGATCTCGATCTGGTTCGGGTTCTGTACAACGTAGCCGGGCGTATTGGCGTTGGCGACGTTCGACGAGATGATCGAGAGCGCGGCCTGCGTCGAGCGCAGGCCGGACATCGCGGTGGCGAGGGCGGAACTCAAACCCATGTTCGTTTGCCTTGTGTCAATTCAACCGCCACGCGCTGCGCCGTCAGCGCAGCACGTTCAGAAGATCCTGCACCATCGAATTGGCCGTCGTGATCACCTTGGTGTTGGCGGAATAGGCCTGCTGGGTCACGATCAGCTTGGTGAACTCGTCGGCGATGTCGGTGTTCGAGCCTTCCAGCGAGCCGCCCGAGATCTTGCCGGACGCGCCGATGATGGCCTGCCCCGACTGGTCGGTCGCCTCATAGGCGCCGCCGTCGAGCGCCTTCAGATAGTTGGTGCCGTTGAAGTGCGACAGCGTCACCTGGGCCAGATTGATGGTCTGGCCGTTGGAGAAGGTGCCGGTGACGATGCCGCTATTATTCACGGCGACGGATTGCAGCTGGCCGGCGGCGAAGCCGTTCTGCGAGATCTGGTTGATCGTGGCCGAGCCGACGGTGCTGGCATATTGTGTCAGCGCGCCCGAGGAGATGTTGAGGCTGACGGTGCCGAGCGTGGTGCCGTCGACCACCACGTTGGGGATCGAGATGTTGGAGGAGGTCGGCGAGGTCAGCGAGCCGTCGGAGCCGAACACGAAATTGGTGCCGACGTTCTGCCAGGCCACCGTCGAACCGGTCGCGTTGGAATCGGTCTGATAGAACAGGTTCCAGACGTCCTGATGGCCGGTGCCGAGCGTCGAGCTGTCGACCTTGCCCCAGCGCAGCTGCACGTTCACCGGCGTGCCCGCCGAGTTGTAGGTGGTGACCGCGCCGCCCGAGATGGTCTCGTTGTTGAAGTTGGTGAGGTCGTTGCCGATCACGATGCCGGTGCCGGCGCTCGCCGTTCGCGTCAAGGCCACCGGCGACGTCAGGCCAAGCGCCGCGAAGCCGCCCGCGGTGCTGCTCAGGCTCCAGTCCTCGCCGCTGCCCGAATGCAGCGTGATCTTGCCGGCGGTGATGGTCGGCGACACACCCGTCACCGCGGCGATCTTGGCCAGCAGCGTGCCGACGGAATCGCCGACATTGATCTGGTTGCCCGAGGCGCCGGAGGCGACGAAGGTGAAGGTAACGACGTCGCCCGCGCTGCCGGTCAGGGTGATGGTGTCACCGGCCGTGAAGTCGGTGGTGATCGAGTCGGTAAGCGCGCCGCCGGACAGCAGGGTCGAGGTGGTGATGCCCACCGCGTTCTTGTTGTTGGCCGTGGCGCCGGTGACCGTGGCGTCGGCGTAGAAATTGGTGCCGACCGGCAGCGGCACGTTGGAGAGATCGGCCGAGTTGAGGCCGCCGGCCGCGACCAGCGTGCCGGTCGCCGCATTGCCGCTGGCGCCGGTCTTCGGCTGCGTCGGCAGGTTGGCGGCGTATTGGATCGCGGTGGTCGCCTGCGCCGGCACGAAATTGTTGGCGAACTGCAGCACCGTCGGCACGTTGCCGGTGGCGTTGCCGGTCTTGGCGTCGACCGCGACGCCCATCAAGTAATAGCCGGCGCCATTGATCAGGTTGCCGTTGGCGTTGAGCTGGAAATCACCGCGGCGGGTGTAGTTGGTGACGCCGGTGAAGACCGGGACGTTGTCGACCACCGACGAGGCCTTCTGCACGTTGAAGAAGCCGTCGCCGTTGATCGCCATGTTGGTGGCGACCGAGGACGTCGAGACGGTGCCCTGGGTGGTGATGGTCGCCTTGGCGAAGGCGGTGACGCCGCCGGCGTTCTGCCGGGTCGGGTTGGTGGCGTTGGGGATGAGGTCTTCGAAGCTGGTGCCGATGCCTTTGTAGCCGACGGTCGAGGCGTTCGCGATGTTGCCGGAAATGTTCTGCAGCGCGAATGATTGAGCGGACAGGCCGCTCACCGAGGTGTTCATCGCGTCGAAGATACCCATACCATTCTCTCCACATTGACCCGGCGGCCGGTCCGCCCATGGCCGCGTTTTCGTGGAGAGCATCGCAATCGCTGTGCCAGATGGCATTTCGCTGCGAAATCAGCGAGTTGGGAAATAACAACGTCAAAAAAGCGGTGCCGAAAGTGGTAAACAATTGCCGAGCCGGCAGTTCTTGCCGGGCCGGACGCGCACCATCGCGCTCCGGCCTGGCTGCTGCTCACAGGTGCCGGCGCGTCCTCGAAGACCCGCTTTTCAGGTCTTCAACGGACGCCGTCGACAATCCAGGCGCAGATTTTTCAGGTCGAGGACGGATTGGCCGGATGGAACACCAGCGACAGGCCGTCCATGCAATAGCGCAGCCCGGTCGGCTTCGGGCCATCGTCGAACACGTGGCCGAGATGGCCGCCGCAACGGCGGCAATGCACCTCGGTGCGGACCATGCCGTAGGTCTTGTCCTGCCGGGTGCCGACCGCATTGTCGAGCGGCTTGAAGAAGCTCGGCCAGCCGGTGCCGCTGTCGAACTTGGTATCCGAGGAGAACAGCGGCAGGTCGCAGCCGGCGCAGGCGAACGTGCCCTTGCGGTGCTCCTTCAAGAGCGGGCTGGTCCAGGGCCGTTCGGTGCCTTCTTTCCGCAGGATGTCGAACTGCTCCGGCGTCAGCTGGGCGCGCCACTCCGCCTCGGTCTTCTCGATCTCGAACTTCTCGGCGGCGCGTGCCGGCTCCGAGCCGCCGAACCAGCGCAGGGCGGCGAAGCCGAACAATCCGGCAGCGGTGGTGAACATCATGCGGCGGTCGATCATGGTTGTCTCCGTACGGCGGCTTGTTACCGGATTTACGGACGAGATCCCGCGAAGTTACGTCGGCTGCGGGTTCGATGCCTCACTTTCTTGCGAGCTACCCGCCCTCCCCGGCGTCCGGACGGCGGGTCAGGTCGGACGGCTGCGGCCGCAGCGGCAGGCGCGAGCCGGGGCGCTGCGCCGCCTGGCGGCGCGCCTCGGCGGCCCTGATCTCCCGGATCCGCTCCTGCGCCCGAGCCCGCTCGCGGTGCCGTGCCAGGGTACCTGCAGCCGCGGCGCGGCCTCGGACCCAGAGATTGACGACGTGGCCGGCGACCCGGCCGCTGACGCCGCCGGCCCAGACCAGCTCGAACGGCGAGAACAGCTTCCAGCGGTCGTCGCCGGCAAGGATGCCTTGCGCGATCAGCTGACCGGCCATCGCGGAGGTGTTCATCCCCTGCCGGCCGAAACCGCTCGCCACCCATAGGCCTTTGCGGAGCTGGCCGATCTGGGGCATGCCGTGCACCGTCTGGCCGGTCACGCCGCCGAAGGTCTCCGTGATCTCGACGCGGCCGAGCTGCGGAAACACGGTGCGGATCCGGCGCTGCAGCGCCGAGGCGAACCCGCTGGGACGCGCGTCCCAGGTCGTCTCCGGGCTCGCCCACATCAGCCGGTCGCCGTCCACGACGCGGAAATGGTCGATGCCGTCGGTGTCGTGGACCGAGCCCTTGAAGGCGATCGCCTCGGCGAGCGCCTCGCCGAGCGGCGCGGTGACGCCGCCATAGCGCCACACCGGCAGCAGCGTATCCGACAGCTTCTGCAAGGGCGCGCCCAGGTGGATGTTGCCGGCGAGCACGATGTGCGAAGCCCGCATCCGCGCCGACGGCGTCACGATGCGCTTGCGCACGCCGGACGCATCGATGCTGACCACCGGCGTGTCCTCGAAGATCCGCGCCCCGGCCTTGTGCGCCAGCCGCGCCAGCGCGTGGACATACTTGCGGCCGTCGAGCTGGAACGCCCGGGGGTAATGGACGCCATGAAAATAGCGGCTGGTCTTGAGCTCGCTCCTGACGCGCTCGACCTGCCAGCCCTCGACCTCGGTGGCGAAATCCTCGTGCAGCATCTGCAGGCGGCGGATCAGCGCATCGCCGGCGTCGACGTTGGAGACTTCGAGCGCGCCCTCGCTGAGGCCGATGCCGGGCATCGCGATCTCGGTGGCCTGGGCGCGGATGAACTCGGCGCCCGACCAGGACAGCGCCCACAGCGCGCGCGCATGCTCCAGGCCGACGCGCTCGATCAGGTCGGGGAGCGGCAGGTCGAATCCGGGCAGCACCGTGCCGAGCATGTGGCCGGAGGCGTTCCATCCGACCTGGCGGCCCTCCAGCACCGCGACGCTGGCGCCCTGCCGCGCCGCGCACAGCGCCGTGGTCAGCCCCGCCAGTCCCGCCCCGACCACACAGACATCGACGTCGAGGTCGAAATTCAGCCGGGTCCGGGTGATCGCACCTGCGGCATCCGCGTCATCGATCGCGCTTGTGAAAGTCTCGCTCATGGCGTTTTCTTAGCGAACCCTGCGCCGGTCTGTCACCTGACGTCATGCCGCTTTTAGTGGCGATAAAGAGACGTGATACAGGCTGAGACACCCTGACCGATTCGAGACCGGATTCCATGCGCCGATTGATGCTGCTGCGCCACGCCAAGACCGAGACTGACGCGCCCTCGGGCCGTGACCAGGACCGCCGTCTCGACGAGCGCGGGCACCAGGATGCCGCCATGATCGGCGACTTCATCGCCGGCCATCCGCTCGCGCCGGAGCTGGTGCTGGTGTCCACGGCGGTGCGGGCACAGCAGACCTGGGAGCTCGCGCTGGAGGCGATGAAGGACCGCATCGTCTCCCCGCAGGTCGAGTCCGTGCCGGAGCTGTACGGCGCCGAGCCGATGCAGATCCTGCATCAGATCCGCCTTGCAGCGGCGTTCGATCCGAAGCAGCTGCTGGTCGTCGGCCACAATCCCGGCCTGCATGAGCTGGCGCTGGCGCTGACCGGCCAGGGAGATCCCGAGGCGCGCCAGGAGCTGATGCGCAACATGCCGACCTCCGGCCTCGCCATCTTCGACTTCGACACCGACGATTGGGGGGATGTGAGCTTCGCGCGCGGCAAGCTCCTGATGTTCGTCACACCGAAGCTGCTCAAGCAGGGCTCCGATTGACAGGCCGCCGCGGCGGAGCGCGTAATGGTCGCGCCCAGTGAAGGAGGCCGCGATGTTCAAATCGATTCTGGTTCCCATCGATCTGGCCGATACCGACCTTGCCAAGCCGGCGATTGCGACCGCCGCCACGCTGGCGGAGACGTGGCAGGGCAAGGTGCATCTGCTCAACGTGATGCCGATGACGCCGGTGATGCTCGCCGAATATGTCCCCGCCGATTTCGACGCCCAGCAGCGCGAGACCGCCGAGGAAGCGCTGTCGATCGTGGCCCGCGAGTCCGGCATCCCGGCCGAGCGCATCAGCTACACGGTGCGCCAGGGCGGCATCTATCACGAGATCCTCGAGGAGGCCGCCAAGGTGCAGGCGGATCTGATCGTCATGACCTCGCACCGCCCGGCGATGCGGACGTATTTCCTCGGCAGCAATGCGGGGCATGTGGTGCGTTATGCGAAGTGCTCGGTGCTGGTGGTCAGGCCGTAGCAACGATCGAGCACATCACCGCAGCTCTTGGGCGCCAGAGCGACGCTGGTCAGATCAGCGCGCCGGCGCGAACCGCGCGGGCAAGCCAGAAGCTCCGCTCGCCATTCGAAGGATCGGCCGTCACATGCGTGATCGGCTCGAAGCCGTTGGCATGCAACAACGCCTCGTATTCCGACGGATCCAGGCTCGCGTGATATAGCGGATCGCCGCGATATGATCCCATCGCTTCGCCGTGCGCGGGACCGGCGTTGAACATCAGAACGCCGCCCGGCCCCGTGCAGGCTGCGAAGATCGGAAACATGCGTCGCTGATCATCGTGCGCGAGATGAAAGAAGCTGTCCCATGCCAGCACGCCGTCGAACTGCTGGTCTGAGGTGAACGAGCGCATGTCAGCGACGATCCACGTCTGCCCTGGCATCCGCGTTCGGCACAGGCTGATCATGGTCGGAGAGCTGTCGACGCCGGTGACCGAAAACCCCTGCCCCACGATGTGCGCTGCGACCGGCACGCCACCTCCGCAACCGACATCAAGCACGGTCGCCACCGGTCTGAGGAGAGATACAAAGCGGTCGATGGCTGGTCTATCGGTCCACGCCGCTGCGCGGCGGTCGGCGTCCCACGACAACGCACGGGTCTCATAGTGAGCGATGATGCGATGAGCTGCTTCGGTCATGGAAATGTCCTGGTACAGGCGTTGCTACGGCCACTCTGCAATGAAGCCCCTCTCCTTGTACGGCTCGATCTTGTCCCACTCGCTCAGCACGCGGCGGCGGAATTCCGGATGGGTGTGCCAGAGATGGCGCGGCACGCCGAAGCCGTCGACGGTCAGCAGCATCTTCTCGACCTGCGGCCAGTGCCGCTGCAGGGTCATTGCATAACGCCGCGCGGTCCAGCTGTTGCCGAGGCAGATGACGGTCCTGACATTGGCGAGGCCGAGCGTGGCCTCGATCACCGGCAGCGAGTACACGACGTTCTCGCCGGTGTTCATGGCGTGATGCTCTTCGAGGATGAGGTCCGCCGGTACGCCGCGCTTGACCATGGCGGCCTTGATCAGCGTGCACTCCGACAGCTCGGCGCCAGGCGTGATCCCGCCGCTGACGATGGCGTGGCGGAAACAGCCCTGCTCCCAGAGGCTGGCTGCCGTCTCGGCACGCAATTCCTCCTCGACGCGGGTGCCGAACACGAACAGCAGATCGGCGGGGCGCAGCGGCGTGTCGGCGAAATGCTGCGCGTTGATGGCGGCGATCTCACCGGCATCGGGCCAACGCTGCGCGCGATCCTGCATCGAGCTTCTCCAGCAGCGTCCTATCCTGCCTCGCGCGCCGTCATTCCGGGGCAAGGCCGCAAGGCCTTGAACCCGGAATACCGAGCTTGTCTTGCGCAACAACTTCGAGATTCCGGGTTCAATCGTCAACGCGCCGCCGCTTCGCGTCTGCGCATCGACGATTGCCCCGGAATGACCGTAGGGACGGACTCAACCGACATCGTCGCACGATGCGCCGCCAGCGCGGGTCACATTCGATGACCAGCGGTGACGTCCCGTGATCACGGCAGCAGCGCGGGCGGGATCGCTGCGAAAGTGTAGGTCTGCGGCTTGTTGCGGATGACGAAGCCGCCGACCTGCCAGGCGAACAGCGCGGCGAAGCCGATCAGGAACAGCGCTCCCGACCACTCGGTGATGACGAGCGCGCGCACCAGAAGCGCGGCCATGGCGACGGTCACCACCGCCATCACGGCCACCGCGGCGGCATAGACCGCACGACCGAGGCCGCCGGTCAGCCGCGCCGTGCTGCCTGCGGCTGCGAGCCGCGCATGCAGGGCAAGGATGAAGGTCCTGTAGGCCTCGCTCTGCGGCACCATCAGGGTCACGGTCTGCCAGGTGGTCGAGATGACGTTCAGTCGCCGGCCGTCACGGTGCGTGATCTCGGCGCGGAAGCGCTTGGCCTGCATCGACACCGGTCGGTAGGACAGCCGGATCGCGGCGATGTCGGCATAGGGCCATACCCCGGCGTGGCCGGCGAACCGCCACGACAGGCCCTGCTCGGTCAGCTCGAACTCCTGGGCGGAGCCGATCAGCGACGCCTTGTAGGCGTAGCCGATGGGCGCATCGGATGGTGTCGGTACGGAAATGGGGGCGGTCCTGTTGCGTGGGTCGGGCGCCTTATCCTACAAACGAACGATGAGCGAAACGATCCATTTTCCGCGCCACCTGATCCTGGCCGGCGCGATGGCCGCAGGCGTGCTGCTGGCGCTCGCCGTGCACATGCTCGGCGCCCGCTACGGCCTCGATCTCGGCGGCCTGTGGCAGAGCGAAGGTGCCTTCATGCCAGCCGGCTCGGCGATCGCCTGGTGGCTGATCGCGACGGTCGGCTTCTCGAGCGGCTATTTCATCGCCAACATCATGCACAGCGCGGTATCCGGCGAGATCCCGCAGCGTGCGCGCAACTTCCTCGTCGTGGTCGGCGTGCTGATGCTGGCCGGCATCGGCCAGGCGATCTCCGGACCGAGCCCGGTGCCGTCGGCCTCCGGCGTGCTGGCGGGACTTGCCGCGCTCTGCCTGGGCGCCCTGATGGCGTTCTGCGGCGCCAATTTCGCCCTGCGCAAGAGCTGATCACCCCCTCCGAAATGACGACGCCGCGCGGTACTTCCGCGCGGCGTTTTGCCTCATCACGTCGTGCGGCGCGATCAGCTGGCCGCGCGCAAATTGATGGTGGTCTCGGCGAGCTTGGTGAGCTTCATGTCGGTCGCCTTCTCCTCGTCGAGCGTCTTCTGCAGCACCGCCGCGCAGTCACTGCGGCCGAGCTGCTTGGCCCAGGCGATCAGGCTGCCATAGCGGGTGATCTCGTAGTGCTCGGCCGCCTGGCCGGCATTGATCAAGGCGGCGTCGAGCACGGTCTTGTCGGCGACTTCGCCGGCGACCTCCTCGGCCTCCTCGATGATGCCGTCGATCGCCGGGCAGTCGACCGCCTTCGGCGCGATGCCGTGCATCTCGAACACCTGCTCCAGCCGCTTCACATGCGTCCGCGTCTCGTCGAGATGCGTGAGGAATCCCTGCTTGAGCTGCTGATCGGTCGCCTTGTCGGCCATCTTGGGCAGCGCTTTGATCAGCTGGTTCTCGGCGTAATAGATGTCCTGCAGCTGATGAACGAACAGGTCGTTCATCGTCTTGATGTCCTTGGTGAAGAGTCCCATTTGCCACTTGTCCTCTTGGTTCGGAACATGGCTTGCCCTCCCCGACCGATCGTGGCCATGTTCGCTACCCCCGCGGGCGGCTAACCGGGTGACGCGTCCGTTGTTCCGGCCCGCGGCGACACGACCGCCGGAACCTCGCGGCCGGTCGTGACTTGCTTGGCGGGTAACCAATGGGACCGAACTAAGGCGGCCGCAGCTATGTGACTGGAGTGTGACAGACCCGCGGATCGACGCCGGAGCTGCGCTGTGTCAAGGACTGCACAAAGCGTCCGTTTTAGCTTAAGGAACAGGCTGTCACGGATTACCCGCCCTCATCGTTCAATGGTTTTGTCCCTTCTCAAAGATCTAGTGCCGCCCCGCCGGGAGGATGAATGCAGCGCCTGCTGACCACGCTCTCGCGTGGCTTCAAGAAATGGATCGGCTGGAAGCGGCTGGGGATTGCAGCGAGCCTTGCGATCATCGCCTTCGCGATCACCACGCTCGTGCGCACGCTGAAGGGCGTCGACGGCGGCGTCATCCTGACAGCGCTGACCGAGATCCCGCCCGGTCACATCGCGCTCGCCGCCTTATGTGTGGTCGGCGCGTTCTGCACGCTGACGTTCTATGACTATTTTGCGCTGCGAACGATTGGCAAGAAACACGTGCCTTATCGCATCGCGGCGATGAGCGCCTTCACCAGCTATTCGATCGGCCACAACATCGGCGCCACCGTGTTCACCGGCGGTGCCATCCGCTTCCGCATCTATTCGGATTACGGCCTGTCGGCGATCGACGTCGCCAAGATCTGCTTCCTGTCGGGGCTGACCTTCTGGCTCGGCAACCTGTTCGTGCTGGGCATCGGCATGACCCTGCATCCGGCCGCCGCCACCGCGATGGACCAGTTGCCGCCGGCGGTGAACCAGCTGATCGCGATCGGCATCCTCGGTGCCATCTTCGCCTATCTCGGCTGGCTCTATGCCGGCAAGAACCGGCGCCAGCTCGGACAGAACGGCTGGAAGGTGGTGCTGCCCTCCGCTCCATTGACCATCGTGCAGATCCTGATCGGTGTGGTCGATCTCGGCTTCTGCGCACTGGCGATGTACCTGCTCGTTCCCGCCAACCCGCCGATCGATTTCCTGTCGCTGTCGGTGGTGTTCATCCTCGCCACCCTGCTCGGCTTCGCCAGCCACGCGCCCGGCAGCATCGGCGTGTTCGACGCCGCGATGCTGGTGGCGCTGCCGCAGTTCGGCCGCGAGCAGCTGCTTGCCACCCTGCTGGTGTTCCGCGTGCTGTATTTCGTGATCCCGTTCGGCATCGCGATCTCGATCATGGGGGTCCGGGAACTCTGGCTCAACGTCGTCAAGCCATGGCAGGAGCGGCGCCGGCTGCAAGCGGCCGTCTCCGACGAGATCGCCGCCAAGCGCGCAACGGCGACTGCAACCGCGCCGGTTCCGCAACGGATCAAGCGCCACTCACAAGGTTGACTTGGCGCTTCCGACCACCGTTTGTGATGGCGCGGTTGACGTTGCCAGCCGCCCTCTTATTTCCGCCCCATCGCTCACGTGAATCCTGGCGTATGACCCGATTTCTCTCTCGTCCGATGCTCGCCGCCTGCGTCCTGGGCGGCCTGCTCGCGCCTCTCGCCGCGACCGAGGCTGCCGCTCAGCTGGACGCAGCACCGCTGCAGATCAGCTGGGAGGTCCGCAACCGCTTCCGCCTGTTCCGCGAAGAGCGCGACTTCCTGCTCCACGTCGAGAGCACGCGCGACCGCTCCATCCTGTCCGCCGAGCAGGGACTGAGCATCCAGAGCGACGGCCGCGGCTGGGCGCGCAACGTCGTCAACCGGCTGTGCATCGACCTCGCAGGCCGCGTCAACGAGCCGTGCACACGCGACAACGTCAAGGAAAGCTATCTGACGCCGATCGACCATCCGGTCACGGTGCGCCTGACCGGCCCGGTGCCCGTCGGCGCCACCTGCGCGTGGTCGTTCGACGACGGCGATGGGCCGCAGACCTCGACCTTCGACTGCGCCGAGCCGGTCAATCTGCGCGTCCGCTATGGCCGGCAGACCGTCGCATCCGTCGACGTCACCAGCCCGGAAGGCACGCGGCAGGTCTCGACCGGGATCCAGGTGCGCGACGTCTTCATCGCCGGGCTCGGCGACAGCATCGCCTCCGGCGAGGGCAATCCGGACCGTCCGATCGCGCTGGCTGACGAAGGCTTCTGCTTCCGCTCCTATCTCGGCGGTCCGTCCGCGCAATATTATCGGCCGAGCCGCGCCGGCTTCAAGGGTGGCCGCGCCTGCGAGGCGCCGGACACGCTGCAGAACTGGCAGAAGCACAGCGCGGTCTGGTTCAATGCCGCCTGCCACCGCTCGCTATACAGCTACCAGACCCGCACCGCGCTGGCGCTCGCGGTGCGCTACCCGCACGTCGCCGTCACCTATCTGCCGCTCGCCTGCACCGGCGCCACCATCGCCGACGGCCTGTTCGGCAGCCAGCGCGCGCGCGAATGCCTTCCCGGCCGCTCGGTGGCGACCTGCGCCGGAGGCGTCAACGGCCAGCTCGGCGAGCTGCGCGATGCGTTGACCGCGGCCAAGCGCCGCCAGCCGGACCGTAAGCTCGATCTGGTGCTGCTGTCGATCGGCGCCAACGACATCAACTTCTCCGGTCTCGTCGCCGACGTCATCGTCGATACGCCCACCGAGCGCACGCTGTTCAAGCGCTCCGGCGTGATCGGCTCGGTCGAGGAATCGCGCAGCGAGCTGGCGCGCGACCTGCCGCAGGGTTTTGCCAAGCTGCGCGAGGCGCTCAAGCCGCTGGTCGGCGACCTCTCGCACGTCGTCTACACCTCCTATGGCAACCCGGCGCTGAGCGGCCCGGGCACGCCCTGCCGCGGCGGTCCAGCCGGCTTCGAGGTCCATCCCTCCTTCAACGCCAATCCGCAGCGTCTCGCCAACGTGGCCGGCTTCGTCGAGAACGAATTCCTGCCGACATTGCGCGGGCTCGCGCAGTGCACCGCCGGCATCCTCTGCCGCGACCCGCGTGCCGACCGGATGACATTCGTCGATGCGCATCAGGCCGGGTTCGCCGATCATGGCTTCTGCGCCCGCTCGCCGCAGGATCCGCCGTTCGACCGCGAATGCTTCTCCGCCAATGGCGAGAGCTTCGACTCGAACATCGTCAGCGCCGCCAACGAGCCGCTGCTGTGCGGCCGCGGCGCCAGCGAGTATCGGCCCTATCTGCCGCGCGCCCGCTGGATCCGCGACGCCAATGACAGCTACTTCTCGGCCATGACCTATCCGCAAGGGCTGCCGGCGGCGATGCAGCCTGCCGACATCCACGATGCGAGCTGGGGCGTGCTGTCCGCGGTCTATGGCGGCGCCGTGCACCCGACCGCCGAAGGCCACGCGGCGATGGCCGACGCGGCGTTTCCGGCCGCCGCACAAGTGCTCAACCTCGATGCGGTCGAAGCCAACGTCACCATCCAGCCGCTGCCGCCGGCAGGCGTGGTCAGGCAGTAGCATGCCGGCCGGACCGGCATCTCGCCACCGATCTCAGCGAGTCGCCCGTCGGGCGTGATGTCGCCACCGCGGATCGAACTAACAGAGCCTCGCGCATCCTGATCAGGCTGCGACGGGCTGCGCCGGGAGATTAAATTCGCGTGCGGTCTCAGACGGATCACCCTTGTCCAGTCCCGCCGGACGAAAGAATTTCATTTCCCTTTTCCAGAAATCATGCTCTCTTGGCGCATCCCGTGCTCATGAGAGGGGCGGTTCGCGGTCGTCACGAGCGTGGAGTGCGGGATGCGGTGGGCGCCATTGGTCGCAGCGTGATCCCGATCATGCCGACGAACGAGCGGTGGCGCACGGTGAAGTCGTATGGTCCTGGCACCCCGACGCTGGTGCCAAGCGGGTGGCGATGATCCGCCCGTGACGGGGGCAAGACAGCCCGGTCCCCGGGGAGAGTACGTATAAGCCGTCAAGCCATCGCGCAGGGAATGCCGGTTGATCCGGCTGCACCTGTGGTACCTGCCGCCTGCATTTTCTTCAGCAGGCGGGCCATGGGTGAGGCCCTCACCCGGCATTCCCTGCGCCCTCTCACTTCGGAGGGCCGAGTTCAGCCTTCGCAACTCGGGCGCCATGCGCCGCGAGAGCGCGACAGCATGTCCATCGCGAGCAGAAATGACATGCAGGCCAGCCGCCAACTACTTCGCCGGCGCCGGCTTCTTCATCATCGGGGGGGCCTGCTTCGATCCTGGCGCGGTCGCCGTCGTCGCCTGGGCCGGGAGATACTTCGCGAGGATCGCGGGATCGATCTGCGCCATGTTGGTGTCCGGCAGGCGCGTCCAGGTCTCGTCCTTGCCGAGCAGCGAGAAGCCGAGATAGCCGCGCAAGGTCAGCGACTGGCCGTCCGGGCTGACCTTCATGTTGGCCTTCCAGATATTACCGTCGCGCGGATTGAGCACGTTGCCGCCTTCGTATTTCAAGCCTTCGCGCTTCATGTCACGCACGAAGGAGATACCGAGCACCGGCGCATTCTTGCGGTCGTCGGTGCACTTGGCGCAGACCTCGTTCGGATTGTCGCCCGGACGCGGAAACGTCTTGGCGATCACGCCCTCGAACACGCCGTCGTGGTCGATGAAGAGAAACCAGCCGACCGGCCTGCCGTCCTCGACCTTCTGCCACAGCCCGGCCGCGGTCGGCTCTGCCGCCAGCGCCGGCCGCGTCAGCAGCGCACCGGCGACGACGAGCGCGCCGACCGCGAGCGTCGTCACGCCAGGCACCAGCCGAAGTCGGGGAAACGCATTGCGCATCATCATCTCACCTTGACCAAGTCACAAAATGAATGGCCGCACAGTACGGCCGTTTCGCAGCTCCTTCCAGCCCATAACAGGTCTGGCGCGCCGGTGAAACCGGCACGCGCAGGAAACATTTCTTCACATTTGAGTTGGTGTGATGGTGCCGGGTTCCATGCCGCGAACGAATTAGTTGACGCCGAGCTTCTTCTGCAGGCTCGACGACGACGTCGTGTACTGGAACACCAGCCGCTTCTCCGGATACACGTAGCGGTGCGCCTTCTGCGCCATCAGCGCGCCCTCGTGGAAGCCGCACAGGATCAGCTTGATCTTGCCGGGATAGGTATTGATGTCGCCGATCGCGAAGATGCCGGGCACGGAGGTCTCGAACGCCGAGGTCTCGACGGGAATGAGATTGTGCTCGAGCGCGAGGCCCCACTCGGCGACGGGGCCGAGCTTCATCGTCAGGCCGAAGAACGGCAGCATCATCTCGCAGGGGATGGTCTCGACGGCATTGTCGTTGCCCTTGATGGTCGCCGCCGACAGCTGACCATTGGCGCCTTCGAGCGCGGTCACCTGGCCGATGCGCAGATCCATCTTGCCGCCGGCGACCAGGGCGCGCATCTGCTCGACGCTGTGGGGCGCGGCGCGGAAGTCGTCGCGGCGATGAATGAGCGTGATGCGCTTGGCGATCGGATGCAGGTTGAGCGTCCAGTCGAGCGCGGAGTCACCGCCGCCGACGATGACGACATGCTTGTCGCGGAACTGCTCCATCTTGCGCACGGCATAAAAGACCGAGGTGCCTTCGTAGGCCTCGATGCCCGGCACCGGCGGACGCTTCGGCTGGAACGAGCCGCCGCCGGCGGCGATCACCACGACCTTGCACTCGAACACCTTGCCGGCATCGGTGGTGACGCGGAAACCGGGATCGCCGATCTTCTCCACGCTCGTGACCATCTCGCCGAGATGGAAGGTCGGGCTGAACGGCTTGATCTGCTCCATCAGCTGATCGGTGAGGCCCTGCCCCGTCACCATCGGCACGCCGGGAATGTCGTAGATCGGCTTCTCCGGATACAGCTCGGCGCACTGGCCACCGACCTTGTCGAGGATGTCGATCAGATGCGCCTTGATGTCGAGCAGCCCCAGTTCAAACACGGCAAACAGTCCGCAGGGGCCCGCGCCAATGATCAGCACATCGGTCTTGATCGCTTCGCTCATGTCGCTCTTCTCGTTGGAGACGCCGCCCGGAGGATGGCGGCAGGTGGCGGTTCCGAATTTGTAGCCAACGGGGCGGTCGCAGGGAAGGCACAAAAGCCACCCCTCGCGCGCGCCCGCGGCTTGCGGCGGCCGGTGTAGCGAGGTTTGAAGGGAGCATGAATGATGGAGATCAATCGGTGACAGAGACGGCCCGCCACGACCATGCGCCACGGCTCGAGGACTTCCCCTATCGCCTCGCGGATAACGTCCGGTTCGGCGACCTCGACCCCAACCAGCACGTCAACAACGCGGTCTATGCGACGTATTTCGAGACCGGCCGGGTGACCTTGATGAAGGACCCGCGCCATGGCCTGACCCAGCAGGGGCTTGCCTGGATCATGGTGCGGCTCGACATGCATTTCCGCGCCGAGCTGCGCTGGCCGGGCACAATCGAGCTGGGACTGGGAGTGGTGAAGCTGGGGCGCACGTCGGTGACCTGCGAGCAGGTCGTGTTCTCGGACGGGCGCTGCGTGGCCTCGGCCACCGCCGTGATGGTGCTGATCGACGAGGTGACGCGCAAGCCGGCGCCGCTGACCGAGCAGGTCGTCGCGGCGCTACGGCCCTGGGCTCGCCATGGCGCCACCCTCACGCCGGCGGCGTAGACCGCGCGGCGAAATTTCAAAGGAGATGTCAGCAGAAGATGAGCGCGACGACCCGACGATCAGGCCTGACGCTCGGGCGTCGCGACGACGAGACCATCGAGCTCGTCGGAGACCTTGATCTGGCAGGAGAGCCTGGAATTCGGCCGCACGTCGTAGCCGAAATCGAGCATGTCCTCTTCCATCGGGGTCGGCGGGCCGACCTTCTCGCGCCAGGCTTCGTCGACATAGACATGGCAGGTCGCGCAGGCACAGGCGCCGCCACATTCGGCCTCGATGCCCGGAATGGCGTTGCGGATCGCCGCTTCCATGACGGTCGCGCCGTTCTCGATGTCAACGGTTCGGGATTCGCCGGTATGGTCGACAAAGGTGATCTTGGCCATGTGTGCTCGTGCTGCGCAGGGAATGAGGTCGGGCTGTCCTATAACGGACCGCTCCGCTCCGCGCTAGTGCCGCGGACGGCCCGTCAGGCCGCGCCGAGCATGTCGGAAATGGCCGCGCGGGCCTGCGCCACGGCCGTGCCGAGCCAGGCCAGCGCATCGGCCGGATCGCCCGCCCGCAGCGCCGCTTCGAGGCCTTCGGCCGCGTCGGCGACGTCGAGCGCGCCGATGGCCCGGGCGGAGCCCTTCAGGGTGTGGGCGACCGCGGCGGCATCCTCGGGCAGCACCTGCAGCCGCTCCAGCAGGCGGACGGCCTGGGTCGAGAACATCGCGAGCACTTCACGCTCGAGCTCGGTGTCGCCCAGGGTCATGCGCCGGAGAAGGTCGAGGCTGATCGGCCCGTCGTCGGGAACCAGCGGGGGCGAGGGCATCCATTCGATCCGTGACAGGTCGGGAATCATGGCAGTCATCCGGTCCGGCGGGCGCGCATCGCGCCCCTGTGGTAACCCAAGCACGACAATGGTTAATGCATTGTTACCGTCCCAATTGCCGCGGGTTTGCCGCGATTTCGACCCGGCTCCGCCCCAATCACGGCCGAAACCGGAATTCGCAGACCTTCTAAAGTGTTAACGGCGGCTGCTGTTAACGATGATTAAGAATCTCTTAACCACGGCCATTTCTTTCAACAGGCACAGCCAATAGGATGATCCCCGGATGGAGTGGGTCACCTGGCGGAATTTGCCACCCCTGGTGCCTGCGAGGGATGACGTCCGGTTCGAGCGCGGCGAGGGGGTACTCGTACGCGGCTTGCCGGAACGAAATTAAGACGAGGGCTCGGACTCAACATGGCGAACACCCCCAAAAAGGTCAAAGACCCGACTGAAGTTGCGCTGTCCGCCATTCAGGAGGCTTTGAACATCAGCGATACGTCCGCGCCCCAGGACTCGCAGGGCCCGGTCCACGCTGACGGGGCGCCGCCGGTCATGCCGACCGGCGGATCCGCTTTCGACTCGTTCGACTCCCGTCCGGGCGTCGACAACCGCAGCCTGGACGAGATCGAGCCGCCGCCGCTTGCCGCTCGCCGTCCGGCCAATGACGACCGCGAGACCATCGGCCAGCTGCTGCAGGCGATCCAGAAGGGCCGCCCCTCGCGCGGCGTCTATACGCTGGCAACCGTGTTTGCAGGCATCTGGATCGTCGGCTGTGCCCTGCTCACGATCGGCTTCCTGCCGTCGTTGCAGGCCGTGATCGGCCAGAGCGGCGGCGTGCTGGTGCTCGCCGGCCTCGCCGCGGTGTTCTTCGCCCCCGTCCTGCTGTTCTATTTCCTGGCGAGTCTCGCCTGGCGCGGCCAGGAGCTGCGCATGATCGCGCAGTCGATGGCGCAGGTCGCGATCCGCTTCTCCGAGCCGGAGGGCGCCGTCAGCGATTCCATCGTGACCGTCGGCCAGGCCATCCGCCGCGAGGTTGCGGCGATGGGCGACGGCGTCGAGCGCGCGATCGCACGCGCCGGCGAGCTCGAGATGCTGGTCGCCAACGAGGTCGCCGCGCTCGAACGCGCCTACAGCGACAACGAGGTGCGCATCCGCGCCCTCCTCCAGGACATCGCCCATCAGCGCGACAACCTGGTCGGCCAGGCCGAGCAGGTCCGCAGCGCCATCTCCGGCGTGCAGATCGATCTGCGCCACGACATCGCGCTGATCTCGGATGCGATCGCCTCGCGCGTCGACGAGGTCGCCAAGAGCATCACCGGCGCGCTCGAGGAGCGCGGCGCCCACATCACGGCGGCGCTCAGCAATGCCGGCGACAACATGATCCTCGCGCTCGGCGAGCGTGGCGGCGATCTCCTGGACCGTCTGGAAGAAGCGAGCGCCGAGACCACCCGCGCCGTGCTCGACGCCTCCGAGCGGCTGACGACCAGCCTCAATTTCAAGACCGGCCACGTCCACGACGAGTTCGCCGATCTGTCCGACCGTGTTCACGAGATGCTCAATGAGCGGATCGACCGGATCACCAACGAGTTCGAGCAGCGCACGGCTGCGATCGTCGACGGCATCTCGGTCCGCACCGAGCAGGTCCACGATTCGCTCAAGGCTTCCGGCGACTCCCTGCTGCTCGAGCTCGAGCTGCGCAGCGGCGACCTCGTCACCAAGATCGACGAGGCGAGCCAGCGCCTGTCGGGCCACATCGTCACGTCGGGCGAGAAGGCGAGCGAGTCGCTCGACGCGACCGTCACCTCGCTGGTCGCCAAGGTCGTCAGCCAGACCGAGAGCACGCACGACACGCTGTCGATGCAGATCAGCGCCTTCGACGAGCTGGTGAAGAACCAGGGCACCGAACTCGCCGAACGTTTTGCCCGCGACAGCTCGACTCTGGGCGCGCTGATCACCCGGCACATCACCGAGTTCGATCGCACCGTGAAGACCTATGGCGGCGAGATCGTCGAGCGCATGGGCCAGCGGACCCAGGAGATCTCCGACAATCTCAAGACCTATGTCGACAGCTTCGACACCCGTCTGTCGTCCAACAGCGGTGAGATCACGGCGACGCTGGACCAGCGGCTGGGCCTGTTCGAGACCAATCTGCAGGCTCGTATCACCGACTTCGACTCCACGCTCGATTCCAAGATCAAGACCTTCGACGACACCGTCGGGGGCCGTCTGAAGACGCTTGAGGAGAATTTCGACAACCGGGCGACCTCGGTCACTTCGACCATCGAGGGCCGGCTCGGAACGCTGTCGAACTCGCTGACCGACGGTGCGGCGCAGGTGCTGCACGCCATCGACTCGCGGCTGACCGTGCTGACCTCCTCGCTGACCGATGGCTCGGCCCAGGCGATCCAGTCGATCGATTCCCGCCTCAACATCCTGACCTCCTCGCTCACCGACGGCACCGACAAGGCGCTGGAGGCGATCGACCAGCGCATCGTCAGCCTGTCGAACATCATCGACGGCCGCAGCTTCGAGCTGACCGAGGCCGTCACCGCCCGCTTCCAGGACATCCATCAGGGCATCGAGACCCGGGTCGGCTCGATCGCCACCGAGATCGACCATCGCGTGTCGCAGTTCGAGGACCTCCTCGGCTCGCGCGTCGAGGCCGTGGCCGGCCGCATCGAGAGCAGCGGCCGCCAGGCCAGCGACGAATTGATGACCCGCGCCGAGCTGCTGTCCGCCAGCATCAAGTCGCATGTCGAGGATGCCGAGCGCGCGCTGACCAATCTCGTGGTCAACACCAGCGAGACCATCCAGACCGGCGCCCGCACGGCGCAGGAGGCGCTGCTCAACGTGTCGACGGACGTCGGCTCGCAGTTGAAGAATACGTCCGCCGAGGTCGAGCGCGCCCTCACCGGCGCCGGCAGCAACGCCGCCAATTCCATCCTGACCAGCGCACGCGAGGCCCAGGCGACTCTGGTCACGGCCTCCGGCGAAACCGCCGAGCAGATCAAGTCGCTGTCGGCCGACGTCGAGCGCACGCTCACGGCGGCGGGCTCGACCACCGCGGCGACGATCCTCGCCGGCGCTCGCGAGGTCCAGAACACGCTGGTGTCGGCCTCCTCCGATGCCGCAAACCACGTGAAGTCGCTCGCCACCGATGTCGAGCAGGCGCTGACGGCCGCAGGCTCGGCCACGGCAGCCTCGATCCTGGCCGGCGCCCGCGAGGTCCAGAACACGCTGGTCTCGGCCTCCTCCAACGCGGCCGAGCACGTGAAGTCGCTCGCGGCGGATGTGCAGCGTTCGCTGACCAGCGCCGGCACGGAGACCGCGGAGACGATCACGGCCGGTGCCCGCGAGGCCCAGAGCGCCCTGCTCGCCGCCTCCCACGAGGCCGCCGAGCAGGTCAAGGTGCTCACCGTCGACGTCCAGCGCTCGCTCTCGATCGCGGGGACGACCACCGCCGAGTCGATCACCGGCGGCGCGCGCGAGGCGCAGAGCACGCTGATCAGCGCGTCCTCGGAAGCGGCCAATCACGTCAAGTCGCTGGCCGCCGATGTCGAGCGCACGCTCGCTGCCGTCGGCACCAGCACCGCGGCGACCATCGTCGACAGCGCGCGGGATGTGCAGTCCAAGCTGGTGAGCGCCTCGACCGAAGCCGCCGACCACGTCAAGTCGCTGGCGATCGACGTCGAGCGGACGCTCGCCGCGGTCGGCACCACCACGGCCACCGTCATCATCGACAGCGCCCGTGAGGTCCAGTCCAAGCTGATCTCGAGCTCGACCGAGGCGGCGGAGCACGTCAAGTCGCTCGCCGTGGACGTCGAGCGGACGCTGTCGTCGGTCGGCGCCGACACAGCGACCTCGATCCTCAACAGCGCACGCCAGGCGCAGATGTCGCTGACCTCGACCTCGGCGGACACCGCTGCGGCCCTGATCGGCAGCGCACGCGAGGCCCAGGCGGTGCTGACCACGACCACGACCGAGACCGTCGCGGTGATCGTCAGCGGCGCCCGCGAAGCGCAGAGCGTGCTCACGGCGACCTCCACCGACACGGCCGGCCAGCTCAAGGCGATCTCGACCGAGATCGAACGTTCGATCAACACGGTCGCCGCCAACACGACGGACGCGATCCAGAGCAGCGCCCTCAATGCCCAGAGCGCGCTGGTCGCGGCCTCCAACGAGGTCTCGACGCGGGTGAAGTCGACCTCGACCGAGATCGAGCGCTCGGTGCTCGCCGCCGGCAACTCGTTCGGCTCGGCCATGACCGGCAAGACCGACGAGATCGTCACCTATGTGCAGCAGCAGAGCGAGCGGCTGTCGCAGATCCTCGACGGCAAGCGCGGCACGCTGGTCGAGACGCTCAACTCGAAGACCAACCAGCTCACGATCGAGATCGATCGCGTCACCACCGATGCGCTGAAGCAGATCGAGATGCGCGGCCAGGCGTTCGCCCAGACTGTGAACGGCAACGGCTCCGAGGTCGCCCGCACCATCACCTCGGCCGGCGAGCTCGCGACCACGGCGATCACCAAGTCGCTGAAGGATCTCGAGCAGGCCTCGCGCGCCGCGATCGAGCAGTCGCGCCAGGTCTCGGTGGCGGCCGTCACCGAGATGCAGGAGACCAGCAAGATCCTGCGCACCGACACGGTCGCTCTGTTCGAGCGTCTGCGCGAGGGCAACATCCTGCTGCAGGAGGTGCTGACCGGCGCCCACGATAATCTCAACTCGCTGGAGCGTGCGCTGGTCGCCCGCGTGGCCGATTTCGTCACCGCGATGAACGACGTGACGTCGCGCAATGGCACGGCGACGCAGACCCTCGAAGATCAGCTCAACGTCTTCAACGCCAAGACGTCCCGTGCGCTCGAGGATCTCGGATCGCTGTCGAGCCAGTTCGATGCCCATGGCAAGGCCCTGATCGAGGCTGCCGCCATCGTCGAGCAGAGCAACCGCGATGCTACGGTCTCGATTTCGGATCGCAAGACGACGCTGGAATCGCTGGTCACCACCATCGATCTTCGCACCGCCGATCTCGACCAGCGCCTGACCCGCTTCACCACCCTGCTCGACGAGTCGCTCGCGGCCGCCGAGGAGCGGGCCCGCGACATCGCCCGGGTCGTGGCGGAAACGGCCGGCGCCGGCTCGACCGCGCTCAGCCGCCAGTTCGAAGCCATCCGCGCCAATGCGGAGGAGGAACGCCGCCTCACGACGTCGCAGATGCAGGAGATCTACCAGCAGAGCACGCAGGAAGCCGATGCAATGTTCAAGCAGTCGGCCGAGAGGTTCGCGACGCTGGTGTCGAGCATGAAGCAGATGACCGCCGAAATGCATCGTGAGCTCGAGGCGACGCGCAACGAGCTGCGCCGCGGCGTGCTGGAGATGCCGCAGGAGGCGGCCGAGAGCACGGCGCAGATGCGCAAGGTCATCGTCGACCAGATCGAGGCCCTCGCCGAGCTCAACCGGATCGTCGCACATCATGGTCGGGGTCTCGACGTGGTCAGCACGGCGCGTCCCGCCGCAGTCGCGCCGCCTGCTGCCGTCATGCGTCAGGAGGAGCCGGTGGTGGCCGCCGTCGGCGGCCGGACCGACATGCGCCTGCGCGAGCCTGCGGCGACCAGCGTCACCAATCTCCCGCCGCCGGATCTCGGGATGCAGCCGCCAGCCCCGCCCCCGCCGCAGCCGCGCAGGGTCGAGGCACCGCCGATGGGCCCGGTCGCCGATCAGCGCAGCGACAACTGGCTGTCCGACCTGCTCAACCGCGCCGACAACAGCACCGCCGGCCAGCCCCAGGCTCCGGCTCCGCGTGGCCGCGGAGCGGCGCAGCAGCCCGGCAATCCGCTGGAATCGCTGTCGCTCGACATCGCCCGGCTGATGGACCGCAACCTCGCGGCCGAGATGTGGGACCGCTATCAGCGCGGCGAGACCAAGGCGTTCTCGAAGCGTCTCTATACGCCGGCCGGCCAGAAGGCGTTCGACGAGGTCGCCCGCAAGTACCGCGCCGACCGCACCTTCAAGCAGACGGTCGACCGCTACATCACCGAGTTCGAGCGGCTGCTCGACGAGGTCGCCCGCGACGACCGCAACCCGCAGGCGCTGCGCACGCAGCTGACCTCGGAGACCGGCCTAGTCTACACCCTGCTCGCCCACGCCGCCGGCCGGCTGGCGTGAGGGGAGAGCGAGTAGCGAATGGGGAGTGGCGAATAGCCGATGGCGACGAGCCCCCCACCGACAAGTCGAGAGCAACTCAGACGAACGGAGGCCGCGAGGCCTCCGTTTCGCTTTTGTCGATCCAATGAAGCCTTGTTCGGCTTTGCCCATGTCGGCCCGGCACCCGCACGCCCGGCCCCTGCCGCTTGGAGATCGCCACCGCATCCTGCGCTCGACCTTGCCAGCGACGCGTACATCGCCCGGCATCCGACAGGACTACGCGGTGTCGAGCCAGGAGACGAGCAGCCAACGGCACACTACGGCCGCCGGTTCAAGCGCCCCTATTCGCTACTCCCAATTCGCTATTCGCCAGAGCCTCACCGCCGCCCAGGCGCGGGCGGTGCGGCCGCGGGCTGCGAGGCCTGGGCGTTGCTCGGGCTGGAGTTGCTGGCCCCGAACAGGACCCGGGTCGGATTGCGGTCGAAATTGTTCACGGCGCGGCTGATGTCGGACAGCGTCCGCCGTCCATCGGCCATCAGCGCGCCCGAGCGCTTGTCGAAATCCTCGGCAAGCTCGCGGATCGACTTCACCGTCAGGAACAGCTCGCCGCCGTCCTTGCCGCCGGCCAGCGAATTGAGACCGAGCATCAAGGTGTCCGCCTTGCCCATGATGCCGTCGACGCGGGACATGACGCCATCGATGCGCTCGGAGTTGCGGGCCAGCGACTGGGTGAAGACCTCGAGGTTCTTGATCGAGTTCTTCACGGCGTCCTGGTTGTCGGCGACCACCTTGTTGATGTTCTGCAGGGTGGCGCGGATCGCCTCGGTCACATCCTGCAGCCGGGTCGGATCGGCGCGCAGCAGCGGAACGCCGTCCTCGTCGAGCGGCGGCGGCGGCGCGGCCTCCTCGCCGCCCTTCAGCGCGATCGCGGCGACGCCGGTGAGGCCCTGGAACTCGAGGCCGACCAGGGTGTCCTTGCGGATCGGCGCATTGTTCTCGACCATCGCCAGCGCCACGACACGGCGCGGGTTGTCGAGCTTGACCGAGATGACCTCGCCGACCCGGATACCGTTGAAATTGACGCTGCCGCCATTGCGCAGTCCCGCGGCCGGGCCCTCGAACACGACCCTGAGCGGGCTGCGCTGCTTGGTGGTGTGCAGGCTCTGGAACCAGAGGACGAATCCGACCGCCGCGGCGATCACCGCCAACGTGAACGATCCGATCAGGACGTAATTCGCCCGCGTTTCCATTACCAACTCCGGTACCGGCACGTGGCCGCGAAGATCCCAGCCCCCGCTCCCGTGCGCTCTCGGTTGGCGCCGGACCGCGGCACCCACCTCATCAGCTTAGTCGCGGGAGTCTCCACTCCCGCTCACAAAAAATCATCCCTGGGGCGCGTCGCGCTACCCCATCACGGCGCGGGCACGCTTGCCGTGGAAATACTGCCTGAGCCACGGATGCTCCGAGGCCTGCATATCGGCCATCGATCCCGCGGCAATGATCTTGCCGTTGCCGAGCACGGCGATGCGGTCGCAGGCCGTGTAGAGGCTGTCGAGATCATGGGTTACCATGAAAACCGTCAGTCCCAAAGTGCGCTGCAGAGTGCGCACCAGCTCGTCGAAATCGCCGGCACCGATCGGATCGAGCCCCGAGGTCGGCTCATCGAGAAACACCAGTTCCGGATCGAGCGCGAGAGCCCGTGCCAACGCGACGCGCTTGATCATGCCGCCGGACAGCTCGCTCGGGAAACGATCGGCAACATCGGGCCGCAATCCGACCATCACCAGCTTGGCGACCATGATCTCGTCGAGCAGCCGCTGCGAGACCTTGAGATATTCCCGCACCGGAAACTGGATGTTCTGCCGCACCGTGAGCGAGGAGAACAGCGCGCCCTGCTGGAACAGCACGCCCCAGCGCCGCTCGACGGCCCGGCGACCGGCACGATCGGCGGCGTCGAGGTCGACGCCGAACACCTCGATGTTGCCCGACAATTTCGGCACGAGGCCGATGATGGTGCGGGTCAGCACCGATTTGCCCGCACCGGATGGACCGACGAAGCCGAGGATCTCGCCGCGCTTGACGTCGAGATCGAGACCGTCGAGCACGCGTGTCTTGCCGAACTGCACGGTGACGTCGCGGACGCGGATGATCGGATCAGAGACGGCCTGCATCATCTCGACTCACATCCCGACTGCTGCGAAGAAGATCGCAAACACGCCATCCATGACGATGACGAAGAAGATCCCCTTCACGACCGACGACGTCGTGTGGCGCCCGAGCGACTCGGCGCTGCCCTGCACGGCGAGGCCCTCGACGCAGGCAACGATTCCGATCACCGCCGCCATCACCGGGGCCTTGAGCAGGCCGACGGTGAAATGATCGATCGAGATCGCATCGCGCAGGCGCAGCAGGAAGGCTTCGGGATCGACGCCGCCATAGAACCAGGCCACCAGCCCGCCGCCATAGAGCGCAGCGATATCGCCGAGGAAGGACAGGATCGGCAACGCGATCACCAGCGCCAGCATCCGCGGCAGGATCAGGACCTCGATCGGATCGAAGCCCATGGTACGCAGCGCGTCGATCTCCTCACGCATCTTCATCGAGCCGAGCTCGGCCGTGTAGGCGCTGCCCGAGCGGCCGGCGATCATGATCGCCACCAGCAGCACGCCGATCTCGCGCAGCACCAGCACGCCGAGCATGTCGACGACGAAAATGTCGGCGCCGAACCTGCGGAAATGGAAGATGCCCTGCTGGGCGATGATGCAGCCGATCAGGAAGGTGATCAGCACGATGATCGGCACCGCGCGCCAGCACACCTGCTCCAGATGATGGATGGTCGAGGTCAGGCGGAAGCTGCGGGGATGGATGAGCACCCGGCCGCTGGCGACGATCACGGCCCCGAGCATGTCGATCAGCGCCGCCACCGTGCCGAAGATGCCGGCAACGCTGCGGCCGATCTGGCTGAGCATGCTGGTGACGGTCAGCGCGGTTGCATCACCCTCGGAGGCGATGCTGACCCGGCGCACCTCATCGACAAGGCTGGCGTAGTTGGCGGACAGGCCGTCGATCCTGGGCTCCGCGGTTCCGGTCGTGAAGCTGCGGCGCAGCCGCTCGATCAGCCAGGCCCCGAACGTATCGAGCTTGACCACCTGCGAGACGTCGATCGAGACGTCGACCTTCTTGCCGGCGAGCTTCTCGGCATCCGCGACGAGCCGCTCGAGCGACGGCGCAAAGGGCGCGGTCCATGCGCCGGTCGCGCGCAGCAGCAGCGCGTTGCCGTCGCCGCTTCGCTGCAGATCGGGGCGGCCGTTCACGACGACCATCCTCGGAGCCTCGGACGCCCGCTCCTTGACGAGAGAAATCCCACCGCGTCGCCACCACCTTGCCGGAGACCCCCATCAACAGCCATAGTCGCTCCCGTCGCGCAAGTCCCCAGCGCCCCATTCCGGTTCACAAATCGCCAGACTTTCAAATGACTTCCACCGGTTTTCCAATACTGGACGCCCAGATCGGCCACTGGCCCATCGCCGGCAGCTTCACGATCAGCCGCGGCGCCAAGACCGAAGCCGTCACCGTGATCGCGGAGCTGCGAGACGGAGCGATCGTTGGCCGCGGCGAATGCGTCCCTTATCCCCGCTATGGCGAAACACCCGACGCCACGCTGAGCGCCCTGCTCGCGATGCGCGATGCGATCGCCTCCGGCCTCGATCGCGAGGCCCTGCAGACGGCGATGCCGCCGGGCGCCGCGCGCAATGCCCTCGACTGCGCGCTGCTCGACCTCGAGGCCAAGCGGAATGGCCGACGGATTTGGGATCTGCTCGGGCGCCGGGCGCCGGAGCCGTGCGTCACGGCCTACACGATCTCGCTCGGCACGCCCGACGTGATGGCCAAGGCCGCAGCCAAGGCGGCGCACCGGCCTCTGCTCAAGATCAAGCTGGGTGGCGAAGGCGATCCGGCACGGATCTCCGCGGTACGCGCGGCGGCACCGCAGTCGCAACTCATCGTCGACGCCAACGAGTCCTGGACCGACGCCAATCTGGAAAGCAATCTCGCGGCATGCGCCGCCGCGGGTGTCACCCTCGTCGAGCAGCCGCTGCCGGCGGAAAAGGACGAGGCTCTCGCAAACATCGCGCGCCCGCTCGCCGTGTGCGCCGACGAGAGCGTTCACGACCGCAGCTCGCTGGAAGCGCTGCGCGGCCGCTACGACGCCGTCAACATCAAGCTCGACAAGACCGGAGGGCTGACGGAAGCCCTGGCCATGGCGGATGCCGCACGCGCGCTCGGCTTCGACATCATGGTCGGCTGCATGGTCGCGACCTCGCTGTCGATGGCGCCGGCCATGCTGCTGACGCCGCTCGCGCGCTATGTCGACCTGGACGGTCCGCTGCTGCTGGCAGAGGATTGCACCCACGGCCTGTACTACGAGGATAGCCTGGTCTATCCGCCGGACGCCGCGCTGTGGGGATGACCCGCGAACCGGTTGCGCGCGGTCCACATCAGGAGGCCGCCGAGCCCGGCCATCGCCGCCATGACGAGATAGACGCCCGGCCCATATTGCGCGTAGATCGGACCTGACAGCGCCGAGGCCGCCGAGCCGACGATGCCGCTGGCAGCTGAATAATAGCCCTGCCCCCGCGCCGTCACATGCGCCGGCACCTGGCGGACGAGCAGCCCCATGGTCCCGACCAGTGTCAGCCCGAACGTGAAGCCATGGCTGATCTGGACCGCCGTGAGCCCAAGAGCGTGCGGCTCCGTCGCCGTGAGCGTCCAGCGCAGCACGGCCGCGACCGCGCCGATGACCACCAGCGTCGACGGCGCCAGCGTGAACCTCGGCGAGAGCGCGAACACCAGGATTTCGGCAAGCACGCCCATCGTCCACAGCCAGGCGATGGTCAGCCCGCTAATCCCCTGCGCCTTCCACTCGATCGCGGAGAACGTGTAGTAGGCCGCATGGCTGCCCTGGATCAGCGCCGAGGCCATGATGACGCAGAGAAAACCGGGATCGCTCAACAGATGCCGCCCGTCCTGCGCCGGGCCGGCGCTGCGCGGCAACGGAGGCAGCCGCTGGAGCAGCAGGCTGCTCGCGGTCCCGAGCAGCCCGACCGACACGATGATCCAGATCAGCTCGGTTGCCGCAACGACATCCGCCAGCCCGCCACAGAGCAGCGTGCCGACGATGAACGCCGCGGAGCCCCACAATCGGAGTCGCCCGTAGTTCAAGCCATAGCTCATGACGCCGCGCAGCGCGTACGCGTCCGTGAGCGGGACCAGTGGCGTCCACAGGCAGCACGTGGCCACATAGACCAGAAATACGGGCCAGGCATCGTGCTGGAACGCCAGCACGGCAAATCCGGACGCGGTTGCGAAGGTCACCAGCCGCATCGCGGCACGAAGCGCTTGACGGCGCTCGGCGCCGGCCGTGATCAGCGGCAGCACGGTAAACCGCGTCACCGCGGGAACCGCTATGATGACCCCGATCCAGGCGGCGTCCAGTCCGATCGCCCGTAGCCACACGGGGAAAAACGGCAGATGCGTCCCCGAGAGCGCGAACACCGCGCCGTAGAACAGCCCCAGCCGGCCCGCGAATCGACGCGACAATACCGGCGATGTGGTGGAGATTTGTCGGGACAGTGGCATCAATTCAATTGCGATTCGATCAATATCATGGTGATCGTTATGGCAACGCGCAGCAATTTGCGCGATGGGTTTGTCATGGTCGATGAAGTCTTCGCCCTCTCGCCGATTTCCGCCCGCGCGGCTCAGCCGAACGAGGCCGACTACGAGGCGATCCGCGACGCCTTCATGGAGACGTCCAGGGGGCGCTGGTTCCTCGGCGAATACGCCAAGCGCAACCGCAACGCCGACACCAGCATGGTGCTCGACGCGGTGGCGCGCATCGAGCATGCGCTGGCGTCGCAGCGCCAACAGCAGCAGGAATTCGATCTGGCTGACGGCAAGGCACTGCCCGAAGCCCTGGCCGCGATCCGCGCCACCGTCGAAGACGCCGCGTTGGCCGCGACCTCTGCGGTCGACAGCATGGCGCTCGAGCAGAACCTGGCGCCGGTGCGCAAGGGCATCCGGATCATCAAGGAGATTTCCTGGCGCTGGCGCGAGATCGGCGCAGATTCCCGAATCTGCGACCTGATCGATTCCCAGGTGATCTCGATCGAGGCCGCCTGTGACCAGCTCGCGGCCGCGGACCCCAAGGTTGCGTTGCTCGCGGCATTCGAGATCATCAGAACACATCTGAAGGAGCTGGACGACGGACAAGCGGCAGCTTCGCCAACGGCTGCCGAGGTTGTCGCAAGAGCCGACACTGTCGTCCCGCCCGCGCAGGAAGGCACATCAGCCGCAGCTGCAGAGCCCGTGATGCCGGAGGCTCGAGACGAACGTCCGAGCGCGCAGCACGCGCCCATCGCGCCCGAGCCGATCATGCCAGCGCACGTGGAGGCGGCTGCTCCCGCGCCTGCGGTGACCAGCTCGCTCGTCGCGGCCGTGGCCGCGATCGAGACGATCGAGACGCCGTCTGCTGCGGTGATCGTGGCGGCCGCGATGATCGCAAGCGAGGCGACCGAGGCCGTGGTTCAGCCTGCGGCTTCGGTGGCGCCGACCGACATCGTGGCCGAGCCTTCGATTGCCGAGGTTCTGGTCGAGATCGAGCAACAGGCTTCCGCGAATGCAGAGGATGCGGCAGCAGCAGAGGCGCAGGACGAAGCGATCCTCGAGCTGGTCGCGGCCGAGATGGGAGCGCCCGATCCGGTTGAGGACGAGGAGTTCGCTCGAGCCCGAACGCTCGGCTTCGACATCGAGGAGCCGACCTCGGTCGATGACGACATCGTGGCCAGCTTCAGCGAGCCCCCGCCCTCCGAGCCACAGCTCACCCTGACAACGCCCACTACGGAGACGACGGCGGCTCCAGCTGCCCCACCAATCGTGACGACCGTCGTCCCGCCGATGATGGCTCCGACCAACGAGCCGGTGGTCGCTCCGCCGCCGGCTCCCGCGCCGAGCGCGCCGATGCCGGCCCCGCTCCCGGAGTCCATTGCGGCGGAAACCTTGGCCGCCGTGGCCGCAGCGGTAGCAGTTCAAGCGCCGCCAGCGCCGCCGCAGGCCGAGGTGGCGTCGATCGGGCAGCCCTCTGCTCCAGTTGCTCCGGCTCCGAGCACGAGCGCCTACGCGATGCCGAAGCCGGCGTATGAACCGTCGCTCGGCTCGACCCTGCTGTCGAACGGCCTTCTGCAGCGTCCGCAGGCGCCGGCGAACGATCCATTGTTGCCGATCCGCCGCATGACACAGCCCGAGAAGATCGCCTTCTTCTCTTGAGGCTCGTTGCATCCGGGATTCACTCCCGTCGCGGCATCTTTCCTCCGGCTCCCACGAGCGGGCCCTGGCTGACCACCATTCAGAGGTGACGCGGGTCACGGACACGCCCGCCTGCCCCTCTTAGCCTGATCCTCAAGCCATTCGCTCTTTGCGCATGCTCGAGGAGAACGCCGTGTCCGCTCCGATAATTCGCGCTTCCCGTTTCGCTTGGAAATCCCTGCTCACGTCAGCGCTACTGGGCCTGATGGCCTGTGCCGTCCCGGGTTCGGCTTTTGCGGGTAGCAGTGAGATCGACGGCCTGCAGACGCCGCCGCGCGCACTTGCCGCGCCAGCGTCGGTCGCAGCAGACAGTGCAGCCGCCCCCTCGCAGCAAGGGCCCGAGCCGCGCGTCGCGCTCGTGATCGGCAATGCGAGCTATCAGAATGCTCCCCCGCTCGACAATCCCGACAATGATGCCCATGCCGTCGCGAAGCTGCTGAACTCGGCCGGCTTCGAGGTGATCACCGCGACCGATTTGACGCAGAACGAGATGCTCAAGGTCGTGCAGGATTTTTCCAGCCGGGTCGCAGCCCACGGGCCGAACGCGGTGGCGATGGTCTATTACGCCGGTCATGGTGTTCAGCTCGCAGGCGAGAACTATCTCATCCCGATCGACGCCCGCATCTCCGCTCCGTCGGACCTCACGACCAGCACGATCCGGCTGGTCGATCTGATGGCCACCCTCGATGCCATTCCGAGCCGGATGCGGATCGTGGTGCTCGATGCCTGCCGCAACAATCCGTTTCCTGCGGTCAATGATGCCGGACGCGGCCTTGCCATCGTCGATGCGCCGAACGGCTCCATCGTCGGCTATTCGACATCCCCCGGTGAAGAGGCGCTCGATGGCCGTGGCGAGCACAGCCCCTATACGCAGGCCTTCCTGAACCTGGCGCGGCAGCCGAACCTGCCGATCGAGCAGTTGTTCAAGCGCGTCCGCCTGCAGGTCAACCAGACGACGGCGGGACGGCAGACCCCGTGGGAGAGCTCATCGCTCACCAGCGATTTCACCTTCTTCGGTGACTCCCTCGTCGCCGCGACGCGTCCGCCGGAAAAGGCGCCCGTGGTCCAGATGGCCGCCGACCTTCCCAGCCGGTCCGTGCGGCAGGCCTATGACTACGTGCTGTCGGAAAACCGTCCGCAATATTATCGCGAGTTCATCGAGATGTACCCGCGCGATCCGCTCGCCGAGCGCATTCGCGCCTTGCTCGCCGGCCTGGTGCAGGCTGCCGCGTGGCATCAGACGGTGCTGGCGAACTCGCCTGCCGCCTATAAGAGCTTCAGCGAATCCTACTCCGACAGCCCTTATGCCCCCATCGCGGTGCGGCTGCAGGTCCAGCCCCGGATCGTGCCGGTGCTGCAACCGACACGGCTGATGGTGCCGCCGCAGCTTGCCCCCGCAGGGCGTCCCCTCAACATCGGCAATCACATGCAGGGGCGTCCTGGACCAGTGCCAATGCAGCCGATCAACACCCCGCCGCCGCGCCAGACGCCGCCGGCGGTCCTCACCAACGGCGCACCCATCAACAATCTCCGTCCCGGCAAGGTGCTCGACGCGCGGCCGCTGGGCCAGAACAAGATCGGCAACAAGGTGGTGCCGCCGTCGAACACGCTGCCGGCTGCCAAGATCCAGCGCGATCCGTTCAAGCGGATGCCCGGTCGTCCGCTCGACACCCGCGAGGTGCGCCGTCCCTTCCCCGGCAATTCCGGTCCGTTCAAGCCGAGCTTCAACGGGTCACGTCCATCGCTGGCCCGCGACCAAGGGCCGATGCGCGGCCCCGGCACACCGCATGTCGCGCAGTCAGGACCGCGGATCGGCGGTGGCGGATCCGGTCGGGGCAGCCTCGGCTTTCACTGACGGATGGGGAACGTCAGGCAATCAGCCTGGCAAACAGTTCGGCATCCACGTTGCCGCCCGAGAGAACGATCACGACCGTCTTGCCGGTCACGTCGAGGCGGCCCGCCAGCAGGGCCGCCAGACCGACAGAACCACCCGGCTCGACGACGAGCTTCAACTCCCGGAAGGCGAAGCCGACCGCGCGGCCCACCTCTTCATCCGAGGCCTCCACCGCCGCCGACAACAGCCGGCTGTTGATGGCGAAGGTGATCTCTCCAGGGATCGCAGCCATCAGGGCATCGCAGATGGTGCGGCCCTTGGCGTCATGGGCCTCGCGGTGGCCGGCCCGCAGCGAGCGGGCATGGTCGTCGAAGCCCTTGGGCTCGGCGACCACCATCTGCGTCTCCGGAAAGAGCGCCTTGACCGCCGTCGAGACCCCCGCGAGCAGCCCGCCGCCTGACGCCGGCACGATCACGAGATCCGGCGAGAGGCCGAGGCCCGAGAGATCCTCGGCGATCTCGCGGCCGACCGTGCCCTGCCCCGCGATCACATAGGGATCGTCGTAGGGCGGCACCACCGTCGAACCGCGCTTGCCGGCGATGTCGCGCGCAATCGCCTCGCGGTCCTCGCGGTCGCGATCGTAGAGCACGACGTCGGCCCCAAACGCCTTGGTCCGCTCGCGCTTGGCGGCCGGCGCGTCCGAGGGCATCACGATGGTGGCGTCCATGCCCAGCAGCGTCGCGGCGTGGGCGACGCCCTGCGCGTGATTGCCCGACGAGAACGCGACGACACCCTTGCCGCGGTCCTCCAGCGGGATCGACGCCAGCTTGTTGTAGGCACCGCGGAACTTGAATGAGCCGGTCCGCTGCAGCACCTCCGGCTTCACGAACACATTGGCGTTCAAGCGCTCGCTGAGCACGGGGGCCGGCAGGAGCGGCGTCCGCACCGCAACCGGTGCGAGAACGCGGGCCGCCGCCTCGATGTCGGCGACGGTGACGGGCAGGATCGGGGCATGAGCTGTCATACCCCTATTTTACCGCGCTCGATTGCCGAGAGGCAAGGGAGCCGGCGTCGACCGGCGTCAGGCGGCGCGGGCTGCGAGTTGCGGAACCGGCGCAGGTTGTCGCTGCGGATCAGTCCAGGTCAGGATCTCGAACCGGCCATCCTCGTGCTCGACGAGCGCCGTGCAGCTCTCGACCCAGTCGCCGCAATTCATGTAGCGGATGCCATCCTGGTCGCGGATGACGGCGCAATGGATGTGGCCGCAGATCACGCCGTCAGCGCCATGCCGGCGCGCCTCGGAGGCCAGCGCCGTCTCGAACGCGCCGATGTAGTTGACCGCGTTCTTGACCTTCTGCTTGGCCCATTGCGACAGCGACCAATAGGGCACGCCGAACATCCGGCGGAAGAAGTTGACCAGGCGGTTCATCTGGATCGCGAAGTCGTACGCCTTGTCGCCGAGATGGGCGAGCCAGCGCGCGTTCTGCACCACCAGATCGAAGATGTCGCCATGGATGACCAGATAGCGTTTGCCGTCGGTGCCGGTGTGGACGATGTTCTCGACGACGTCGATGCCGCCGAAATGCGTGCCGTAATAGCCGCGCAGGAACTCGTCGTGGTTGCCCGGTACGTAGACGATCTTGGCGCCCTTGCGCGCCTTGCGCAGCATCTTCTGCACGAGATCGTTGTGCGACTGCGGCCAGTGCCAGCTCGATTTCAGCGCCCAGCCGTCGATGATGTCGCCGACCAGATAGATCGTATCGGCATCATGGTGGCGCAGGAAATCGACGAGAAGATTGGCCTGCGAGCCGCGGGCTCCGAGATGTACGTCGGAGATGAACAACGTCCGAAAGCGCTTCGTCGGGCTTTCTTCACCAGCAGTCTCGAGTCCCATGCGCGCCCACCTAACAGTCCCTGATGACACGGCGATGACGAGCGGCCGCGCCGGCAGAACCCATCCTGCCGGACCGCGACGGACACCGTTCGCATCACGACTCGCGGTGTCCTCGTCACGTTCCCGCGATACCAGCGCGGTGCGACAATCAGGCGACAAGCGGGCGGCGCAGACAGGGAATTCGGCTGCCTCCTATCTGGGCACGGCGACGACGCGCAGATTGTTGGTGGTGCCGGCCTGGGCGAACGGAATGCCGGCGACGACGACCAGCAGGTCGCCCTTGTCGGCGAACTCCTCCTGGACCGCGAAGAACGTCGCACGCTCGACCATCTCCTCGTAGCTCTGCACGTCCTGCGACAGCACGCTGTGCGCGCCCCACAACAGGCACATGCGACGCGATGTATCCTCGTTCGGCGTGATCGCGAGGATCGGCAGGCTCGGCCGCTTGCGCGCGACGCGCGAGGCCGAGGTGCCGCTCGACGTGTAGGCCACGATCGCCTTGGCGTGGATCGCGGACGCGAGGTCGGCCGCCGCGGTCGCCACCGCATGCGGCGGCGTCTGCTCCTCGTCGGGCTGGGTGGCCTGAATGATCGAGCCGTACATCTTGTGCTTCTCGGTGCTCTTGATGATGCTGTCCATCATCGCCACCGCCTCGCGCGGATATTGGCCGCTGGCCGACTCCGCCGACAGCATCACCGCATCGGCCCCGTCATAGATCGCGGTCGCGACGTCCGAGACCTCGGCGCGCGTCGGCGTCGGCGTCGCCACCATGGAATCCAGCATCTGCGTCGCGACGATCACCGGCTTCACGGCGAGACGGCAGGCGCGCACCAGCTCCTTCTGCTTGCCCGGCACGTCCTCGTTCGGAATCTCGACGCCGAGATCGCCGCGCGCGACCATGATGGCATCCGACAGCTGGATGATGTCGTCGATCCGCTCCAGCGCCGCCGGCTTCTCGATCTTCGACATGATGCCGGCTCGGCCGTTGATCAGCCCCCTCGCCTCGATCACGTCGGACGGCTTCTGCACGAAGGACAGCGCCACCCAGTCGACGCCGAGATCGAGGCCGAAAGCGAGATCGGAGCGATCCTTCGCCGTCAGCGGCGACAGTTCGAGAATGGTGCCTGGAAGATTGACGCCCTTGTGATTGGAGATCGCGCCGCTCACGATCACCTTGGCTTCGATCCAGTCGTCGCCGAGGCCGGTGACGCGCACACGCACGCGGCCGTCATCGATCAGGAGATCGTGACCGGGCGCGACCGCCGCAAAGATCTCGGGATGCGGCAGCGGAATCGAATCCTTGTCGCCCTCGGTGCCATTCAACACGAAGCGGATCGTCTCACCGGCGTCGACCTGGATCTTCTTGTCGCGCAAGGTGCCGACGCGAATCTTCGGCCCCTGCAGATCCATCAGGATGCCGATCGGTCGCTGCACGTCCTTCTCCAGCGCGCGGATCGCGGCGTGGACCTTGGCGTGATCGGCCTGCGTGCCGTGGCTGAAATTGAGACGAAACGTATCGACACCGGCGAGGAACAGCGCCTTCAGCATCTCCGGTGAATTGCTGGCGGGGCCGACGGTCGCAACGATCTTGGCTCGACGGTGACGACGCATGATGTGTCCTTTCTCCCCAGCCCGCGTTTCACGTCTTGATGACACGCATGTGATTGTCATGCGCAGACGCCGTGGAAGCGCTGGTATACGCCCCGCAGCGTCCATTGCAAGTGTGCGGCGGAACACGCCGAAATTGCGCGAGGAAGCAGCACGCGTCAGACGTTGGAGCCGTGGATGGCGTCGATCACCGCGTCCGTCACCTCCTTGGTCGTCGCCTTGCCGCCCACATCCGGCGTCAGTATTCCGGCTGCACACACCTTCTCCACCGCCGCCATCAGTCTGATGGCCGCGTCCTTCTCGCCGAGATGATCGAGCATCTGCGCAGCCGTCCAGAACGTCGCGACGGGATTGGCGATGCCCTTGCCGGTGATGTCGAACGCCGACCCGTGGATCGGCTCGAACATCGACGGGAAGCGCCGCTCCGGATCGATGTTGCCGGTCGGGGCAACGCCGAGGCTGCCGGCGAGCGCGCCGGCGAGATCGGAGAGAATGTCGGCGTGCAGGTTGGTCGCAACGATGGTGTCGAGGCTCTTCGGCTGCAGGGTCATGCGCACGGTCATCGCGTCGACCAGCATCTTGTCCCAGGTCACGTCGGGGAATTCGCGCGCCACTTCCGCGGCGATCTCGTCCCACATCACCATGCCGTGGCGCTGCGCGTTCGACTTGGTGACGACGGTGAGGAATTTGCGCGGCCGCGACTGCGCGAGCTTGAACGCATAGCGCATGATTCTGACGACGCCGACGCGGGTGAACACCGCAACCTCCGTCCCGACCTCCTCCGGCAGCCCGCGATGCGCGCGGCCGCCCATGCCGGCATATTCGCCTTCGGAGTTCTCGCGCACGATCACCCAGTCGAGATCGCCGACGCCGACATTGCGCAGCGGCGAGGCGACGCCCGGCAGGATCTTGGTCGGGCGCACATTGGCGTACTGATCGAACCCCTGGCAGATCGGCAGCCGTAGGCCCCACAGCGTGATGTGGTCGGGCACGTCGGGCGCGCCGACCGCGCCGAAATAGATCGCATCGAAGTTCTTCAGCTCGGCGAGACCGTCGGCCGGCATCATCACGCCGTGCTTCTTGTAGTAGTCCGAGCCCCAGTCGAATGTCTTGACGTTGAAGCTGATGTCGCCCGCTCGCTTGGCGAGCGCCTCGAGCACGCGGACGCCGGCGGAGATGACCTCGGGGCCGATGCCGTCGGCGGGAATGGCGGCGATGGAGTGAGTGCGCATTTGAGCTTTTTTTGACCTCTGTCCGGGCGTTTCACCCAGACAGCTTTTGCATGACATCCCGCCAACGACAAGCCGTGCCGTGCTCACGCGGTGTCCCCTATCCCTGCAGCGGCGCCTCCGCGACGTCGAGCAGCGCGCCCAGGCCGTGGCGCAAGCCGCGCATCGGCTGTTGCTCCGAGGACAGGCCGAAGGCGAGCAGCGATCGCCCCGTCACGGCATAGACGTGGCCGAACGGAAACGACTGCGGCTGCGCGTCCGGCTGATTGGTGTCGAGCAGCGCCAGCCAATTATGACCTTCGGGCACCGCGGGCAGCGTGAAGTTCACCACGTCGAAATGGGCGTTGTAGACCAGCAGCAGCGTCGCATCCGAGCCGCGCCGCTTCACGCCGGTCTCCTGGGCGCGACCGTCGAGCAGCATGCCGAAGCAGCGGGCGTGATCGTCGGTCCACTGCTCGGTCGCCATCTCCTCGCCCGAGGGATCGAGCCAGGTGACGTCCTTGACGTCGAGCTCCTCGTTGTGAGAGCCGACCAGAAAGCGGCTGCGATAGAGAATGGGAAACGCCTTGCGCATCGCGATCAGCTTGCGGGTGAACTCGCGCAGCACCCTGCCCTGCGGCGAGATGCCCATCCAGTCGAGCCAGGTGGTCTCGTTGTCCTGCGCATAGGCGTTGTTGCTGCCGTTCTGGCTGTGGCCGAACTCGTCGCCGGCCAGCAGCATCGGCGTGCCATGCGACAGCAGCATCGTGGCCAGCAGGTTGCGCTTCTGGCGCTCGCGCAACGTCGTGATCTCGGGATCGTCGGTCGGTCCCTCGACGCCGCAATTCCAGGAGTGGTTGTTGCTGTGGCCGTCGCGATTGTCCTCGCCATTGGCCTCGTTGTGCTTCTCGTTATAGGAGACGAGGTCGTTGAGATTGAAGCCGTCATGGGCGGTGATGAAGTTCACGCTTGCCCACGGCCGGCGGCCGCGCTTGTTGAACAGATCACCCGAGCCCGAGATGCGCTTGGCGAAGTCGGCCAGCGTGCCGCCGTCCCCCTTCCAGAATGCACGCGCGGTGTCACGGAATTTGTCGTTCCACTCCGCCCAGCCCGGCGGAAACTGGCCGACCTGGTAGCCGCCCGGGCCGATGTCCCAGGGCTCTGCAATCAGCTTGACGCTGTTCAGCACCGGATCCTGACGGCAGGCGTCCAGGAAGCTGCCGCCTTCGTCGAAGCCATAGGGCTCGCGCGCCAGGATGGTGGCGAGGTCGAAGCGGAAGCCGTCGACCCGCATCTCGGTCGCCCAGTAGCGCAGGGAATCGGCGACCAGCTGCAGCACGCGCTGGTGCGACAGGTTCACGGTGTTGCCGGTGCCGGTGTCGTTGATGTAGTAGCGCTTCTGGTCGGGCATCAGCCGGTAGTAGCTGGCATTGTCGATGCCCTTGAACGACAGGGTCGGGCCGAGCTCGTTGCCTTCGGCGGTGTGGTTGTAGACCACGTCGAGAATGACCTCGATGCCGTTGGCGTGGAACTGGTTGACCATGGTCTTGAATTCGGTCGCGAACGGGGTCTTCAGATAGCGCGGCTCCGGCGCAAAGAACCCGATGGAATTGTAGCCCCAGTAGTTGCGCAGGCCTTTTTCGATCAGATAGCTGTCGTCGATGAAGGCGTGGATCGGCAACAGCTCGGCCGAGGTGATGCCGAGGGAGCGCAGATAGGCCGGAATGTCCTGGTGCGCCAGACCGGCGAAGGTGCCGCGGTCGGCTTCGGGCACCATCGGATGCAGCTTGGTGAAGCCCTTGACGTGCATCTCGTAGAAGATGGTCCGCTCCCACGGAATTTCCGGCTTGCGCGAGGTGCCCCAGGTGAAGGCGGGGTCGATGACCCGGCACTTCAGCATCAAGGGTGCACTGTCGCGGTCGTCGAACGACAGGTCCTTGTCGGCGTGATCGAGCTGATAGCCGAACAGCTCCGGACCCCAGCGCAGGTTGCCGACAAGCTGCTTGGCATAGGGGTCGATCACAAGCTTGTTCGGATTGAACCGGTGCCCAACGTCGGGCTCGTAGGGCCCATGCACGCGATAGCCGTACACCGTGCCCGGACGTGCCGTCGGCAGATATCCGTGCCAGACCTCGTCGGTGTATTCGGGAAGCTCGATGCGCTCGAGCTCGGTCTCGCCGGTTTCGTCGAACAGGCACAGCTCGACCTTGGTCGCGTGCGCGGAAAAGATCGCAAAATTGACGCCGAGACCGTCCCAGGTGGCGCCGAGCGGAAACGGCCGGCCTTCGCTGATCTTGGCCTTGCGCAGGCTGAACGCCGCCTGCGTCAGGGCGTCGGCCCTGTCGGTGAACTGATCCATAACTGCCCCCTGCCCGCTTACTCTGTCTAGCGTGTCTCGGACGTTGCGACGGCCTCGGCGGCGACCGTCTCCCTTGCTGCAATGACCGCGGCATCCGGCACATCGGCGGGGACAGACGGCTTGCTGCCACGCTGCTGATGGACTTCCTTCGATATCGCGGCGATGGAGTTGCCGATGCGGCCGACGATCTCGGTCAGCTCCGCCGGCGTGACGCGAAGCCGTCGCGTGACGATGCGGACCTGAACCCGATCGCTGAGATCGAGCTTGTTGCGGATGGGCTGAATTTTGGGGCGGCGCATTGGGCTTCCTCCTGCATAGGTGCTAACCGCGGCTGCAGAATATGGTTCCCGCGCTCGCGCCGCAGAAGGCTCAGGACCGGGCTCAAGGCGCGAATCGACGGTCTCGCGGCGTGTTACGCCCGAGTGATGTCCGTCCTGTTGCCCTCGGATCAGGCAGAGGGCACGGGGAATGCCGGGCGCTGGCCGCAACCCATGGCCCGCCTGCAAGAAAAAAAGCAGGCGGCAGTCACCACAGGTTCAGCCGAGACATCCCGGCATTCCCCGCGCGATGGTTTTCACGCTTACTTCGCGATCTCCCCGGTGTACCGGCTTGTTAGCCACCGTCGCCCAGCGGATCATCACCACCGGACTTAGCGCCAGCGTCGGGGCGCCAGGACCACGCGACTTCGCGTCCGCAAGCTGCCGTTCGTCCGCGCGAGTCCCCCCACGCTGCGGCATCCTGCGGCCACCGCATCCCGCGCCCAACGTTCCGTGACGATCGCGAAGCGCCCCTCTCGAGGAGCACGGGATGACGGTAATGAAACATGAATTCCGAAAAACAGCAACAGATTTATTTTTCACGGAATCATCCATCCACGCCTCGCTTGGCCGAGCGCGTCAGCGCGAGCCCGGAATCCATCCTCACGATACCCATGAGGGCCGAGATGCTCGTGGCGAGCGGCTCGCGCTCCATCGGCGTCCGGGGTTATGGATTCCGGGCTCATCGCTTCGCGATGCCCCGGAATGACGCGGGGAGAGAGGCCGGCTGCCTCACGGAGCCAGGCGACACCACGAGCGGCGCGCAACCACCATCAACACCGCCCGAACCGCATGGTGACCCCCTCTCTCCCCGCGTCGTCATTCCGGGGCGCGCGTAGCGCGAGCCCGGAATCCATACTCACGATCTCCATGAGAGCCGAGATGCTCGTGGCGAGCGGCTCGCGCTCCATCGGCGTCCGGGGTTATGGATTCCGGGCTCATCGCTTCGCGATGCCCCGGAATGACGCGGGGAGAGAGGCCGGCTGCCTCACGGAGCCAGGCGACACCACGAGCGGCGCGCAACCACCATCAACACCGCCCGAACCGCATGGTGACCCCCTCTCTCCCCGCGTCGTCATTCCGGGGCGCGCGTAGCGCGAGCCCGGAATCCATACTCACGATCTCCATGAGAGCCGAGATGCTCGTGGCGAGCGGCTCGCGCTCCATCGGCGTCCGGGGTTATGGATTCCGGGCTCATCGCTTCGCGATGCCCCGGAATGACGCGGGGAGAGAGGCCGGCTGCCTCACGGAGCCAGGCGACACCACGAGCGGCGCGCAACCACCATCAACACCGCCCGAACCGCATGGTGACCCCCTCTCTCCCCGCGTCGTCATTCCGGGGCGCGCGTAGCGCGAGCCCGGAATCCATACTCACGATCTCCATGAGAGCCGAGATGCTCGTGGCGAGCGGCTCGCGCTCCATCGGCGTCCGGGGTTATGGATTCCGGGCTCATCGCTTCGCGATGCCCCGGAATGACGCGGGGAGAGAGGCCGGCTGCCTACCATCGTCGTCCCGTCGGATGACGTGCGGCGGGCACGATGCGACGCGGCGGTGCCGCGTGCGCCTTTTCGCCAGCCCTATGGCGCCTATCGGGGACGCAAACGGCGGCTTCGTTCCGGCGGGCGTTGCACATCAGGGTTCGGCAAGCACATGGCCGAAAGGCTTGCAGCCGCCGCTCGACACGCGTCCCACGACCTGTATTGGCACGAGACCGTGCTGGACCCGCCCCACTCCCAGGTCTGGAGGCACACCGGATCATTGCCATCGAACCGCTGGGCCGCGGCTGGAGCGGTGGCAAGCACCGTGATCGAAGTCATGAGGAGAAGCGCGCGTATCATCGCCCATCATGGCACGAGGCCGACCAATCCGAAAGGGTCAGCCGGCACGGCCACTTCCACGCGGGCTTGATCTGCGGGCGCGGCGGGTTTCGGTCTCCGCGTCGTCGGGTGACCCTCTCTTGCTCCGCGGAAAGCAGGCGACCGCAGCTAACTTCGGCGGCTCATGACCTAGAAATAGGAGCGCGGCTGCTGCTTGATATGTTGGCCGAGGTAGCGTCTCACGGTCGAAAGATTTTTCGCTTCAGAAAGCTTCTCAAATACCTGATGCAGCAACTCATCGTTATCGGAGGCAACCATTGCGACGGCGTGCTTCAGGTTTCTAAGCTGACGCCAGGAAAGAGCAGGCTCCGCTGCTGCCACCAAAGCCCAAAATACAGGGCGCCATAACCCGGTGTCGAACGGCTTCGACGCCTGAAATATGGAAAACAGCGCCTCTGAACGACTCCCCATATTTTCAATGGCGCCAGAGGCAGCGACATACTTTAAAAGAAGTTCTTTAGCGGGCGGCAGGTTGCCGCGCTCAAGGTATGCCCTAATCGGCCATGCCGAGACGGCTACACGATTGAAAATCTCCTCCTGACAGTCGGCTGCCAGAATCGCCTCTTCAAGGAGGCGGCTATACGTTTCATCGGGCCAATGGCGTGCGACGTGAGATAACGCCTGACACTTGAACCAAGGCGCCTCTATCCCCCTTGCGACGCTTAGCGCTTCGTCAGGGCGAACCGATGCGAGGCGGATCGCGAGGTCTCTTGCTTTGGTCGGGGGTCAAGGTCTTGCTCACGCAAACCGACTACCATACCTCCCTGCAACGGCCAATTGAATGGAACTAACGTCAGAATCTCGCCTAGAGCTGAGCTATGCAGGTTCAAGGCTGACGCATGGTCTCAGACAGCGCTGCCGTAGGGTGGGCAAAGCGACGCCACAGGCGGCGCGTGCCCACGTCCGCGCCAACGCGCCTGCCCCAAACCACTCCCTGGGGTTATGGGTCCCGGCGTTCGCCGGGACGACACCGTGCTCGTTGATCCAGCGTGCCACCATTCTTGATGCTTGCGTTGAGGTGGCACGCCCTGCCGTCAGGTCGCGCATGACCACCAATGCCGCCGCCCGAAACGCACGGTGGTCACGATGCGACGCGGCGTTGCCACGTGCGCCTCTTTGCCAACCCTACGGGCTCCGGTGACGCGGATAATGACCGGCCCGGTGACCTTCTTCCGAATGGCCTCGACTGCAATCCCGTCCCACCCTCACCCGAACAGATGCGCCAGCCAGAAGGCAGCGCCGGCGGCGAGGCCGCCGACGAGGGCGGTCTGCAGCGCCGACTTGATCTTGTTGACGCCGGTAAAGTGGCCCTTGATGGCGCCGAAGATCAAGAGAGCGATGCCGGTCGCGACCACGGAGATGCGGAGCGCGGACGAGATGTCGGGCGCCAGCATGTAGGGGATCAGCGGGATCAGGCCGCCGATCACGTAGGAGCCGCCGATGGTCACGGCGCTGATCGGCGCGCGTTTCGGATCCGGGCGTTCGAGGCCGAGCTCGAAGCGCATCATGAAGTCGACCCAGCGCTTGCGATCGGACGCGATGGCGTCGACCACGGTCGTCAAGGCCTGGCCCTCGAGACCGTAGCCGCGGAAGATCGCCGCAACCTCCTCGATCTCGCGGCCACGCAGATGCTCGATCTCGTCGTGCTCCCGCTTCTCCTCGGCGGCGTAATGCTCGGCGTCGGAGCGGGCGGCGAGGTAGCCGCCGAGTCCCATCGCGATCGCGCCGGCGACGACCTCGGCGAGGCCGGCCGTGACGATCACGTCGGTCTTGGCGACCGCCGCCGACAGACCGGCGGCGAGCGCGAACGGCACGGTGAGGCCGTCGGCCATGCCGATGACGACATCGCGGACGACCTCCGACGCGGTGAAATGCTTTTCGATGTGCGGCGTTGCCGGCATGGCGGCCTCCGACGGCGTGAGCGACGGAGGCCTTTTAGCAGGCCGGGATGACAGCAGCGCTCACCGCAGCCCCGGCACCATGCGCTTCAAGGTCCGGTCGTGCAGCCAGTAGTGATGCAGCAGCGCGGCGCCGGCATGCAGGGCGATCAGGATCATCAGGCCGTTGGCCAGCGCCTCGTGCATCTCCTTCATGTCGTGGGCGAAGCCGCGGTCGCCGACCCAGGGCGAGGCGATCTCGAACAGGCCGAACACCGGCAAGCCGTAGCCGCGGGCGAACTGGGTAAGGATGCCGAGGACGGGAATGGCGAACATGATGCCGTAGATCAGCAGATGCACGATCTCGCCGGCATGAACGGTCCATGATCCGAACTTCGTCGCCTCGGGGACCGGCGGCGGATCGGCCAGGCGCCAAGCCAGGCGCGCCAGCGCGAAGCCGAGCATCGACAGCCCGAGCGAGGCGTGCATCATCAGACCCACGTCGTGGGCGTTGCGCGGCAGCATGTCGCCGAGATGGCCCGAGATCCAGGCCGCGGGCACCAGCACGGCGACGATCCAGTGCAGGCCGATTGCGATCGAGCCATAGGTCTTGGCGGAGTTTCGAATACGCATGAGACAGCATCCTTCGGACGTGGGAGCCCTCGCTGCCGGCGGTCCGGCGCAGGGGCGGCATGGCCGAAGCGAATAGCTGATCCCGGGCGTCGCGCTGCTGACGTCGGCCGTCAGCCCGCCGTCAGGATGGAACGCGTCTCCCTGGTGTCGCGCGCCGGCGAGCGCCGACCTTCCGCCACCATCGCCGGGGCCTGCGCCATCGCCGGCCCGATCGTGATCTTCGCCCCGCCGAGCTCGGAGCTGCCGATCTGCAGCCGCCAGCCATAGGCTTCGAGCACGTCCTGCACGATCGCGAGGCCGAGGCCGCTGCCCGGCCCCTGCTCGTCCAGGCGGCCGCCGCGCTCGAGCACGCGGCCGATCTGCGCCGCCGGAATGCCCGGACCGTCATCCTCGACCACCATGCTGAGAGGGGTCGCGCGCGCGACGATGCGCACCGTGCTCGCCGCGTGGCGCGCGGCATTCTCCAGCAGATTGCCGAGCACCTCGGCCAGATCGGTGCGGTCCATGGCGACCCGCAAGCCCGCGGGCACCTCACCGTCGAAGCTGACATGCGCCGCGGCCGGCGTGCGGCCGAGCGTGCCGAGCAGCGCCTCCACCAGCGGCGCCAGCTCGGTGGCCGCCTCCGGCGCGCCGCGCACCTTGCCGCGCAGCCGCGCCAGAGCCAGCTCGCGATCGACCTGCCGGCTCATGGCCTCCGCGACGTCCTCGACGTTGCGCGCCAGCTCCAGCTGGCCGAGCTCCTTGAGCCGCGCGGCGTCGGCGGTGAGCGCGGCGAGCGGCGTCTTGAAGCCGTGCGCGAGATCGGCCGCGCGGCTGCGCGAGCGCAGGATCTCGCGGCTCTGCGCGTCCAGCAGCGCGTTGACCTCCTCGACCAGCGGGGCCACCTCGGTCGGCACCTCGACGGGGAGGTGCTGACGCTTGCCGCCGCGGATCTCGGCGACGCCCCGGCGCAGCACCGCCAGCGGACGGAGGCCGAGATTGACCTGAACGGTCGTACCGACCGCGAGGATGGTTGCGAGCACGGCAAGCGCGATCGACAGATCCTTGGCGAAGGCGCGCACCGCGCTGGTGGCACCGTCGAGATCATAGGCGACGGCGGCCCGCACGCGGATCTGGCTGCCCGGATTCATCACGATGCTGCGCTCGGCGACCAGCACGCGGACGCCGTCGGGACCGGCAAGCTCATGCTGATGCACATCGCTGGGTCCGGGCTCGTCGATCGGAAGCGGCAGGATCGTGTCCCACAGCGAGCGCGAGCGGAGCAGCTGGCCGTGATCGTCCGAGATCTGCCAGTACAGGCCCGACAGGGGCACGACGAAGCGGGGATCGGCCGGCGATCGCGACACGACGATGCGCCCCTCGGGATCCACCTCGAGGCCGTTCAGCAATTGCCGCAGATGCACGTCGAGGTCGGCAGCGAGCGTGCGCGCGACATGCCGCTCGAACAACACGACCATGCCGAAGCCGGCGACGCCGAGCGCGACCAGCAGCGCGATGGTGCCCGCTGCCACCAGCCGCAGCCGCAGCGAGCCCAGCCTCATTCGACCGTCTCCGCAATCATGTAGCCGAAGCCGCGGCGGGTCTCGATGATGTCGGCGCCGAGCTTCTTGCGCACGCGCCGGATCAGCACCTCGAGCGCGTTGGAATCGTGATCGTGGCCGAGGCCGTAGACGTTCTCCTCAAGCTCGTGCTGCGGCACCACGCGGCCGCTCTGCCGCAGCAGATAGGCGATCAGCCGGTATTCGAGCTGCGACAGCGCCACCGGCACGCCGGACAGGCTGACCTTCATCTGCCGCTCGTCGAGCGTCAGGTCGCCCGACGAGAGCACCGGGGCGGCATGGCCGGCGGAGCGCCTGACGATCGCGCGCAGCCGCGCCAGCAGCTCCTCGTTGCGAAACGGCTTCGGCAGATAGTCGTCGGCCCCGGCGTCGATGCCGTCGACCCGCTCGGCCCAGCTCGCGCGCGCGGTCAGGATCAGCACCGGCATGTGGCGCCCGGCGCTGCGCCAGCGCTTGAGCACCGACAGGCCGTCCATGCCGGGCAGGCCCAGGTCGAGGATCACGGCGCCATAATCCTCGGTGTCGCCGAGAAACCAGGCCTGCTCGCCATCGTCGGAGCTCTCGACCAGATACCCGGCCGCCAGCAGCGTCCGCGACAGGTCGGACGACAGCCGCGGATCGTCCTCGACCAGCAGCACACGCATCTACTCATCCTACTTTTGGTCGATCCGCTCGATCTCTCCGCTACGCGCATCGACATAGACTTCGAGCACACGGCCGTCGCGCCCGATCACCCGAAACTCATAGCGCCAGCGGCCGCGCTGACGCTCGATGTCGATCCCCGTTACATCACCCGCGATCCGGCCGCGCAACCTCGGCAGGATCTGCGACAGCGGCAGCACGTCGCCCGCCTCCACGGCGTGGCGCACCGCATCGCGGCGCTCGCGATCATCCTCGCGCGCATCGGTCGCCGCCGACGCCGCCGTCGAGATCAGCATCGCCAACGACGTGACGCGCATGAACCGTCCGATTTGAGGCAAATGCATGATCTTCCCTGGACCTGGCGCTCTGATTATCGAAGCTGGCGTTCATTCGTCGCGCCGGTTTCGGATTGCGGGGCATTCGCAAATGCTAGGAAACCGCTGAGGGTTTTAGTTTGAACTTCCGGTGTCGGAATTGCGCTCGGACCGAATGCGGGGGTGGAGACTCGCATATCGTCGTATCCTGCCCGAGCCAAGCTGACAATTCGCTGACGCCGCGCGACGGGATGCCGTCAGCGCGGTTGCGACATGCTCTCATGCAGGCGTCGCGCGAGCAGGCCGGCGCAAGCGAGTTCGGAGTATAGGCATGCGTAGAACGGTGATGCTGGCAACCTTGCTGGCGGGGCTCGGTGGCATTCTCGCGGTGGCGCAGGCGAGCCGGGAGACGGCGCCGGAGCCGGTGGCCCGCATCCATGTCGGGGCCGCATCGCATCTGGTGCAGCTTGCGGCGCTGGCCGAGCGCGCCGACGGCCGGCTGCTGAGCTACGAGCCGTCCCGCCGGGAGCGCGAAGGCGACGACGACGAGCAGGACGAGCCGCGGCGGTGATGCCGATCGCCGCGCCGCGCGTCGCACGACGGGCTCAGGCCGGCAGCCCCGCTTCGTACCAGTCGCGACTCGCCTTGACGATGCGCACCACCGACAGCATCACGGGGACCTCGACGAGAACGCCGACGACGGTTGCCAGCGCGGCGCCGGAGTCGAGCCCGAACAGGCTGATGGCGGCGGCGACCGCCAGCTCGAAGAAATTGCTGGCGCCGATCAGGGCCGCGGGCGCGGCCACGCACCAGGCGACGCCGAGCCGGCGACTGAGCCAATAGGCGATGCCCGCATTGAGATAGACCTGGATCAGGATCGGCACGGCGAGGATCGCGATCACGACCGGCTGCTTCAGGATCTGCTCGCCCTGGAAGCCGAACAGCAGCACGAGCGTCGCCAGCAGCGCCACGAGCGACACCGGCTGCAGCACGCGCAGGGTGCGCTCGAAGGCGCCGCCCTTGGCGCGCAGCAACGCCCGACGCAGGAGCTGCGACACGATCACCGGCACCACGATGTAGAGCAGCACCGACAGCAGCAGCGTGGTCCAGGGCACAGAGATCGAGGCGACGCCGAGCAGCAGGCCGACGAGCGGGGCGAACAGAAACACCATGATGACGTCGTTGAGCGCGACCTGGCTCAGCGTGTAGTGCGGCTCGCCCTCGCAGAGGTTGGACCACACGAACACCATCGCCGTGCAAGGTGCGGCAGCCAGCAGGATGAGGCCGGCGACGTAGGACGACAACTGCCCTGCGGGGAGCAGCGGCGCAAACACGTGGCCGATGAAGATGCTGCCGAGCAAGGCCATGGAAAACGGCTTGACCGCCCAGTTCACGAACAAGGTGACGCCGATGCCGCGCCAATGCGCTCTGACGCCGCCGAGCGCGGCAAAATCGATCTTCAGCAGCATCGGAATGATCATCAGCCAGATCAGCGCCGCCACCGGCAGGTTGACCCGGGCGACCTCGGCCGATGCGACGACCGCGAACAGTCCAGGCATGAGATGGCCGAGACCGATGCCCACGACGATGCAGAGCAGCACCCAGACCGTCAGATAGCGCTCGAAGACGGTCATCGGTCAGGCCACGTCGGAGCGGAACGACGTTGCGCCCTCGCCGGCCCCGATCTCGCGCAACCGCGTGCCGAGCGACAACGCATCGATCCGGTCCAGCGGCAGGTTGATGAAGGCATCGATGCGGTTCTTCAGATAGCGGAAGGCGGTGGTGAACGCGGCGAGCCTCTCGAGCTCCGTGCCTTCGGCCGCCGCCGGATCCTCGATCCCCCAATGCGCGGTCATCGGCTGCCCCGGCCAGATCGGGCAGGCCTCGCCGGCCGCGTTGTCACAGACCGTGAACACGAAATCCATGACCGGCGCGCCCGCCACGGCAAATTCGCTCCAGCTCTTCGAGCTGAGATCGTCGGCCGGATAGTCCATGCGCGCGAGCAGCGTGAGCGCCAACGGGTGCACCGCGCCCTTCGGCGTGCTACCGGCGGAGAAGGCGCGGAAGCGGCCGGCGCCGTCCTTGCGCAGGATCGACTCGGCGAGGATCGAACGCGCCGAATTTCCGGTGCACAGGAACAGCACGTTGTAGATGCGATCAGACACGGGTCTTCTCCTTCCGCTTCGGCGGACAGCATGGGGTGAGGCTCTCGATGACGGGCGCGCAGACCTCGGGGCGGCCGCCGCAACAGTCCTGCAGCAGGAACAGCGCAACCTCCCGGAATTGCACCAGGTCGGCCCGATAGACGATCGAGCGGCTGTACCTGATCGAGCTGACGAGACCGGCGCGCGCCAGCACCGACAAGTGCGCCGATAACGTGTTCTGCGGCACTTCGAGCAGGCGCGCGAGCTCGCCAGCGGGCAGCCCTTCGGGCTCGTGCTGCACCAGGGTGCGGAAGGCCTGCAGCCGCGTCGGCTGCGCCAGTGCCGCCAGGGCCAGAACTGCGCTCTCGTTTTCCATATATCCAGAATTATCGATATATAATCTGCACGTCAAGGCCTCGAGTCGGATTGTCCGATGCCGACGCGAACGATGATCCGGCTGATCCACTCAGCACAAGCGCAGGCGCGCGCCGCTGATGACAAGCTCGCCAGTCTGCGCCATGCGTGTCAGCGCGCGATAGAGCGCTTCGTGAGTGATGCCGAGCTCGGCGGCCCAGTCCTTCTTCGAGCGGTCGAGCGCGAGCTCGCCGCCCTCGCCTTCGGTCTCGATGAAGTGCACGATCCGCTCGCGGGCGGTCTTGAGGCTGAGCCGCTCCGACTGCGCGCGGACCTGGCGGAGCTCGCGGGCGAGATGGTCGCTCCATTTGTCCCGGATCTCCGGGCGGCGCAGCGCGTCGGCGAACGCCTGGCGGTCGATCGCGAGCAGTGCTGAATCCTGCGCTGCGACGGCGTCGCAATGATATGATGACTGATCGAGGCTGGCCTCGGCGAGAAAGCCCTGCCGCGCCCGCTGCAGGATGATGTCGTCGCCGGCGCGCGAGCGGCGCAGCAATCTCACCTCGCCCATCAGCACGAAATACATTGCCCGCGGGCGATCACCCCGACAGAACACCACGCCCTGGCGTGGCACCTCGATGCGCCGCGTCCGCACCCTGGTAGCCGCGGGCATCGCGGCGAGCAATGGCGACAAAACCGCGAGGCGGCGCCAGTCGAGCGGACGCGCGCCGTCGGATGGGGAATGGTCGGTCCTCGGCATATGATCAGGATCATATGCGCAGCCCGGCCGCAAGGTCTAGAGAGGACATCACGCGATCAATCACATGGAAGGTTCTCATGCGCCTGCGTCTTGCCGCCATTATGCTGGCCTTGGTTGCGTCCGCTGGCATCGCCACGGCGCAGCATCACGGCCACCACGACCACGGCAGCCATGGTGGAGCGCTTCCGGCCGACACGCGCGAGCGCGTGGCCTTCCCGCCCGAGCTTGCCGAGCACACGCTCGCCAACATGCGCGACCATCTGCTGGCGCTGCAGCAGATCAACGAGGCGCTTGCGGCGGGCGACATGGACAGAGCCGGCCGAATCGCCGAGCAGCGCCTCGGCATGACCTCGCTGCGGCTGCACGGCGCGGCCGAGGTGGCCAGATTCATGCCGCAGGGCATGCAGGAGGCCGGCACGGCCATGCACAAGGCGGCAAGCCGCTTCGCCATCGCAGCGCAGAACGCCGGCGTCACCGGCGAGTTCAAGCCCGCGCTGGCGGCGCTGGCGGAGACCATGGCGGCCTGCGTCGGCTGCCATGCCGGCTACCGGCTGAGATAGCCGTGCAGCGCCCTCCTGAAGCTTCCCGCAGCTCTCTTTATTATTTCGAAGATACTAGAAATATCGATTGACTCCGGTTGCCCTCCGCCGCATCCTGCGCCCCATGAAGCTCGACGACGCCGCCGCCCGCCTGGAAGCCCTCGGCAACACCACGCGCCTGAAGATCTACCGCGCGCTGGTGCGCGCCGGGCATGCCGGGATGCCGGTCGGACGGCTGCAGGAGCGGCTGAAGATTCCGGCCTCCACGCTGTCGCATCACGTCAAGGCGCTGGTTGCGGTCGGGCTGATCTCGCAGCTGCGCGAGGGCACGACGCTGGTCTGCCATGCCGAATACGACGTGATGCGGTCGCTGCTCGGATTTCTGGTCTCGGAATGCTGTGCCGAGGAGCAAGGCTGTGGCACGGCGCGGCCGGCCGCATGATTCTCTTAGCCCTTTCTCTTGGCCTTTAATTCGATAATTCTAGAAGCATGGGAGGTGCGTGATGACGGAAGCCAGGACGAGCACCAAGACGGTCGCGATCATCGGCGCCGGCCCGGTCGGATTAGCGGCCGCGGCGCATGCGCTGGAGCGCGGCCTGCGCCCGGTCGTGCTGGAAGCCGGGCCCGAGGCCGCGCATGCGGTGCGGCAGTGGCAGCACGTGCAGCTGTTCTCACCATGGCGATACAACGTCGATACGGCGGCGGCGCGGCTGCTCGCCGCCACCGGGTGGAATTCGCCCGAGCCGGAGGTCTATCCGACCGGGCGTGAGCTGATCGACTCCTATCTCGCGCCGCTGACGACCCGCACGGCCCTGCGCGACGTCATCAAGACGTCGCATCGGGTGACCGCGATCAGCCGCGTCGGCTTCGACAAGGCCAAGTCGAAGGGCCGCGCCGCTGCGCCGTTCGAGATCCGCTACCGGAACGGCAAGGGCGAGGCGGCGATGCAGGCCGATGCCGTGATCGACGTCTCCGGCACCTGGTTCTCGCCCAATCCGGCCGGCGGCAATGGCCTGCCCGCGCTCGGCGAGGCCGCGCACGCCGCGCGCATCGCCTACGGCATGCCGGACGTCCTGGGCGCGCGGCGCAGCCGCTACGCCGGCAGGACCGTCGCCGTGCTCGGCGCCGGCCACTCGGCGATCGGCAGCTTGATCGACCTCGCCGCGCTTGCCGAGGACGAACCCGGCACGCAGGCGATCTGGCTGCTGCGCAGCGACGATCCGGCCAAGGCGTTCGGCGGCGGCAGCGCCGACCAGCTCGCCGCACGCGGTGAGCTCGGCATGGCGTTCGCCGCACTGGTCCGCTCGGGACGCATCCGGGTCGAGACCGGATTTCATGTCACGGGGATCAACGATGCGGACGGCCGATTGCAGATCGTCGCAGGCGGCGATCGCGGCATCGACGCGGACGAGCTGATCGTCGCCACCGGCTTCCGTCCGGATCTGTCATGGCTGTCGGAGCTGCGGCTGCGGCTCGATCCCGCGATCGAAGCGCCGGCAGCGCTGGCGCCGCTGATCGATCCCAACGAGCATTCCTGCGGGACCGTGCGGCCGCATGGCGCACGCGAGCTGGCGCAGGCGGACGAGCCCGGGCTCTATCTCGCCGGGATGAAGAGCTATGGCCGCGCGCCGACCTTCCTGATGATGACGGGCTACGAGCAGGTTCGCTCGATCACGGCCGACATCGCCGGCGACAAGGCTGCGGCGCATCGCGTCGAACTGCAACTGCCGGAAACCGGCGTCTGCACCCGCGGCGGGCTCGAGAGCATTGCAGCCCTGTCCGGCTGCTGTGGCGGACCGCCGCCGTCCGGCGTAGACAGTTGTTGCGCCGACGACGCTAAGGCCAAGGCGGCCGGGCGCACGGGCTGCGGCTGCTCATGACGCAGAACTGACGAGAGGTCGAACGGAATGCAGGCACGACGGCTGGGCGTGGTCATCGCTCTCGGCACCGCCCAGACCCTGGCCTGGGGATCGAGCTATTATCTGCCGGCGATCCTCGCCGACCCGATCGCAAGGGATCTCGGCCTCTCCAACAACTGGTTCTTCGCCGCGTTCTCCGCCTCGCTGATCATCTCCGGCCTGCTCGGCCCGCGCATCGGCCGCCAGATCGATCGCGTCGGCGGCCGTCAGGTGCTCTGCGCCTCCAACATCGTGCTGGCGATCGGGCTCGCGCTGCTCGGCCTGTCGCATTCGCTTTGGGTGATGGCGATCGCGTGGCTGTGGCTCGGCGTCGGCATGGGGCTCGGTCTCTATGATGCCGCGTTCGGCGCGCTCGGACGCATCTACGGCCGTGATGCCCGCGGCGCGATCACCGGCATCACTTTGCTCGCCGGCTTTGCCTCGACGGTCGGATGGCCGCTGAGCACCTGGGGGCTCGCGACGATCGGCTGGCGCGAGACCTGCTTCGCCTGGGCGATCGCGCATCTCGTGATCGGCCTGCCGCTCAACCTGTCGCTGCCCCGCGCCAATGCGATGGCGCCCGGCGAGGTGCCGACGGGCAAACCGAACATTCCGCTCGATCGCCCGATGGTGCTGATCGCCTTCGCGATGGCGGCTGCCTGGACCGTGACCGCGGCGATGGCCGTGCACCTGCCGCGGCTGATGGAGGCGTTCGGCGCGACGCCGGCGCAGGCGCTGTTCGCCGGCATGATGATCGGGCCGGCGCAGGTCGCCGCACGGGTGTTCGAGGCCGGTTTCCTCAGCCGCTTCCATCCGCTCGCCTCGGCACGGCTCGCCTGCATCACCCATCCGCTCGGCGCGCTGACGATCGGCTTGTTCGGCGGCGGCGCCGCGGCGGCCTTCGCGCTGCTGCACGGGTCCGGCAACGGCATTCTCACGATTGCCCGCGGCACGCTGCCGCTCGCGATCTTCGGCCCCGCCAACTACGCCTACCGGCTCGGCCTGATCGGCGCGCCGTCGCGGATTTGCCAGGCCTTTGCGCCGCTGCTGTTCGGACTGCTGATCGACGCGCTCGGCCGTTTCGTGCTGATCGTCTCGGCGAGCCTGAGCCTGTCGGCGCTCGCGGCCCTGATGCTGCTGTCGGCCGGGCGGGCCGAAACCGCCGTGCCGGGCAGCGCCCCCGACAAGGCGGCCTGAGCTGCCTCGGTAGCACTTCCTTAACCAGCTTTCGGCGGCCGCAGCTGCGCTGACCGCTGCGGCCGGCCCCGAGGTCGCGAATATACGAAAAGTTGAAGGTTGGGCTGAACGATGCTCCGTGGTCACACGGGGGGCGTTCACGGACACGATGGCATTGCAGCGCAAACACATGCTTCGTGTCGGGGCGGTGGTCGCCTGTGTCGGGATCTTCCTGGCCGGCGCCGATCTCGCCGTGACTGCGCTGATCGGCAACCAGACCGCGCGCCAGCTCAGCGACCTCAGCAAGGTGGCACTGCGCCGCTCCGAAGCCGCGATCGACTCCGCCGGCTCCATCCTGCATCGCCTCATCGCGAAGGGACCGATGGATTGCAGCGCCATCGCGCTGCAGGCGCTGCGCCTGCACGTCTACCAAGGCACCATCGTCAAGGACATCCGCACCGTCGACCGCGAGGGGTCCGTGCTCTGCGCGGCCTATTCCGAGACACTCGAATTCGACAATGGCTGGGCGCGGCGGGACGAGATGTTCCAGTCGGCCGACGGCCAGCTGCGGCTGTTCCGCGTCGCGCAGTTCACGGGCGCCGCGTTCGGCGTGCTGCGCGACATCGACGCACAGCGCTCATTGGCGGCGATCCTGCGCATCGACGGCAATCTGCTCGACGTGATGCCGGCCGGCCTGCGCGCCGAGAGCCACGTCACCCTCACGCTGCCCGATGGCGAGCAGGTCGCGGGCTATCATCCCGACGCGTCATCCAAGCCGCCGACCCAGAGCGTCGCCTTCACCACGGTGTCCGATCGCTATCCGCTGCAGGCCACCATCCATGTGCGGCCGTACAGCCTCAGTGCGCGCCACGACATGTCCTATCTGCTGACGATGCTCGCCGCGGGCATGCTCGGCGGCGTGTTCGGGCTGCTGCTGGCGAGCTATCTGAGCCGCCCTGTCGATCCGGTGGCCGAGCTCGACCGCGCCCTCGCGGGCAATGAGTTCAAGCCCTATGTGCAGCCGACCTTCAGCCTGAAGACCGGCGACATCGTCGGCTGCGAGATGCTGGCGCGCTGGGAGAAGCCGGACGGCCGGCTGATTCCGCCGATGAGCTTCATCCCGCTGGCCGAAAGCTCCGGCCGCATCGAAAGGCTGACCTGGCAGATCCTGAAAACCGCGCTGCGCGGGCTGCAGCCCGAGATGCGGCAGGACAAGCTGTTCAAGCTGTCCGTCAACATCACGCCGCGGCATCTGCTCGGCGCCGGCTTCATCGACGATCTGCGCAAGGTGGTCGCATCCTCGTCGGTCTCGACCCGCCAGGTCGTGCTCGAGGTGACCGAACGCGAGGAGCTCGCCGATCTCGACAAGGCGACCGATGTCGTGAAGGAGCTCAGCGATCTCGGCTTCCGCATCGCGCTCGACGACGTCGGTATCGGCCATAGCGGCCTGTCCACCATCCAGCGGCTCGGCGCGCGCATCCTGAAGATCGACAAGTTCTTCGTCGACGCGATCACCCGCGACCAGTCCGCCGTCGTCGTGGTGCAGATGCTGGTGGCGCTGGCGCGCGAGCTGGAGATGTCAGTGGTCGCCGAGGGCATCGAGCATCAGGAGCAGGTCGCTGCGCTGCTCGCCTGCGGGGTCGAGGAAGGCCAGGGTTATCTGGTCGCGCCGCCGATGTCGCTCGATCGCTTCAAGCACTTCCTCGACGTGCGCCGCGCCGCGGCCCCTGCGGAGCAGACCAAGACGCCGGTGCTGGCGGCCTGAGGGCCGCGGTCACTGCTTCGTCATCTGTCCACGGATCTCGCCGCCCGGATTGGCCTGGGTGTGGATGTTGGCGTACCATTTGCCGGCGAGCAGATCCGCCGCCTGTGCCTCGGTGAGCGCGGACGCCCCCGTGATCGGCGACTCCGGGCTCTTGAACGGCAGCACGATGCCGGCATTCTTGCCGGGCTCGCTGGGTCCGTGGAAATGCGCGCCGATCGGCGGGCCGCTCAGGCCGGAGAAGGTGATCGTCCAGACCAGCGTCTTGGTGGTGGTGTCGAAGCTCGCTTCGGCCGTGCCGGACGCGGCGCTCGCATTCGGCGGGACCTCGTTGGCGGCCTTGAGCTCGGACTTCAAGATGACGGTTTCGGCACGAGCCGACGGCAACCCCGCAGCGCATGTCGAGACGAGCACCGCCAAAACGAGCTTACGGTTCATGGCTTCCTCCCGGTCGTTGGTTGCAGTCTGGAGTCTGAGGACCCCGGAGGCAAGCCGATATTCCGCAATGCGCATGCGGGAGCCGCGGCCGCGGCGTTGATTGATCAATGCCGGCGGCTGTGCCAAACAGGATGAAACAACAACGAGCTCGACGGAAGGCAATGGCGGAACGGATGGCTGCTTCCAGGACGGCGCGCGGCAAGGTCGGGCGCCCCTCGCTCGAACGTGCCGGCGAGGTCGAGGAGCGCATCCTGGACGCCGCCAAGACGGTGTTCCTCGCCAACGGCTTCGAGGGCGCCAGCGTCGACGAGATCGCGCAGACGGCGCGCGCCGGCAAGCCGACGATCTATGCACGCTTTCCCAGCAAGGCGGCGCTGTTCGCGGCGGTGATCGGCCGCCAGGCGGCGCGCAATACGCAGTATGAGAACCTCGTTCCGCAAGGACGCAGCTTCCGTTCCAGGCTCGTGAACCTCGGCGTGACGCTGATCGAGCGCGCCTTCGAGGACGAGACCATCGGCCTGATGCGCACCGCCATTGCCGAGAACCCCCGCTTCCCGGACCTTACGCTGGAAATCCAGGCCTCGGCGCGCCAGCGCGCCACTCTCAATGTCGGTCACGTTCTCGGCGAGCTGGCGCGGGCAGAAGGCCTCGCCGGCAAGGGCGCCTTTGCGGCGGAGCGGATCGAGGACACGGCCCGGATCTTCATCGATCTAGTGGTGTTCTCCATGCTGATGCGGGCGCTGCTCGGCGAGGACATCCGTGCGCTGAAGAAGGAGCTTCAGGCTTGCGTCGAAGGACGGGTCGCCTTTTTCCTGTCGGCGACGACGTGAGAGCGCAGCGCTGTTGGCAGCCGGCCTCGGCCTGCACGAACGGCACCTGATGTCGCCTGCCGTCATTCCCGGGCATTCGCGCGCAAAATGGCGCTATTTCCCGGCGCTTTTTGCCTTCAGCTCCGGAAAGATCGTCTCGTCCTGCAGGATCACGTCGGCCGTGCGCTGATAGTGTGCGGTCAGCAAGGCGACCGCGCGCTCCGTGTCCGCGTCGAGCACGGCCGCGACGATCTCCGCATGCTCGTCGCCCACCGCGCGCGAGGGAAACGCCTTGCGGATGGACAGCCTGCGATAGCGATAGAGCTGGTCGGCGAGCTGACCACAGAACCCGATCAGCGATTGCGAGCCGCAGTTCGAGATCAGGACCCGGTGATAGATCCGGTGCAGCTTCTCCCACTCCGGATTGTCCTCGAACGTCGTCGCGCTCAGCGAGCGCGGCGCGCGACTCAGGCGATGCTGCGCCAGCACCAGTTGCTCCTCCCATTGCGGCGTCGCCGCCGCCATCGACTCGCGCAGCGCCAGCGCCTCGACCCAGCAGCGCGTCTTGGTCAGCTCGGCGAGCTCGGCGCGGCTGATGTCCTTGACGTAGAAGCCGCGCTGCTCGCGCACCTCGACCAGGCCGTCGGCCGTGAGACGGTTCAGCGCCTCGCGCAGCGGCGTCTGCCCGGTCTGATAGGTCTCGGTCAGGAAGCGCATCTGCAGCTTGCGCGATGGCGCGAGCCGCCCGGACAGCAGGTCCTCCCGCAGCCGGTCATACACATGGCTTGCCTGGGTCGACGGGCCCTGCCCCTCGACCTCGATCACCGCGTCCACGTTCGATCTCCCCTCGGAATCGCCGCTCTTGTATAGAGCTTCACCCTGAAACATAAAATTTATAAATTCTGATTGATTTCGATTTTTTATGTAATAAAAGAACTTCGCCGGATCGCCGGCCATGACAAGAAACATCGCGCGCTCCTCTCAGGGGGCGCGCCGGAGGACTCGTCCATGACCCGATTTCCGGTCACGGCTCTACGCAGCGTCGACCTCGGCACGCCCGATCTTGGCCGGTCCGAGGCGTTCTATCGCGACGTCTGGGGGCTGGAGCGGGTCGCCACCGCGGACGGCGTCATCTACCTGCGCGCCACAGGACGCGACCATCACGTCGTCGCGCTGCACCGGAGCGATCGCACCGAGCTGAAGGCCGTGACGTTCCGTGTCGCCGAAGCCACTGATTTCGACACCATCGCGCGCAACGCCCTTCAACAGGGCGCGACCTTGATCGCAGCCGCCGCGTCGAACCCGGCGCCCGATGGCGGCGTGATCATGAGCCTGCGCAGCCCCGAGGGCTGCACGCTGCGCTTCGTGCATGGCGACGTCACGCACGAGGCCAGGCCATCACGACCGGAGCTTCCGGAGCGCCTCGCTCACGTCAATCTCAACAGCACCGATGTCGACCTTACCGCCGCCTTCTACGAACACGCGCTTGGCTTCAAGCTCACGGATCGCTCGGCGGCGATGGCCTTCGTGCGCTGCAATTCCGACCATCATGCCGTCGTCATCGCGAGCGCCAAGGTGAACGGCCTCAACCACGTCGCCTTCCTGATGCCGACCTGGGAAGGCGTGATGCGCGGATCGGGCCGCATGATCGATGCCGGCTATCCGATCGCCTGGGGCGTCGGCCGCCACGGCCCCGGCGACAACGTGTTCGCCTATTTCCTCGATCCCCAGGGCATCGTCATCGAATACACCGCCGAGGTGCTGCAGGTCGACGACGACTACGTCGTGCGCGGTCCCGAGCATTGGGTCTGGCCGCCCGGCCGCACCGATCAATGGGGCATCGCGCCGCCCAAGGCCGAGCACGTCAAGGCCGCGCAGCTCGCGGTTGGCTTCGCCGCCTGACCTTCTTCCAACGCCGAGATTCGCGCGCCATGTCCGCCACGTCGAACACAGAACACCATCAGGTCGTCATCATCGGCTTCGGGCCGACCGGCGCCTTTGCGGCAAGCCTGCTCGGCCGCGAGGGCGTCAGCGCGCTTGCGATCGACCGTGCCCGCGAGATCTACGACAAGCCGCGCGCGATCGCGCTCGATCACGAGATCATGCGGCTGTTCGACAATCTCGGCATCGCCGAGCAAGTCAGCCGCTACGTCGCGCCGTTTCCGGCCTCGGAGCATTTCGGCGCACAAGGACAACTGATCCGCCGCATCGACATGGTAGGCCCGCCCTACCCGCTCGGCTACACGCCGAGCATGGTGTTCACCCAGCCGCCGGTCGAGCAGGTGATGCGCGACCGCGTCGCCGACTGCCCCTCCGTCACGGTCGAGCTCGGCACGACCCTGGTCGACATCCGTCAGGATGCGAACGCCGCGACCGTCGTTTTGAAGCGCGAGGACGGCAGCACGCGCGAGGTCACGGCCGACTACGTCATCGCCTGCGACGGCGCCTCCAGCACCGTCCGCCAGACCCTCGGCATCGGCTTCGACGATCTCGACTTCGACGAGCCCTGGCTGGTCGTCGACCTGCTGGTCAACGACAGCGGTATGAGCAGGCTGCCGGCGACCGCGGCCCAATTCTGCAATCCGGCGCGGCCGACCACTTACATCATCGGCCCCGGCAACCACCGTCGCTTCGAGATCATGCTGCGCCCGGGCGAAGACCGACATGCGATGGAGCAGCCCGGGCAGGTCTGGCAACTTCTCTCACCCTGGCTCTCGCCTGAGGATGGCCAGCTGTGGCGCGCGGCGAGCTACCGCTTCCATGCGCTGGTCGCCGGCCGCTGGCGCGACGGCCGCGTGCTGCTGGCCGGCGATGCCGCGCATCAGCAGCCGCCCTTCATCGGCCAGGGCATGTGCCAGGGCCTGCGCGATGCTGCCAACCTCAGCTGGAAGCTCGTTCGCGTGCTGCGCGGTCAATCGGGGTCGGCGCTGCTCGACAGCTACGAGGTCGAGCGCAGCACCCATGTCCGCGAGCTCACCACCCGCATCAAGGCGATCGGCCGCGTGATCTGCGAGCAGGACCCCGTGGCTGCCGCAGCCCGTGACGCGCGCATCCTCGCCGAGGGCGGCGGCGCGCCGCGCACCATCACCCGGCAGGAGATCGTGCCGCCGCTGACCACGGGCCTGCTGGCGACGAAGGCGAACGCCGCCAACGGCACGCTGTTTCCACAGCCCTGGATTCTGCGAGATGGGGAACGTGTCCTGCTCGATGCGGTCGCTGGAACCGGATGGCGGCTGGTCCTCGACGGACGGCGCGCACCAAGCGCGCAGGCGGACGCCCACATCCATGTGATCACCATCGGTGGCAGCGGCCTGACCGAAGAGAGCGGCGTGGTCGCGCGATGGTTCGAGCGCCATGGCTGCAGCGCCGCACTGGTGCGGCCCGATCACTACGTCTACGGCGTCGCCGCGGACACGCCGGAGCTCGCGGCGCTGCTGACCGAGCTGCACGAACGACTGAACTAATCAAAACAAAAACATCAAAGGGGAAGCGCCATGACGACAACGACCGAGACCGCGAGCGGATCAGCGGGAGGACGCGCGATCGCCGTCCTCATCATGCTGTTCCTGTTCCAGACGCTGAATTTCTTCGACAAGCTGGTGTTCGGCCTCTCGGCCGTGCCGATGATGAAGGAGCTGGGACTCAGCCCGAAGGATTTCGGCCTGATCGGCAGCAGCTTCTTCCTGCTGTTCTCGCTGTCAGGCATGGCCGTCGGCATGTTCGTGGTCGGCCGCTTTCCGGTGAAATGGCTGCTCTTGATCATGGCCGGCGTCTGGTCGGCGACGCAGCTGCCGATCTTCTTTTCCGGCTCGATCGCGGTGCTTGTGGTCTGCCGCATCATCCTCGGCGCCGGTGAAGGCCCGGGCCTGCCGACCGCGCTGCACGCCTGCTACAACTGGTTTCCCGCCGACAAACGCAGTGTCCCGAGCGCGGTGGTGCTGCAGGGCATCAGCGTCGGCCTGCTCGCCGGCGGCCCGATCCTGACCTATGTCATCGTCAACTACGGCTGGCGCACCGGATTCCTGTTCTGCGGCCTGCTCGGGCTGGCCTGGATGCTCGGCTGGTTCTTCATCGGCGGCGAAGGCCCCTACTCGGCCGCACATGCGCCGGAAGCTGTCGTGGCCAAGGACAAGGCGCTGCCCGCGCGCGTGCTGTGGGGCGATGCCACGGTGATCGGCGTCATCATCATGTCGACCGCGTCGTACTGGATCGTCGGCATGTCTGCGACCTGGCTGCCGCCCTATCTGCAGCTCGGGCTCGGCTACAAGCAGGTCGATGTCGGCTGGATCATCTCGGCCATCTACCTGTTCCAGTCGCCGCTGCTGCTCGGCGGCTCCTGGCTGACGCAAGTTCTGCAGCGCAAGGGCTTCAGCCTGCGCGCCTGCCTCGGCCACGCCTCGGGCCTCGCGCTGCTCGCTGCCGGCTGCGCACTGCTGCTCAGCATCGTCACGACGGGCCCGCTGCAGCTCGCCTGCGTCGCGATCGCCTTCGCCGCGCCAAGCCTCACGACGATCTTCGGGCCGGTCGCGCTCGGCGCCATCGCGCCGGCCGTGCAACGCGGACGGCTGATCGTCGTGATCTACTCGGGCAACGCCGCCTCGGCGCTGGTCTCGAACGCACTCACCGGCTGGATCGTCGGGGAGGCCGGCAGCAACGCGCCGCTGGGCTATGCCCATGCCATGACCTTCACCGCCGGCGTGCTCATCGTCGGCGCCCTCTCCGCCTTCGCCCTGATCTTCCCGGAGCGCACCATCGCGCGCTTCGCGCGGACGGCGCAGGAACCAACCTCCCCCTCCGCCGTCGCGGCGGTCTCGACCTGACCAGAGGACATCCCATGAAATTCGCGAGTTTTGAAATCAACAATGTCAAGTCCTGGGGACTGGTCGAAGGCGATGAGGTCGCCGATCTCGGCGCTGTCCTGCGAGACCGCTTTCCCGATTTGAAGTCGGTGATTGCCGCCGATGCGCTGAAGGAGGTCGCTGCCGCGACGAGCAGCGCCAAGCGGCATTCGCTCTCGGCCATCACCTTCCTGCCTGTCATCCCCAACCCCGACAAGATCCTCTGCATCGGCCTGAACTACGAGACCCACCGCAAGGAGACCGGTCGCTCCGAGGTCGAGAACCCCACGGTGTTCGGCCGCTTCCCCAACAGCCAGACCGGGCATCTGGCGAACATCATCCGCCCGCGCGTCTCGACCGATCTGGATTTCGAGGGCGAGCTCGCCGTGATCATCGGCAAGCCCGGCCGCTATATCCCGCGCAGTGAGGCGTTCCAGCACATTGCCGGTTATGCCTGCTACAACGAGGGCAGCGTGCGCGACTTCCAGCGCCATACGCATCAGTTCACCCCGGGCAAGAATTTCCCCGACACCGGCGCGTTCGGCCCGTGGCTGGTGACGGCTGACGAGATCGACGATCTCGGCCCGCTGAAGCTGCAGACGCGGCTGAACGGCGAGGTGGTGCAGGAGGCGACGATCAGCCAGATGATCTTCGATATCCCGCGCCAGATCGAATATTGCTCCTCCTTCACCCGGCTCGAGCCCGGCGACGTCATCGCCACCGGCACCCCCGGCGGCGTCGGCTCCCGCCGCACGCCGCCGCTGTGGATGAAGCCGGGGGATGTGGTGGAAGTGGAGATCGACCGTATCGGACTGCTGCGGAACGGGATCGCGGACGAGGCGATTTAAGTCCGCTCGCTCGCCCTGCAGCGATCTCACTCGCTTTCTCCTCCGTCATTCCGGGGCGCGCGCAGCGCAAGCCCGGAATCCATAACCACGACCATCAATGGCGTACCACCGGTCTACGCACTGCAGCTCTCGCCCAACATGGCGGCCCGTGGGTATGGATTCCGGGCTCATTCGCGCTGCTTCAAAATGGCTTCGCCATTTTGCGCGCGAATGCCCCGGAATGACAGCGGAGACACCAACTCCCCCTCAATGCGCCATTGCCGGGCCGCCGCCGAGCTTCACCTTGCGCAAGGTCAGCGCCAGCGGGATGGCCGACAGCGAGATCAGCATCAAGGCCCAGTACACATCCACATAGGCCAGCAGCGAGGACTGCATCTGCACGGTCTGGCCGATCCAGGCCAGCGCCTGCTGCTTCGCCAGCACCATCGAGCTGCCATGGGCGGCGAAGTAGTTGGTCACCTGGTTCAGCGTGTCCTGATAGGCCGGGTTCGACGGGATCGTGCCCTCGATAAGGCGATTTTGGTGGAACTGCCCGCGATGCGCCAGGATGTTGGCGGCGAGCGACACGCCGATCGAACCGCCGGTGTTGCGCGCGGCGTTGATCAGCGCCGAAGCCTGGTCGGTCCTTTCAGGGGGAATGCCGTTGTAGGACGCGGTCGTGATCGAGAGGAAGATCAGCGGCAGGCCGATGCCGATCAGCATGCGGGACTCCGCGAAGAACCAGAAGTCGACATTGGCGTAGACCCGGGTGAGGTCATACATCGCGAACGCCACGACGGCGGCGCCGGTCATGATCATGTATTTCGGCTGCACCTTGCCCGAGAGCCGCCCGACCGCGAACATCATAGCCATGGTGACCAGGCCGCCGGGCGACAGCACGAGGCCGGCCCAGGTGGCGGTATAGCCGAAATCCTGCTGCACCATCTGCGGCAGCATCTGCGTGGTGCCGAGCAGGATCGCGCCGGTCGCGAGCATCACCAGGAAGCAGGCGCCGAACTGGCGCGAGGCCAGCATGCGCACGTCGACCGTCGGGTTCTTCTGGTTTATCTCCCAGGGGATCATAGCGATGAAGGCCGACACACAGACCGCTGCGGTGATCACGATGAAGCGGGAGTCGAACCAGTCATCCTCCAGGCCGCGGTCGAGCATCAGCTCGAGCGCGCCGAGGAAGGTCGCGACCAGGATGAAGCCGACGACGTCGAAGCCGTGCGCCTGCTTGCGCCGCTCCTCGGTGACCTCCTGCGGCTCCTTGAGGATCAGTCCGATCAGCACCATCGCGGCGACGCCGACCGGGCCGTTGATCAGGAAGCACCAGTGCCAGGAGGCATTGTCGGAGAGATAGCCGCCGAGCGTCGGGCCGACCACCGGCGCGACGACAACGGCGACGCCGAACAGCGCAAATGCCTGGCCGCGCTTCTCCGGCAAGAAGGAGTCGGCGAGGATCGATTGCGCCACCGGCACCATGCCGCCGCCGCCGAGGCCCTGCAGGATACGGAACAGCAGCAGCACCTGCAGATTCCAGGCGAAGCCGCACAGCACCGAGCTCAGGGTGAACAGGCCGAGGCACATGATGAAGAAGGTCTTGCGGCCCAGCCTCTTGGCGAGATAGCTCGACGCCGTCAGGATGATGGCGTTGGAGACGAGATAGGTCGTCACCACCCAGGAGGATTCGTCCTGGCTGACGCCCATGCCGCCCGCGATATAGGGCAGCGCGACATTGGCGATGGTGGTGTCGAGCACCTCCATGAAGGTCGCGAGCGCGACCAGCACCGCGATGATCCACGGACTGCCGGCGCGCGGCGCCGAGAGAGCGGCGGCATCGCTCATGGCATCAGCCTCCTCACAGCACGGCCTTCAGCCGCTCATAAAGCGAGGGCTTGGGATCGACCCGCACGGTCGGCACCACCGACATGCCCGGGCCGAGCGCGACGTCGGTCGGCGGATCATCCATGTCGATCCTTACGGGCACGCGCTGCACGATCTTGACGTAGTTGCCGGTCGCGTTCTGCGGCGGCAGCAGTGAGAACGCCGGGCCCGAGCCGGACTGCACGCTGGCGACATGACCGCGGATCTCGCGCTCCGGATAGGCATCGATCTCCAGGGTCACCGGCTGGCCGGGGCGCATCTGGTCGAGCTGAGTTTCCTTGAAATTGGCGGTGACCCAGACCTCGTCGGGCACGAACATCGACAGCGCCGTGCCTTGGGCTGCGAACTGCCCATCGGCGGCGCTGAGATTGACGATGCGGCCGGGCTGCGCCGCGGTCACCGTCGTGTAGGACAGATTGAGCTGCGCCTGGTCGCGCTGGGCCTGCGCTTGGGCGAGATTGGCATCGGCGCTCTCGCGCTGGGCCTTCAGCGATTCCAGCTGCCGCTGCGCGACCTGCAGGTTGGCCTGCGCCGAGGTCAGCCCGGCCTTCGCCTGCTGAAGCTGCGAGGTGTATTGCTGCTCACTCTGCACGGTGCCGGAGCCGGTGCGGGCGAGGTCCTGATAGCGCTTGGCCTGCTGCTCGGCAAAGGTCAGCCCGGCCTGTGACTGGTCGACCTGGGCCTGGCCCGCGGTGATCTGCGCCTGCTGAACCGCGATCTGCGCGTCGATATTGTGGATCGCGGCCTCCGCCGATCTGACCTGCGCCTCGGCCTGCGCCAGCGCCGTCTTGTAGTCGCGGTCGTCGATGCGGGCGATCACGTCGCCGGCCTTGACGTGCTGGTTGTCGGTGACCGGAACCGCGGTGATGTAGCCCGAGACCTTCGGCGCGATCGAGAACTGGCGGGCCGCGATGAAGGCGTCGTCGGTGCTCTCGAAATGGCCCGCCGCGTCGTAATAGATGTAGCCGCCGGAAGCGGCCGCCAGCAGCACGACGAGACCAAGCGCGGCGCCCACCGGGTGCCGCCGCAGCATGCCACGGCGCGGCTTGTCGCCTTGCTCGCTCTGCCCCTCCGGGGCGGGAGCAGTCTCATCCGGCTGATGCGTTTCTCGATCGGCCTCGCGGCGGAGCTCCTTGACGGCATCGCCGCGCCATTGCTTCAACGCGCGCTCGCGCGCCGGGACGGCAGGATCGGAAGGCTTGGAGGGCGGCGTGGACTCGGTGGTGGACGACTGGACGGCCATTGCGGCGCTCCGAAAAGAACGAAACTGTTCCGTTCTAAAATAGAGAACGGATCTCAACAGGCAAGCCCGGAGGGCCGCTTCGGGATCGATAACTTTTCGTGAGCGGACCCTAAAATTTCCGTCATCCAATCGTAGGCACGATCGGATCGGCTCGACGCGATGACGATCTGGAGTTCAGCGCGCCGGCGGCGGACCAGCCATGCGCGCGACGAGCGTCAGCGCAGCGACAACAGGCGGGATCACGAAGCACCAGCTGCCGAGCCTGACGAACAGCAGCGCGGCCGCGCCGCAGCCGAGCGCGAAGGCCGCGACGTTGACCGCCATCTGCACCAACCGCGCGGGCGGCGGTGCCTGGCCCTTGTCGCCGACATAGATCTTGTCGGCGATGTCGATCATCACCTGCGTGGTGGTGCCGGTCATCAGGGTGGAGGGCGGCGAGGTCGGCAGATGGATCCGATGCACGGCGTTCTGGATCGCCATCGCCGCCACCAGCACCATGCCGGTAAGGATCGCCTCGTGGCTGTCGCCGTTGTGGAACGGGCCGAAATGGATGGCGAGCGCGGCCCCGAGGACGAGCAGCACCAGCTTGACGGCGATCAGGATCTCGAACGCGCGCGACCATCTGCGCGACAGCAGCGTGCCGGTCAGCCGCGTCGCGATCACGACGACGCAGAACACCGGCAGCGCCAGCAGTTTTGCGATGGCGCCGGACGTTCCAAGCGCCAGCGCCGCGCCGAAGGTGACGAAGTTGCCGGTGACATGCGCGGTGAACAGGCCCTGCAGCGCGAGGAAGCCGGCGGTGTCGACATAGCCGGCATTGACGCTGAGCAGCAGCGGGACGATACGCGAGTCCGTGGTCGCCATGGGTTGCCTGCCTTCGTTGATCAGAGCGCGTATTTCAGCTCGACGCCGATGTAATTCGAATCGTGCCCGCCGGCGCGGCGCAGCGTGTCGCCGATGTCGTAATGCACGGCCTCGATCGCACCGGTGAGGTTGGCATCGAAGCGATAGTCGGCGCGCAGCTGCGCATAGGCGCCGGACCAGAGACTGCCCTGCCCGGCGGTGCCGGCCACCGCGACATTGGGCTGGACGTAGATCGCGTCCGCAATCGTCGCGCGCCATTGCAGGCCGATCGCGGCCATGAACGACAGCGCCGCGGTGGGCTTCACGGTCAGCGACGGCTTGAGGTGAATCAGGTTGGTGTAGCCGGTGAAGCCGGCGAGCGAGAAGTAGTAGCCGTTCGGAAACAGCGGATTGAAGGTCTCGATCCGGCCGTCGCCGCGATGGCGGTCGCCGGAGGCGCCGTCGAGCTGGAGGCCGATCCGCGGCTGCCAGGCGATGTCGGCGAAGGTGTAGCCGGCGCGGGCGCCGGCACCCCAGGCGCGGATCTGCTTGGCGCCCACCGAGCCCGCCTGCCCCATGGCTTCGAGATCCCAATCGAAACCGGCGAGCTTGCCGGCGAAGCGGAGGTCGAGCACGTGGCGCTGCTCGAGGCCCGCGGCGTCGAGAAAGCGCGCATTGTCGCGCTGGTAGTAGGAGTAGTATGCGGACAGCTCGTTGGTGCCGAGCACGTGGCGTTCGACGCGGAAGGTGTGGAACAGGAACTTGCCGTTGGACGTATCGTCGAACGGCCGCACCAGATTGTACTGCACCGGCTGGCTGACGAAGCCGATGAAGCGCCAGGGACCGCTTTCCCAATCGCCCCACAGCGCGTCGAAGGACTGGCGCACGTTCGGCCCGTCGCGCGAGGAGACGAAGCGCTGCAGGTCGAAGTCGAAATCCTGCCGGCCGACACGGGCCTTGAACGTGCCCTGCTCCGTCGCGTTGACGTAGGCGAGGAAAGCCAGCCGGAGATCGAGCGGGTTCTGGTCGACCGACGTGATGTTGGCCTTGCCGAAGGCTCTCGCGTCCTCGAGCTGGACGAAGGCCTGCCAGTGCTCGTCGAAATGCGCGTCGACGTGGATCTGCAGCCGTTGCAGGACATGGGAATCGGGCTTGGCGCCGCCGATGCCGAAGCTCGCCGCGTCCAGGCTCTCGAACCGCTCGCGCAGGGTCATGCCGAACGAGACGTAGCTCTGCGGCACGCCGGCCTGCAGCGGGATGTATTTGATCGGATCGAACGGCTGCGTGCGCAGCGCCGGATTGGCAAGAACGGACCAGTCCTCCTGCCAGCGGTTGGTGCGGATGGCGGGACGGCTGTCTTCGGCGTCGGCCACGCCGCACGACGCTGCGATCATCGCAACAGCGGCCGCCGTCCTCGTCAGTGCCTGCCCCATCCGCACGTGCGTCCCCATCGGGCTACTTTACCAGCGCGTGGATTTCCGCGACATAGCCGCCGGGAAACTGCACCAGCGCCTGCTCGCGCTTGTCGGCGGTGAAGGGCTCGACCAGCACGGTCGCGCCCGCGCCCTTGGCCTTGTCTAGCGTGGCTTTGAGATCGGCGACCTCGTAGCCGGTCATCTCGCGGCCGAACGGATATGGCAGATGGCCGTCGGTGACGAGCACGGTCATGCGGCCGAACACCGACTCGATGCGGATACGCCGGTAGTGATCGTTGGGACGGCCGATCTCGACGCCAGGCGCCTTGGCCTCGTCGGAAACGACCTTGCCCTTCGCAAAGCGCAGGAAGGCGCGCGTGAAGGCTTCGGCGCGATCGGCCGAGACATAGACGCGGTTCTCCGGAACCGTCTCGAACGCCGCATAGGACGGCTTGGTCGTGTGCCAGTAGAGCTGCATGTTGACGCCGCCCGGCCACTGGATCACGGCATCGCGGCCGATCGGATCGGGAAACGGCGCGACCACGACATTGGCGCCGGCGGCTTTGGCCGCCTTGATGGCGGCGTCCATGTCGGTGACGAGATAGCCGGTGCGCTCGGCGCCGAACGGATATGGGATCGGAGTCTTGAAGCCGAACAGCGACACCGTACCGACCGGCGTCTGCAGCAGTTGCGACGTCGTGCTGCTCGGCGTCGGCGTCACCGTGGCGACGACCTGCTTGGTGCTCTGGCCGCCGAAGGTGGCGAGGAAGCTCGTCACGAACTTCTCGACGTCGTCGGGCGCGACGTAGACATGCGTCGTATCGTATTGCGCACCGACGCCGACGAGCGGCGCGGTGTCCTTGGCGAGCGCGGGAACGGCGAGCAGCGAGGTGGCGACGAGTGCGCCGAGCAGATGACGGGACATGACAACCTCAGACAGGAAGACGCAGATCAGGCGCGGCGCGCGCGCCAGGACATGACGGAGACGAGCACGAGACCGGCGATCAGCCCGAGATGCTCGAAGAAAGCGTTGAGCGCCATGAAGCGGTCATGGCCCTGCATGTGCCAGAAGTCGTTGGCGGTGAGCATGGCGACAAAGGTGAGCACGCCGAGCCCGCCGGCGCCGAGCCAGACCAACCGGTTGAACACGACGAGCAGCGAACCGATCAGCTCGACGGCGATCGCAGCGGCCGCCCACAGCGCCGCCGGCTGCAGGCCGAAATGGGCCTGCTCGGCGATCGCGCCCGGGAAGTCCGCGAGCTTCTGGAGGCCGCCGATCAGATAGGCCGAGACCAGCGCGAGGCGGACTGCGGGCCACAGCCACGGCCAATCGAGCACCACGGCGATCGGCCGCGGCGTATCGGACATTGCGGCCATTACACCGCCCAGCAGGCGCAGCCGAGCGCGCCCCAGAAGCTCTTGAGATCAGCGACCGGCAATTGGCTCGACCAGGAGCGTGCGTGATCGTGGCCGTGCACGCCGCAGGAGTTGGCGCAGCCGCACATCTGCATCGCCTGGGCACGCACCGCGCCGGTCTCATCTTTCGCGAGCCACGCGCCGTAGCCGCCGAAGCGGCGCACCGGCGACCAATCCGGCATCGCAGGCGGCGGCACGGCGTCGTCGAGCGTCTTGAAGTCCGACGCTGCGTAGACCACGCGGCCGCCGACCATGGTGAGGTGGCTCGTGATGTCGGCGATCTCGGCCTCGGCGCAGGCGAAGAAGTCCCGATCCGGCACGATCAGATCGGCGAACTGTCCGACCTCGATGCGACCCTTCTTGCCCTCTTCATTGGAGAACCAGGTGACGTTCTCGGTCCACATCCGTAACGCCGTCTCGCGGTCGAGGCAGTTGCGCTGCGGGTAAAGCCGCAGGCCGCCGACGGTGCGGCCGGTCACCAGCCACGACAGCGAGACCCAGGGATTGTAGGACGCGACGCGCGTCGCATCGGTACCGGCCGAGACCTTGACGCCCTTGTCCAGGATCTTCTTCACCGGCGGCGTCGCCTCGGCTGCGCCAAAGCCATAGCGCTCGACGAAGTACTCGCCCTGATAGGCCATACGGTGCTGCACGGCGATGCCGCCGCCCAGCGCCGCGATGCGGTCGATCGACTGGTCCGAGATGGTCTCGGCATGATCGAAGAACCAGTTGATACCGTCGAGCGGCGTGTCCTGGTTGACGGTCTCGAACACGTCGAGCGCGCGCGAGATGGTCTCGTCATAGGTCGCGTGCAGCCGCCACGGCCATTTGTTCTGCACGAGGATGCGCACGACCTCCTCGAGCTCGCCTTCCATCTCGGCCGGCATGTCCGGCCGCGGCACGCGAAAATCCTCGAAGTCGGCGGCGGAGAACACCAGCATCTCGCCAGCGCCGTTGTGCCGGAAATAGTCGTTGCCCTGCTTGTAGGACGAGCTCTGCGTCCAGCGCAGAAAATCGTCCTTCTCGCCCTTCGGCTTCTGCGTGAACAGATTGTAGGCGAGCCGGATCGTGAGCTGGCCGTCATCGGACAGCTTCTGGATCACGGCATAGTCGTCGGGATAGTTCTGGAAGCCGCCGCCGGCATCGATCGCGCCGGTGACGCCGAGCCGGTTCAGCTCGCGCATGAAGTGGCGCGTCGAGTTGAGCTGATAGTCGAACGGCAGTTTTGGGCCTTTGGCGAGCGTGGCATAGAGAATGGCGGCATTCGGCCTGGCGAGCAGCAGGCCGGTCGGATTGCCCTGGGCATCGCGCACGATCTCGCCGCCCGGCGGCTGCGGCGTGTCCTTGTCGTAGCCGACGGCGCGCAAGGCAGCCCCGTTCAGGAGGGCGCGGTCGTAGAGGTGGAGCAGGAACACCGGCGTATCCGGCGCCACCGCATTGAGCTCGTCGATGGTCGGCAGCCGCTTCTCGGCGAACTGGTGCTCGGTGAAGCCGCCGACCACGCGCACCCATTGCGGTGGCGGCGTGATCGCGACCTGCGCCTTCAGCATCGCCATGGCGTCAGCGAGCGAGCGCACGCCGTCCCAGCGCAGCTCCATGTTGAAGTTGAGCCCGCCGCGGATGATGTGGAGGTGATTGTCGATCAAGCCCGGCAGCACGCGCCGGCCCTTGAGGTCGATCAGCTTGGTCTTCGGGCCGGCGAGCTTCATCACGTCCGGCTCATGGCCGACAGCCGTGAACACGCCGTCCTTGATCGCCACCGCATTCACCTGCGGATTGGAGCGGTCGAGCGTCGTGAACAGGCCGCGATGCAGGATGAGGTCGGGATGATCGCTCATGAGGCCTTCTCGTCTGGCGCAGCGTTATTGTTGGTCTCCGCCCGGCCGTGATGGCCGGGCAGCAGGCCGAAGATATGCGTGGCGCAGGCTGCCTTCTGCCAGGCCGCAACAATGCTGCTGCCATCGAGGAGCTGCCGGCCCACGGGGATCACCTGCTCTCCGACGAGGATGCCGAGCAGGCCGACCAGCGCCACCAGCGGCGGCGCCGGCGAGCGGACCTGAAGCAGGCTGTAGATCACGCCGACCAACAGCCCTGCCCCGAGCGAGAACAGATAGATCTTCATGACGCGCCCTTGACTACTTCGCGCCGCCTTCCGAGGCGTGCTCGCCGAGCGCCCATTTCGAGAAGCGGATCTGGATGCCGTAGGGCGAATGCGCCTTCAGGATCTCCATCATGCCGTCATAGGTCTCGGCGCGCGCCCAGTCCTGCTGCAGTTCGAAGGCGAACTGGCACGAGGTGATCGGCACGGCGCCGGCCTGCACCGCGCGATCCATCGCCCGGTTGTGCGCCTCCAGCGACAGATCGCCGCAGGCATCGGCCGGAATGTAGATCTCATAGCCCTCGCGCAGCATGTCGAGCGTCGGGAACAGCACGCAGGCCTCGGTCCACAGTCCCGCGATGATGAACTTCTTGCGGCCGGTCGCCGCGACCTGCTTGCGGAAGCCGGCGTCGAGCCAGGAGTTCATCGCCGTGCGGTCGACGATGTCGTGATTGGGAAACAGCTCGGTGACCTCCGGCATGAAGGGACCGGAGAACGAATCCTTGGCGACGGTGGTGAGCACCGTCGGCAGCTTGAACAGCTTGGCCGCCTTGGCGACGATCTGGATGTTGTTGAAGACGCCGAGACGGTCGTGCGACTGCACGCCCTGATACATCGCCGGCTGGTAGTCGATCAGCGCCACCGCGCAGTTCTGCGGGGTGAGCATTTCGAGCTTGGACATGAGGGTTCTCCTTGGAAACGAGATGAGTCAGACGAGCGACGCGCGCGGCGCAGCCGCGTCCGGCGTGAAACGCCGCCACGAGAAAATTCCGAGAGCGATGAACAGAGCGAGCGTGACGAGCTGAGCGACCGCAAACGGGGGCTCGCTCTGCGTGGGCGCGAGCGCGTTGAGCACGCCGATCTTCTGGAACGACTGCACGACCGCAACGAAGACGTTGAGATAGAGCGAGAGCAGCGCAGCGACGACATAGACCCGTCGCCACCACCCCGACAGCGCGAACACGTAGAGCGCGGCGGCGGCCGCGGTCAGCAGCGCCAGCAGGATGATGCCGATGATCCGCGGCGGGTCGAGACCGAATGGCGGCAGCGGAAACCCGGTCACGCCCGTGAGAAAGGTCGTAACCAGGAACAGCGCCGCCCAGACCGCCAGATGGCGGCCTGCCAGCATGCCGGCGAGCATGACGAGCCCGGTCGCGATTCCGATCAGGCTCAGCACCACGTGGATCTGAAGAAACAGAGTCGTCGGGATTCCCCAAGTCATGCCAGCCTCCTCTGATCAGCCCTTGATGAAGGCCAGCAGGTCGGCGTTGATGGTCGCGGCCTCGGTGGTCGGCATGCCGTGCGGAAAACCCTTGTAGGTCTTGAGCGTGCCGTTCTTGAGCAGCTTGGCCGACAGCGGCGCGGAATCCGCATAGGGGACGATCTGATCGTCCTCGCTGTGCATCACCAGCACCGGCAAGGTGATCTTCTTGAGGTCCTCGGTGAAGTCGGTCTGCGAGAACGCGACGACGCCGTCGTAGTGCGCCTTGGCGCTGCCCATCATGCCCTGCCGCCACCAGTTCTGGATCACGGCCTCGGACGGCTTCGCGCCGGGCTTGTTGAAGCCATAGAACGGTCCGGCCGCGACCTCGCGGTAGAACTCCGCGCGACGGGTTGCGGTCTGGGTCTGGAAGTCGTCGAACACCGATTTCGGCAGGCCGCCCGGATTGGCCGCCGTCTGCACCATCAGCGGCGGCACCGCGGCGATGATCGCAGCCTTGGCCGCGCGGCTCTCGCCGTGGCGCGCCAGATAATGCACGACCTCGCCGCCGCCGGTGGAATGGCCGACATGCACGGCGTTCTTCAGGTCGAGATGCGCGGTCAGCGCCGCGAGATCGTCGGCATAGTGGTCCATGTCATGACCATCAGGGACCTGCGCCGAGCGGCCATGACCGCGGCGGTCATGGGCGATGACGCGGAAGCCATGATTGAGGAAGAACATCATCTGCGCATCCCAATCATCCGACGACAGCGGCCAGCCATGGCTGAACACGATCGGCTGACCGGAGCCCCAGTCCTTGTAGTAAATCTCTGTGCCATCGTTGGTTTTCAGGACGGGCATGATTGTCTCCTGGGCCTGGGGGGACGCGGTCGCCACGACGAAATACGTATCGCGATCGCCGATCCCAGATGCTATGCAGTCTCATGTGCACCTGCACAATGATCCGAGGACGCCAAAGCACTGGCTCCAGAAGGCCAAGGGGATGGCTCAGCAGATCCGAACCACATCGTCGTCCTGGATGCGCGGAGTCGCGACCACGCTGAACGAGCAAGGCCTCGATGCGGCCGCGCTGTTTGCCGAGATCGGACTTGCGATTGAGGATCTCGACGATTGCGATCGCCGCTGGCCGACCGAGGCGCTGAGCCGATTATGGGTGCTGGCGGCCGAGCGCTCGGGCAATCCGGACATTGGCCTTGCGAAGCTCGATGCGCCGCGGCCTGACAATTACGGCGTCGCGGGCTACGCCATGATGTCGAGCCCCACGCTTCTCGCCGGACTGACCCGTCTCATCCGCTACATGTGTCTTGTCAGCGACGCGGTGACCATCACGCTCGAACCCGGCGATGGGGGCCGCTGGGTACGCACCGACGTCTATGGTGGCGAATGTCCGATCCCGCGCCAGCGCTATGATTACGGCGTGGTCAATCTGCTCAATCTGTGCCGCTGGATGCTGGACCGGCGGCTGACGCCGCTCTCGACGCGCTTCTCGCACGCGGTGCCGCTGTCGATCGCGTCCTACAACAAGGCGTTCCAGTCGCCGCTCGAATTCGACGCGCCGTTCAACGGCTTTCTCATCGCGGAGCAGGATCTCGCGTGCAAGCTGACCACGTCGGCGCCCGAGCTCGCCGCGATCCATGATCGCATCGCCGACGAGGCGCTGGAGCGTCTCGTCAAGACCGACACCGCCCATCGGGCACGCACGGCGATCGCCAAGCTGCTGCCCGACGGCAGCCCGCTGCGCTCGGCAATCGCGGCCGAGCTCGGCTTGAGCGATCGCACCTTCCAGCGCCGGCTCGCCGACGAAGGCATTTCCTTCAGCGACCTCGTCGAGGATGTCAGGCGCGAGCTGGCGCAGCGTCACCTCGCCGATTCCCGCATGACGCTCACCGACATCGGCTATCTGCTCGGCTATGCCGACCAGAGCACGTTCTTCCGCGCCTCCAACCGCTGGTTCGGCGAGTCCCCGGGCGAATATCGATCGCGCGTGATGAACGGGCATCGACGCGAGATCGAGGCCGCTCAGCAGAAGTGAGCGGCGGATCTGCTCGGCTTGCGGGTCAGAACATGCCGTTGGTGTTGGCCGACTGCTCGGGGATCGGCTGCACGGAATCCCAGTGCTCCTCGATCTTGCCGTCCTTCAGACGGAAGATATCGACGATCGCGCTGCCGCGGGTGCCCGGCTCGCGGATCGCATGCACACGCAGGATGACGAAGTCGCCGTCGACAAGAACCTTCGTGATCTCGCTGCGGGATTGCGGATACTTGGCCTTCAGGAATTCGATGAACTTGCGGAATCCTTCCGGACCGTCCTCGGCGCTCGGATTGTGCTGGATGTAGGTGCCGAGATATTTCGAGGCCGCGGCGAAGTCCTTGCGGTTGAGGCCCTGCTCATAGAAGTCGAGCACGGTCTGCTTGTTGCGTTCTTCCTCCGCCGAATAGGCCCGCTCCGCCCGGACCGGAGTGGAGAGCACTCCGACCATGGCCAGCATCATCAGGATCGGGGCATGCCGCATCATCGAGGTCCTCCTGAGTGGAAAAGCTTGCGCGGCCGGACCGGATGCATGAACCACCGCGTCAATAGAACCGATGCAGATGATGCACCGGGCCGTGACCGTGACCGACCGTGAAGCGGTCGGCGGCAGCGATCGCGCCGGAAATGAAGGCCTTGGCATTGCGCACGGCAGTCTCCAGCTCCTCGCCCTTCGCAAGCCCCGCGGCCACCGCCGACGACAGCGAGCAGCCGGTGCCGTGCGTATTCCTGGTGGCGACGCGCGGCGCTGACAGCGCGATGCTGGTCCCTGAGGTGATCAGGTAATCGGTGCTCTCGGCCCCCTGCCCGTGACCGCCCTTGATCAGCACGGCCGGACAGCCGAGCGCGAGCAGCCGGCGCCCCTGCGCAGCGATGGCCTCGTCCGTATCGGCGACCGGCTCGCCGAGCAGCGCGGCCGCTTCCGGCAGGTTCGGCGTGATCAGCGAGGCCTGCGGGATCAGCCGGCTGCGCAACGCCTCGATCGCGTCCTCCGGCAACAGCCGCGCCCCGGAGGTCGCCACCATCACCGGATCGAGCACGATGTGAGCGGGCCGCCAGCGTCCCAGGCTGTCGCTGATGGCCCCGGCGATCGGCGCCTGAGCCACCATGCCGATCTTGACCGCGCCGACGGTAAGATCGGCGAAGACGGCGTCGATCTGCGCCGCGACGAAATCGGGCGGCACCAGGTGCACCCCGGTAACGCCCGTGGTGTTCTGGGCGGTCAGCGCCGTCAGCACCGAGGCGCCATAGACGGACAGCGCCGCGAAGGTCTTCAGGTCGGCCTGAATGCCGGCTCCCCCCGAGGAGTCCGAGCCGGCGATGGTGAGTGCGACAGGGGTGCTCATAGCCTTTCCTAGCGCGGCGTCGACACGCCCGGCAAGCAGGCCGGGTCCCCTGAAATGCGTCTCGACTTCGTCCGAAAACGCTATATTGAGGCTTGGAACGTCCTCTGGAGACCGTCCGCAATGGTTCCCTTCTTCGTCCAGATCAAGTGCAAGCTCGGCCAGTCCTACACGGTCGCCAATGCGCTGGCAGAGGCCGAGATCGCGTCCGAAATCTATTCCACGGCCGGCAATTACGATCTGCTGGTGAAGTTCTACGTCGACAACGCCACCGACATCGGCCACTTCGTGAACGAGAAGGTCCAGGTGCTGCCGGGCATCCAGGACACCCACACCATCATCACCTTCAAGGCCTTCGGCGCCACCTGACGGCAGGCAGCTCCCGCAAGGATCGTCGCGTGCCCTTCGGACCTCGCCGATAGACAAAGGCGCCCGTCGTTGCCGACGAGCGCCGAGGTCTTTGAAAATGGCACAAGCATGGTTTCGTCATGAAAGACGGTGAGCGGGCGGTCCCCTCTCCGGCCGATTTTCGTCCGGCCAAGTGCTTCGGCAGTTCGGAAAACCGGGCCCTTCGATCGCGAGGGCAATCGGGGGGACCATCGAACGGCCCGGCTTTCCTTCTGGGCAACTTGGCGATAGGCCTCCTATAACCGGTGCGGGGTGCGGGAGGTCAATGCGAGCGAGCGGCCGGATACGATCGATCAAGAAGTTGAGACGAAAGCTCAAGACAGTCTGCGACGTCGTGTGAAGAATGAGATGAACGCCGTTTCGTCCCTGCTGCCGAGTTACAGCTTCTCCGCCGAGCAGATGGACACCGAAACCAACATCGTCGCCTGGCGCGAGGCCACCTCGACGTTCTTCGACGTCGACGACCTCGCCGCCGGCGAAGCCGCCCCCTTCAGGGCGGACGTCCTGTCCTATGCGCTTGGCTCCGTCCTGCTCGGATCGGCCCGGGCCAGCGGCCAGCGCTTCCGGCGATCGGCCGAGACCATCGCGCGCAGCGGCGTCGATCACATCATCCTGCAGCTCTATGTAAGCGGCGGCTATGAGGGCGTTGCCGGCCAGCGCCCGATCCGGGTCGAAGCCGGCGATCTCTGCGTGCTCGATCTGGCCCAGACACTCGAGACGCGTGCCAGCCCGTTCGAGAACGTCACCATGGTCGTGCCGCGGCCGATGTTCGATTCACGCCTGCTGCAGGTCGATGATCTGCACGGGCTGGTGCTGCCGCGCGGCGGGGCCATGGCGCCGCTGCTGGCGCGGCATTTCGGCGCACTGCTCGATTGCGCACCGCGGATGAGCTTCGATGAGTGCCAGGCCGTCATCGACGGGACGATCTCGCTGATCTCGGCGTGCCTGCGCGGCGAGCTCGAACGCCGCGATGCCGATCGCAGCGTGACGGCGGATGCCTCGCTGCTCCGCATCCGGCAATACATCGAATCGCAGCTGTCCAGCCCCGAGCTCAGCGCCGACGCCGTCGCGCTGCATTTCGGCCTGTCACGGGCATCGCTGTATCGGCTGTTCGCGCCGATCGGCGGCATCGCCGACTACATCCGCAGCCGCCGCCTGCACCGCGCCTTCTTCGATCTCGCCGGAAGCGGATCGCGCGGCTTGCGCGTCAGCGAGGTGGCGCGGCGCTGGCAGCTCGGCACGGATGCGCATTTCACGCGGCTGTTCAAGGCGGCCTATGGCATCACGCCGAGCGCCGCGCGCGAGGCGGCGATGCTCGGCCTGCCGCAGCTGTCGGCCGACGCCGAGGCGGACGTCGCCTCGCCGCTCAGCCGTTGGATGCGAGGGATAGCAGCGCCCCGGACCGGGGAATGAGCGCGACCACCGCGGCCGAGCGCGCATCGGCCTCCTGCGGGCCTTCGGCGTCCGGCACCGGCTCATCGGTCTCGTCCGACGCCCGCGTGATCTCCAGATGCTGCTCAAGCTGCCCGACCGGCATCGGCCGGCCCAGCAGGTAGCCCTGCGCGAAGTTGACTCCGAGCGCGCGCAGCTGCGCCAGCTGCTCCTCGGTCTCGACGCCTTCGGCCGTGATCTGAATCCCGAGCCCGCGCGCCAGCGTCACCACCGACGAGATCACGGCGGCGCTTTCGTCGCGCACGCTCAGATTGGCGACGAAGGACTTGTCGATCTTGATCTTGTTGAACGGGAACGCGGTCAACGAGCGCAGCGACGAGTAGCCGGTGCCGAAATCGTCCAGCGCCAGCGAGATTCCAAGGCCCTTGAGCCGGTCGATGAAGCTCTCGTTCTCTGCCGCACGCTCCAGCAGCACCGACTCGGTGATCTCGATCTCGAGCCGCTTCGGATCGAGGCCGGACCTCGCGAGCGCCGACTGAATGACGTCGAACAGCTCCGACTGCTTGAACTGCACGGGCGACAGGTTGACCGCGACCTTGACGTCGTCGGGCCACGCCGTCGCATCGTCACACACGCGCCCGATGATCCACTCGCCGAGCGGCACGATCAGGCCGGTCGATTCCGCAAGCGGGATGAACTTGTCCGGCGGCACCAGCCCCTTGACCGGATGACGCCAGCGCACCAGCGCCTCGACGCCGCGGCGCTCGCGCGTCTCGGCATCGTAGAACGGCTGGTAGTGGACCTCGAACTGGCACTGCGCGATGGCGTCGCGGAGGTCGCCTTCCAGCGTGTTGCGCGCCTCGAGCTCGGCCGACATCGCATCGTCATACATCGTGTAGCAGCTGCGGCCGGCAGATTTCGAACGGTAGAGCGCAAGGTCGGCCTTCTTGAGCAGATGCTCCTGGTCACGGCCGTGCTGGGGCGCGAGCGAGATGCCGATGCTGGTGCCGATCTCGACGCGCTGGCCGCCGATCTGGAACGGCTCGGCGATCAGCTTGGTGATGCGCTGCGCCAGCTCGATCGCGGCGGCGCGCTGATCGCTGGAGCCGGCCTGGATCAGGGCGAACTCGTCGCCGCCGAGCCGCGCCAGCACGTCCTCGTCGCGCAACTGCGAGCGCAGCCGCTGCGCGACCTGCACCAGCAGCTCGTCGCCGGCGCCATGGCCGAGCGAGTCGTTGACATTCTTGAAGCGGTCGAGGTCGAGCAGGAAGACGGTGAAGCGGCCGTTCTTGTCGTCGTTGATGCGCTCCATCTCCTCGAGGAAGAAGGCGCGATTCGCGAGTCCGGTCAGCGCATCGGTCTGCGCCAGCTCCAGCACGCGGCGGTTGGCGAGCGCCAGCTGCAGCGCGTTGCGGCTCGACAGAGCGAGATAGACGGCGAGGAAGATCGTCGTCGCGATGCCCGCGGCGTACAGCGCCAGCGCGCGATTATGCGTCGCCATCAGGCCGCCGCCGGCGGGCGCGGCCTGGAACACCCAGTCGGCATCGCCGATGCGCAAGGTGGTCGACCAGATGTTGGGGTCGGCGGGCCAGCGCTGCGGATCGACGCCGGAAGCATTGATCACGCGCTCCGGCGGCAGCAGGTTGATCTGCAGCGCCGGGCTGTTCGGATTGTTCGCACGCACCGACTGCAGCAGCATCGGCAGGTCGAAAACGCCGACGATGAAGCCGGAGAGATTGCGGCGGCGGTCGGCGACGGTGGTGCGCGACGTGCCCTTGGCATAGACGGGGATGCCGATCATCACGGCGTTGTTGCGCTCGTTCTGATTGATCAGGTTCTGGCGGGTCCGCAGCGCGCCGATCATGTCGTAGTCGCGCGACTGCTCCAGCACGGCGCGATGATCGGGGATGCTCCAGTAATCGAGGCCGTAGACCGGCGAGGTCTTTGCCTCGGTCGAGAAATAGACCGGGTAGTACTCGTCGCTCTCCGGCGCCACCGTGCCGTCCGGATAGGACTTGATGCGGAAGGCGGGAACGCCGTCGGTGATCGCGGCCGCTTCGTACTCGCCGCGCTCCTTCCGCTTGATCCGCGGCAGCCAGGCCAGACGCAGCATGCCGCGATGCGCCTCGAACAGGCGCGCGCTGAACGTCTGGTATTCACTCCGCGTGATGTCGTCGTTGGCGGATTCGAAGCGGGTTCGCAGCGCCGTCAGCCGGCTGACATATTCGTTGACGCCGTTCTGGACCAGGATCGCCTGCGCTTCGGCAATGCCTTCGAAATCGGTCCGCGCCAGCCGGTTCTCCCAGCGGCCGACCGCGACCGTTCCGGCAATCGACAGCACCACGCCGACGCATGCGGCGATGATCGCAGGACGATAGAGGCGGTATCGCGATAGCGACGCGCGCAGTCTCTCGCGCCCGCCACCGATGCGAGCACCATCATGTTCCTGCAGCGTCGGTGCGCTGTACTCTTCAACCTGCAATATGGCCCCCGCCAAACGGCTGCCCCTCACGACACGAGCGCCGATGCTCGGCTGGCTAAGTTAAGGACGGTCAAAGATGATCAGTCGTGGAGTACCGGAAACCGAGGCTTGGTTAACGACTGGCTTTTCGGGGCCACCCAAAACGCGATCAAGCGCGAGATACGTCTTTAGCGAGGTCTTCATTCAACGCGTGTAGGCTGAGTTCTCGTCAGGCGTACGCGTGAATCGAAGATCGCAATGAACTGGTTCTCAAGTTTCCGGAACTCCATCGTTCTCATCCTGGTTGCGGGCATGCTCCCGGTCGGGTCTGCCCGCGCCGACGAGCTCGGCGTGACCAACGACTCGATCCTGTTCGGCCAGGTCGCAGCCCTGGAAGGGCCGTCGGCAGCGTTGGGCCAGGCGGCGCGGCAGGGTCTGCTGGCCGCGTTCAGCGAGCTCAATGCCAAGGGCGGCGTCTATGGCCGCCGGCTCAAGCTGGCGAGCCGAAACGACGGCTACGACCCCGACCGCTCCGTGGTCGAGACCATCAAGCTGATCTACGAGGACAAGGTGTTCGCGCTGATCGGCGCCGTCGGCACCCCGACCGCGATGGCCACCGCGCCGATCGCAGCCTCGAACGACGTGCCCTTCATCGGGCCGGTGTCCGGCGCCGAATTCCTGCGCGCGCCGGAATTCCAGAACATCGTCAACATCCGCGCGAGCTACGCGGCCGAGGCGGAAGCCTCGATCAAGCATCTCACCGAGGAGCTGCGTCTCACCCGCATCGCCATCTTCTATCAGGACGACGCGTTCGGCCGCGACGTGCTGGCCGGGGTCAAGACCCATCTCGACCGGCGCGGGCTGGAGCTCGCCGCCGAGGGCACGTTCGAGCGCAACACGCGCGCCGTCGGCGCGGCGCTGAAGGTGATCCGCCGCGCCGAGCCGGAGGCCGTCATCCTGGTCGGCACCTACGGCCCGTGCGCCGAGTTCATCAAGATGGCGCATCGCTCGGGCTTCAGTCCGACCTTCTCGGCGGTGTCCTTCGTCGGCGGCAATGCGCTCGCCAAGGAGCTCGGCTCGGAAGGGCGCGGCGTCATCGTCTCCGAGGTGGTGCCGTTCCCGTGGGACACGGATCGCCGCATCGTCGCCGACTATCAGGCGGCCATGAAGACGCTGGATCCGAGCCAGACACCAGACTTCATCGGCCTCGAGGGCTACATCACCGGCCGCCTGGTGGCGCGCGCTCTGGCGATGACCGGGCCCAACCCGACGCGGGCCGAGCTGCTGCGGATCATCAACGAGGTCGGCCAGTTCGACATCGGCGGCCTGGTCGTCAGCTTTGGCAATGCGCGCAAGGAGAACCCGCCGCCGGTCTCGCTGACCGTGATTCAGAGCGACGGCACCTTCAAGCCGATCTAGAAGACGGTTTCCGGAGTCCTGGCACGTTGGTCATTTAACTCTCGCTGTCATCGTCCGCGAAAGCGGACGATCCAGTACGCCGTGACACCTCGGTCAATCTCTTCTGCCGCGGAGTACTGGATGCCCCGCTTTCGCGGAGCATGACGGCGGTGGGGATGGCGGGATCCCGAGACGGAAACAGCCGGTTCGAAGGAAACGCTCGTCTCGTCAGCCCGCCGGCTTCTTCGGCTTCGGCGGGCCTTCGACCGGTGGCAAGGATTTCAGATAGACCGCCATTGCCTTGCGGTCCTCGGGCGTCAGCTGCGACGTATTGCGGATCACCCGCGCCATCGAGCCGCCGGCGCTGTCGCCGTCGGGCAGCTGCCCGGTCTCCAGGAAATAGCTGATGTCGCTCTCGCTCCAGTCCGACAGGCCCTTCTGGGTGATGTTCGGCACGAAGCCCTGACCTTCCGGATCGGGGCCGCCGGCGAGGCGCTGCGCCGAAACGATGCCGCCGAGCGGGTTGCGCGGGCTGTGGCATTCGGCGCAATGGCCGAACGTGTTGACCAGATAGGCGCCGCGATTCCATTCCGCCGAGCGCGAGGCGTTCGTCACGAACGGCTTGTCGTCGAAGAACAGAAGCTTCCAAATACCGAGCGTGCGGCGAATGTTGAAAGGAAACGGCATGTCGTGGTCGCGCGACTTGCCGGCCACCGGCGGCAGCGTCTTCATGTAGGCGAACAGATCACGGACGTCGTCGACCTTGGCGCCGGCGTAGGAGGTATAGGGAAACGCCGGGTAATAGTGACTGCCGCCGGGCGAGACACCCTTGACCACCGCATTGACGAACTGCGCCTCGGTCCAGCGCCCGATCCCGTCATTGGGGTCCGGCGAGATGTTGGGCGCATAGAAGGTGCCGAACGGCGACGTCAGCGGCAGGCCGCCACCGAGCTTCAAGCGATCCGGCTGGTTCGGCACCTGATGGCAGGAGGCGCAGCCGCCGATGTTGAACATCTCCTGGCCGTTAGCGAGATCGGGCGCCCGCGTCGTCGCTGCCAGCGCGATCGTGGACGGCTGGGTCAACCACCAGAACACCGCAAGGCCGGCGGCGCCGAGCACGCAGAAAGCAAGCAGGAGGCGTCTGGGCATGGTCGCTCCGTCACAGGCAGGAAGATCAGCGTCCGGCAGTCATCCGCCGCGAGCGCCGTGATACGACAAGACGCACGCGCCGAGCAAACCCGCGGGCCAGAAGCCAGTGCGGCAAAAACGAACGGAGGCGAACGCGCCACCGCGTCCGCCCCCGTCGATGTCACGACAGATCAGCTGTTCTTGAGACGGAAGGTCTCGTGGCAGCCGCCGCATTCCTTGCCGATCGCGGGCGCAGTCGCCTTCAGGCTGTCGAGATCCTTGATCTTGGCCTTGGCCTCGGTGACGACCTTGGCGAAGCTGTCGATCTTGGCCTTGAAGCCGGCCTGGTCTTCCCAGATCTTCGGCGACACGCCGTAGTCGCCCTCGAACTTCGCGCCCTTCATGCTCGCCGGATACATCGTCGGCAGCTTCTTGGCGGTATCCTCGAGCACGGCCAGAGCAGCATTGACGGCGGCCTGATCATACGGCTTCTCGCCCTTGACCATGGCGATCAGCACACCGCCGAGGTTCTTGGCGTTCGCCTTCATGGTGTCCTGGCTCTGCTTGACCAGGTTCTCCTGTGCCATCACGGCGCCGGCCCCCAGCAGCAACGCTGCTGCTACCACGACAGTCCGCTTCATCAATTCGCTCCTTTGTTGTCACAATCCCGTCCAGCCCACCTGGACGGGTCGCGCCTGGTTGGTCAACCCCTCGACCGGCGGGTTATTCCGGAATTGAGGCGGTTATCGGAGAGGTCCGGAGGGAAGGTACTCAGAGACTGTGACGGCGATGCTGCTCCCGGATCGCGATCCAGACCCGCTCGGGCGTCGCCGGCATGTCGATGTGGTCGATCTTGTACTCGCGCCAGAGCGCTTCGACGATCGCGTTGACCACCGCCGGACACGAGCCGATTGCACCCGCCTCGCCGGCACCCTTCACGCCCATCGGATTGGTCTTGCAGGGCACGTTGTGGGTCTCGAAGGTGAAGGTCGGCGCATCCGCGGCGCGCGGCAGCGCGTAGTCCATGTAGCTGCCGGTGACGAGCTGTGCATCGGAGTTGCTGTAGACCACCTGCTCCATCAGCGCCTGACCGATGCCCTGCACCGCGCCGCCATGGACCTGGCCGGCGAGCAGCAGCGGATTCAGCGTCACGCCGAAATCGTCGACGATCACGTAGTTGACGATCTTGATGATGCCGGTGGCCGGATCGAGCTCGATCTCGGCGACATGGGTGCCGTTCGGATAGGTGCCGTCGGCGCTGGCGAAGGTGGCGCTGCCGTTGAGCTTGGCCGGATCGACACCGGGACGCTTGGCGAGATCGGCGAAGGAGATCGACCGGTCGGTGCCGGCGACGCGGATCACGCCGTCCGCGATCTCAAGATCGCCGAGCCCCGCTTCGAGCGCCTCGGCCGCGATCTGCTTGAGCTTGTCGCCGAGCTCATGCGTCGCACGCTGCACGCTGACGCCGCCCGAGGGGATCGAGGCCGAGCCGCCGGTGCCGAGGCCGGTCGCGATCTCCGCCGTGTCGCCCTGATGGATGTGGACGCGCTCCGGCGGCAGGCCGAACTGCTCGGCGACGATCTGGGCGTAAGCCGTCTGGTGGCCCTGCCCGCTCGACTGCGTGCCGATCAGGATCGTCACGTCGCCATTGGGGTCGAGCCGCACATTGGCGGTCTCCTCGCCCATGGTGCCGCAGACCTCGACATAGCTCGCAAGCCCGATGCCCCGGATCAGGCCATGCTTCTTGGCGGCCTTGGCGCGCTTGGAAAACTCCTTCCACTCGGCGATTTCCATCGCGCGCTTGAGATGCGCGTTGAAGTCGCCGGAATCGTAGACCTTGCCGGTCGCGGTCTTGTAGGGCAGCGCGCGCGGCGGGATGAAGTTCTTGCGCCTGATCGCATCGACCGACATGTCGAGCTTGCGCGCGCAGGCATCGACCAGGCGCTCGACCACATAGGCCGCCTCGGGACGGCCGGCGCCGCGATAGGCATCGACCGGCACGGTGTGGGTGAAGATCGTACGCACCCGGCAGTGGAAATTCTGGATGTCGTAGAGGCCCGGCAGCATGCCGGCGCCGCCATGCGGGATGTAGGGCGCGAAGGTCGAGAGATAGGCGCCCATGTCGCCCATCAGGTCGACATCCATCGCGAGGAACTTGCCGTCCTCGGCCAGCGCCATCTTCGCGGTGGTGACGTTGTCGCGACCCTGCGCGTCGCCCATGAAGTGCTCGGAGCGGTCGGCGGCCCAGCGCACCGACTTGCGCAGCCGCTGCGCGGCGACCGCGAGCAGCGCGTATTCCCGGTACGGAAACAGCTTTGTGCCGAAGCCGCCGCCGACATCCGGGCAGATCACCCGCATCTTCTCGGTCGGGATCTTCAGCACGTTCTGGCAGAGGATGTCGCGCAGGCGGTGGCTGCCCTGGCTGCCCGCGGTGAGCGTCAGATGATCGCGCTTGGTGTCGTATTCGCAGACCGCGGCGCGCGTCTCCATGAAGCTCGCGACGACGCGCGGATTGACGATGCGGATCTCGGCCACCGCATGCGCCTTGGCGAAGGCCGCCTCGGTCGCGGACTTGTCGCCGATCGAGACGTCGAACAGCACGTTGTCCTTGTGATCGGCCCACACCTGCGGCGCGCCGGGCTTGATCGCATTCACGACGCCGGTGACGGCCGGCAGCGTCGTCCACTCCACCTTGATCGCCTCGATCGCATCGCGCGCATGGTCGAGCGTATCGGCGACCACGAAGGCGACGGCGTCACCGACATGACGCACCTCGTCCTTGGCGAGAATCGGATAAGGCGGCGCGGTGAACGGATCGGTCTCGAGGTTGAACAGGCACGGCAGGCCGCCGAGTTCCGCGGTGTCCTCGGCGGTGAGAATCAGCGCCACGCCCGGCAGCAGCCGCGCCGCGGCGACATCGATGGTGAACTTCGCATGGGCATGCGGCGAGCGCAGCACCAGCGCATGCAGGGCGGCCGATGGCGCGAGATCGTCGGTATAGCGGCCCTTGCCGCGAATCAGCGCGTCATCCTCTTTTCGGAGAACGCTTTGTCCCATACCGAACTTGATTGGAGCTGCCATCTGGTTTCACGTCCCGCTTCGTTTTGGCGATGTTGGCGCCATATTGCAGCGGAACGCCAGCCCGCGCAAACGGCATATCGGCCGCAGGGGACCACGATCGGTCAACTCTCGTCGGGTCGACGTCCGGCTCGCACCGGATCACGTGATATTGCATTGCAATGGACGCTCCGGCGCACGGTCCGGCGCCGGAGCCCCTGCCCCATCGGGCCATCAATGATGCGCGTGCTCTGCCTTGGCGCCGTCCGGCTGACCACCGGGCGCCTGGGCGCCGACGCCGAGCACGTCGAGCAGCACGGCCATCTTGCCGGCCCGCTCGAATTGCAGCGTCACCGCGACCGACTTGCCCTCGACCAGCGGCGCCTTGAGGCCGGTGAGCATCAGGTGGATGCCGCCGGACGTCAGCGCAACCGTCTGTCCCGCCGAGATCGGCAGCCCCTCCTCGATCGGCCGCATCACCATGACGCCGTCGCGCGTCGACATCTCGTGGATCTCGACGGTCTCGGCGATATCTGCACTGGCCGCGATCAGGCGATCCGGCTCGCGGCCCGTATTGGTGACGGTGAAATAGCCGGCGCCAACCTTGGCGCCACCGGGCGTCGCGCGGCTCCAGCCCGAGGACACGATGATGTCACCCTTGGCGACACCGCGCGGCGGCTCGGCGGATGTCATCCGCAGCAGCGGAGCAGGATATTTCAGCGCATGTGGATCCTGGCCGGGCGCAGCGATCTCGACCCATTTCGCCGTGCCCTTCTCACAGTCCTGGATCGCCGGAATGGGAAGCACGTCGCCCGCCTTGAACGTGTCGGCCACGAATCCCGTGAAGGTGAACTCGTCGTAGAAGCCGTCCTCCAGCCGACCGCTCCAGCTGATCTCCTTCACGCCTTCGCTGAGGTCCGCCCCATGCATGAATTTGTAGGCGCGCGCATAAGCGCCCTTCTTGACGTCGATGGTCCAGCCCGGCTTCGGCATCGGCTTGATCGCAATCAAGCCTTCCGGCACCTGCACGGTCAGCCGCACGGTCGCTGCGCCCTCGCAGCCATGCGGCACCGCGAGTACGGCCTTGAACGTCTTGCCGATGCGCGCCTCCGGCTTGTCGAGCACGACATGCGCCTGCGCCGGGACGCTGCCGACGGCGGCGGAGAGAGCGGCGAGGCCGATCAGGATCGATTTCACGAGAGTGGTCCTCCGCGAATGAGTGGTGTGATCACGCATGCTGTAGCTCCTCACAATTTGTAGCGGAGGCCGGCATAGACGCCGCGGCCATTGCCGGGGTTGAACAGCGTCGACGTCGGTGTCGCGCGATCGATGATGCTGGTGGTCGCGATGTACGCTTTGTTGGCGAGGTTGCGGCCCTCGAGATAGGCGGAGAAATGCTTGCCGTCGTCATAGGTCGCCTTCAGGCCCCACAGCAGATAGGGGTCGGTGGAGAGCGTGTTGGCGCTGTCGACGAAATAGGACTGCGGCACCCATTCGATGTTCGGCCCGAAGGCGAAGCCTGCCGGATGCTTGTACAGCAGCTCCGCGCGCAGGAAGTGCGGTGGTGCGCCCGGCAGGCGGTTGTTGCCCCAGGTCGTATCGTTGCTGTAGCGGAAGTCGTTGTAGGTGTAGGCGAGGTTGAGCCAGACGCGGTCGGGCGCATCGCTCTTCATCGCGAGCCCCTTCAGCAGGCTGAGGCCAAGCCCGGCTTCAACGCCCTGATGCATCGTCTTGTCGGCATTGGTGACGTTGCAATTGCCGAACGACGAGTAGAAGCATTGCAGCTCGTTGCGGATGTCGGCGTGGTAGAGCGCGAAGTCCCAGGTGACGTCAGGCCGCCGTCCGCGCGTGCCGATCTCGTAGGTGGTCGCGGTCTGCGCCTTGATGTCGTAGAAGCGCACGAGTGCGCCCCTGCCCTCGCCGAAGCTCGGCGCCTCGCCGCTGCGCGAGATGTTGGCGAACACCTGCCAGCTCGGATCGACATCCCAGAGCACGCCGATCTTGGGGCTCGCGAGGTCATAGCTGGCGCGGCCCGCGGCGTCGCCGTTGAGCGTGAAATTGACCTGCTGGCTGCGGACGGCATGCAGGAACTGCGCACCGGCGATCAGCGAGACGCTCGGCAGCGCGTACCAGGCATTCTCGGCATACAGCGTGTAGTTCTCCGGATTCTGGGTCAACGAGGACATCTGCATGCCCTTGTTGCCGCCGGTGTTGACGAACTGGTTGGCATCCGTGGTGCCGTTCTGGATGTTCAGCCCGACGGTGAAGCGGTTGCGATGGCCGCCGATCTCGCGATCGTCCACCGCGCGCACGAAGCCGCCATAGTCGTGATAGCGGTAGTCGAGCCATTGGAAGATCGGATGCATCAGATGCCGGTCGACGGCGAACACGCCGAACTCGACATCGGTGTTGTCGAGATGGATCGTCGACTTGTTGGCGACGCGCACCGTGTCGATGTTGCGCTGCCAGTCGTTGAGGACGTTGTTGGCCGCGGCCGTCTGCGGCGAGTTGAGCGCGCTGGTCTTGCTCACCTCGCCCGGGATACGCTGCCGCACAGAGTTGGCGTTGAGGTAGAAGCGGGTCTCGAAATCAGGCGAGACCTGGTAGCCGACATTGGCGCTGCCGCGCTCGGACGTGCCCCAGCTGTGGTCGCGATAACCGTCGACGCGCGACGCCGAGCCGGTGACGAAGTAGTCGGCCGCGCCATAGACGCCGCCGGTCGAGGCCTGGCCGCGCAGGAAGCCGAACGCGCCGCCGTCCAGCCGGCTCTCGAACGCGGAGGCGTCGCGTCCGGTGGGCGTGACGAAGTTGACGGCGCCGCCGAGCGAATTGGCGCCGTAGCGCAGCGCATTGGCACCCTTGTAGACCTCAACATAACGATAGGCAGTCGGGTCGATCTCCTGGAAATCGCCATAGCCGTCGGCGGTGTTGATCGGGATGCCGTCGAGATAGAGTTGCGTGCCGCGCAGATGGAAGTTGCGCGACAGGCCGGAGCCGCGAATCGACAGCCTGGTGTCGTCGCCCCATTTCGGCTGGGCGAACACGCCGGGCACGTAATCGAGCACATCCTTGATGGTCTGCGCCGAGCCATTCCTGAACGCGGTATCGGGCACGACGGCGACCGCGCCCGGCGTCTGCTGGATGCGCTGCGTTGCGGTCTGCGTGTTCGGCGCGGTCAGGCTGGGCGCCGGACCGGCTGGACCGGCCGCAGCCGCCTGCGGTGCGGTCCCCGACCGGGACACGCGCGCCCTCGATGCGGGCCGATCATTGCCGGACTGGACCGGACGCGATGCGGCGCGCTTGGCCGGATCGACCGTGACCGTCGGCAGATTGGTCTCTTGGCGGGCTTGAGAGAAACAAGGGGAAGACAACGTGACGAGGCACGTCGCCGCGCACAGCGCGGTTACGGAACGGGACATGATGAACCTCTGAACGAACGAAACCGGACGAAAAACCGACGTCAGGCGTTCGCGGGAGGTCCTTGCGACAGTCGCGGTTCACGGAGGCGGGTATCGCGCGCGGCCCAGGCGGCGAAGCTGCCGAGGCGCAGCTCGCTGGCGCTGCGCACCAGCGTTTCCACCGCCATTGCCGGCACTGGCGCGGCATGGGCGGCAAAGGCACAAACGGCACAGAAATTCTTATGCAGGACGGCTGAGTTCGGTGCGCCGGTGTCGTGGGCCGCCCCGCCATCCGCCTCGGCGCAGATGACACCGAGATCGTTGGCGGAAGCCGCGGCCATTTGCGCCGACATCGCCCCGGCGAGAACCATCTGCAGCGCGATCAGATAGGCGGCGACGATGCCGACCACCCTCCTCGTCCACGCTGCTGTCCCGCGCCGTCGCTTCACGTCGATGTCTCCCCGCGGCAGACAATATTGATGGTGGTTCGCAGGCGCAAGCCGGAATGGCTGCACGCGAACCGTCGACTCGGTTCGCGTGCAGGATCAGCGCCGCACGAGCGCCTTCAGCCAGCGAGGACCGAACAGCACCAGGATCGCCCCGGCATAGATCACGGCGCCGACCAGGATCAGCACGCCGAGCATGGCCTCGTCCTGCATGCGGCCGAGCGCGGCGAGATGCGGCGCCGCCACGAAGGCCGTTGCCCACAACGCCGCCGCCAGCACCACGCCGGTGCCGGCAAACTTCAGCAGCGATGCGGTGAGCCGCCGGTCGAAACGGAGATAGCCCTTGTGCACGGCAAAGCCGAGCACCAGCAGCAGATTGATCCAGGCGCCGACGGCCGTCGCCAGCGCCAGCCCGACCTGCGCCAGCGAGCCCATCAGCAGCACCTTGAGGAGGACGTTGACGGTCAGCCCCGTGAGCGACGCCTTCACCGGCGTCGCCGTGTCCTTGCGCGCATAGAAGGTCGAGACCGCGCTGCGGATCATCACGAAGGGAATGAGGCCCACGGCATAGGCGGCGAGCGTCGCACCGGCCGCGGCGGCATCGCCCTTGGTGAAGGCGCCGCGGGCGAACATCGCGCGCGTGATGACGTCGGGCACCGCGAGGAAGGCGGCGACGAACGGCACCGAGAACAGCAGCGTGAACTCGAAGGCGCGGCGCTGCTGCTCCATGGCGCCGTCATGATCACCCGCGGTCAGCCGCCGCGACATCTCCGGCAGCAGCACCGTGCCGATGGCGATGCCGATCACCCCGATCGGCAGCTGATTGAGGCGGTCGGCATAATACAGTGCCGAGATCGCACCTGCGGGCAGGAACGTCGCGATGATGGTGTCGGCGAACATCGCGACCTGCGTGCCCATCGAGCCGAGTGTCGCCGGTCCCAGCGCCTTGAAGAAGGCGCGGATGTCGTCATCGAGCTTGAGCGGCGCAAAGCGCGGCAGGCCGCCATGACGGGCGAGATCGCCGGCAAGCAGAAAATACTGCAGGAAACCGGAGATCAGCACGCCCCACGCCGCGGCATGGCCCGCATTCGGAAAGAACGCCGCGAGCGCCAGCGTGACCATCATCGCCAGATTGAGGAAGATCGACGCCGCTGCGGCGCTGGCAAAGCGCTGCATCACGTTGAGCATGCCGCCATACAGCGTCACCAGGGTGATCAGCAGCAGATACGGAAAGGTGATCCGCGTCAGCGTGATCGCCATGTCCCGCTGCACCGGATCATCGGTGAAACCCGGCGCCAGGATGGTCATCGCCTGCGGCATGAACACCCATGCGAGGACCAGCAGTACGACCTGCGAGGCCAGCAGCAGCGTGAAGATGCGGTCGGCAAACAGGCTCGCCGACGCCGGCCCCTTCTCGCCATGGACATGCGCATAGGCGGGAACAAAGGCCGCGTTGAACGCGCCCTCGGCGAAGATCGCCCGGAAATGGTTCGGCAGCCGGAACGCGATGAAAAACGCATCGGCAATTGGCCCAGCGCCAAGAATCGCCGCCAGCATGATATCGCGGGCAAAGCCGGTGAGGCGCGACAGCAAGGTATAGCCGCCGACGGTGAAGATGCGTCCGAGCATGGGGGGCTTGTAGAGGATTGGGCGCAGAGTTTGAAGCGGGGAAGGTGGGTTCAGCCTGCTGGCGGCTAAAGTGTGGCGCGAGACTGATGTCATGTCGATGCGGCAGACGCTGCATGCCTCATACTCCGCTGTCATCCCGGACCAGCCTGCCGACGCAAAGCGGCGGCGGGCGCCGATCCGGGATCCATGCGCCGTGTCGTCGATGGGACGCGCGGGACGAGCCGCCTGCCCGCTACGGACATCACGCGGTATGGATCCGGCGTTCGCCGGGACGACAATGGTGTGTGGAGCGGCCAGCGAGGCAGATCAGTTCAACGCGCCCTCACCCATCTAGGTGGCGCCGCCTCCCCCAGGAACGGCGGCATCAACATGCGCGAACTTCCGATAAAAATAATTTTCTTGCGTTTTTTCGAAAATCATGATCATCTCCCTTCATCCCGCCTCATCGCGGAGGGGCGTTGCGCGCGATCGTCACGACACGCGAGGCGGGGATGCGGTGGCCGCGAGAGATCGCAGCGTCTTCTCACGAGGGCGCGGACGAACGATCTGTCGCGGACGTGAAGTCGCAGCGGCCTGACACCCCGATGCTGGTGTCAACAGCGCAATGCGCAAGCATTGTCGCGGCATGGTGACCAACAAGCCCGGCGCACCAGGGCGACTGCGTATAAGCGTGAAGACACCGCGCAGGGAATGCCGGATGTTCGGCTGAACCTGTGGTACCTGCCGCCTGCATTTTTTTCCGCAGGCGGGCCATGGGTGAGGCCTTCACCCGGCATTCCCTGCGCCCTCTGCGCTGTTTGCGAGGGGCGGACTGATCGCAAGCCTCGGGCATGATTTGCCGCGAGAACACGCCCCTATGTCGATCGCTGTTTGAGATGTAAATCGGAACTGAGCCCCGCTGCCGTAGGGCGGATTAGTACTACTGCGTCAGAAACACTGCCCGCTATCCGTCGTCATTCCGGGGCGCCCGAAGGGCGAGCCCGGAATCCATAGCCACAGACAGATGTTTGGCGACAAAGTGCCCACAACCAGCCTGCCTTACACTATTGCCTGTGGGTATGGGTTCCGGGCTCGCCCTTCGGGCGCCCCGGAACGACACGGAGGGAGCAAAGCCCTTTTCTGACGCAGTAGTACTAATCCGCCCTACGTTCTGCTGTTCAAAACTTGAACGACGCCTCACCCACCGCCGTCATCCCGGACAAGCCTGCCGGCGCGAAGCGGCGGCGGGCGCCGATCCGGGATCCATACGCCGCGGCGGGCGTGTTGAGCAAAAGGCCAATGACCAGCGTGGCCCAAACCGCTCCCTGGGGGTATGGGTCCCGGCGTTCGCCGGGACGACACTGATGTATGGGCCGCCGGTGGGGCAGATCAGTTCAGCGCGCGCGACTCACCGTAACGACGCGAGCCCGACGACGTGACGGTGCGAGAGGGCTCAGGCCAGCGCGCCGCGCACGACGTCGATGATGCGGGCCTGCGTCGCCTCATCCAGATAGGCGTGCATCGGCAGGCTGATGACATCGGCGGAGAGCTGTTCGCTGACCGGCAGGCCGCCATCGGCGCTCGGGAAGATGCGATACGCCGTCTGCTGGTGCATCGACTTCGGATAGTAGATCGCGGTCGGGATGCCCTGCGCCTTGAGCGCGGCGGCGAAGGTGTCGCGGTCGACGCCGCGCGGCAGACGGATGGTGTATTGCGCCCAGACCGAGGTGCAGCCCTCGACGAGGCGCGGCACCTTGACGACGTCAGCCAGCGCCGCCGTGTAGCGCTCGGCGACCTGGTTGCGCGCGACGATCTCGTCCTCGAAGATCCTGAGCTTCTCGATCAGCACCGCGGCCTGGATGGTGTCGAGGCGCGCCGTGAGGCCGAGGCGGACGTTGTCGTATTTGTCGCTGCCGCCGCCATGCGCGCGCACGCTGCGCAGGCGCTCCAGCAGGCCGGCGTCGTCGGTGAGGATGGCGCCGCCGTCGCCGAAGCAGCCGAGCGGCTTGGCCGGATAGAAGCTGGTGGCGGTCGCCAGCCCAAACGTGCCGATGCGTCGGCCCTTGTAGCTGGCGCCAAAACCCTGCGCGGCGTCGTCGAGCACGAACAGGCCCTCGGCTTCGGCGATCGCGGCGACCGAATCATGGTCCGCGCTCTGCCCGAACAGGTCGACCGGGATCACGGCCTTCGGCTTCAGGCCGAGCCGCTTGGCGGTGGCGATGCCGCGGCGGAGCGAGGCCGGATCGATGTTGAAGGTGTCCTCGAGCACGTCGACGAACACCGGCGTCGCGCCGGTCAGTGCCACGGCCTCGCCGGTGGCGCAGAAGGTGAAGGACGGGCACAGCACGGCATCGCCCGGGCCGATGCCCTGGGCCATCAGCACCATCAGCAGCGCGTCGGTGCCGCTGGAGCAGCTCACCGCGTATTTGGCGCCGCAGAACTCAGCCAGCTGCTTCTCGAGCTGGATGACCTCCGGGCCGCCGAGAAACTGGCAGTGCTGAAGCACGCGGGCGACGGCGTCGTCGAGCGACTTGCCGAGCCGCTGGCGCTGCGCGGCGGTGTCGATGAACGGAATGGGCTGATGACGCAAATGCTGGTTCATGAGCTCTACAACGTTTCGAAAATGGAAATGGGTGGAGCGGACGCGAGACTAGCCCGCGGCACGGAGCTTGGCGGTCTCCGCAGGACGATGGCTCGATGTCTCCAGGCACTGCGTGGCGATGGCGAGACTCGCGACGCCCTCGTCCCCGGTGACGGCCGGCGCGGTGCCGGAGCGCACCGCGTGCAGGAACGCAATCAGCTCGGCGCGCAGCGGCTCGTCATGGCCGACCGGCAGATGGCGCATCGAGTAGCTGCCGTCCGGCTTGAAGCCGAAGCACTCGGTGACCTGGCGCGTGAGCAGGTCGCCCATGATGTACTTGCCGCGCGTCGCCACCGTGACGTTGCGCGCCTTGAACGGCGTCAGCCAGTTGGTGTTGATGTGCGCGAGCACGCCGGAGGCGGTGCGGAATTGCAGCAGCGCGATGTCCTCGCGCTCGGCCACCGCGCTCGACAGCTGCGGCTGCACCTCGATGATATCGGACTCGGTGAACCAGCGGATCAGGTCGATGTCGTGCACGGCGAGGTCGATGACGACGCCGACATTGGACATGCGCGGCGGGAACGGGCCGACGCGGGTGATGGCGATCGAGAGGAGGTCCTCGCCGGCGATCGCCTTCTTGATCGCGGCGACCGCCGGATTGAAGCGCTCGACATGGCCGATCATCAAGGTGACGCCGGCGCGATGCGCGGCCGAAACGATCTCCCTGCCCTCCTCGACCGTCGAGGCGATCGGCTTCTCCACGAGGAGATGAACTTTGCGGGCGATGCAGGCGAGCGCGAGCTCGTGATGCAGATGGGTTGGAGCGGCGATGGTGACGGCGTCGACACCTTCGGCGGCGAGCTGATCGAGCGTCTCGAAGGTCGGGCAGTTGGCGAGCTCGGTGACGCGGGTGCGATGCGCCTGCAGCGGATCGACGACGCCGACGAGATGCACGTCGGGCAGTCCGGCGAGCACGCGGGCATGGTTGCTGCCCATCACGCCGGCTCCGATCACGCCGACCCGCAGCGCCTGCCTCAGTTCGGCCTTGTGGCCCGCCCCCTTGGAACTCATGTCCTCGACCCCATCGATGTCACGGTTCGGCCACAACAGTTAACGAACTGCAAATCAGCCGGTCGAAGCTCTCCTAGCATGGCACTTCCAGCGAGGCGAATGCGGAAACCCTTTTCAGGACACGATTTGATTCAGAAAGTTACATCGGAGGCAGACGAAAAGCGGAGTGTTTTGAGGGACCTGCAGCATGGCCTTCGCGTGTGCCGCGCGCCCTGCTCACGTGTTGGGACAGGCAGTGGACGGCGGATGATCCGCATCACGCCTGCGTGTTGGCAGCGCCCGGAGGTAACGCGATGGATCGGACTTGCGAAGGAGGTCATGTCACATCGCGGGAGAACGCCCATGGTCCAACACCTCGCCTCGCTTCGCTACGCGTCTCGCTTCGCCATCCTGCTCGCCTCCCTGGCGCCCTGGTCGCCGTCGGCCGCGGCCGCCGCGGAGCGACCGGTGGTGATCGAGCTGTTCACGTCGCAAGGCTGCTCGTCGTGCCCACCTGCAAATGCCTATTTGAACGAGTTGGTGCGCCAGCGGCGCGACGTGCTGCCGCTCGCCTTTCATGTGACCTATTGGGACCGGCTCGGCTGGAAGGATCCGTTCTCATTGCCGGCGGCGACCGATCGTCAGGCCCGCTACGGCAGCCGCTTCGGCGACGGCTCCTACACGCCGGAGATCGTGATCGACGGCGTGACCAGTCATGTCGGCTCCAACAGGGCCGAGATTGCACCGGCGATCGAGCGCGCCAGGGCCGCGCGCGCCGCGACGCCCCTGACGCTCGCACGCAGAGGCGACAAGCTCACCGTCGAGGTCGGCGCCGGTGAAGGGCGCGGCCGCATCGTGCTGGTCGGCTTCGATCGCCGGCATGAAACGGCGATCCGCCGCGGCGAGAATGGCGGCCGCACGCTGGAGGAGCTCAACGTGGTGCGATCGGTCCGCACGCTGGCAGATTGGAGCGGCGCCGCGCTGCGCCTGACCGAGCCGATGCCGGAGGGCGAGGATGTTGCGGTCCTGCTCGAAGCGCCGGACGGCCGCATCGTCGGCGCTGCGCGGCTGTAGCTGCCGAGGTCAGGAGGAGGCGCAGTCGTGGCGCCAGAAGCGGCGGTAGCCCTCCTCCACCTTGCGCGTGTAGGTCTCGACGTTGCCCGCCGCAGAGCCGGCAACCATCGCCGGCAGCTCAGCGCGCAGCTTCGCCAGCTCCGCAGGCTGCGCCGCATGCTTCAGGGCGATGGCGATGTAGCCGTCATCGTCCGCCGCCACGAACGCGGCGAGGCCGACCGCCGTGTTGATGGCGGCTGCTGCGCGCGCCGCCGCACCAAAGCCGAGCTTGGCGATGACGGGCACGCCGGCCTGCAGCGATTCCCAGGTGCTGACGCCGCCATTCTGCGGGAACGGATCGAGCGACATGTCGATCTCGGCGAACTGCGCAATGTGCTGGTCGCGCGTCGACAGACCAAGGCAGGTGATGCGCTCCTCGGCGACACCATGCGCCACGAACCGGGCGACGAGAGCGTTGCGCACCAAGGAATCGTCGAGTGCGCCGTTCTTGATGACGATCCGCGCATCCGGCAGCGCAGCCATCAGCCGCGACCACAGCGCGAGCGCAGGGTCCGAGATCTTGTCGATCCGGTTGAACACGCCGAAGGTGACGTGGCCGTTGCGCAGCATCGGCAGCGGCGTCGGCTGCCATCCCGGCAAGGGGTCGGTGGTGATCACCGCCGGCAGATCATAGACCTGCTCGGCAAACAGCGGACGCGCGGCCTCAGGGACGGTCACCGGATCGGCGAAGAAGTAGTCGATGGTCGGAAGTCCCGTTCCCGTGCCGCTGCCCCATGCCGTGACCTGCACCGGCGCCGGCTTGCGCGCGAACACCGGCAGCCGGTTGCCGGCGGAATGGCCGGAGAGATCGACGAGGATGTCGACCTGATCGGACTCGATGCGATCGGCCAGCTCCTCGTCGGACATCTGCCAGGCGTCGACCCAGATGTCGGCGGCGGAACGGCAGCGCTCGGTCATGCCATCCCGAAGCGGCGAGCAGGAGTAGCAGACGACCTTGAAGGCCTGGTGGTCGTGATGCCGCAGCACCGGCAGGAACACCAGCGCCGCCGAGTGATTCCTGAAATCGGACGAGACGTAGCCGATGGTGAGCCGCCGCTCCGGATCGCGGTCGCGGACCGGCGGCGGCCGGCGCGTGATCTTGCTGCCGATCCTGGTCCACCATTCCCGGCGTACGGCCTGGTGCTGGGCGAAGCCGGTGTCCGGCATGAAGTCGAGCAGGAAGATCTTGGCGGTGATCGCATCACCGAAGTCCGGCTTGATCTCGAGCGCCCGCTCGAAGTGCTGCATGGCCGTGGCGAGATCACCCTGCTTGCAGAAGCATTCGCCGAGCCAGGTCCAGGCGACCTCCGACCGCGGGTTCTGCTCCAGCACCTTGCGGCAAGCCTCCATCGCCGGCGCGATGTTGTCCCTGATGACGCTCAGTTGCGCGAAGCCCAGCAGCGCCACGTCCTGCAGGGGGTCGATGGCCAGCGCGGCTTCGAAATCCGGCATCGCCTGGTCGAAACGCCCGGCCTGCTGGTGCAGCCGGCCGCGCTGCGCCAGCACCTGCGCCGCGCGCGGCCGGATCGCGAGCGCGGCATCGAATGCGGCCAGCGCGTCGTCGGAATGGCGCAGGTTGATGCTGGCGAGCCCCTTTCCGAACATCGCCTCCATGTGGCGCGGGTTGAGCGACAGCGCGCGATCGAAGCTCTGATTGGCCTCCGCATTGCGCGCGAGCGGCAGCAGCGCCATGCCGCGATTGCAATAGGCGTCGGCGTAGTCGGGCTTGAGCGCGATCGCCCGGTCATGCGCCGCGATCGCCTCCCCCGGCCGGCCCAGGCGCATCAGCGTATTGCCGAGGCCCGTGATCGCCACGAGCAGGTTCGGCTTCAGCGCGAGCGCCCGCTCCTGGCACTTGCGCGCCTCCTCGAAGCGCTTGTGGTTGAACAGCGCGAGGCCGAGATTGGAGAGCGCCTCGGCGTGACGCGGCTCGATCTCGACCGCCTTCGTCAAGGCCTGCTCGGCGAGGTCGAGCTGACCGCTGTCGAGCGCCACCACGCCGAGCAGATGCAGGGCATCGAAATGCTCCGGCAACAGCGCCAGGATCTGGCCGCAGATCGCCTGCGCCTCCGCCGGACGGCCAGCGCGATAGGACGCCACCGCGTGCGACATCAGCTCGTCGGCCTGCTTGCGGTGCTTCTTCTGGAGCCTGGCGTTCTGGAACGCGCGAGAGCCGACATTGCTGGCCAAGGACTTGCCTCCACGGGGCGGCATGCGGATTTCAACAAACGCGACGAACTCACGCGCGGCATCGGCCGGGGCCGCCGCCGACGCTCAGCCGGGGCTGGCGCAATGACGGCGCCAGAACTGGCGATAGCCCTCTTGGACCTTGCGGGCGTAGATCTCGACATTGCCGGCTGCGGAGGCGGCCACCCGCGCCGGCAGTTCGGCCCGGAGCTTCGACAGCTCGGCCGGCTGGCGCGCATGCTTGATGGCGATCGCAATGTAGCCGTCATCGTCCTCGGCCACCCAGTCGCCGAGCCCGACAGCGGTGACGATCGCGCCCGCGGCCCGCGACGCCGCGCTCAGGCCGAGCTTGGCGATGACGGGAACGCCGGCCTGCAGCGACTCCCAGGTGCTGACCCCGCCATTCTGCGGAAACGGATCGAGCGAGATGTCCACCTGCGCAAACTGCGCGATCTGCTGCTCGCGCGTCGACCAGCCGAGACAAGTGATGCGCTCGTGGCTGACGCCATGGGCGGCAAAGCGCGCCAACAGGCGGTCGCGCAGCAAGGGATCATCGAGCGAGCCGCTCTTGATGACGATGCGGGAGTCCGGCAGCTGCTGCATGAGCCGCGACCACAGCGCGAGCACCGGATCGGAGATCTTGTCGAGCCGATTGAACACGCCGAAGGTCACGTGGCCGTTGCGCAGCATCGGCAGCGGCGTCGGCGGCACATCCGGCAGCGCTTCCGTGGTGATGACCGCAGGCAGATCGTAGACCTGCTCGGCGAACAGATGGCGTGCGGCCTGGGGCACCGTCACCGGATCGGCGAAGAAATAGTCGATCGTCGGCAGGCCCGTGCCGGTGCCGCTGCCCCACGCCGTAACCTGAACCGGTGCCGGCTTGCGGGCAAACAGCGGCAGCCGATTGCCGGCGGAATGGCCGGAGAGATCGACCAGGATGTCGACGCCGTCGGCTTCGATGCGGTCGGCCAGTTCGTCGTCGGACATCTGCGAGGCATCGACCCAGACTTCGGCGCAGGCGCGGAACTGGGCGGTCACCGCATCCTGGACCGGCGAGCAGGCGTAGCAGCAGATCCGGAAGGCCTCACGATCGGCGTGCTTCAGCACGGGCAGATAGGTCAGCGCCGCCGAGTGAGTCCTGAAATCGGAAGACACGTAGCCAAGGGTGAGGCGCCGCTCCGGATCGAGGTCGCGCGGCGGCAGCGATCGCTGCGGGATGTGACGGCCGATCCGCTCCCACCACTCGCGCCGAGCGGCCTGATGCAGCGCAAAGTCGGCATCCGGCATGAATTCGAGCGTGAAGATCTTGGCGGTCATCGCCTCGGCAAAATCGGGCCTGATCTCCAGGGCACGATCGAAATGTGCGATGGCCGCGGCGACCTCGCTTTGCTTGGCGTAGCAGACGCCGAGCCACAGCCAGGCGTCCTCGGAACGCGGGTTCTGCTCCAGCACCTTGCGGCAGGCATCCACGGACTGCGCGACGTCCTTGAAATGTCCGAGCTGGGCCTTGCCGAGCAGCGCCATCTCCAGCATCGGATCATGGGCCAGCGCCGCCTCGTAGTCCGCCTTTGCCTGATCGAACCGCCCGGCCATCTGATGCAGCCGGCCGCGCTGCGCGAGCACCTGCGCCGCACCCGGCTTGACGGCGAGCGCCGCATCGAACGCCGCGACCGCGTCGTCGGCGTGATTCAGATTGATGCTGGCGAGCCCCTTGCCGAACATCGCCTCCATATGGCGCGGGTTGAGCGACAGCGCGCGGTCGAAGCTCGCATTGGCCTCAACGTTGCGGCCGAGCGGAAGCAGCGCCATGCCGCGATTGCAATGGGCATCGGCGTAGTCAGGCTTCAGCGCGATCGCCCGGTCATGTGCCGCAATCGCCTCGCGTGGCAGGCCGAGACGCATCAGGCTGTTGCCGAGGCCGGTCTGCGCGACCACGAGATTGGATTTCAGCGCGATCGCGCGCTCCTGGCATTTGCGCGCGTCGTCGAAGCGCTTGCGGTTGAACAGCGCGAGGCCGAGATTGGAGAGCGCCTCGGCATTCCGCGGCTCGATCTCGACGGCCTTGGTGAGCGCCTGCTCGGCGAGATCGATCTGGCCGCCGTCGAGCGCCGTCACGCCGAGCAGGTGCCAAGCATCGAAATGCTCGGGAAGCAGCGCCAGGATTTGGCCGCAGACGGCCTGGGCCTCCGCCCGCCGTCCGCCGCGATAGGCGGCGACGGCGGCGGGCATCAGGGCGTCCGCCTGCTTGCGGAGCTTCTTGTTCAGCCTCGCATTCTGAAACGCACGGGAACCGACATCGCTTGCCAAAGACGGCCTCCAGAATTGACGCGTCGATCTACGAAGCGGGCTCGCTCACGCGCCGCACGGTTTCCGGCCGGGCCGAAGGACTCAGCCGCCAGCCGCGCAATAGCGACGCCAGAACTGGCGATATCCCTCCTCGACCTTGCGCGTATAGGTCACGACATTGCCGGCGGCCGAGCCGGCAACGCGCGCCGGCAGCTCGGCGCGGAGCTGGGCCAGTGCGGCCGGTTGCCCGGCGTGCTTCAAAGCGATCGCCACATAGCCCTCGTCGTCGTCGGCCACCCAATCGTCGAGCCCGATCGCCTTGACGATCGCGCCGCCGGCCCGAGATGCCGCGCTGTTGCCCAGCTTGGCGACCACCGGCACGCCGGCCTGCAGCGATTCCCAGGTGCTGACGCCGCCATTCTGCGGGAACGGATCCAGCGATATGTCGATATTGGCAAAGGCTGCGATGTGCTCGTGGCGCATCGATGCGCCGAGACAGGTCACCCGGCCCTCGCCGATGCCGAAGGCGGCGAAACGCGCGATCAGCCCGTCGCGCAGGAATGCATCCTCGAGCGCGCCGTTCTTGATGACGATGCGGGCCTCGGGCAGAGCCTGCATGAGCGCCGACCAGACCGTCAGCACCTCGTCGGAGATCTTGTCGACGCGGTTGAAGACGCCGAAGGTGACGTAGCCATTGCGCAGCATCGGCAACGGCGTCGGCTGCGCGTCGGGCAGCGGATCCGTCGTGATCAAGGCCGGCAGGTCGTAGACCTGCTCGGCGAACAGCGGCCGCACCGCCTGGGGCACCGTCACTGGATCGGCAAAGAAATAGTCCATCGTCGGCAATCCCGTGCCGGTCGCATTGCCCCATGCCGTGACCTGGATCGGCGCGGGCTTGCGGGCGAACACGGTGAGCCGGTTGCCGGCCGAATGACCGGAGAGGTCGACGAGAATATCGACCTGATCGGCCTGGATGCGATCGGCGAGCTCGTCATCGGACAACTGAGCGGCATCGACCCAGCCATCGGCTGCGGCCTTGCACTGCTCGGTGACGGAATCGACCAGCGGCGAGCACGAGTAGCAGATGACCTTGAAAGCGGCGTGGTCGTGGTGGCGCAGCACCGGCAGAAAGGTCAGCGCAGCCGAATGGCTGCGGAAGTCGGACGATACGTAGCCGACCGTGATGCGGCGCTCCGGATCGGGATCGATGCCGGCGAGCTGGCGCTGCGGGATGTGCGCGCCGATCCGCTCCCACCATTCGCGCCGGACGGCCTGATGCACGGCGACGTCGGCGCCGGGATAGAAGTCCAGCGCGAAGATCTTCTTCAGGATGGCATCCTCGAAGTCCGGCTTGATCTCGAGGGCGCGGTCGAAATGCTGGATGGCGCCGGCCGTGTCGCCCTGCTTCGCCAGGCACGTGCCGAGCCAGATCAGCGCCACCTCGGACGCCGGATTCTGCTCCAGCACCCGCTTGCAGGCCAGCATCGCCGGCGCGATCCGCTCGGTGAGCACGCAGACATGCGCCTTGCCGAGCAGCGCCGCTTCCAGCGCGGGGTCGGTCGCGAGCGCAGCATCGAAATCAACCTCGGCCTCCTCGAACCGTCCCATCTGCACGTAGAGACGGCCACGCTGCGCGACGATGGCCGCGGTCCCCGGCTTCATGGCGAGCGCGGCGTTGAAGGCTGCGAGCGCCTGTTCCAGGTGGCGCAGATTGACGCTGACCAGCCCCTTGCCGAACGTCGCCTGCATGTGCCGGGGCGCCAGCGCCAAGGCGCGGTCGAAGCTCTGGCTGGCCTCCTGGTTGCGCAGCAGGAGCAGCTGCGCCATGCCGCGATTGCAATAGGCGTCGGCGAAGTCCGGCTTCAGCGCGATGGCGCGGTCATGCATCTCGATGGCCTGCGCGAACAGCTGCATGTTCATCAAGGTGTTGCCGAGGCTCGTCAGCGCAGTGGCGAAATTGGGCTTCAGCGCGATGGCGCGCTCCTGCACCGCGCGCGCCTCCTCGTAGCGCTTCAGGCTGAACAGGACGAGGCCGAGATTGGCCAGAGCCTCGGCATTGCGCGGCTCCACCGCGATGGCGCTGGTCAAGGCCTGCTCGGCAAGGTCGAGCCGGCCGCTGTCGAGCGCGGAGGCGCCGAGAAGATGCAGGGCATCGAAATGATCCGGGACGAGGCTCAGCACTTGCCCGCAGATGGCCTGGGCATCGGCATGCCGGCCGGCCCGGTAGGCCTCGACGGCCTTCGGCAGCAGGCCATCGGCCTGCTTGCGGTTCTTCTTCTGCAGGCGCGCGTTCTGGAACGCGCGCGATCCGATCGTGCTTGACAAGGATGCTCTCCGGCGGAGGACGTCCGGGGCTGTCTAGCACGGCTCGCCTGATTCGAGGCGAGACCCCCGCTTTACTCGCGGCGGTAATCGTCCTCGATGCGGATGATGTCGTCCTCGCCGAGATACGACCCGGTCTGGACCTCGATCAGCTCCAGCAGGATCTTGCCGGGATTCTCCAGGCGGTGCACCGCGCCCATCGGGATGTAGATCGATTCGTTCTCGTGCACCGTCTTGACGGTCTCGTTGACGGTGACCCGCGCCGCCCCGCGCACCACGATCCAGTGCTCGGAGCGGTGATAGTGCTTCTGCAGCGACAGCCGCTGACCGGGCTTGACGATGATGCGCTTGACCTGATGACGCTCGCCGTTGTCGACCGACTGATAGCTGCCCCAGGGCCGGTGCACCTTGATGTGCGCCTCGGTCACCTCGGGCGCGACGGTCTTGAGCTTGGCCACCAGCCGCTTCAAGCCGTTGGCATCGCGCTGGCGCGACACCAGTACGGCATCCTGCGCCGCCACCACGACGAGATCGTCGACGCCTTCGAGCGCGACCAGCGCCTTGTCGGTGACGACGTTGCAGTTGCGGGAATCCTCGAACACGGCGGTGCCGCGCGCGGCATTGCCCTGCCCGTCCTTGTCAGACAGCTCCCAGACCGCGTGCCAGGAGCCGACGTCCGACCAGCCGCACGACACCGGCGCCACGGCAGCCCGCTCGGTCTTCTCCATCACGGCATAGTCGATCGAGATCGGCTTGGCTGCGGCGAAGGCATCGGCGTCCAGGATGATGAAGCTGAGGTCGCGGCCTGCCTTGGCGACCGCGTCGGTCACCGTCTGCACGCTGGCCGTATCGAACCTGCGATATTCATCGAGCAGGACGGACGCGCGGAACATGAAGTTGCCGCTGTTCCAGAGATAGCCCTCGCGGATGTAGCGCTCGGCCGTCGGCTGGTCGGGCTTCTCGACGAATTTCGCGACAGCCCGAACCTCTCCCGATACCGGAGCCCCCGGGCTGATGTAGCCGTATTCGGTGGCGGCGCGTTCAGGATTGACGCCGAAAGTCACGATACGGCCGGCCTCTGCGGCGGCAAGGCCGGCACGGCAGGCCACGAGAAAGGCAGCGGTATCGCGCACCACGTGATCCGCGGCGAGCGCCAGCACCACGGCCTCCGGATCGCGCGATTGCGCGAAGGCGGCTCCCGCGGCGATGGCCGGACCGGAGTCACGCCGCATCGGCTCCAGCAGCACGTCGGCCTCGATGCCGATCTCGGCCAGTTGCTCGAGCACCATGAAGCGGTAGGCCGCATTGGTGATGATGATCGGCCGCGCGAACAGATCGGCGTCGGACACGCGCAGCAGCGTGTCCTGGAACGTCGAGCGGGCGCCGAACAGCGGCAGGAACTGCTTCGGGCGCACCTCCCGCGATGCCGGCCACAGCCGCGTCCCGGCGCCGCCGCACATGATGAGGGGAATGATACGTCCGGTCATGCAATCAGTCCGTCAAATCCGATGATAGTCGCGATACCATTCTGCAAAACGTCCGATGCCGTCGGCGATCGACGTCGCCGGCCGGAAGCCGATGTCGCGCTCGAGATCGCTGACGTCAGCATAGGTCGCCTCGACGTCTCCGGGCTGCATCGGCAGCATCTCCCTGATGGCCGGCCGCCCGAACTCCTTCTCCAGCAGCGCTATCACGTCCAGCAACTGCTCGGGATGATTGTTGCCGATATTGTAAATTCGCCATGGTGCCCGGCTGCTCGATGGGTCGGGCTTGTTTCCGTCCCAATCAGGGTTTCCCTGTGGCGGACGGCCGATTAACCGGACGATGGCCTGTACGATGTCGTCGACATAGGTAAAATCACGCCGCATCTGGCCATGATTGAACAGCCTGACCGGCTGGCCGGCGAGGATGGCTTTGGCAAAGATGAACATGGCCATGTCGGGCCGGCCCCACGGACCATAGACCGTGAAGAAGCGCAGGCCGGTCGCCGGCAGCCGGTACAGATGGCTGTAGGAATGCGCCATCAGCTCGTTGGCCTTCTTGCTCGCCGCATAGAGGCTGATCGGATGATCGACATTGTCCCGGACTGAAAACGGCAGCTTGGTGTTGGCGCCATAGACCGATGAGGACGAGGCGAACAGCAGATGCTCGCAGCCATTGTGCCGGCAGCCCTCGAGCACGTTGATGAAGCCCTCGAGATTGGCGTCGACATAGGCATGCGGGTTTTCCAGCGAATAGCGCACGCCGGCCTGGGCCGCGAGATGCACCACCGCGGGAAAGCGATGCGCGGCGAACAGCGCCTTGATGCCGGCGCGGTCGACGAGGTCGAGCTTGTGGAAAGTGAAACCAGGCTGCGCCTTCAGAATGTCGAGCCGCGCCTCCTTCAGCTTCGGATCGTAGTAGGCGTTGAGATTGTCGATGCCGATGACCCGGCGTCCCTCGGCGAGCAGCCGCTGCGACAGGTGAAATCCGATGAAGCCGGCGGCGCCGGTCACGAGGATGGGATGATCTGCCATGGTCGCTCCGTCAGGGTCGCCACAGTTCGATGGCGGCGGGTTTGCTCGCGCGGTCGAGCTTCATCTTCACGTCGAGCACGAGGCCGCTCGCCTCGCGCAGCAGGCCCTGCACCAAGGACCAGCCACCCGCGAGATACGCATCGTGCGACACGGCCAGCACGATGGCGTCGGCAGGACGCAACGCCTCGATCGCGGTCAGGCCGATGCCGTATTCCTCGTGCACGGCCGCGGCATCGGCCAGCGGATCGGCGACCTGCACCTCGACGCCGAACGACTGCAATTCGCTGATGATGTCGATCACCCGCGAATTGCGGATGTCGGGAACGTTCTCCTTGAAGGTCATGCCGAGGATGGTGACGATCCCGCTGCGGCCCCTGCGCTTCAGAAGACCACGAATGCATTCCCGCGCGATGCGCCGGCCCATCTCGTCGTTGATGCGCCGCCCCGCCAGAATGACCTCGGGATGATAGCCTGCCTTCTCGGCGCGGTAGGTGAGGTAATACGGATCGACGCCGATGCAGTGCCCGCCGACGAGGCCCGGCGTGAACGGCAGGAAGTTCCACTTGGTCGCGGCCGCCGCCAGCACGTCGCCGGTGTCGATCTCCAGCGCCTGGAAGATCAGCGACAGCTCGTTCATGAAGGCGATGTTGAGATCGCGCTGGGTGTTCTCGATCACCTTGGCGGCTTCGGCCACCTTGATCGACGGCGCGCGGTGAATCCCGGCCGTGACCACCGAACCATAGACGTCGGCGACGATCCCGAGCGTTTGCTGGTTCTGCGCCGAGACCACCTTGGTGATGGTCTCGAAGCGATGCGTCTTGTCGCCGGGATTGATGCGTTCCGGCGAATAGCCGACGTTGAAATCGGCGCCGGCCTTCAGTCCCGAGCTGCTCTCCAGCAGCGGAACGCAATCCTCCTCGACAGCGCCCGGATAGACGGTGGACTCATACACGACGATGTCGCCGCGCTTCAGCACGGCGCCCACGGTGCGCGTGGCGGCCAGCATGGCGCTCAGATCGGGCCGGCGTGCGCTGTCGATCGGCGTCGGCACCGTGACGATGAAGAAATCGGCAGCCTGCATGTCGCCCGGATCGCTGGTGAAGCGCAGGCCGGGGCGCCCGAGATCGGCGGCGTCGACCTCACAGGTGCGGTCCCTGCCGTCCCTCAGCTCGGCGACCCTGACAGCATCGATGTCGAAACCGATCGCCGGGCAGCCTGCACGCGCGAACGCTGCGGCGACCGGCAGGCCGACGTAACCAAGGCCTATCACCGCGATCTTCCGGCCATGAGACATAAATTGATATTCCGGTCGTTTCGGAGGCCATTGACGCCACCCCTGCGACTGTTTAGCCACCGGGGCATCAGGACCGCAAGGGGTCGGCCGCCGTGCCGGCCTGGACCTTGTCCGAGGTCCGGTCCTGCCAGGACGGGGAGTTGCGCGTCTCGCACTCGGCTTGGGCCCTTTCAACCAAGAGCGAAGCCGACCCTCGCATGCGTGCGTTTTTGATTCTCCTCCTTCGGATCGTGGTGTCGCTCGCCCTGCTGTATCTGGCGCTGCGCGGGATCAACTTTGCGGCCATCCGCGAGCGGCTCAGCCAGATCAATATCGGCTGGATCGTGCTGGCGGTGGCAATCACACTGCTGCAGATCTTCATCGGCGCGCTGCGCTGGCGCGAGATTTCCGCGCTGTGCGGCGCGCCGCTGACCGACCTCAAGGCGTTCCGCTACAACATGATCGGCGCCTTCTTCAACCAGACCCTGCCCTCCTCGATCGGCGGCGATGCGGTCCGGCTGTGGCTGATCGGCCGCACCGGCGCCGGCTGGCGCGCCGCGAGCTACTCGATCCTGACGGACCGCGCCGTCGGCTTCATCGCGCTGGCACTGATCATCGTGGCCAGCCTGCCGTGGAGCTACGGCATGATCGCCGACGAGCACGGCCGGCTCGCCCTGGTGCTGGTCGATGCGGCCGCACTGGCCGCCGGTGTCGGCTTTCTGACCGTGGGCTATCTTCCGGCGGCCTGGATGAAGGCGTGGTGGCCGACGCGCCACGTCTATGCCTGCTCGGTCATCGCGAGCAAGGTCATCTTCGGCAGGACCACGGCGGCCAAGATCGCCGTATTGTCGCTGTCGGTCCACGTGCTCGCCGTCGTGATCGCGTGGTGCGCCGTGCGCGCGATTGCTGCTCCCGCCGCGTTCCAGCAATTGTTCCTGCTGACGCCGCCGATCATGCTGATCACGATGCTGCCGATCTCGATCGCCGGCTGGGGCGTGCGCGAAGCGACGATGATGGTGGCGTTCGGCTATGCCGGGCTCGCGCCAGCCGACGGCACGGTGGTCTCGATCCTGTTCGGCGCGGTGTACTTCATCGTCGGCGGCATGGGCGGCGTGGTGTGGATCCTCAGCGCCGAAAAGGGCAAAGGCAACATGGCCGTGCCGGCCACGGTCGAAGACTGAGCTACCTGGCCCCGGCCCATTCGTCGTGCCAAGCCTCGGCCATCAGCACGTTCCACAGCCAGTAGGAATGATTGTGGCGACGGCTTTGATGCTCGTCGAACATCCGCGTCACCCGCGCCGGGTCGAACAGACCCTGCCGCTTCAGCCGTGCCGGCGACAGCAGGTCCGCGGCCCATGATCTCAGCGGCCCGCGCAGCCAGGAATCGAGCGGAACGCTGAAGCCGGTCTTCGGACGGTCGATCATCTCGGCGGGCACATGGCGATACAGCACCTGGCGGACCAGCCATTTGCCGCGGCCATCACGCACCTTCATCGCAGCGGGAACCCTGGTCGAGAACTCCACAACGTCTTTGTCGAGGAAGGGCACGCGAGTCTCCAGCGCCACGGCCATGGCTGCGCGATCGACCTTTTGCAGGATGTCGTCGCTCAGATAGCTCAGGGAATCGGCCAACGTCATCCGGTCGAGCGGATCGATCTCCGTTGCGAGCTGTCGCATCTGCTCTCCGGCCCAGCTCGCACGCTCCTCCCCCGCCACGACCGTTCCGGCTGGATCCTGATCGATCGAGCACAGTGTCCGATACAGGCCGTCAAAGCCGTCGGCGGCAATGATGCGGCCGAGCTTGGCAACCTGGTCGCCGGCATGACGCAGCTTCAGGCGGGCCGGCAGCACGGGCTGCAGCGCCCTGAGAATGGTATCCGCCGGTTCCGGCGCGATGGCGCCGAACGCGGCGCCGATGGCACGGCGGAGCGGCATCGGCAGGCGTCCGAGACGCGCCTGCAGAGCGCCGCCCCAGACATGCCTGTTGTAGCCGCCGAACAGTTCGTCGCCGGCATCGCCCGACAGCGCGACGGTGACGTGCCGGCGTGCAAGCTGCGCCACCAGATGCGTGGGGATCTGCGAGGAGTCGGCGAACGGCTCGTCATAGATGCGCGGCAGCTTCGGCACGACGTCCATTGCCGTGCGCGCATCGACATAGAGCTCGGTATGATCGGTTCCGAGATGCTGCGCGACCCGGCGCGCATCCTCGGCCTCGTTGTAGCCATCCTCCGCGAAGCCGATGCTGAAGGTGCGCACCGGCTGCCCCGCCTGGGCCTGCATCAGCGCCACGATGGTCGAGGAGTCGACGCCGCCGGACAGGAACGCACCGAGCGGCACGTCCGACAGGCATTGCCGCTTGACCGCGATCGACAGCAGCTGTTCCAGGCGCGCGACGGCCTCCGTCTCACTGCTGATGCGATCGCTCTGCGCCGCAACGACCCGGTCGCGCAGCGACCAATAGGGCTGCGGCGCTGGCGAGTTCTCCCGTGCCGCATCGGCGGCGAAGCTCACGAACGAAGCCGGCGGCAATTTGCGGATGCCGGTCCAGATCGTGGCGGGCGCCGGCACATAGGAGTAGCGCATGAATGCGGTGAGCGCTGCGCGATCGAGCGAGGGCGCCCATTCGGGATGGGCGGCGAGCGCCTTCAGCTCGGAGCCGAACACCAGATCGCCGCCGCTCCAGCCGTAGAACAGCGGCTTCTCGCCGAAGCGATCGCGCGCCAGAATCAGGTGCCGCGTCTCCGCATCCCACAGCGCGAAGGCGAACATGCCGATCAGGCGCTGCAGCGCCGGCGCGACGCCCCATTGCCGGATCGCGGCGAGCAGCGTTTCGGTGTCGGAATGGCCGCGCCAGTTCGGCGCGCCGCCCTGCCTCTCCAGCTCGGCGCGGACCTCGAGATGATTATAGATCTCACCGTTGAACGTGATCGTGTAGCGCCCGCAGGCGCTATGCATCGGCTGCGCCCCGGCCTCGGAGAGATCCAGGACCGCCAGACGGCGCTGCCCGAGGGCAATGCCGTGCCGTCCGTCACGCCATGCTCCGGACGCATCAGGCCCCCGGTGGGCCAACGCAGCCGTCATCCGCTCGATGGTTCCGCTCAGCCGGCCCTCATCAGCTCCCCCGGGTCTCAACAGGCCCGCTATGCCGCACATGAGGCCCTCCTCGCAGCTTGGAGACGCCGTCGCATGACTCAGCTCACGTCCGTCGCATCGAGCAGAAACTCCTTCTCGTGCCTCGCCAGGAATCCGAGGCTCGGGCGGCTCGTCCCGTAATAATAGGGCAAAGCGAGCGCCTCTCTCCAGCGAGACAGCAATCGTTCGGCATCGTGATCGCCGTCGAACTCGGCCGTGCGACCATCCGCAATCGCCAAGACCTCTTCCACCGTGTCGTGAATCTCCTCCGCGGAATTGTTCTCCGGTTGCGCCCCGCTCCGGCCGAGCACGGCGGCATCGAACACGCGCCAGCGCCACGGCGTGCTCGTCAGCTGACGCTGCGTCAGCATGGTGCCGTCGGCGAGCCGGACCGGTTTGAGAGCAAAGCGGACATTCCCGTTCCACAATTGGGCGTCGGTGGTGATCGCATTGACGATTGCACAAGGGATGCCGAAGCTGACCGCCACGTTGGTCAGTCCGGACGTGGTCCCGATGAATGCCCTGGCGTGCCGGATCAGATGGATGTCCATCAGATCGGATCTGAACTCGCTGAGCGCATAGTCGATCGTACGCTGCAGCGGCGGGAGCTTCGGTGAATTCGGTCCGCCGAGCTTGATCACCCAGCCGCCACGCGCCGTGATCAGACGAATGGCATCCAAGGACGCCTCGATCGGCGCGTTGCGATGGGTCTGGCCGGTCCCCATGAACTCGAAATAATGTGCGGCATCCCGCGTATGCAGGCAGACATACCAATCATCCGGCTGCATGCCGAACCGCTCTCGCAACAGCCGAAGCGGGTCGCTTCCGTTTCCATCCCGGGTACATTGCCGGTCATAGGCATCGCGCAACGGATGCCCGCGCCCTTGCCGTTTCCAGGCATCGAGCGCAAGCGCACCAGCCTCCTGCCATGGAACGACCGGGCCTTGGGGCAGCCGGAAGGCATTGAAGTTCAAGCCGTACCATCTCTGCAGCGAAAGGAGTTCCTCCGCCAACGGCTCCGTCACCATGTCGCCGACGATGACGACCTTGCAACGGCCGTCGAACAATCGGAAGAACGAGGCGTTTGCGATCAGTCGCGGCCTGACCACCATGACAGGCTGGCCGGACCACCAGCCCAGCTCCTGCATGCGCAGGAGAATGTCGAGCATGCCGAGATGACCGATCTGCGTCGACCATTCCTCGGGGATCAGCTTCAAATCATCCAGCGAAACATCGAGTTCAGCGAGCAGTTGCCGAAGCGCTGCGGAGACGTCCGGCCTGCCCTGCTGCCGCAACCGGTCCTGCGCATCCAACGCACGCTCGAACAATCGTGGACCGACTTCGCCGCGCCCCACATGGGTCACACGCTGTCCGGCAAAGTTGCATAGGTCGAACATGCGTCCCGGCGCACCGCAGGCGACGTCCAACCGATTGGGTGAATAGAGCCAAGGCGACCGCGAGGCGATGTTCTGATGCGGCCGCAGCATCGACGGACCGAGATTGCAGGCGAGCTCCATGCTGCGCAACGCGGCCACCTCGTCGCCGGCGATGATCTCGATCATCGCAATCAGGTGAGCGAGGTGAGCCGTTGGCGCGAGGTCCGTCTGCCTGATGCCAAAAACGGCGTCATAAGCCTGCTCGAACTGGCCGAGCTCGAACAGTGACCTCAGCAACGCAAACGCGACGTCGGCAGACGCGGCTGCCAGCTTGTTATCGAGGATCCATGCGCAGGCCTCGCGGTATGCGCCGATCCCATGCAGCACGCGCGCCGTGGCCGGCTTGAAACCGGAGCTGAGCCTGCTCGAAAAGCGAAACGCCGGATCCTCTGCAAGGCGGGAGGTGACGTAAGGAAAATAGGCCTGATACAGCCGGCCACGGCCCTTCAGCTCGATGGCGTCGCAAACGACGAGCATCAGGAACACCAGGCGAGGCGGCAAGGCGTTGAGGCACATTCCTACAATGAGGAAGCCGAAATAGATGAAACGCCTGGAGCGTGGCCCCAGGAGCCTCCTCACGAAGGACATGCAGTCAAATCCTTGCTGGCACCCACCGCCGCCCCGGTCCGGGCGCGCCAGCGGTCGGCAACGAGGCCATCCTTGAGAAAGCGCGAGGAATTGGCAGCCATCGCATCGGAACGAACCTGAGCTCGGTCATTTCGCGCGCCGCCCGCGCCTGCATTGAGCACCGGACGGGCGGATCGCAAGTGAGCGCGAAAGCCCGTCGAATAACCGGGACCTATAACAGAAGGATCCGCGGCCGGAAAGCGCGAACAGGTCGGCAAACATCCCTCTCGGCTCCATTCCCTCTCGGCTCCATCGCCACCGCTCCGCTCCAGAGGATAATCCCCGAGAGATCACGGCCCGGCCGCGTTCGCCAACTTGGCAGCCCCCTCAATCATTGATAAAGCAACGCTACACGCAGCAACATCAAGAAACTTCGTTATGCTCTTCACGCAGTTTGAGTTTCTGTTCCTGTTCCTGCCGGTGACCTTCGCCGGATATTTCCTGCTGGCAAGGTTTTTCGCATCTCCAGTGGCTCGCCTCAGCTGGCTCGCGGCCGCCTCGCTGGCGTTTTACGGCTATTGGGACCTTCACTTCGTTCCGATCATCCTGATCTCGATCGTCTTCAATTACACGATGGGTCTCTTGATCGCCGGTCAGACCGGCAAGGCACGCAGCGCATTGTTCGCAGCAGCGATCACGCTCAACCTCGCGGCGCTGGCGTTCTACAAATACACGAACTTTGGCATCCAGATCCTGAACGCGCTCACCGCGTCGAGATACCCGTTTCTCGCGATCGTGCTCCCGCTGGGAATTTCGTTCTTTACTTTCACGCAGATTGCCTATCTCGCGGACGTCTATGGCGGCTATTCCAGCGAACGGAGCTTCGTCAAATACGGGCTGTTCGTCACCTATTTTCCGCATCTGATCGCAGGCCCCATCCTTCATCATCGCGAGATGATGCCGCAATTCGGCTCGGAGAATAGCAGACGGATCTCGATCGAGAACGTTGCGGTCGGCCTCACGATTCTGACGATCGGTCTGTTCAAGAAGTCGTTCATTGCCGACGGCTTCGGGATGGTTGCAAGTCCGGTGTTCCAGGCCGCCAATTCAAGCCATCTTCACCTGATGGACGCCTGGGGAGGCGCACTCGCCTACTCGCTTCAGATCTACTTCGACTTCTCCGGCTACTCCGACATGGCGATCGGCATATCGATCATGTTCGGGATCAGGCTGCCCTTCAATTTCGATTCCCCATACAAGTCGCAGAGCATCGTCGAATTCTGGCGGCGCTGGCACATTTCGCTGTCGCGCTTCCTGCGTGACTATCTCTATATCCCGCTCGGCGGCAATCGACATGGCGAGAACAGGCGCAACGCCAACCTGTTCACCACGATGCTGCTTGGCGGCCTGTGGCATGGGGCGGGGTTCACCTTCGTCATCTGGGGCGCCCTTCACGGGCTGTTCCTGATCGTCAACCACCGCTGGGGCAAGTTCGTCCAGGCGCGGCCGGCGCTTGCCCGTCATGCCGGCACGGCCTGGTACGCTGCGGCAGCGCTGCTCTTGACCCAGCTTGCCGTGGTTCTCGCCTGGGTGTTCTTTCGTGCCGACAATCCGAACGCAGCCATCCGGCTCATCAAGGGCATGATCGGCCTGTCCTCTCCGGAGAAGATCACCATGACCAATCTGGTCGATCCCCGAGTGATGATCGCGATCCTGGTTGGCTACGCCGCATGCCTAGCATTGCCGAACGTCAATGCGATGTTCGAGCGATGGAATGTCGGGCTGGAGACCTATCATAGCCCGCGCCCATGGAGCGTTCTTGCCTTGAAATGGCGCCCCTCCCTGACGTGGGCGATCGGCACGTCGGTGGCACTGGTTGCCGCCGTGCTCATGAACATCATCGCGGGCGATACCTCCCAGTTCCTGTATTTCCAGTTCTGACCGCCGACCAGCGCGGTGCTCTAGCGCTCATCTCCGACGGGCCCACGATGCGAACGGCATCCGAATGAAGGATCAGCGGCAACCGGGTCAGTCCCCCCCGCCGAATCCGGCGCGGCGCTACGTCACCACGGTTCTGGCGGCCTCCGCACTCGCCGGCTACCTGCCTCCGATCGGTCTCTTTCATGCCGCACGCCCGTTCGGCGCGTCGATGCGGCTGCAGGATCTCGCCGATTCCCAACGCGACAATCCGGAACAGATCCTGCTCCCCTTCGATCTGCGCTACAATGCGGCGTTCAAGCTGGCGCGGCTGGAGCAGGAGCGCCCGGAGGTCATCTGGATCAGCACGTCGCGCGCCGGCACCTTTCGTGCTGCCCTGTTCGCACCCTACCGCTTCTACAATCTTTCGTTCACGGCCTGGACCACCGGCCAGACGCTCGATCTGTTCGAGCGCGCCACGCAACGACAGCGCCCCAGGATCGCAATCCTCTCGCTCGATCATTTTCTGTTCGCCGACCGCTGGGAAGAGTGGTTCGCGATCACGCGCAAGATGCACTATGACCATCCTCTCACATATCTCAGGTCGAGCCTGCTGGATTTCGCACGGACGGCAACGCGCCGCCCGGCCGCCTTCAAGGACTACGTCGGCACGCAGAGCGCTTTCGTCGGAACCCAATCCATCGTTCAGCAGGAGGGCTTCCGCAACGACGGGTCATACCGCTATTCGCCCGGCCATGTCGCCGATGCCCGTTCACGCTTCATGAACGCGGCGACGCTCGCAGACACACTGCCACGTGCGGCGGGCCTATCGTCATCCCTGAAACAGCCGATCGCGCAGCTTGCCGAGATGGCAAGGTCGCGCGGCGTCAAGCTGATGGGCATCCAGCTGCCCTTCATTCGCGCCGGCATCGACCTGCTGGATCGCGAGCAGTACGGCCCTCGCGGGTTCGGCGCCTGGCGGGAGTTTGCGACCGCGCAGACCAGAGACTGGTTGCGCCAGCTCGGGATTCCGCTGTTCGATCTGGCGCGCCTGCCGATGAAGGATGAAAATTCCAGCTTCGTGGACGCCTATCACCTGGCCGACACTGGCGCTGCGGAGGTGATGTTGCATCTGCTGAGCGATCCTGACTTTCGGGACGCGTTCCCGAATATCGATCCAGCTCGGATCGCTGGCGACCTCGCGGATATCGCCCGGCGCTGAGTTCGGGAACCTCGAGACCGGACTTCGCACCGCGGCGTGGCCATACTTGCCGCCCGTGATAACACGGATTGCGGGGCATATTCGCCCCATCTAGAAGCATGAGAATACCATTGAGCGGGTACGAAGCCGTGGCGCGTTACGTTGCGATCATTGTAGCGCTGTTTGCCGCGCTCTTCTTGCCAGTGCTCGCCATTCTCGAATGGGTCGGGTGGCGCCTGGGCGCCACCGTTCCGCTCTCCGCCATCGCCACAGAGCAATCGCAAGACGACAAGCTCGTCTGGCTGGGCGCCTTCAAGGACTACGCGCCGTACAAGCTTGAAAGAATCAAGCAGGTGCAGCCCGAGGTGCTGCTGGTCGGCAGTTCGCGCTGCGGCCAGGCGCGTGCGCAGATCTTCCGTCCGTACGTTGCTTACAATGCCTGCCTGACCGCCTGGCCGCTCATCCATGTCGTCGATTTCGTCGATCGCGCGACGACGGCAGCAAAGCCGCGCGTCGTGATCGTGGCGCTGGACTACTTCCTGTTCGGCGATTTCCTCGCCGAGGCCTGGCGGAAGGAGCGCACGATGGACTTTGTCCAGGGCCTCGATTCGCATCGGCGAAAGCTGCACGACGTTGCCGACTTCGCCATTCGGACGGGCGTAGATGCTGCTGCGATCATGTCGGCCGCGATGACTCCGCAGGTGGAGTCGGTCGACCAGAACCGGCTGATCGGGACGGAAGCAATCCGCGGCAGGTTCGGCTTTCGCAGCGACGGCTCCGTGATGGTGGCGCCGCCCTATCGCGCAAGCGCCGCTGAGACGTTGTCCCGCGGCGCTCAATATGTGACGTCCTCGTTCCCCGGCGCCCCGCATTTGAGCGAACGCCAACTGGGCGAGATCGAGCGCTTGTCCCGGCTATCGCGTGAACGCGGTTTCTCCGTGATTGCCGTTCAATATCCGTTGCTGGAAAGTGCCGCGGCCTTCCTCGACACGGACGAAGCATATTGGCCCTATTCGGGACTTTGGCGCGAGCTCCGCAGCAAGCCGACGGCCGAGCGATTCTCGAAGCTCGGAATCCAGTTCTACGACATGAGCCGCACGCCGATCTCCCAGGACAAGCACAACTTCTTCGATCCCGCACACCCCTCGGAACGCGGCATGCTGAAGACCTTTCTAGCCCTGCTCGCCCGGCCAGAGTTCGGCACGCAATTTCCCAAGATCGACCGTGATGCCTTGGCGAGCGACCTGGACCGGGCCAAGGGAGAGCAGTTCGATTTGTATCACTGACAGCGCCGACGGCGGGATCTATTTTCCAGCTGAACTCGACAAGAATACGTCCTTGAAGGCGCTCGTTTTGACGATCTCGGCGGCAAGATAGCCGGTAAACTTCTCCGCCCCCTTCTTGTCGAGGTGGCCTCCGCCATCGAGCGTCGTCAGGCCGTCGAACGGCGGGGCAATCAGCTCGACGCCGAGCGCTCTCGCCAGTTGCTCGGCCTGGCGCGCGCAGGACTGGCTATGCGGGACCAGCATGAAGACGACCCGGCCGCCTATCTCCTTCAAGAAGGCCTTGGCATAGCCGACGATCTCGGCGCTGGTGTCACAGGCCTGATCGCGTGCGGATCGCATCGGCATGTTGTTTGGCGCCACATAGCTCGGGTTGACGTCGAGAGCCATGTCGCCATTCGTAACGTTGCGATAGAGTCCGCTGTCGGAGAAATGCCCCGTGCGAGCCGCCGCGACGACGTCCTCGAGGCGCCACCGCAGATTGCGTCCGATGACGGTGAGATAGCCGCGCAACCGGTCGCGCGAAACCGCTGCCACCGGGACCTTCTGGGGCCCTAGAGTGACGTTCAAGTCGCTGCTGAAGAAATGGGCGAACTGATCGTCGACGTTGATGACCCAGAGCCGAGGCCGTACGTTCCAGCGCGCGATCACCCGGCGGGAGAACTCGCCACCGCGGATTCCGACGAAAGCCATGTTGTACAGCTTCAATCGGTCGAGCTGGTCCGACGCTTGCAAGGTCTGCCGGTCGATGGCGTAGCTGACGAAGGAGGGCCCGAGAAAAACGACGTCGGCAGCCCGGGCGGCGGCAATCGACGAGCCGATGTTGCTGTAGAAGATGTCCTGATCCTGGATTTGCGGAATGTGCTGCCCCCCGAAATCACGATACCAGTTTCGATCCCCTGCCCGCTCGATCTGGGAGAAGTGGTCAGGCAATGTCTGAGCATCGAAAAGAAGCATGAAGGCGGCTGCGAGCGTCAGAGCGCCGAGGACCAAGCTTCCGACGACCACGACGTATTTGCGCAGGGCACCTTTCGAGGCCGCACTTTCGGGCATCCACTCGGCCCGTCTCAACATGATTCGTCTCTCAACTGTCGACTCGGACCGGCTGCGCACCTTACTCGCCACACACGAGCGATACAGACTGGCAGCCATGAACTCAAGCGCCCGGTCCGGCCCAAAGATTTACCCGCACGAGGCGCGGGCAAGCTCGCCACAACTACATTGGCGGACCTGCACCGCATGCGTACACCGTGAGCATGTCCCAAACAGCAGCCTTTGCACCATTCAAGTTCCGCAACCCTTGTTCAGCTCAGAGGGGTTTGTGCTGCTGCGCACAGCTGATAAAGAGGTGAGCTGAGAGGCAGGCTCGCACGGTGTTCATCTGAGCCGACCATGAGAATGCATTGACTTTTCGCAATGAAATCAACGCCGACGATTGAAGCGAACCATGCCGCAACCGGTTCTCCAAAGCCGAAGCCCCCAATCGTCGAAGCGCTTATGGGTCTGCGATTCGGCCGAGCTGCCGGCGCGGTGACCGACCATACCACCTCAGCACGATCGAGCCGGAGGCGTATTTCTTGGATCAGGTGATCGATATGAGTCAGATGGATCTGGCCTGTCAGAATATTCGCGCCTCCTGTGAGGCCGGGCAGACCGTCGCGTTCGTGTCAGGCAACTTCAACGTCGTACACCCCGGACATTTACGGCTTTTGAAGTTCGCCGCCGAGCAGGCCGACGTCCTCGTCGTCGGCGTAAACCCGGATTCCACGCCCGGCGTGACGCTGGCGCAGGACATGCGGCTGGAAAACGTGCGTTCGATCGCGTTTGTGCACCATGCCGTGCGCTTGGAGACGAACGCATCGGACTTCATTTCGCACCTGAAGCCGACGGTCGTCGTCAAGGGCAAGGAGTTCGAGGACCGCGCCAATCCCGAGCAGGAGGCCGTCGACGCCTATGGCGGACGCCTGATCTTCTCGTCCGGTGAGTTGCGCTTTGCGTCCCTCTCGCTGCTGGAACGCGACGCCAACATCGACATCTCGACCGTCCGCAAGCCGCAGGAATTCCCCAAGCGGCACGGCTTCGAGATCTCGAATCTGAAGGACCTGCTCCGCAAGCTCGCCGGCATGCGGGTGGCCGTGATCGGCGATCTCATCATCGACGAATATGTCACCTGCGACGCCGTCGGTATGTCCCAGGAGGACCCGACCATCGTCGTGACGCCGCTGATGACCCGCACCTTCGTCGGCGGCGCCGGCGCGGTGGCCGCCCATGCGCACGGCCTCGGCGCAGACGTGAAGTTCTTCACGCTGGTCGGCGACGATGAAGCCGCGCGGTTCGCCCGCAACACGCTGGAGCAGCACGGCGTCAACTTCAACGCCTTCACCGACCAGAGCCGGCCGACCACGCGCAAGCAGCGGTTTCGCGCGCTCAACAAGACGCTGCTGCGCGTCAACCATCTGCGTCAGCACGCCTCTGACGCCGACCTGCAGCGGCAGATGCTGACCTCGGTCGAGCGCGCCCTGAAGAGCTGCGATCTGCTGCTGTTCTCCTGTTTCAACTACGGCTGCCTGCCGCAGGATCTTGTGGACGCAATTGCCGATCGCGCCCGCGCCCAAGGCGTGATGATGGCGGCCGACAGCCAGGTGTCCTCGCAGACCGGCGACGTCTCCCGCTTCAAGGGCATGACCCTGCTGACGCCGACCGAGCGCGAGGCCCGCGTCGCGCTGAACGACTTCATCTCGGGCCTCGCCGTGATCAGCGAGCGGCTGGTCGAACGCGCCCGCACCAAGAACCTGGTGATCACGCTCGGCGCCGAAGGCGCGCTGATCAACACCATGGCCGAAGGCGTCTTCACCTCGGACCGCCTGCCCGCATTCAACCCGTCGCCGAAGGATGTCTCCGGTGCCGGCGACAGCTTTTTCATGGCCTGCTCGATGGGCCTGCGCGCGGGCGCCGACATCTGGCAGGCCTCCTATCTCGGCTCGCTGGCGGCCGCGCTCCAGGTCTCGCGCGTCGGCAATCTGCCGCTGACCACGGCCGAACTGGTGCGGGAGATCGACGAAACCGGCTTCAGCCAGGAGTAGGATGCCGTCATGCGTGCCCTTCTGCTCGCGGCTGGGATCGGAAGCCGGCTGCGTCCGCTGACCAATACGACGCCGAAATGCCTGGTGCGTGTGCACGACCGGCCCCTGCTGGACTACTGGCTCGATCTCGTCTTCGAAGGTGGCATCGAGCGGGCGCTGCTGAACACGCACTGGCTTGCCGAGCAGGTGCAGGCGCACGTCGCGCAATCGCGCTGGCGCGACCGCATCGATCTCGTTCACGAAGATGAACTGCTCGGCACCGGCGGCACCGTGCTGGCCAACCGCGCCTGGTTTGGCGACCAGCCCTTCATGGTCGCCCATGCCGACAACCTGACCGATTTCGACGTCGCAGGGCTGCTTTCCGCCCATCGCAACCGGCCCAACGGCTGCATCATGACGATGCTTGCCTTCCGGACCGACGATCCGAGCTCGTGCGGGATTCTCGAACTGGATGATCAGCACAGGGTGACCGCCTTCCACGAGAAGGTCAAAAATCCGCCTGGGAACCTCGCCAATGGCGCGGTCTACGTATTCGATCCCGCCGTCATTGCCGACATCGCGGCGCTCGGAAAGCCGGTCGTCGATCTCTCCACCGAAATCATCCCCAACTATTTGGGACGGATTTTGTGCGTGGAAACCAGCGGTTATCATCGGGATATCGGCAACCCGGAAAGCTTGCGCCGGGCGCATTTGGAGTTTAAGCACGAACCGCGCCGTGGCGGGGACGCTTGACGGGCGATTTTCGCCGCTGGGCTGGTCGCCTTGCCCCGCCAATTTGTATAAATGTGCGCGCGACACGCCAGCTGGCGAGACGACAGGCGAGCCACGGGGATTGCTCAGATGAAAGTATTCGTGACCGGAGCGTGCGGCTACAAGGGCAGCGTGCTCGTGCCGAAGCTCCTGAAGGCCGGCCACAAGGTCGTCGCGTTCGACATCATGTGGTTCGGCAACTTCCTCGAGCCGCATCCTGATCTCACCGTGGTCCAGGGCGACGTACGCAATCCCGACGCGATCGACCTGACCGGCGTCGACGCCATCATCCATCTCTCCAGCGTCGCCAATGATCCCTGCGGCGACCTCGATCCGAAGCTGACCTGGGAGATCTCCTGTCTCGCCACGATGCAGCTCGCCGACCGCGCCTATCGCCACGGCATCAAGCGCTTCATCTACGCCTCCTCCGGCAGCGTCTACGGTGTGAAGGAAGAGGAGCAGGTCACCGAGGATCTCGAGCTGCTGCCGATCTCGGAATACAACAAGACCAAGATGTGCGGCGAGCGCATCGTGCTGTCCTACAAGGATGACATGGTGGTGCAGATCGTGCGCCCCGCCACTGTCTGCGGCTACTCCCCGCGCCAGCGGCTAGACGTCTCCGTCAACATGCTGACGATGCAGGCGCTGATGAACGGCCGCATCACGGTGTTCGGCGGCGACCAGACCCGGCCGAACATTCATATCGACGACATCACCGATCTCTATCTCTTCCTGCTCGATCATCCCGAACACACCGGTGTCTATAATGCGGGTTTCGAGAACATCTCGATCCTCGACATCGCCAATATGGTCACCAAGCACGTGCCGGCAGAGGTCATCGTGACGCCCTCGAACGATCCGCGCAGCTATCGCGTCAACTCCGATCGCCTGCTCGCGACCGGCTTCCGTCCGAAGAAGACGGTAGAGGACGCGATCAAGGAAATCATCGGCATGTACTCGCAAGGCCAGCTGAAGAATGACGACCGCTGGTACAATCTGAAATGGATGGAGAAGGAGGTCGTGAAATGAACGTCCTGGCCTTCAAGACCCCCGGCAGCCTCTTTGCCGACTACACCAGCCGCTTCAGCACCGTGCTGAAGGATTTCGACTGGGCTCCGGTCGAGAAGCTCGCCTACGATTTGCGCGACTGCTGGCAGACGGGACGTCAGGTGTTCTTCTGCGGCAATGGCGGCAGCGGCGGCAACGCCAACCACCTCGCCAACGATTTCCTGTACGCGCTGTCGAAGACGCCCGGCTCCGGCCTGCGCGTGCATTCGCTGTCGTCCAACCCGTCGGTGATCACCTGCCTTGCCAATGACGAAGGCTACGACCAGGTGTTCTCGCTGCAGCTCGCGGTGCTCGCGCGCAAGGGCGACGTGCTGATCACCTTCTCGGGCTCGGGCAACTCGCCGAACATTCTGAAGGCGCTCGAAGAGGGCAAGAAGATCGGCATGACCAGCTATGCCGTGCTCGGCTTTTCCGGCGGCAAGGCCAAGGCGCTCGCCGACGTGCCGATCCATTTCGCGGTCGACGACATGCAGATCGCCGAGGACGCGCAGATGGTGATCGGCCACATGATCATGCAGTGGCTGTACGCCCAGCGCGGCGACATCATCACGACGCGCGAGGTCTGACGGACAGGGACGATGGCTGCGAACGAAAAGTACCTGATCCTCGGCTCGAACTCCTTCTCGGGCGCAACCTTCGTCGATTTCCTGGCCGCGGCCGGTCACGACGTGATCGCGACCAGCCGCTCCGACGAGCCGCATGACGCCTTCCTGCCCTACAAGTGGCAGAAGCGCCCCGGCAGCGTGCGCTTCAAGCGCGTCGACCTCAATCACGATCTCGACGCGCTGAAGGCGCTGCTCGCCGCCGAGCGGCCGACGCATGTGGTGAACTTCGCCGCCCAGAGTATGGTCGGCGAGAGCTGGCTGTATCCGGACCACTGGATGATGACCAACGTCGTCTCCGCCGTCCGCCTGCACGACATCCTGCGCAACTATGACGGCCTCGACCGCTACGTTCACGTGACCACGCCGGAAGTCTACGGCTCGACCGAGGGTTGGGTGCGCGAGGACGCAGCCTTCAACCCGTCGACGCCCTATGCGGTGTCGCGCGCGGCCGGCGACATGAGCCTGCGGACCTATTTCGCCAACTACCAGTTCCCTGTCGTGTTCACCCGCGCCGCCAACGTCTACGGCCCGGGCCAGCAGCTCTACCGCATCGTGCCGCGCACCATCGTCGCCGCGATGACCGGGCAGAAGCTGCGCCTCGACGGCGGGGGCAAGTCGGTGCGCGTGTTCATCCACATGACCGACGTGTCGGATGCGACCGTGAAGATCGGCCGCAGCGGCAAGCTCGGCGAGACCTACCACATCTCCGGCTACGAGCTGGTGTCGATCCGCACCCTGGTCGAGATGATCCTCGCGCGCCTCGGCAAGAACTTCGAGGACTGCGTCGAGATCGGCCCCGAGCGGCCCGGCAAGGACACCGCCTACACGCTCGACAGCTTCAAGCTGCGCACCGAGCTCGGCTGGCGCGACACCTTCTCGCTGGAACAGGGCATCGACGACGTCATCGCCTGGGCGCGGCGCTTCGAGGATGCCATGGCCAAGCTGCCGACCAAGTACGAGCATAAACCCTGATTGATCACAGCGCTTCCTCTGGAAGCGCGCCCTGCGCCTCCCCGGGAGGCGCGACTGGAGAGCACGATGAACGTGGCAGTCCGGAACACCGCGGCCAAGCCCGACGTGGCCGCCCTGAAGGCACAGGCCGCGAAGCTGCGCGGCAAGATCATCGAGATGTCGCACAAGGCCCAGGCCGCGCATCTCGCCTCGTCGCTGTCCTGCGCCGATGCGATGACGGCGGCCTACTGGCACGTCCTGAACATCGACCCCAAGAACCCGACCGATCCGCTGCGCGACCGCTTCATCCTGTCGAAGGGCCACGCCGCCGCGGCGCTGTTCGCGACGCTCGCCATGAAGGGCTACTTCCCGATCGAGGAATTGGACACCTACTGCCAGGACGGCGGCCGGCTCGCCGAGCATCCGCCGGCGAACCTGCTGCCCGGCGTCGAGGCCGCCACCGGCTCGCTCGGCCACGGCCTGCCGCTCGGCTGCGGCATGGCGCTGGCCGGCCGCATCAAGGGTGAGACCTACCGCGTGTTCGCCCTGCTCTCCGACGGCGAGAACAACGAGGGCTCGGTGTGGGAGGCCGCGATGTTCGCCGCCGCCCAGAAGCTGGAGAACGTCTGCGTCGTCGTCGACTACAACAAGTGGCAGGCGACCGCGCGCTCCAACGAGACCCTGATGCTGGCGCCGCTGCGCGACAAATGGGCCGCCTTCGGCTGGGATGCGCATGAGATCGACGGCCATGACGTCGGCGCACTGGCCGATGCCATGCAGAACATCCCGAACGGCTCGGGCAAGCCGGTGGCGCTGATCGCCCACACCGTGAAGGGCAAGGGCGTGTCGTTCATGGAGGACGACAACAACTGGCACTATCGCGCCCCCACAGCTGAGGAAGTCGTCAAGTCGTTCAAGGAGCTCGGCCTGTCATGAGAAACGCGTTCGCGGACGAACTGACCAAGCTCGGCAACGAGGACTCTCGCGTCGTCATGCTCTCGGGCGACATCGGCAACCGGCTGTTCGACAAGTTCAAGGACAAGCACCCGAGCCGCTTCTTCAACTGCGGCGTCGCCGAAGCCAACATGATGGGCGTCGCCGCCGGCATGGCCATGAACGGCCTGCGCCCGGTCGCCTATACGATCACCCCGTTCGTGACGACGCGCTGCCTGGAGCAGATCCGCACCGACGTCTGCTACCACGAGGCGCCGGTGACGATCGTCGCGGTCGGCGCCGGCCTCGCCTATTCCGGCCTTGGGCCCACCCATCACGCCTGCGAGGACATCTCGTTCCTGCGCTCGATCCCGAACATGGTCGTGATCTGCCCGGGCGACGCCTTCGAGGTGCGCGGCGCGCTGCGCGCGGCGATGCAGCAGGACCGCCCGGTCTACATCCGCATGGGCAAGAAGGGTGAGCCGGTCGTTCACAAGGGCCCCATCGCGGATTTCAAGATCGGCAAGGCGATCACGATCGAGGAAGGCAGTGACGTGTGCCTGCTCTCCACCGGCAACATGCTGCCGGAAGCCATTGAAGCCGCACACAAGTTGAAGGAGAAGGGCATCTCCGCCGAGGTCGTCAGCTTCCACACCGTGAAGCCGCTGGATGAGGACAAGCTCAAGCAGGCCTTCAGCCGCTTCAAGCTGGTCGCGACCATCGAGGAGCATTCGCTGATCGGCGGCTTCGGCGCCGCGGTCTCCGAGTGGCTCGTCGACAGCGAGACGCAGGCGAAGAAATTTCTGCGCTTCGGGACGCCGGATGCGTTCTTCAAGAAATCCGGTGAACAGGAATATGCCCGCGAGGTGCTCGGCCTGACCGGCCACCAGATCGCGGACAAGATCATCCACGCCTTGAGCTGAGACATCACATGAAGACCCAAGCTGCCCTCCTGGTCCAGACCGGCCAGCCGCTCGTGCTCGCCGAGATCGAGACCCCTGCCCTGAAGCCGGGCCAGGTGCTGGTCGAGATCGCCTATTCCGGCGCCTGCGGCACCCAGGTCATGGAGTGGCGCGGCGACAAGGGCGAGGACAAATGGGTGCCGCACTGCCTGGGACACGAGGGCACCGGCACGGTCATCGAGACCGGCAGCGCCGTCACCAAGGTCAAGGTCGGCGACAAGGTCGTGCTGTCCTGGATCAAGGGCACGGGCATCGAGGCCGGCGGCGCGGTCTATGACTGGGACGGCAAGAAGGTCAACGCCGGCGGCGTCACCACCTTCCAGCGCCATTCGGTCGTCAGCGAGAACCGCCTGACCCTGCTGCCGCCCGACCTGCCGATGGATGTCGCGGTGCTGCTCGGCTGCGCCGCGCCGACCGGCATGGGCGCGGTCTACAACGTTCTGAAGGTGCAGCCGGGCGACGCGGTCGCCGTGTTCGGCACCGGCGGCATCGGCTTGAATGCGCTGATGGCGGCGGCCTTGGCGGGCGCGATGCCGGTGATCGGCATCGACCCGAATCCGACGCGCCGCGCGCTGGCGCAGATCTACGGCGCGACGCATGTGATCGATGCGGCCTCCGACGTGCTGGCCGAGATCAAGAAGATCGTGCCGCAGGGCGTTGATCTCGCTGTCGAATCCTCCGGCATCCCCGGCGTGATGGATCAGGCCGTCAACGCCACACGGCAGCAGGGCGGCCGCGCGGTCGTGATCGGCAACGCCAAGCATGGCGCGGCGCTGACGCTGAATCCCGGCGTCTTCAACCAGGGCAAGAGCCTGCTCGGCACCTGGGGCGGCGACAGCGTGCCGGACCGCGACTACGGGCGCTACGGCCGGCTGCTGAGCTCCGGCCGCTTCCCGGTGCGGGACCTGCTGTCGAAGCCCTACAGCCTCGCCCAGGCCGATCAGGCGCTGCAAGACCTCGCCGCCGGCAAGGTCGGCCGTCCGCTGATCGACATGTCGCTGGCTTAAGTTCTGGCCATGCGGATCGGGATCGACTTCGACAACACGATCGCCTGCTATGACGGCGTGTTTCATGCGGCCGCGCTGGAGCGCGGCCTGATCCCGGCCGATCTCGGCCGCGACAAGAACAGCGTCCGCGACCATCTCAATGGCTCCGGGCGCAAGGACGATTTCACCGAGCTGCAGGGCTACGTCTACGGCGCCCGCATGGACCTGGTGTCGCCCTATCCTGGGTTTTCCGAGTTCGTCACGGCCGCCCGCGGCGCCGGCCACGACCTGTTCATCGTCAGCCATAAGACCAAGCACCCCATTCTCGGACCGAAACACGACATGCATGCCGCCGCGCGCGGCTTCCTGACCGATCGCGGCCTGATGGGCGAGGCCCCCGGCCAGATCGCGCCGGACCGGGTGTTCTTCGAGCTGACCAAGGACGAGAAGGTCGCCCGTGCGTACGCGCTGGCCTGCGAGGTGTTCGTCGACGATCTGCCGGAGATCCTGGGGATGAGCGGATTCCCCGAGGGCATGCGCAAGGTGCTGTTCGACCCGGAGAACCAGTTCGCGGCCAAGGCCGTGCCCTACGAACGGCGCGCGTCCTGGGCCGAGATCGCGGCGGATGTCGTCCGTGACCGCGGCTGAGGCCAGCGCGGACGCCGCCCTGCTGGCGTTGGCGCAGCGTCTCACCGCGCAGGCCGGCAAGGCAACCCCGACGGGGCTGACGCGGCTCGCCGGCGGCCGCAACAACCAAGTCTTCCGCCTCGACACCGCCGATGGCCCGCTGGTCCTCAAGCGCTACTTCACCGACGCACGCGACACCCGCGACCGCCTCGGCGCCGAGTGGAGCTTCATCAGCCACGCCTGGTCGCACGGCGTCCGCGTCGTGCCGGAGCCACTCGCGTGCGATCGCGCTGAGCAGGCCGGCCTCTACAGCTTCGTCGAAGGACGCAAGCTGACCCCGCTCGAACTGGCGCCGGCTCACGTCGATGCCGCGATCGACTTCGTGCTCGCCGTGAACGCGCCGCCCCGCCCTGCCCTGGCGCCGGGATCGGAGGCCTGCTTTTCGCTCGCCGAGCACCTCGCCACCGTCGAGCGCCGCGTGGCCCGGCTCGCGATGCTCGATGCCGATGTGCCGCATGTCGCGGCGGCCCGGCAGTTTGTGGCGGAGCGGCTGCAGCCGGAATGGGCCGACGTGAAGGTCAACATTTTGCGCGGCGCTGCGGCTGAAGGGCTTGCCTTCGAGGCCGCCATCCCCGCCGCTCAGGTCTGCCTCTCGCCATCCGATTTTGGCTTCCACAACGCGCTGATCGACGACGCAGGCAAGCTCACCTTCCTCGACTTCGAATATGCCGGCCGCGACGATCCGGCCAAGCTCGTCTCCGATTTCTTCTGCCAGCCGGAGGTGCCGGTGCCGCTGGCCGTGCACGAGCACTTCATCGACCGTTTGACGGAGGGCCTCGGGCTCGACGCCGCCAGCGTCGCGCGCTGCCGTCTCTTGATCGATGCCTATCAGGTCAAATGGACCTGCATCATCCTCAACGACTTCCTGCCGCTCGGCGCCACCCGCCGCGCCTTCGCCGACACCGGCGCCTGGGCGCAGCGCTGCGCCGCGCAGCTCGCCAAGGCCGAGGCGCAGCTCGGCCTGATCGGCGCCACATCCGATTAACCGACAATCGTAACGCCCGGAGATCTTCATGGCCTATCGCGAGTTCGTCAGTCTCGTCCACAAATCGACCAAGCGCGACTACCTTGCGCGCGTCACCCAGCGCGACAAGGCCGATGTCGCTGAGATGGCGATCAAGTTCGACTACGACTACTGGGACGGCAGCCGCGAGACCGGCTATGGCGGCTACAAATATGACGGCCGCTGGCGCAAGGTCGCCGATGCGATGATCGAGACCTACGGCATCAAGCCGGGTATGCGCGTGCTCGACGTCGGCTCCGGCAAGGGTTTTATTCTCCACGATTTCCGTGAGGCGATTCCGGACCTCGAAGTCGCCGGCATCGACATCTCCTCCTATGGCGTCGAGCACACGATGGAGAGCGTGAAGCCGTTCTGCCAGGTCGGCTCCGCCGCCAAGCTGCCCTACCCCGACAAGCATTTCGATCTCGTCATCTCGATCAACACGCTGCACAACCTTTACAACTACGATCTCGACGCCGCCTTGCGCGAGATGGAGCGCGTCAGCCGCGGCGCGAAGTATCTTTGCGTCGAAGGCTACCGCAACGAGCGCGAGAAGGTGAACCTGATGTACTGGCAGCTCACCTGCCGCATCTTCCACACCCCCGAGGAATGGGCCTTCGAGTTTAAGCGCTCCGGCTACACCGGCGACCACGAGTTCATCTTCTTCGAATGAGCTTGACTGAAGGCGTCGACAGACGCTCTCGCGACGCATCGGCGTCCGAGTGATGCTCCGGTCACCGCCCTCTCGGAACGAGAGGGCGCGAGGAAGGCCGGACCTCGGCTGAGGCCCGTGGCCCGCCTGCTCAAAAGAATGCAGGCGGCAGGTACCACAGGTACAGCCGGACAGACCCGGCCTTCCCCGCGCGATAGTTTTACGGTGTCCTTCGTGCTCTCCCTGGGGATCGGGCTCTTTTGCCCCCATCGCCCGCGCGTGCCCATAAGCAACGACCACGGACTTGACCTCAGCGTCGAGAGGCCAGGACCACACGACTTCTCCGTCCGCACCGGCTGCGCTCGTCTGGCACAGCCGCCGCGTCCATCGCAGCCCACCCCCACGTATCGTGACGACGCGTACGTCCCTCTGCACGGGGCGGGATGGCCGAGAGAACCACATTTTCTGCAAAAACGAAACAGAAATATCTTTCGGCACCGATCTGGACAGAAGTCATCTCGTTGAGAAAACGCTCGAATTCGGCGCGGACGCGCAGCCGGACCAACCGGCGCGCCTCATCACGAAGAACAACGAAAATTTGAACCGAACGTGATCGCAGGCTAGGCTGCATCAGCGCGGTGTCGCGCCTGACCGCAGAGGCCATTCGAGCTCGCCCCATGCATTCGCCCCTCGCGGCCAACGACGAGAGCGCACGAGCGACGTCTCGCCTTCGCGGCTACAGGCCCGATATCGACGGGCTTCGCGCGGTCGCGGTGCTGTCGGTCGTGGGCTATCACGCCTTCCCGGCGGCATTCCCGAGCGGTTTCGTTGGTGTCGACGTCTTCTTCGTGATCTCCGGATTTCTGATCACCTCGATCATTCTCGACGAGGTCGCGCGCGATCGCTTCAGCTTCGTGACCTTCTATGCGCGACGGGTGCGGCGGCTGTTTCCGGCGCTGCTCCTGGTCACCGCGGTCTGCCTCGTCGCCGGATGGCTGGTGCTGTGGCCGGAGGACTTCCGCAGGCTCGGCAAGCACGCGCTCGCGGGGGCCGCGTTCCTGACCAATTTCGCGCTGTGGCGAGAGGCCAATTATTTCGACGTCGCCTCCGACACCAAGGTCCTGCTGCATCTGTGGTCGCTGGCCATTGAGGAGCAGTTCTATCTGATCTGGCCGGCGCTGATCGCCATCGCCTGGCGCATGCGACTGAACCTTTTCATGGTGTTTGCAGCCATCTTCGCCGCTTCGTTGGCCTATGGCATCAAGATCACGGCCACGAACCAGGTGGCGGCGTTCTTCTCGCCCGCCTCCCGTTTCTGGGAGCTGGCCGCGGGGGCCCTGCTCGCCCAGGCCAGTTTTGCCTGGCCAAGCCGTTTTGCCCGGCCAGAAAATCCGAGCGTCGGCCGCCCGAGAACCGGGCCTTTCAGCGCAGACGCTTTCGCACGGCAGGCGGCCGGCGCGCTCGGCCTCGTTCTGGTCCTGGCCGCGGTCTTTCTCATCAGCGTGCGCGATGCCTTTCCCGGCTGGTGGGCGCTCATGCCGGTGGCGGGCGCGGGCCTGATCATCTTTGGCGGCCCGGAGGGCTGGGTGAACCGCCGCCTGCTGTCGACGCGGCTCATGGTCTTCATCGGCACAATCAGCTACCCGCTGTATCTGTGGCACTGGCCGCTGCTGGCGTTCGCCAAGGACATTCTCCACCACGAGACGTCGGCTGCCGTGCGCGGCGCGCTGGTCGCCGGCGCCGTTGGCCTCGCCTGGCTGACGTACCAATTCGTCGAGCGGCCGATCAGGATGGAACGGCGGGAGCGCAGGGTCGCCCCACCGCTGTGCGCGGCCATGCTGGCGATCGCCGCGTGCGGCGCGATCATCCTCGTCAGGGACGGGTTTCCCCAACGCTTTCCCGACGAGAAGAGCGTCTATGCCCAGTTCTTCGACCGCGGATCGCAACGCACGATCGACGAAGCCAGGCTGATCAACCAGCTGCCGTGCAACTTCTACAGCTTCGACAGCCCGACGCCAACGAGAGCGCCGCGTCCCGTCGACCCGGTCTGCTACACACGGCACACGCCACGCAGCGTGCTGATCCTCGGCGATTCCAACGGCGCGGATCTGTACCATGGCTTGAAGCAGGTGCTGCCCGAAAGCGTCTCCCTGTTGCTGCTCTACAGCTCCGGTTGCCGGGTCCAGCCCTTCTCGGAGGAGTTGATCGAGAGCGACCATTGTCACAAGGCGAACCATTTCGCCCTCGAGCGGATCAAGGCCGATCCGCCCGACATCGTGCTGATGGCATCGTACAATTCCTACGACATCGGCTATGTCCGCGCCTATGCGACACTGATCAGGCAGCACGGTGTCAAGCACGTGCTCGTGCTGGGCCAGCGTCCGCATTGGCGCTACGACCTGCACCGCATCATTCTCGACGAGTTCTGGTCGTACACGCCCCGGCGCATTCCGGGGCGTCTCGACGAGAGTCTTCACGCCCTCGGCCGGCAATTCGAGGCGCAATTGCGCGCTGAAGAGCCGTTCGAGTATGTCGACCAGATGCAGCCCTTCTGCAATTCCGACGGATGCCTCACCTATCTCGGCGACGACCGGCGCGATGGCCTCATCACCAACGATACCGCCCATCTGCGGCCGCACGCCTCGGTCTGGCTGGCCCGAGAGCATTTGGCGCCGCTGATTCTCAGCCGGCTCGAACGCTAGGGCCGAACACCCACGCAAAACGAGTGCAGAGCCTGCATGCCGCTTTTGCGATCTTGGCAAAATGTATCTATAAAATGGCAGCCAACATCGAGAGCGCAGGGAACGGGGCTGTCATGACCAAGTCATTGAAGGTGGCGATCGCCGAAGGCCTGCCGCCCCAGACCCTGTTCAAGCTGCGCTCGATCAAGCGCGCGCTGATGGGGCAGCCCCCGCCGGAACGGCCGCAGGCGGCCGCGGCGCCGGAGCCCGAACCCGAGCCTGAACCGGCCCCTGCGCCGGTCGCCGAAGTCTTGCCCGAGGTGCCCGAGCCGCGGACGCGACAGACCGAGGCGCTGGAACGGCTCGATGCGCACAAGATCAGCGCGCCGTACCTGTTCTTCGACATCGACGACGTCCTGATCCTGCCTGCCAAGGAGATCGCGCGCACCCTGACCTTGAGCGCGATGTACATCAACAGCGCCGACGTCAAGGGCGACATCGCCGAATTCGGCACGATGGGCGGGTTCACGGCCCGGACCCTGGCCAATGCGATGGTGTTCGATACGCGCTATCAGCCGAACCAGCCGCTGCGCAAGCTGCGGCTGTTCGACAGCTTCGAGGGATTGCCGGAGATCACGGCGAAGGTCGACCTCGAATCGCAGCACGTGAAATCCGGCACCTGGTCCAAGGGCGGCTGCCGGATTCTGAGCGCCGCTGAGCTGCGGACCATGGTGGAGGCGATCATTCCACCAAGCCGGGTGCAGATCTACGAGGGCTGGTTCGCCGATACGGTCAAGCAGCTGCCCGACGACACGCGGCTCGCGCTGATCCATTTCGACGGCGACCTCTACTCGTCGACCATGGATGCGCTGGTGCCGTGCTTCGAGCGCGGCTTCATCTCCAAGGGCGCCGTGCTCTGCTTCGACGACTGGAACTGCAACGAGGCGGACCCCGAGGCCGGCGAGCGCAAGGCCTGGGCCGACCTCGTCAGCCGCTTCAAGATCGTGGCCAGCCACTCCGGCGACTACTCGATCCAGGGCACCAAGTTCATCATCCATTCCTATCGCGGCATGAAGCCGAGGGCGTGAGCACCATGCGCGCGCGCTCGTCGTTGCGTCTCGCTGGGCCGTGCTGCCGGAAGGTGAATGCATGAGCTGTCCCTACACCACGCTGCCCGCAAGCAGCTTCTGGCGCCAGGCCGTCGCCGAGCGCAGCACCTCGGAGCTCGATCCTCATCTGACCGCGCGACTGCGGTTTGGTCCGGATCAACGCATCGCGTCGGCCGGCAGCTGCTTCGCGCAGCACATTTCGCGTGCCCTGAAGGCGCGCGGCTACAACTACTACGTGACCGAAAGCCCACCGGGATATCTTTCGCCCGAGCAGGAGGAGCGCTTCGGCTACGGCATCTTTTCCGCCCGCTACGGCAACATCTACAGCACGCTGCAGCTGCTGCAGCTGTTGCAGCGTGCGTTCGGCGGCTTTCAGCCGGCCGATCAGTTCTGGACCGATCCCGACGGCCGGGTCTTCGATCTCCTGCGTCCGCGGATCACGCCGAGGGGCTTCGTCTCGATGATCGAGGCCGAGGCCGATCTCAAGCAGCATTTGCGCGCAGTCCGCAAGCTCATCGAAACGGCCGACGTGTTCATTTTCACGCTCGGCCTCACGGAAAGCTGGGTTTCCAAGCTCGACGGCACCGTGTACCCGACCTGCCCCGGCTGCGGCAGCGCCGGCGACTATGACGACGCCAGATACGCATTCCACAATCTCTCGGTCACGGAGACCACCGGCTATCTCGCCGAGGCGATCAACCTGATGTCGGCCGCCAATCCGCGGCTGCAGATCATCCTGACGGTCTCGCCGGTGCCGCTCGCCGCCACCATGGAGTCCCGCCACGTGATGCAGGCGACGACCTATTCGAAGAGCGTGCTGCGCGTCGCCGCCGAGGAGATGGTCCGGCGCTACGACAACGTGCACTATTTCGCGTCCTACGAGATCATCACCAATGCGAAGAATGCCGGCACCTATTTCGCCGACGATGCCCGGTCGGTCACGCCGGAAGGCGTCGCGCGGGCGATGAACCTGTTCTTCGCCCATTTCACGGCCGAGAGTGCTGGCGCCACGGCGCGATCGGCGGGCGACGGTGCAGGCAAGCGACCGACGGCTCCGTCCGTCGAGCCGCAGATCGTCTGCGACGAGGACGAGTTCTATCGGGCGCTGGCCGCCAGCCGGAAAAGCTAAGGACCAGCGGCGACGGGCCATTCTGTGACGTGAGGGGAACTATCAGCGTGGATACCGAACTCGAAACGGTTCTGCCGGTCTATATCGTCGGCGACAGCCATTCCCTGCCCTATCGGAACATGGTGTTCCGGGAGCGCTGGACCGGCGCGTGGGTGATGGCCCGCACCAAGTACATTCCAGGCGCCACGGCCCGGGAGTTCTACAATCCCGCCACCGGCGAGTTTCATCCAGACTTCATCGCCTTCCTCGAATATGAGGGCCTGGTCCGCAACGGTCGTGCGACGCATTTGTCGATGGATGAGGTCGATTTTTCCATCGCCAAGGCCGTCGGCCAGGCCGTGCGGCCGCCGCTGATCATGATCACCGTCGGCGAGATCGACGTTCGCGGCCCGATCCTGCAGCTTCTCAAGGACAGCCACGATTTCGTTCCCCCGTTCGCGACCACGCTGCCTCTGCTCGACAAGCCGCTGGTGCCCTGGGACATCATCGACGAAGCGATAGAGGCTCGTCTCGGCCCCTTCATTGCCGGCCTCGACCAGTTGGTCCAGGCCGGCTTCAAGCGGGTCTACGTCCAGAGCGTGGTGCCTCCGACCCGGCAGGAAGCGCGCATCCGCGAGCTGCAGAAGTACGACTGCCCCGTCTCGGTGCGGACCAAGCTGGTTCAGGCCTTCAACTGGAAGCTGGCACAGAAGGTGCGATCGGTGAACCTGTTCATGGTCGACCGCTGGTCCGACCTGACGGAAGGCGATCTGCTGCGTCCGGAGTTCGATTTCGATGGGGTGCATCTCCCGCCCAAGGGCGCCCGCCTCCTGCTCGAGACCCTGATCGATGACGCGATCGACAGCCGCGGGCTCGTCGCCAATCATCCGCGTTATGAACTCTATTATCGGATGGCATGCGGTCTGGATCCGTTCCGGCCCGCCAAGTCAAACGCAGCATGAGGACGTCATGGCCGTCACATCGATGATCAGCACCGCCAAGCAGCGGCTCAAGGGCGGCATCAACCAGGCGCTCAGCGCCCTCGGCTATCGCCTGGTGCGCGCCGACACGGCGGACCGCCTGACCGGGCACTTCAATCCCGCATCCTGGGGCGGCAACGGCACGGCTCAGCCGCGTCGTCTGACGCTGCTGCCCGCTGCCAACGCGGCCCCGGCGATGTGCACCGCTCATGCGCCGAAGTTCGATCCGCAGAAAACGCCGAGCCAACTCGCCGACAAGATCGTCGCCTTTCAGCAGAACGGCGTCACGGTCATCAGCACGAACCCGGAAAAGGCCGCCCATTTCCGGGAGACCGAGAGCTTTGACCGCGACGTGAGCAACCGGCATTCGGCGTGGGACTGGGCAGGCAACGACGTGGCCCCGTACACGCAGGATCTGCAGACCGGCATGCCATCGGCGGCGCTCGTCGACTACCTCCACGCGCTGTTCAGCGGCGGCGATTTCGAGTCCTTTTTCCGGGGCGTGCTCGGCTGTCCGGCCAAGGTCGCCAACGTCAGGCTGGTGCGTTCAAAGCCGCATCTGACGGAAGGCGTCGGCCCGCAGGAATGGCACAGCGACGGCTGCCCGGCCGGCGTCATCCGCGGCGTGCTCTACCTCTGCGATGTGGACGAGCAGACCGGTCCGTTCCAATATCGGGACGCCAACCACCGCGAACATACCGTGCTCGGCAAGACCGGCGATCTGCTGGTGTTCGATGCGACGCGCCTCATGCATCGCGGCAGCCCGCCATCGCACAAGACGCGCTCGGCCATCGATCTGGTGTTCATGCCTCGCATGCCCGACGAGGACATGACGATCATGGTCGTCGGCATGAACCACTGGCCGGCAGACCCGTTCTTCGTCAAGCTTCCCAAGGAACGCGCCGCAGACGCCTACGATCCGATCTCCGAAGGACGCGGGGCAGCCAGCCTCTATTGACGCAGGGCCGCCTGCTTGCGTCGCGGACGTAGGACAGCTAAGCCAGGGGCGGTGGATGAGCTTGCGCCTGGCAGAACAGTCGTCGCATCCGTCGCTGTCGACCTCTGGATGGACCATGAGCGGGATCGCTCGGAGATTTCGGATGTTCGTCCCGTTCCAGGCGATGCCTGCACATGGCCCGCGTCACGAGCGTCGGATCCACCGAGCCCGGCCTATGGCACACAGCCCATCGATCGGCGCTGACCGACGACCGCTTGCGTCGGCATCCCGACATAGGTCGCAAGCTGACACCACGTGTTCGGCGTCGCCGCCGACGACCTTTCTTCGGCGCAGCATCTCGTCTGCGTCATCCCTCAACGCCGTTTTGCGGTGATCGAACAGTGCCGCGTTGGAGAATTTGAATGCTGCAACCGTTGAAGAATGCGCTCGCGACCTCGCTTCCGCCAGACGTTGTGTATTGGATGCGCTCGGTCAAGCGGGCGATCATGTTCGAGCCGCCGCTGCCCTGGCCGTATGGCGCCGGTCGGAGCTCCAGCGCTCAGGACAGACCTCCGGCCGTTGCAATCGCCGCACCTGACTTCGACGGCTCCGAAGACGGACGTCTCATCCAGGACATCGCGCTGGAGAAATACAGCGCGCGGCAGCTTCCCTCGCCCGGGCTGTACTACACCTATGCCGACGTGCTGATCCTGCCCGCACAGGAAATTGCCAAGACGCTCACCCTGTGCGTCCAATACATCAACAGCTCTCACGTGATTGGCGATATCGCCGAATTCGGCACGATGGGAGGATTCAGCGCGCGGGCGATCGCCACCTCGATGGTGTTCGACCTGCAGCGGCAGCCGCTGAGCAAGAGCGCCTCGGGTGAAAATCCGTTCCGTATTCTGCGCCTGTTCGACAGCTTCGAAGGCCTGCCCGAAATCACCTCCCCGATCGATCAGGTCGCTCCGCACGTCATTTCCGGTGCATGGGCCAAGGGTGGCTGCAAGGTGCTGGCTGCGCCGCAGCTGCGCGCCCTGATCGGGAAGATCATTCCGCCGCACCGCTTCCAACTGTACGAGGGATGGTTCGCCGACACGGTCAAGACGCTACCGCCCGAGACGCGCTTTGCGATGATCCATTTCGACGGCGACCTCTACCAGTCGACCATCGATGCGCTCGTTCCGCTGTTCGAGCGCGGCATGATCTCGATCGGCGCGGTCATCTGCTTCGACGACTGGAACGCCAATCGAGCCATTCCCACCACGGGCGAGCGTCAGGCGTGGAAGGAGCTGGTCGAGATGTTCGCGATCGAGGCCTCCAGTGGCGGCGACTACTCGGTGGGCGGCACCCGCTTCATCATCCACTCCTATCGCGGCATTCCGGCCGATCCGATCTGACCTCGCTTACGGCGACGGCCGCTGGGCTGGTCCCAGCAGGCCGTCGATTGTGTGGCGCGCCAGGAAGATGGCGCCGGGCACGGTGAGGTGTCCCGGATCGAACGCCGTCAGTTGCGAGGCGCCCGGACCGATCCGGCTGAGACAGCCCTCGTCGTTGCAGAAGACGTCGCGGACGGAGATGTAGTCGATCCCGAGCTCACGGGTGAGTTCGCGAAACAGGGCATCCCGGCCGCGCGTCCATTCGTCGTTGGAACGGAAGAAGGTCCGCTCCGGCAACACCGCTCCGGTCTGCCGGTAGTAGTCCAGAACGTTGTGTGACAGGCCGACGCCCTGCCAGCTCGGCGGCGGGCCCATCACCACGATCCTCGCGATGCCCTTCGCCCTGAGCTGCGCGACCGTGCGCGGCAGGTCCTCGCGCAGCACCGCCTCGGCGTGTCCCCAGGTGGCGTCGAGAATGACGACGTCGGGCTGCAGGCGGCCGATCCGCAGCACGACATCGTAGTTGATGCTCTTGCAGAACGGCCGGGCCGCCAGCGTGTAGCCGATCAGCGGCGGACAGGCCGAGGCGGTGTATTGCGCCACGTCATAACCGCGCTCCGCCGAAACGTGCAGCAGTCCCGGGTAGAGGGCCGCTCCGTAGGAATCGCCCCAGATCAGCAATAGCGGCCGGCCTCCCCGCCCCGCGCAGTCGGCGCCGAACGCGGACGCGGGCTGCAGCAGCAGCAGGCAGCGGCCGCGCCGCCAATGCATTGACGTCTCGGTGCCCGAGAGCATGAAGGGTCTGATCTCCGGCGCGAAGCGGACCGGCAGGCCGCGCGTGCTGGTCGCGGCGGTGCCGACCGGGATCATTGCCGCCATCGCTGCCAGCAGAGCTCCGACCCGCCATCCGACCGGTGCGGCCCCGAACCTGATCGGCTGCTCGATGAAGCGATAGGTGAGCCAGGCGAGCACGGCGCTCAGCGCCAGCACCGCGAGCAGGCTCCATGCAGGAGCCGCTCCGCCGAAATGCAGCTTGGTGAAGGCGATCAGCGGGAAGTGCCAGAGATAGAGTGGGTAGCTGATGAGGCCGACGAACACCAAAGCAGGCCGCGCCAGCGCCCACTGAACCGGCGTGCCGCCGGTCGCAATCAGGGCCATGGTTGCGAGCACGGGGACGATGGTCCGAACGCCTGGCCAGGGCGACGTCGCGCTGAAGCCGAACAGGGCAAAGGCGATCCCGGCCACGCCGAGAGCCGCGAGCAGGTTGCTGGTGCCCGGACCGATCCGACGATCGGCACGCTGGCGCAGCCACACCGCCAGGAGCGAACCCGCCAGCAGCTCCCAGCCGCGCGTGGTCGGGGAATAGAACGCCCAGGCCGCTTCTCTCGCCGGGGTCGTCAGGCAGACCACCAGGGAACCAAGCCCGAGCGCGGCCACGATCGCCGCTTTCTGCGACGGCCATCGGGCAATCAGCACGAACGCCGCCGGCCAGACGATGTAGTACTGCTCCTCGATGCCGAGCGACCACAGATGCAGCAGCGGGAGACGCTCCGCGCCGGGATCGAAATAGCCGACGATCTGCTCGTGCAGCATGAAGTTCTCGATGAACGCCGCCGCACCCTTGATGTTGGATCCGAGCGCTTCCATCGCGGCCACCGGAAGAACGAACCAGGCGATCGCGAACGTCGCCACGACGACGGTGATGAGCGAGGGAAAGATTCGCAGGATGCGGCGGGCGTAGAAGGTCGCGAAGCCGAAGGTTTTGTCGGCGCATTGCCGATCGATGACGCCGGTGATGAGATAGCCGGAGATCACGAAGAACACGTCGACGCCGGCAAAGCCGCCGGGCATCAGCTGCGGAAAGGCATGGAAAACGAGCACCGCGATCACCGCAGCGGCGCGCAGCCCGTCGATGTCAGGCCGATAGGGCAGCGTGTGCGCTGGACTCGGAGACGGCGGGGTGCGTCCCGTTGCAGCCCGGCCGTCAAGGCTTCCGGCGATCGTCATTGTCACGCATCCCCTGAAACGCCCGCGTCTGTTCCAGCGCGTTGATGAGGTCTCGGGTGAAATCCGCGGCACCCTGGCCGTCGAGATGACCGCCGCCATCCCAGCTGGAATAGTCGGTTCGTGACGGAAGCGCCGTCTCGATGCTGATGGCCGCCGCGATCTCGCGCACCTGGGTCAGGCAGCCGTGAAAGTTGGGAACGAAGGTCAGCACCACGGGTGCGCCCAGAGACCGGACCATGTCGCGGGCGTTGGCGATCACATCGGGCGTGGTGTGACAGTCTGGATCGCGCGTCATCTTCACACGTGGATTGCCCTGGCTGAGAAAGCGCGGAAACGTGCTCATGTCGGCCGCCCCCGTCCGATCATCACGATCGAAGCGCGGCAGCGGTCCGGATCGCGGGCCGGCAAGCGCCTCGCGCCAGTGCCGCGTCGCGTCCTCGAAGCGCCAGCGCAGATTGCGCCGGATGATCTCGTAGGTCGCGCCGTAGCGGCTGAGCTTCGTGCTCGGGATCGGCCGGACGTCGGCGCCGAACGCACGCGTCAGGTTGCGGAAGAAGAAGTTGCCGCCCCCGCCGCCGTCGTCGGCGTTCAGGATCCACAACCGTGGACGGAGATGATGCCTGAGTGCGATCTGCCGTGCGAACTCGCCGCTGGCAACACCGACGAACGCCATGTTGTAGAATTTCAGGCCGTATGGCTTTTCGAGACGCTCGTGCATCACGGCCTGGTCGATCGCGAACGACACCAGGGAGGAGCCGAGGATGATGACGTCGGCCTGCCGCGCATTGTCGATCGAGCGGCCGATCCCATGATAGAACAGATCCTGGTCCTGGATCTCGGTGACGCTGTCGCCGCCGAAATTGCGGTACCAGGCCGGATCGCCGGGCCTGCCGATCGCGCTGAAATGGTCGCCGCCTTGCGCAGCCAGCCAGACGCCGAGTCCGCCCAGCATCGCTGCCGCCAGTCCGAGCAGGCAACCGAGATAGCGGCGTCCGGCCGGGCCGAGGCACTCAGGATCGACCTGGTGTCCGGCACGATCGGTCCGCTCTGCCCGACGATCCATGTTGCCCCCGAGGCGCCCGGACAAGCGACTATTTCGGCAGGCCCGGCACGGTGTCGAGCACGTGCCGGGCAACGAGGAGCGACGCGGGATAGGTCAGATGCCCGGAATCGAAGGTGGTGAGCTCCGATGCGTTCGGCCCGATCCGGGTGAGGCAGCCATTGTCGTCACACATGAACTGACGCAGCGAGACATAGTCGGTGCCGAGGCGTTTGGCCTGAGCGGCAAGAAACGCGTCGAACGGCTTGGTCCACTCGTCGACGGTGCGAAACCAGGTTCGCTCCGGCAGCACCGTGCGAGTCCGGAAATAGTAATCCAGCATATTCGCCGGCAGCCCGTCGCCCTGCCAGGTCGGCGGCGGCCCGACGATCACGACGGCCGGCACCCCCGCTTGCTTGACCAGGGGGATGGTGCGCTCGAGGCCGGCACGGACCTCGTCGTCGCTGGCCCGCCAGGTGCCGTAGAAGATCACGACGTCGGGCTTCAATTCGGTCAGATGCCGTAGCACCGCATCGTTCGACGGCTTGCAGAGCGGACGTTGAGCATTGACGTAGCCGATCAGCGGCGCGCAGGCGGAGATCGCAAATTCGGCGACGTCGAAGCCGCGCTCGGCGCCGAACTGGGCCAGTCCTGGATAGAGCGAGGCGGCATAGGAATCGCCCCAGACCGCAACGAGCGGACGGCGGCCCGTGCCCAGACATTCCGGTGCAAACGCACTCTGATCAGCCATCAGCAGGCATTTGCCGTTCCGCCAGCGGAACGCGGTCTCGCTGCCATCCAGCATGAATCCGCGGATCTCGGCCGGGATGCGCGCCGGCCAGCCGTTGGAGCGGTCGGCGATCACGCCGACGATCCCCAGCGCGGCCATGCCGCCGAGCAGGCTGCCAACCTTGAGCGGCACCCGCCGCCGCCCGAAGCGGATCGGCCGCTCGATGAAGCGATAGGTCGCGAAGGCGAGCAGCAGGCTGGCAGCGATGATCGCGATCATGACCCACGCCGGCACCTGATCGACGAACTGGATGCGCGCATAGGCCATCAGCGGGTAGTGCCAGAGATAGAGCGGATAGCTGATCAGGCCGACGAAGACGGCCGGCGTCGAGGACAGGACGTAGCGATGCACCAGCGTGCCGCTGGTCGCGATCAGGGCGGCCGCGCCCAGAACGGGAAGCAGCGTGCGGACGCCCGGATGCGGGGTGAAGCGGCCGAAGCGCCAGAATGCGATCACGATCGCGAGCATTGCAGCCAGCGCGATGAGCTCGCGGACCATCGGATTGTCGATCAGCGGCTGCGGGCGGGCCTCGACGCTGCGTCCATTGACCCAGAGCGCCAGCCCCGAGCCGACCAGCAGCTCCCACGCGCGCGTCACCGGCAGATAGAAGGCGTAGTCCGGCGCCCGCGGCTGCACGATCAGGCATGCAATGAACGAGACTGCCGCCAGCGCGATCGTGATGGCGAGGCTCCAGCGCCGCCACGCCCCGATCAGCATCAGGAGCAGCGGCCAGACGATGTAGTACTGCTCCTCGATCGCCAGCGACCACAGATGCAGCAACGGCTTCTTCTCTGCCGCCAGGTCGAAATAGCCGACCTGACCGAGCAGAATGAAGTTCTGGATGAAGACGGCGCCGCCCGCGATGTTGGTGCCGAGCGACTTGAGCTCGCGCGGCGGCAGCAGGAACCATGCGATCAGGAAGGTGACCAGCACCACCGCGATCAGCGCCGGAAAGATGCGGCGGATCCGGCGCGCATAGAAATCAGCGATGCTGAAGCTGTTCGACAGCATCTGCTTATGGATGATTCCGGTGATCAGATAGCCCGAGATGACGAAGAAGATGTCGACGCCGTAGAAGCCGCCGGGCACGGCAGTGGGAAAGGCGTGGTAGAACAGGACCGGAAGCACGGCGACGGCGCGCAGCCCGTCGATCTCCTCGCGATAGCCGAGCGGCGTGGCACGGGCTTCTTCCAGCGAAAGGTTGGGATGGGCGAAGTTCATCGGAGCTGATCGATGCGTTTCAGGAGCGGTTGAGAAGCGACGCCGAGTACTTCTCCAGGAAGTAGCGGGAGGGTCGCGAGCTGCCGAAGAATCCGGGAATATTGACACATTTCTCCCAGGCATCATCCACCGGCTTGATGACGGGCGGCGCCCCGGACGACAGATCCAGCACCTCCCGGGTGGTCTCCAGGATCTCGTCGGCGCTGCTTTCGCTGACGGTCAGGCCTGCGGCCTGGACGGTCTCATAGGTCGGGAACGTCCAGCGCCAGGTCTCGGAGGTGACATCGCTCAAGGACAGCAAACGCCCGTCCCTCGTGTGCACGGGCTTGAGCGAGAAGCGGGTATCCTTGGACCATAGCAGCCCGACCGAGCTGAGGGCGTTCACCATCGCCGTCGGAATGCCGAAACTGGTCGCGACATAGGCGAAGCCCGACGTCGTGCCGATGAACATCCGTGCGCGACGCATCAGGTGGATGTCCATCTCAGGCACCTGATCCTCGCTGCGCGCATAGTCGACGACGCGCGGCATCTCCGGCAGTGGCGGCGCCTTGCGCCCGCCCATGCGGATGACCCAGCCGCCCTGATCGGTGATGAAGCGCACGGTGTCCAGATAGTTGCCGATCGTGGCACTGCGAATCGACTCGCCCGTCCCGAGCGTCTCGCCACGGGCCTCGGCGTCTCGCATGTGGAGACAGACGAACCAGTCGTCGGGCCCAAGCCCCCATTTCTGCCGCAGCGACTGATAGAGGGTCTCGACGCGATCATCGACACGAAGCCGTGCGTCATAGATGTCCCGCAGCGGAAAACCACGATTCTCGCGCTCCCATTGCTGGAGCGCCATCGACCCGGCGTCGTTCCAATAGACGCTATGGCCGTCCTTGAACTGAAACGCCTGATGGGAATCGCCGAGGAACGGCGTCAGGCTGGCGAGTTCGTGCCAGACCGCCGGCGAGACCCCCTCGTCGCCAAGCGTGAGCGTCGGGCAGATGTCGGAGAACAGCGACAGGAACGGCTTGTTGGCGATTCTCTCATTGTAGGCCAGAAGCACCGGCTGGCCGGACCACCACCCCATCTTGCGCATCATCAGGTGAACGTTGAGATGCCCGTTGTGGCCGATCAGCGCGCTCCAGTCCGGCGACAGCAGCCTGACGTTCGACAGCTCGGTGCCGATCCGGTCGAGCTCGCGCTTGAGCTCCCGCGACGGCGACGGAAGCGAGCGGCGCAGACGGCGCTGGGTATCCATGCAGCGCGTATAGACCAGCGGCACGAGGTCGCCTTCGCCGAAGTGATAGGTCCGCAGCAGCAGATGGCGGTAGGCGTAGAACAGGTAGACGTCGAACGCGAGCTCCCGATCGATCGTCCGTTCGGGAAGCTGCTCCCACTGATGGCCGCCCTCCTCCAGCTGGCCAATCACGCCATTGATGTCGCGAAGGCCGAGATCCCTCATCAGGCGGTCGACAATGTCGCGGTCACGAAAGAAGTAGGGAATGTATTCCGCGGCCAGCACGTCCGGCGACACCTGCTCTGCCTCGACGCGCCCGTTGAAGATGCGCTCCTCATATTGAAAGTTGCGGTGCTCGAGCATCAGCCGGACAAAGGTCCGAAGCTGCGGCGAGCTGCCTGCGAGCTTGGACCAGTTCAGGGTGTGGATCTGCGTCAGCAGATCCATCGAATAGCCATTGCCGAAGGGGTCGACGCCCTGCACGCCCCGGCTCTTCTGCTGCGTGACGCCGCGAAACACGGTGAGGGCTTCGGTCCGATAGCCGGCCAGCAGCAGATAGAATGCGACCTCGTCCGCATGGCGGCGCGTGAACGGACCGTGCAGGATCCAATCGAGATGCGCCTTGACGAAGGGCCCGCAGAAAAACACGAAATGCCGGTCGAGCGCACCATGATTGAAGAAATGGCGAAACCACACGGTCAACCGGAACCGCGCCTTGAACGGAAGGCAGGTAAAAGCGATGTTGCGCGCGAAATGACGGGCGCGACTCTTTCTCAGCACGCGGAAAGCGAAATGCGCGAGGCGCAGCACAATAGGCTTGATGCGAGCTTTGATGCGACGCGTGAGACGTTCGATGGTGCTCTCCTCGGGTGAGATTGTATCGTACATTGCTGCCCGCCCGAACCGTCGCCTGAAAAAGTCTCAGGACACGCTTACTTCGGGGCAGTTCGGCGATCAACACCCGATCGGCTATTTGACCGCGCCAACCGCGCCAATCCCTGGGACAAATCGATATCGACCGTGTGCGCGGGCCAACCGCAATTGCGTTCAGTGATCAGACAGCGTAAGATTGAGCGGCCGCGCGGATTCCGCCGCTAGAGCACGTCAGTGGTACCGCTACGTTCAGCGCCGGCCCCGGGGCGATCGACCGAATTTCAACGAGGCAAGCGCGTTCATCGCGAGGCCAGGGCACCTTCAAGGCACCTTGATGACATCGACCTGCCGCCTGTGCGGAAGCGACATTGCCACGCCCGCTCTTTCCCTCGGTCCAGTTCCGGTCTGCAATGCATTCAGCAAATCTGGGCGGGCTGACCGTCGTGTCGATCTCGACGTCGTGGAATGCGAGACGTGCCGGCTGATCCAGCTCCTTCAAGCCCCGCCGCCCGCTCTGTTGAGCCCCGAGGTGCCCTGGATTCGCTATCGGGAACCCGAAGGCCATCTCGATGAGCTCGTCGCCGGACTGACGTCGCTGCGTCCTGACGCGCGCCGCGCGGTCGGCACCGGCCCGTTCGAACAGCCGCTGTTGTCTCGGCTCGCCGCCCACGGCCTGCACACGCAGGCTCTGTCGCTCGACACCACCGCCGCAGGTGGCCGCTATCCCTACCTGGAAAGCTGGCAGGCCACCCTTGACAACGAGCATCTGGCGACGGTCTCGGCGCAGCATGGCACGTTCGACATCGTCTCGTGCCGCTACATCGTCGAGCACAGCCCGACACCCGTTGCAGCCTTGCAAGCCCTCAAACAGCTGCTCTCTCCCGACGGCGTGCTGCTGATCGAGGTCCCCGACAGCAGCAAGTTTCTCGCGGCGCGCGACTATTGCTTCCTGTGGGAGGAGCACAGCTGCTACTTCGTCGAGGACACGTTGCGGCAGCTGGCGCACGCGAGCGGGTACCAGGTGCTGGCGCTGCTGCGCTATCCCGGTGCGCTCGAAGATGCCCTTGTCGCCGTGCTGGCCCCGGGTCACGGGACCGCCCCATCGCCCGCGCAAGGTCCCTCGACGCTGTTTGAGACCTATCGCAACAGCTTCCCGGAGCAACGGGCCCTAGTGCAGGCGCGGCTGCGCGCGGGCGCCGGCCCGCGGCGGGATGGGCTGGCGCTGTTCGGCATCGGCCATCACGCCATCATGTTCGCCAACGCCTTCGGCGTTGCGGACTTGATCGCCCTGGCCGTCGACGACGACGCGGACAAGCGCGGCTTTTTTCCACCCGGCTTTCGCGTCCCCGTGGTAGGCTCGGAGCAGCTCCTGGCCGATGAGCGGATCACCACCTGCCTGTTCGCCGTGGCCCCTCACATCGAGGGCCGGGTGCGCGACAAGCTCGCGCCGCTGGCAGCACGGGGCGTGGCGTTCCACTCCATCTACGCCGCGCTCGACAATGCAATCACGAAGGATCTCGCCTGATGAGCCTGGTTCAGAAATCCCCTGAGGTATTCCTCGCCGAGGGGCCCATTGCGGCCGTCGGCCAGGCGGAGATCAACACCCTGAAGGCCGCCGTCAAGGCCAGCCCGAAGCGCCGCGCCCGCATCAACGCGCATCCGGATGGTGAGGATTCGCTGCACGAGATGATCATCGCGATCGATGCGAGCTCCTACATCCGTCCGCACAAGCATCCGGGCAAGAGCGAAGCGTTCCACATCGTCGAGGGCGAGGTGGACATCGTGGTCTTCAACGACGACGGCGAGATCGAACGCGTCGTCGAGCTGGGGCCGCCGGGCGGCACCCGTCCGTTTTATTATCGCATGTCCAACGCCTTCTTCCATACGCTGATCATCCGCAGCGATCTGTTGATCGTGCACGAAATCACCAATGGCCCGTTCCGCCCCGGCGCCAGCGTGTTCGCCGATTTCGCGCCCGAGGACAGCGACACCGCCAAGGCCACGGCCTACCAGGCCGATCTCGTCCGGCGCGTCGCAGCGCTGCAGGACGCCGCGGCATGACCCACCATGCCGTCGTGGTCGGCGGCACCCGCGGCCTTGGCCGCGTGGTCGTCGAGCGCTTCCTGGCGCGCGGCTGCGCGGTCAGCGTGGTGTCGCGGCAGCGTCCGGCCGAATTCCCGGATCGAGCCGACCTGAAGCATTTCTCCGCGGATCTCGAGCGGAGCGACAGCTTCGCCGGGCTGTGGAGCCAGATTGCCGAGGCCAACGGCCCGATCCGCTACCTCGTCCTGAGCCAGCGTTTCCGCGGCCAGGGCGATCCCTGGGCCGGCGAAATCCAGGTCGGCCTGACCGCATCACGCGACCTGATCGAGGGCTTTTCCGGTCATTTTGCCGGGGGTGGCGACCGCGCGATCGGCGTGGTCAGCTCGGTCTATGCCGAATTCGTCGGCTCCTCGCAGCCGGTCGGCTATCATGTCGTGAAGGGCGGCCTCAACGCGATGGTCCGGCATTACGCCGCGACGCTCGGCCGCCGCGGCATCCGCGTCAACGCGATCATGCCACTGACCTATCTGAAGCGCGAATCGCGCGTGTTCTACGAGCAGAACGAGAAGCTGATGGAGACCTACCGGAAGCTGGTCCCGCTCGGCCGGCTCGGGACGGCCGAGGAATGCGCCGACGCGCTCGACTTCCTGTGCAGCGAGCGCGCCTCGTTCATCAACGGGCAGAGCCTGTTCCTCGATGGCGGAGTGTCCACAGTCTGGCAAGAAGAGGTCGCCAAGAGCTTCGCGGGGCTGTAAAACGCGCCGCAAATTCCTCTTCGGCCGACATCCCGCCTGCGGGATCGCCAACCCAGGATCGACACGTCATGCAGCACGTCAAGCACAAGACCGATTGCCGCCTGTGCGGATCGACCTCGCTCGATCACGTGCTGCCGATCAGGCCTTCCGCGATCGGCGACGCGTTCGTGACGGCGGACCGGCTGAGCGAGAAGCAGGATCTCTACCCGCTCGACTGCTATCTCTGCCTGAGCTGCGGGCACTTGCAGAATCTCGACGTCGTCGACCCCGACATCCTGTTTCGTGACTACACCTACCGCACCTCGGTCTCGCTCGGCCTGGTCGAGCATTTCAAACGCTACGCGCAATCCGTGGTCTCCACGCTCGGTATCCCCAAAGGCAGCCTGGTTGCGGAGATGGGCAGCAATGACGGCTCGCTGCTGAAGGCGTTCAAGAACGAGGGCATGCGGGTACAGGGCATCGACCCCGCCCGCGACATCGCCGCGACCGCCACCGCAGAAGGCGTGCCGACGATCCCGGATTTCTTCACCAGCGCGCTGGCGGCCCGAATCAAGGCGGAACAGGGCGAGGCCAAGCTGTTCTGCGCCAACAACGTGTTCGCCCATATCGACAACATGTCGGACGTGGTGAAGGGCATCCGGCTGCTGCTCGCCGACGACGGCGCCTTCGTGTTCGAGGTCTCCTACATCGTCGACATGATCGACAACATGGTGTTCGACACCATCTACCACGAGCACGTCTCACACCACGCGCTGATCCCGCTCGAGACCTTCCTGAACCGACACGACATGACGCTGTTTCATGTCGAACGGACCGGCACCAAGGGCGGCTCGATCCGGGCCTTCGCGCAGCCGAAATCGACCGGCCAGCGGCCGCGCTCGGCGGAGCTGTCGAAGCTGATCGCCGAGGAGGAGCGGCGCGGCGTGACCAAGCCGCAGATCTACCGCGACTGGTTCGTGGCCATCGAGGACTGCAAGCGCAGGGTGCTCGCTTATCTCGACCAAGCCATCGCTGCCGGCAAGCTCGTCGCCGCCTATGGCGCCTCGACCACCACGACCACCCTGCTCTACCATTTCGAGCTCGAGGGCCGGGTCAAGTTCATCGTCGACGACAACCAGCTCAAGCACGGCCGCTTCAGCCCGGGCGCCCACATCCCGGTGCTGCCCTCCAGCGAGCTCGCCACCCGGAAGCCCGACGTCGTCGTGATTCTCGCCTGGATCTATGCCGACCCCATCCTGAAGCGGAATCAAGCGTTTCTGGATGCCGGCGGCCGGTTCCTGGTGCCGCTGCCGGAGCCCCGGATCGTCGATGCCTCAGGATCGGCCGCGATCTGAGCAGCGGCCCGGACGGTGGTGGCCGCCTTCGAAGCTGCCCTGTTGACAGTCCCTGCGTAACATGGTCCAGCAAGCGCGGCGATCGGCCGCCGGCGCGCGCGGAGATGGCCGCTTTCGTCTGGCAGGCCAGATACTTACGGCATTCGCGAGGTAGCAGGAATGACCACCTTGACCGATGGACAGGTCGAGCGCTTCGTGGTTGCGGATCAGCGTCGCGTCTCCTGGGCAAGGTGCCGCGAGGACATTGCTCCGTTCATCACCCGCCATGTGACCTGGCGCGCGCTCGCAGCCGGCGACATCCGCTCGAAATACCGCCGTACCATGCTGGGCCCGTGGTGGATCACGGCCACCAATGCGATCACGGCGCTGATCATGGGCGCGGTGGCCGGTCGCTTCCTCGGCGCCGACATGAAGACCTATCTGCCGCATTTCATGGTCAGCATGACCATCTGGAACTTCATCGCCTCCTCGCTTGGCGAGTCCTGTTACACGATGATCAATGCGGGCGGCATGATCAAAGCGGTGGACATGCCGATCCTGATCCACGTGATGCGCATGGTTCAGCGCAACCTGATCATCTTCCTGCACAACATCGCCATCATCCCCGTCATCTGGCTGATCTATCCGTGGTCGATCGGCTTCGTCAGCCTGCTGAGCCTGTTCGGATTGGCCCTGGTCTACGTCTTCATCGTCAGCCTGACCACGATCGTGTCCATGATCTGCGTGCGCTACCGCGACGTGCCGCCGGTGATGAATGCGATCATTCAGCTGCTGTTCTTCATCTCACCGATCATCTGGGCGCCAGGACAGATCAAGGGTGGCACATTCATCGTCGCGCTCAATCCGATCGCCTATCTCCTGGCCGTGACGCGCGACCCGCTGATGGGCATCGTTCCCAGCCTCGCAAGCTGGGCCGGCGCGATCGGATGCGTCGCCGTCTTGACCGCCGCCATGGTCTATATCTACACGCGCTATCGCTCGCGCGTCGTGTACTGGGCCTGATGTTCAGGCCATCCGGGATCCCTCATGCCTCTGATTGAAGCCAAGCAAATCGGCATCGAATTTCCGGTCGCGCCGCCGAACGCACGATCCTTCCGGCATCTGGCCATCAAGGCGGCGTCCCGCGTCGGCGGCCGGGTCTCGAAGAACGAGGGCTCGTTCCAGTTCGTTCAGGCGCTCGACGACATCAGCTTCACCCTGAAGCAGGGCGATCGGCTCGGCCTCGTCGGCCACAACGGCGCCGGCAAGACCACGCTGATCCGTGTGCTCGCCGGGATCTACGAGCCGACGCGCGGCTCGTTGCGGGTCGTCGGGCGCAACGTTCCGATGTTCGACATCGGACTCGGCATGGATGAGGAGGCCTCCGGCTACGAGAACATCCGCACCCGCGGCCTCATTCTGGGGCTGTCGCCCGAGGAGATTGAGCAGCGCGTGCCGGAGATCGCCGAGTTCGCCGAGCTCGGCGACTATCTCGAGCTACCGATCCGGACCTATTCCTCCGGCATGCTGCTGCGCCTGGTGTTCTCGATCGCGGCCTCGATCCATGGCGACATCATCCTGATGGACGAGTGGATCGCCGTCGGCGACGCGCAATTCCGAAAGAAGACGCATGACCGGCTGCAGGAGATCACGGGCCGCTCGGGAATCGTCGTGCTGGCATCACACGATCTCGGCCTGCTGCGGAACACCTGCAATCTCGGGCTCTATCTCGAGGGCGGACGGGTGCGCGCCTTTGGCGCTCTGGAGGACGTTCTGAAAGATCTGCCCACGGGCTGAGCGGCCGGGCTCGATCGCATGCCGCAGGAAGCTCGCTCAACCATGACCACGACGACCGCCCGCGCATCGACGCCGACCGTCACGCTGGTCGTCCCGAACTTCAATCATGCCCACTACCTGCCGGAATCGCTCGGCAGCATCGCTGCCCAGACCCGAGCCCCCGACCGCGTGATCATCATCGACGACTGTTCGACGGATGACAGCATCGCGGTGATCTCACGCTTCCTGCCCGACCGGCCGAGCTGGCGGCTGATCCGTCACGAGATCAACCAGGGCGTCGTACGCGGCCAGAACGAAGCGCTGGCCATCGCGGACACCGACTGGATCGGCTTTCTCGGCGCCGACGACGCGCTGCACCCGACCTATCTCGAGAAGGCGATGGCGCAGGCCGCCGATCACCCGGACGCCGGCCTCATCTTCGCCTGCTGCGAGATCATCGGGCCGAACGGGCCATCTGCAAGACGCATGCTGCGGCCGATCATGCTGCCGGCGTCCGCCTCCACGATGCTGGCGCCGGCGGACGTCCGCCGCATCCTGCGCGTCGGCGACAACTACTTCTCCGGCACCACATCGCTCTATCGCCGCAGCGCATTGCAGGCGCTGGGCGGGTTCGACGTCAAGCTCGGCTCTTTCTCCGATGCGTTTCTGGCGCGACGGCTGGGGCTGACCTATGGCTGCTATTTCATTGCCGATGCGCTGGGCTATTGGCGCATTCACGGCCAGAATTATTCGACGGCGACGGCCACCGATCCAGCCTCGCTCAATTCCAAGCTCGCGGAGATCGGCACATTGATCGCTGAAAGCCAGCTGTTTCCGCAAGGCTATGGCGCGCTGTTCGCGCGGCGCAACCGCTTCGGAGCCGCGCGAACCGTGCTGGGCGGCGATACGGCGCCGTCGGCCAAGGCGGCGCGCGTGTCCGCCCTGCTCGGCGGCACGATGCTCGATACGCAGCTGCTACGGCTGACGTTGAGCTTCGGAGCCATCGGCCGTGTTGCCGCGCTGGCCTGGGTGACCCTGCGGACGCGGCCGATGTCGCTCACGCGCCTGCTCGCCCAGACCGCAGCGCGACGTTCGATCATCTCGGCGACGCCGGGCTACCGCGCACGATGACGGTTCGTGCACCCATCGGCTCGCTTCGGCACCGCCTCGGCAAGCGGCAGGCGACCACGGCCTCGATCCGCGTCGTTCCACCGAGACAACCATCACCGCAGCCGCCGCGAAGCCGTTGGTCGCCGAGAACCTGGCTGACCACATCGGCGTTTCGCCTCTACGCGTTCCTCAGCGCGAGACGCCGGCAATTGCTGCCGCTGACCACCCGCGCCGCAAACATCGTCGACAGCAGGCTCATCGTCGCCCCGGCCGGCGCCAGGCTGCTGCGACTGATGGATCGGCAGCTGGCAAAGGGCTCGCGGGTCGGCGGGCTGCTGGCCCGCTTGATCTCGACGTCGCTGGCGGCGGCCGCTCAGGTCCATCTCGCTGCGAGCCGCAAGCCGAGCGCGATGCGTGCGGTGCGCGTGCTGAACCTGATCTTCCGCGGCCAGGTCCGATCCCGCGCCGGAATCGGCGCCCAGGCCTATTTCACCACGCTGGCGCTGTGCAGCGCCTATGACCGGATCGTGCGCGAGGTGCCGCAGCCGGAGACGATCGACAGCTTCGCGATCAATTTCGCGGTCGGCGTCGCCCACATGTATCGCGGCAATCTGCCGGTGGCGGCCCATTTCCTCACAGCCGCCGCAGCCTCGGACGACGGCAACGCGTTGCGCAAGCTCGGCGCCGTCCATGCCTTGGCCGGCGACCACGCCCGAGCCGCCGCTTGCTTCGAGGCATCGGTCGCGCGCGATCCCCGCTCCGTGATGGCGCATCAGAACTATGCGGGCGGCTACGATCCGTCGACCTACACGCCGAGCGCCTGGGAGCTGGAGAATGCCGGCGAGCTGCTGATCTACGATAATCTGATCCAGCTCGGCGAGAACTTCTATCACCAGGGCCGCTACGACGACACGTTCCGCAGCTACCAGGCGGCGCTCGATCACCAGGATGCGCTGGCGCGCAAATGGTCGATTCCCGAGACGCTCGTGCAGCGCATCGCCGCCTCCAGCAGCATCTTCGATCCGACGCTCCCGGTGCGGCTGCTCGGCTACGAATGGGTGACGCTGATCGGCCATGTCGGCTTCATCGATTGCCATTTGCGCATGGCGGCGCTGGGCATGCTGCCGCGCGCCAACTACGTGCTGCTCGCCCCGCCCGGCAAGGTGGTCAACCAGCCGTTTCTCAGGCTGTTCGCGCCGCATGTCACGATCATCGAGGAGCCCGCGCTCGTCGACGATCTGCTTCCCTATCAACGGCTGGTCGGCGACCAGTTCATCGCGGTGCGCGGCCAGAATGGCGTGGCCGAGCCGTGGGCCCACGCGGCCTCGCGCGCGCAGGTCGCCTGGGCTGCGCAGCAGCGCGGCCCGATCGTGAAGGTGCCGCCGGAGCTGATGAAGGCAGGCACGGCCCGACTGCGCGCGGCGGGCGTCACGGCGAGCTGGTTCGTCGCGATGCACATCCGCGAGGGCGGCTATCACGGTGACGGGCCGGGCACCACGCGGCAGCATCGCTCCGCCAATGTCGGCGACTACCTCGCCGCCATCGCTCACATCGTCGCACGCGGCGGCGTGGTCGTGCGCCTCGGGGACCGCAGCATGACCCCGCTTAGCGAGGTGCCCGGCGTGTTCGACTATGCGCATAGCGACATCAAGTCGGCGGAGATGGACCTCTATCTCTGCGCGGCCGCGCGCCTGTTCGTCGGGACCACGTCGGGGCTGACCACGGCTGTGCAGGCGCTGGGAACGCCGATGCTGCTCGTCAACTGCATCTCCAACGACTGTCAGTTCTGGCACGAGCGCACCGACTTCACGGTGCGTCCGGTCTACGACCGGCGCAACAGGCGCTATCTGTCGCTGAAGGAAACCTATCGCCAGCCGCTGCAGGCGCTGCTGATCGACACCGCCGTGCTGTCGCGCCATGGGCTCGAGATCCACCCGAACAGCGCGCAGGACATCACCGAGGCCGTTCGCTACAAGCTCGACTGCCTGGACGATGCCGGCAGATCGCTGCGCGCGGGCGGGCCCCTGCTCGATCGCTATCACGCAGCTCTCGCTGGCAACCCCTATAATTTTGGTGCTGCCTTACCAGTGCCGGCATTTCTCGACCGGCTGCCGGAACTGCTCGGTTGAACGTGCAAGCGAGCCTTCGTTCAATGGACGCCCGCAGCAGCCATCGCCAGTAGTTTTCCTGTCCCTCGGTAGAGCCATTAACCTTCGGGCAAGACGATCGGCCTGATAGGTAGGTCTAGCATGGTCGCGAATCGCACGCTGCGCGATTCGGAATTGACGATCTATGCTCCGCTCGATGCGAATGGCAGGAACCGACGCAATGCCAGGGCAGTTACAGGGCTCCCCGATCGCAGACCCCTACGACGCAGGGGTCGGCCCACCTCCGTCGAATCCCGTCGAGCTTCCGGAAGAGGCCGTCGAATCGCTGCTCGCGCAGGGCGATTTCGCCGGTGTCGGCGCCGTTACGGCGGTGAGCGCCGGCGGATTGACGATCAACCTGTTGTTCGACACCGCCGCCATGAACGCGCCCGCGAGCTTCCGGGCCGGCATTCAGCAGGCGGCGGCGATCCTCACGTCGGTGATCTCGGATCGGATCACGGTCAACATCAAGATCGACTATAGCGGCGTCGGTGGCGGCGCAGCAGCGGGCCCTGACGGCGGTCAGTGGATGACCTATTCCAGCGTCAGGTCCAACCTGATCAACTATGCCAGCCCCGGCGATACCACCTTCAACGCCTTGCCGGCCGGTTCCAGCATCCAGGGGCAGTCCTATGTCGCGGTCTGGAACACCCAGCTGAAGCTGTGGGGCGGGCTCGGCGCCAACGACACGACCACCGACGATGGCAGCGCGACGTTCGCGACCGATATCAATCCAAACCTCCTGGTCGGCGTGGCGCTGCACGAGCTGACACACGCCTTCGGCCGCGTCCCCTACGGGCCGCAGCCCGACATCTTCGACCTGTTCCGATTCTCCAGTCCGGGCGTCCGGCTGATGACCGGCGGCGCAACGGCGGGCACGGCCTACTTCTCGCTCGATGGCGGCACGACGAAGCTGGCGGATTACGGTCAATCCTCGGATCCCAGCGACTTCCTGAACAGCGGTGTGCAGGGAGCGAATGATCCCTTCAACGAGTTCTACACCTACAACACGCTGCAGACGCTGACGGCGGTGGATCTCAAGCAGATGGATGCGCTCGGCTTCCATCTCATCTCCGCCACGCCAGTCACGATCGAGGCTCTGGGATCGATCAGCCTGGTTCAGCTGGGCATGAGCTACTTCCTCAATCCGGTCGGCGGCGGCACCGGCCCGCAGATCAAGTTCGGCGGCAGCATCGTCCAGCCCGGACAATTGGGCGGCTGGGCCCCGATCGCGGCCGAGACCAGTGGCAGCGGCTACCAGGTTGCCTGGAAGATGTCCGGTGCCGACCTCTATACGGTCTGGAACCTCGACGGCAGCGGCAATTACACGGGTAACCCGATCGCCGGCATTTCGGGAAGCTCGGCTGCGTTCGAGGCGTTCGAGCCGCTCTTTCATGAGGACTTGAACGGTGACGGCACGATCGGTGTACCGACCACGGTCATCGAGGCAATCGGTTCGACCAGTCTGGTTCAGTCCGGCAATGGCTACTTCCTCAATCCGGTGGGCGGCGGCACCGGTCCGCAGATCAAGTTTGGCGGCGCCAATCTCGTGGTCGGTCAACTCGGCGGCTGGACCCCGATCGCTGCCGACGTCGTCGGCAGCGGCTATCAGATCGCCTGGAAGATGACGGGGGCCGACCTCTACACGGTCTGGAATGCCGACAGCAGCGGCGCCTATATCGGCAATCCGATCGGGGCCCTCAGCGGCAGCAACAGCGCGCTGGAAGCGCTCGAACCCAACCTCCACCAGGATCTCAACGGCGATGGCACGATCGGAATTCCAACCGTCGTGATCGAAGCGCTGGGATCGACCAAGCTCGTCCAGTCCGGATCGACATACTATCTGAATCCCGTGGCCGGCGGCACCGGACCACAGATCATGTTCGGCGGCAGCGTCGTTACCGTCGGTCAGCTCGGCGGCTGGGCCCCCATTGCCGCCGACGCCTTCGGTAGCGGCTATCAGATCGCCTGGAAGATGGCCGGGGCCGATCTCTATACGGTCTGGAATGCCGACAGCAGTGGCAGCTACACCAGCAATCCGATCGGGGCCCTGAGCGGCACCAATAGCGGCCTGGAAGCGCTGGAGACCAACCTCCACCAGGATTTGAACGGCGACGGCACGATCGGCATTCCGTCAGCCGTGATCGAGGCGCTGGGATCGACGAGCCTGGTGCAGTCCGGCTCGACCTATTTTCTCAATCCGGTCGGCGGCGGCACCGGGCCGCAGATCATGTTCGGCGGCAACGTCGTCACCGTCGGTCAGCTCGGCGGCTGGAATCCGATCGGCGCAGAGGTCTCAGGCGGCGGCTACCTGGTCGCCTGGAAGATGGCGGGCGCCGATCTCTACACGGTCTGGAATACCAACAGCAGCGGCGCTTATGTCAGCAACGCAACCGGCGCCGTTCCAGGCGGCTCGGCAGCCCTCGAGACGCTCGAGACCAGCTTGCACCAGGATCTGAACGGCGACGGTACGATCGGCGTGCCGTCTCACGTCGTGGCGAGCACGCAATCCCTGACGTCCGCGAGCAGCCCGGACGTGATGCTGACGCTGTCTGGCAGCTTCAGCGGCTATCTGGTCGGCTTCGGCGGCACCGGCGATCAGATCGACCTTGGCGGCATGGCCTATGCGTCGCTGCAGACGCATTTCGACGCCGGAAGCGGGCTGCTGTCGCTTCGCGACGCCACGAGCAGCACAGCGCTGCACTTCCTCGGTCCGCTGTCGGAGGACAGCTTCCACTTCAGCGATGACGGCCACGGCGGAACGATGATCTCAGGCGCCCCGGGTCCCGCAAGCGGCACTGCGCCGCAATCCGTCTCTTTGGCCGGACACGACACCTTCGTCTTCGCCGAGCATTTCGGACAGGTCAGCATCGCCGATTTCACCCTGGGCAGCGACACGATCGTCGTCAGCCACAACGTGTTCGCGAGCCAGTCGGCACTGTTGGCGTCGATCCATGACGATGCGGCCGGCAACGCGGTTATCACCGACGCGGCGCAGGACAGTATTACGATCCAGCATGTCACGACCGCGGACCTGCTGGCCCATCTGTCCAGCTTCCATCTCGTCTGATCGGACCGCACCGCTCATCTGCGCCTGCCAAAGCCGCCTGATTGCGCGACCTTCGCCGACGACGATGCGGCCTGGGGCAAAGCCCGGTCAGCCGACGCCGACAACCGCTGCCATGAACGCCACCCGCGGTTGAATTCAATCACACAAATCGAACCGCGACATATGGCCGGCGGCGCCATTCTTCAGTAACATTTTACACAAATTCGCAGGGCATCACTGCGCGATGCTCAACTTTCATCTCTCCTGTCGGACTCCGGGGCGGGATCAACAATAATTTTCATGCATGCTGTACGAATCTGATCGCGCCGAGGAAACGTCCCACCGCTGGCGAGAGGCCGCTCAGTCCCTGATTTTCGATCCCGTTGCCGGCGGGCATCACACCCCTCTCGAGCCTGCAGCGGATGCATCCGGCGCCGGCGATGTCTCCGCGCCGGTCGTCAGGCCGATGCAGCATCGACCAGCCGATTCGGCGCCAGCGCAATCGACCACGGACTCTCCGGCTGAAGCGACGAGCCAGGCCAGCGGCATCACCTCCCATGCCCATGGTGAGACGATGGTGTCGATCGGGAAGCTGCCGGAAGTGACGGTGCAGGCCCAAACGTCGGGTTACGATGCGGCCGGCCAGACCGTCTGGACGGCGGTTGTCACCAGCTCCACCTGGCAGATCAGCCAGCAAACGTCGTTCAATCCGCCCGCACTGGCTGCGGACGCCGCCGCCGAGACCGCGCATGCCGCCGCACAGAGCTTCGGCTCAGGCGGATTCATCATCTCGACCGCCGCCCAGATGTGGTACGGCGCCAGCGCATCGCTGCAGGCAAGGTCGCTCGGCGGGTCCGAACAGGTCGCATCGGGCGAGACTGGACCGAGCGGCAGTGTCCATACGTCGATACAGGACGCGGTGGCCGAAGCCATCACCTCGGCGGTCTCGGGACAGGCCGCAAACGGCGCACAGATCGTGCAGGCGCTCGGCGGAAACTCCACGGGCGTGACCGGCGCCGGCATCAAGATCGGCGTCCTCTCGAGCAGCTTCAACAATCTCGGCGGCGCCGCGGCGGACGAAGCCAGTGGCGAACTGCCATCCGCCTCCAAGATCCAGATCCTGAAGGACGCGCCGTCCGGCGGATCGGACGAAGGCCGTGCGATGATGCAGATCATCCACGACATCGCGCCCGACGCCAGCCTGGCCTTCTACACCGCGACGCAGAGCGAGCAGGACTTCGCCGCCGGCATCATCGCGCTGGCCAATGCCGGCTGCAAGGTCATCGTCGACGACGTCAGCTACACGGATGAGCCGTTCTTCCAGAACGGCATCGTCGCCCAGGCGATTCAGACCGTTCAGGCCATGGGCGTGACCTATGTGACCTCGGCCGGCAACAACGGAAGCTCGGCCTATCAGACGTCCTGGACGTCGACCTCCGGCAGCATCGGCGGAAATTATTTCGCCGGCAATGCGCTGAGCTTCGGCGGCAATGTCGCGCAAACGATCACCGTGACCGCGGGCGCCCGCCTGCTCGTGCAATGGGACCAGCCCTGGGGTCAGGCCGCGTCGCACCTCGCAGTCAGCGTGTACAAGGACGGGCAGTACCTCGGATACGCTCCCAACTACAACCAGAATCCGTTCATCGGCTTGCAGTTCGGGGTCTCCGGCACGTACCAGATCGTGATTGCAGACGTGTCGGGTCCCACGCCGTCCACGATCAAGGAGATCCTGGCCGGCAATGGTCTCTCGGTCTCCATCAGCGGCGCCAATGCCGGGACGGTCTTCGGTCACGCGATGACGCCGGGAGTGATCACCGTCGGAGCCGTCAACAGCGCGTATACGCCGGCCTTCGGCTATACCCCCGTCCCGGAAAGCTTCTCGTCATCGGGAGCCGGGACGGAAATCCTGTTTGCCAATGACGGCACACGCCTCACGACGCCGCTGCAGCTCAGTCCTGTCGTGGTCTCCGGCATCGACAACATCGCGACCACGGTCTCGGGCTTTAGCGCCTTTTACGGTACGTCTGCAGCCGCCCCCAGCGTTGCCGCGATCGCCGCCTTGATCCTGACGGCCAACGCAACGCTGAGCTACGCCGACGTCTCGGTGATCCTGCAGCAGACCGCCATCCCGATGAGCAACCAGGCGGTGGCCGGTGCGGGCCTGGCCCAGATCAATCCAGCCGTCAGCTCGGCTCCGTACTATGCCAATACCGTCATCGAGGCGCTCGGATCGATCAGCCTCGCGCAGGTCGGCGTCATCTACGATCTCAACACCGTCGGTGGCAGCACGACGGTGGCGTTGCGGTTCAACGGTGCCAACGTCGTCGTTCACCAGCTCAGCAACTGGATGCCGATCGGCGTCGAGTCCAATGGCAGCGGCGGCTATCAGGTCGCGTGGAAATTCCAGGGCCAAGATCTCTACACCGTCTGGACCGTGGACGGCAGCGGCAACTACACCGGCAACGCGATCGGCGGCGTCTCCGGCGGATCGGCGGCGTTCGAAGCATTTGAAACGTCATTCAGTCAGGATCTCAACGGCGATGGCACGATCGGCCTTGCCAGCACCGTCATCGAGGCGGTGGGGACGACGAGCCTCGTTCAATCCGGCACCAGCTATTTCCTCAATCCCGCAGGTGGCGGCACCGGACCACAGGTGAAGTTCGGCGGCTCCACGGTCGCGCCGGGACAGTTGGGCGGCTGGACCCCGATCGCAGGCGAGGCCATGGGCGGCGGCTATCAGATCGCCTGGAAGATGACGGGCGTCGACCTTTATACGGTCTGGAACGTAGACAGCAGCGGCAACTACACGGGCAATCCCATTTCCGCCGTCAGCGGCAGCAGCGCCGCGTTCGAGCTGCTGGAGACGAATTTCCAGCAGGATCTGAATGGCGACGGGACGATCGGCATTCCGAACACCGTCATCGAAGCGGCCGGATCCACTAGCCTGGTGCTGGTCGGATCGAGCTATTTCCTCAACCCCGTCGGCGGCGGCACCGGTCCTCAGGTCATGTTCGGCGGCAGTCTCGTCGTCGCCGGACAGCTCGGCGGCTGGCAGGCGATTGGCGCGGAGGCCACGGCGAGCGGTTACCAGATCGCCTGGAAGATGGCCGGCGCCGACCTCTACGTGGTCTGGAACACCGATAGCAGCGGCAACTATGTCGGCAACGCGACCGGCGCGGTTTCAGGCAGCGCCGCCTCGCTCGAAGCTCTGGAGGCCAGCTTCCACCAGGACCTCAATGGTGACGGCACGATCGGCGCTCCGAACGTGACGCCGAGCGTGACCGTCGTCGAATCCCTGGGGTCGACGAGCCTGGCGCTGTCCGGCACGACCTACCTGATGAATCCGCTCTCCGGCGGCACCGGCCCGGAGGTCAAGTTCGGCGGCAGCGTCGTCGTCGCGGGCCAGCTCGGCGGCTGGGCGGCGATTGCAGCAGAAACGTCCGGCAGCGGCTACCAGGTGGCCTGGAAGATGGCGGGGGCCGATCTGTACACCGTCTGGAACACCGACAGCAGCGGCAACTATGTCAGCAACGCCATCGGCGCGACATCGGGCGGCTCCGCCGCGCTCGAGCAGCTCGAGACCGGTTTCCAGCAGGACCTGAACGGCGACGGCACGATCGGTATCCCGGCGTCCAGCAGCTCCGTGGCGGCAAGCGCGCAGGCCGTGACGTCGAGCGCGGCCGACGTGGTCCTAGCCTCGCCGTCCTTCAGCGGCGAGCTCGTCGGATTCGGCAGCACCGGCGATCAGATCGACCTCAAGAGCATCGCCTTCACGTCGCTACAGGCCCACTTCGATGAAACCAGTGGGGTGCTGTCGTTGAGCGACGGAACGAACAGCGCATCGCTGCACTTTATCGGCTCCCTGTCACAGGACAGCTTCCACTTCGCGTCCGACGGCCAAGGGGGCACGTTGATCTCCGGCACGCGAACCGCCGCGGCAGCTACAGGCGGCACGGCATCCCCTTCGGTGTCACTGGAGGGGCACGACACCTTCGTCTTCGCCCCGCATTTCGGGCAGGTCACGGTCTCGGACTTCAACGTCGGCGCCGACAAGATCGTGTTCAGCCAGAGCATCTTCGCCGACGCCTCCGCACTGCAGTCGGCGATCCATGAGGATGCTGCGGGCAATGCCGTGATCACCGATGCGGCGCTGGATACGATCACGATCCAGCACGTGTCGGCGGCCGATCTGTTGGCCCATTTGTCGAGCTTCCATCTGGTCTGAGACCGGAGTTCCGAACCGCTGGCGGCGGGCGGTATTCAAGCCATGGCAAAGCAGATCATGGCAAGGCAGATAACGGCTCGCGCAAGGCCCGCTCTTGGCCTATACGGCGCTTCGACCGCCTGAGACCGTGAGTTTGATGCCCCCGCCCCGCTCCCCCCAGCCGCGCCGCCTGCTCTACGTGGCCAACGAGGATTTCGCCTTTCTCATGCATCGCCTGCCGATGGCGCGTGCTGCGCGCGACGCCGGCTACGAGGTGCATGTGGCGACCAACGTCAATGCGGGCGCGGCCGCAATCGCGGCCGAGCGCTTCGTCCTGCACCCGATCCCGTTCCGGCGCGGCGGCCTGTCGCCGGCTTCGGCCCTGCCCACGGTCCGCGCCATCCGTGCCGTCGAGGCCGCGATCAGGCCTGACGTGATCCACCATTCCGGACTGCAATCGAGCGTGCTCGGCTCGCTGGCCGCGCTCGGAAAGGCCACGCCGGTCGTCAACGCCATGACCGGGCTTGGCTACATCTTCACGTCGTCGAGCTGGCGCTCGCGCCTGCTCAAGCAGGGCCTGCTGTGGCTGCTGCCGCAGCTGATGAACCGGGCGCCGAGCTGCGTGTTGGTGCAGAATCCGGACGATCGCGACGCCCTGCAGACCATGGGCGTCCGGCCCGACAAGATCACGCTGATTCCAGGCTCCGGCGTCGACACCGAGCGCTTCCAGCCGCTGCCCGAGCCGGCCGGACCGATCACGTTCGGCTTCGCCGGACGTCTGCTGACCGACAAGGGGGTCCGCGCCCTGGTCGCCGCGCACCGCCTGCTGCGCCAGCAGGGACACGACCATCAGTTGCTGATCGCCGGCTCGCCTGATCCGGCCAACCCGGCCTCGGTCTCGGCCGAGGAGGTTGCTGCGTGGCGCAGCGAACCCGGCATCACCCTGCTCGGCCAGATCAAGGACATCACCGAGCTCTGGCGGCGCTGCCACATCGCCGTGCTGCCGTCCCATCGCGAAGGGCTACCGGTGAGCCTGCTGGAGGCCGCCGCCTGCGGCCGGCCGCTGGTCTCGACCGATGCGCCCGGCTGCCGCGAGATCGCGATCCCCGACCAGACCGGACTTGCGGTACCGGTCGAAGATTCCGCTGCGCTGGCGGAGGCGATGGCGCGGCTTGCCGCCTCGCCCGAGCTGCGCGCGCGTTACGGACGCGCCGCACGACAGCTCGTCGAGGACAAGCTCTCGGCCAGGATCATCGGGCGCTCGGTGGTGGCGCTCTATGATCGTCTCGCCTCGGCGTCGGGCGCGCCGAGATGATCGCCGATCCCGCCGCCATTCTCGTGGGCATCGCCCTGCTCTCGGCCGCGATGTGCGCCGTGCTGATCGTGCTGCTGCGCCCGCTGTTGCAGCGTTACGCGCTGGCGCGGCCGAATGCGCGCTCCTCGCACAAGATTCCGACGCCGCAAGGCGCCGGCATTGCGGTGGTCGGCGCGACGCTCGTGGTCGGCGGTGCGTTTGCCTCGGTGATGGGCTTTGCACCGCTGCTCATGCTGTTCATCGCGGTGCCGCTGCTGGCGCTGATCGGCCTGGTCGACGACATCAGGCCAATCCCGGTGCTGCCGCGATTCGTCCTGCAGGGGCTCGCCGTCGCCCTGGTCGTTTTCACCGCACCGGACGACCTCCGGCTGTTTCCAATTCCGCTCGCGCTCGAACGCAGCTTGCTGCTGATTGCCGGCCTCTGGTTCGTCAACCTCGTCAACTTCATGGACGGGCTCGACCTGATGACGGTGGCGGAAGCGGTGCCGATCACGGTGACGCTCGTCCTGTTCGGCTTGTCCGCATGGCTGCCGTGGCCGGCGACCGCAATCGCCGCGGCGCTGGGCGGCGCGATGCTCGGCTTCGCACCCTTCAACCGACCAGTGGCGAGAGTCTTTCTCGGCGATGTCGGAAGCCTGCCGATCGGGCTGCTGCTGGGCTGGTGCCTGCTGCATCTGGCCTGGCAGGGATACGTCGCCGCTGCGCTGCTGTTGCCGCTGTATTATCTCGTCGATGCCACCCTCACCCTGCTGCGGCGCATCGCACGGCGCGAGCCGTTCTGGGCCGCACACCGCACGCATTTCTACCAGCGCGCCACCGACAACGGCTTCACCGTCGCCGGCGTGGTCGGCGAGGTGTTCGTCCTCAATATCGTCCTCGCTGCCCTCGCCGGCGTCTCGATCGCGTCGGGCTCCATGGCGATCGATGCCATTCTGATCGTCACCGGCCTCGCGGCGGTTGCTGTCGTGCTCCGCCGCTTTTCGCGTCCGCGATCAGGCGGCGCTTGAGCCGAACTCCGGCACGGCATCCTTCAGCACCGACTTGATCGTCACCGGGTCGTTGCGCGCGATCGCCTGATCGAGCGCCGCGATCCACACCTTCAGCGTCGGCATCGGCGGCTCGTTCGGCGTCGCCGCCATGACGCCGGCCACGCCGATCTCGACCGGCGGCTCCTCGCTGGCAAACAGGATCTCGTTGAGGCGCTCGCCCGGACGGATGCCGGTGAACTTGATCTCGACATCGTAGCCCGGCTGCAGGCCCGACAGGCGGATCATGCGCTCGGCGAGCTCGACGATGCGAACCGGCTGGCCCATGTTCAGCACATAGACCGAGACGTCCGGCCGCTGCGGCGCCAGCGCATGCGACGCCGCGGTGATGACGAGGTCGCAAGCCTCGCGGATGGTCATGAAGTAGCGCACCATATCCGGGTGGGTGACGGTCACCGGACCTCCGGCCTCGATCTGGGCCTTGAACTTCGGCACCACCGAGCCGTTCGACGCCAGCACGTTGCCGAACCGTACCGAGATCAGCCGCATCGGCGGCCGGCCCGCCGGCCGCTCGGCGAGTTGCCGATCGAGCGCCTGACAATACATCTCGGCGAAGCGCTTGGTGAGACCGAGCATCGAGACCGGCTCGATCGCCTTGTCGGTCGAGATCATCACCATCGCCTCGGCGCCTGCGGCCACCGCGGCGTCGGCCACGTTGATCGAGCCGAAGATGTTGGTCTTGACGCCCTCGCTCCAGTCACGTTCGAGGATCGGCACGTGCTTCAGCGCGGCGGCGTGAAACACCAGGTCAGGCTTGAACTCGCCGACCAGCGCGAACACCCGGTCGCGATCGCGGATGTCGGCGATGCGGCCCTCGACGGCGACATTCGCCTCGCTGTCCGCCGCGAGCACCTCGGTGATCGCGTAGAGTGCCGGCTCGGAGTTCTCGAGAATGAGCAGCCGCGCCGCACCGAACGCCACGACGCGTTGGCAGATCTCGGCTCCGATCGAGCCGCCACCGCCGGTCACGACGACCGCTTTGCCCCGCACCAGCGCCTCCAGCCGGCCGTAGTCGATCTTCTCGCTCGGCCGCAGCAGGAGATCCTCGACGGCAACGGGGGCCAGCCGCGGCGCATCACCGCTCTCCAGCGACGGCAGGCGGCTGACGATCAGGCGCAGCCGGCGCGCCCGCATCAGAAAGGTCTCCGGATGGCAGTCTGGCTCGAATGCCGTCGGCATCATCAGCGCGCGCGCGATCGGCCGCTCGCGCCGGGCGAAGTCAGCCGCGACGTCCTCCACGTCATCGATGCCGCCGAGCACGGGAACGCCGCGGATCAGCTGTCCACGATCGGCCATCGACGGCGACAGGATCCCGATCGGCCAGATCCGCTTGACCGCGCCGCTCTCGATGCCCCGCAGCACGACCTCGGCATCGGCGGCACGCCCGATCAAGAGCGCCGGTGCAGCGTCCTCGGACCTCGCATGCCTCCGCACCCGCGTGTAGCGGAAATAGCGATAGGCAAAGCGCAGTGCGCTCAGACCGAAGATCTCCAGGAACCAATAGAGGATGATCGTCAGCTTGCCGAAGAAGAAGCTGCCGCGGACATTCGGCGCGACGATGATGTAGTCGAGCACCAGCAGCGCCAGCGTCAGCACGGTGGCGACGCGAACGATGTTGAGGGCATCAGGCAGCGAGATGAAGCGCCACTTCGTCGTCAGCAGATTGGAGAAATAGAAGACCACGAAGCTGAAGGCGATGAAGTAAGGCAGCAGCTGCAGCAGCAGCGGCACCCGCTCCCAGAACGTGCTGGCGCCTTCGAAGCGGATGTAGAACGCCGCGAACAGCGCGACGACGCTGACCACGAGGTCATGCGCGGCGATCAGCAGGTTGCGGGAGGTCAGCTGGGACAGACGTGTCATGGCGCGAGCGGCCCCTGCGCCACGTCCGGCTTCGTCCGTGATCGCAGCACCATGCCGCCGGCCACGCCGACGCCGATCACGTACATCCATCCCTCGTGAAAATCGAAGATGTGGGAGTTGAACAGCGAAGTGAAGATGTTCTGCACGACCACGAGAAGCCCGATCCACGGCACGAGACCATCGCCGCGGAACAGCAGCAGATGAGCAGCCCACATCGCATAGAGAATGACGACCCCGAGCGTCCCCCATTGGACGGCGACGTTGAGCGTCTGGTTGTGCGGATTGCCGACCACGGTGCTGCCGGCGAGATCCGTGCGGCCGCTCGCGGCCAGCTCGAACAGATGCCGCGTGGAGCCCGAGCCGTGCCCGATCAGCGGGGCATCGGCGAAGAAGCGCAGGGACTTGCGCCAGAACTCCAGCCGCTCGCCGATCGACGTGACCCCGCGATCATTCCGGTAGTCCTGATACTGCGTCGTGAACGTCGCGACCTTGCTCTGCAATTGCGGCGAGACGAACCAGGCGGCCAGAGCAAGCACGAGCGCGCTGACGGCGATCATGAGGTTGGCGCGCCATTTCAGGTGGATCAACCCGAACACGGCGAGCAGAATCGGAATCGTCACCAGCGCGGTGCGCGAGACGACGATGAAGATCATGTTGGCCAGGAAGGCGAACATGATCGCGGTGAGAACGCTGGCCGGCACGAAGCGGCGGGCGCGCAACAGCTGCGCGATGGGATAGGCCAGCGCGACGGCGCAGAGCGAGAATTCCTGGCCCTGGTCGATGTAGTTCTTCACGAAGATGCCACGATCGGCGTTGGCTTTCAGCGCCAGCGCCGGATTGAACGCGACCGCGGTCGACATCACGACCATCAGCACGCAGGAGGCGAGAAAGGCGGAGAACACCCACAGGCCACGCTCGGAGCGCTGGAAGTGATAGAGCAGCGCCGGCAGCACCAGGAGCTTGGCTGCCGGCCCGACCGCGTAGAGCCGCACGCCCCAGGCTGCGTCAGACCACAAGGTCCCGACCAAGGCCAGCACGAACAGCGCGATCGGCGCCAGCGAAATCGGCTGCTTCAGAATCTTCAGCAGGCGCTCGAAATCGAGATACGGCACCATCGTGATCAGCATGACGACGCCGAGGATCGACACCAGCGACGTCGACCATGGCAGCGACGCCGCCAGCAATATCGCCACGACGTCGACGGTGGTGCGCCACGCCGCGGGATCGCGCCACCGGCGCGCCAGCAGCGCCGGGCCGGGATGACCTGCGAGCGCGCTCATCGCACCTCGCTCCGGGCGCGGTCCACCAGCGCAGTCGTGCTGTGCCCCCTGAGGATGTCGATCAGGATCACCTCGCCGCCCGCCGCTTCGACGACCTCGTGTCCGACGACCTGCTCGCGCGTGTAGTCGCCGCCCTTGACCAGCACGCTCGGCCGCACCAGCTCGATCAGGCGCAGCGGCGTATCCTCGGCGAAGATGGCGACCAGATCCACGGCCTCCAGCGCAGCCAGCACCTCGGCGCGGGCCCGCTCGTCCTGCACGGGCCGGCTCTCGCCCTTCAGCCGCTTGACCGAGGCATCGCTGTTCAATCCGACCACGAGACGGTCGCAGGCGGCGCGCGCCGCGGTCAGCACCTTCACGTGACCGGGATGCAGAATGTCGAAACAGCCATTGGTGAAGCCGACGCGCAGGCCCTCGCCTCGCCAAGCGGCGACGCGAGCCGCGAGCTCGGTATCGCTCTCGATGATTTTCTCCTCGGCCGCACGATAGGCATGCGGCAGAATCTTCCGGCGGAGCTCAGCCGAGGTCACGCTGGCTGTGCCCTGCTTGCTGACGGCCACCGCCGCTGCCGCACTCGCCATCCGCAAAGCGTCCTCCCAGCCGGCTCCGGCCGCCAGCGTCGCGGCGAGAACGGCCACCACGGTGTCGCCGGCGCCAGAGACGTCGCGCACCTTGACCGGGTAGGCCGGCACGTGAATCGGGTTGGCCTGCCGAGGCACCAGCGTCATGCCGCGCTCGCTCTGGGTGACCAGGATCGCCTCGCAGTCCGCGAGATAGATCGCATCCTGCGCCGCGACCGCAATCTCCTGCTCCGTTTCGGCGCGGCTACGGGTCGCTTCGGAAAACTCCTTGCGGTTCGGCGTGAGCACGCTGGCGCCGCGGTAGATCGCGAGATTTGCGCTCTTGGGATCGACGATCACGCGCTTGCCGGCCTTGCGCGCCGCGTCGATCACGTTGCGCAAGACGCGCGCCGTCAACACGCCCTTGGCGTAATCCGACAGCAGCACGATGTCGGCACGCGCAAGCAATGGCAGGATGGCCGCAATCAGCTTCTGTTCGATCTCACCCGATGCCGGGACGGCGCGCTCCCAGTCCGCGCGCAGCATGTGCGTGGAGAAATGCTCGGACACGAAGCGCACCTTGCGGGTGGTCGGCCGCGACGGATCGCGCACCAGCACGCTTTCGATACCCGCCTCCTTGGCGAGCTCGGCCCCGAGCTGGTCGCCGGCCGAGTCCTGGCCAATCAGGCCGACGAAGATGCAGCGGGCGCCGAGCGCGGCAATGTTGCGCGCGACATTGCCGGCGCCGCCGATATTGATCTCGCTGCGCTGGACCGCGATCACAGGCGCGGGCGCCTCGGGTGAAATCCGCGAGACCTCGCCGTAGACGAACTCGTCCAGCATCAGGTCACCGACGCATAGCACCGTCTGGCGGGCGATCGCTTGCGAGAGATCGTCGAAGTCGAACATCAGCGGCAGTCTCGGTGCAGGTGGCTCAATGTAGGCGTCTAGCGGAAGCGGTCGGCGGAATCGAGATAGTCCCGGACATAGCCGGCGACCGCATCCTCGAGCGGCGTGAAGCCGCCGTTGTAGCCGGCCGCCACGAGGCGGTCGACCTTGCTCTGGGTGAAATACTGGTAGCTGCCGCGAATCGCCTCGGGCATGTCGACATACTCGATCCGGGGAGTCGTTCCGATGGTCGCATAGGCCGCCAGCATCATGTCCTTGAAGCTGCGCGCCTGGCCTGTGCCGACGTTGAACAGCCCGGAGACCGATGGCGAGGCGAGGAGCCACAGCATCACGCGCACCACGTCGTCGACATGAATGAAATCGCGGCGCTGGTCGCCGTCGGCGATCCCCTCTCGATGCGACTTGAACAGCTGCAGGGTGTGCCCGGCCTTGATGTCGTCGAAGCGGCGGGTCAGCACGCTCATCATCGATCCCTTGTGGTACTCGTTGGGACCGAACACGTTGAAGAATTTCAGGCCGGCATATTGCGGCGGCAGCCGCTCGCCGCGCGCGGCGCGCGCTGCGACCGCCATGTCGAACAGATGCTTGCTCCAGCCATAGAGGTTCATCGGCCGCAGGGTCTTGAGCGCCGCGAGCGAGGGATCATCGTCGAACCCCCGCGCGCCATCGCCATAGGTGGCCGCCGAGGACGCGTAGATGAACGGCGTCAGGTTGGCCGTGCACCAGTCGAGCAGTTGCAGCGAGCTGCGAAAATTGCGCTCCATCACGAGATCGCCGTCGGTGACCGTGGTGGCGGAGATGGCGCCCATGTGCAGGACGGCGTCGAGCCGGCGGCCTCTGAGCCATTCGGCAAGCTCGGATGGCGGCACGACATCCGCCAGTTGCCGCTTGGCCAGATTGCGCCACTTGCCCTCGCTGCCGAGCGTGTCGCAGACGACGACGTCGGTGCGGCCGGCGTCGTTCAGCGCCGCGACCAGATTCGATCCGATAAAGCCGGCGCCGCCGGTCACCAGCAACATTGCGCAACCCGTCCTGATCCCGAAAAACCCGGCCCTCGCGTAGCGCATGCGAGGGGAAAGTGTAAGCGCTTTGGTGACGGCCAGGTCCGGCCCACTTTACCTGCGGCGGCCGAGCGGCTACCAGCGCCGCTGAGCCAGGCAGTCAAAGAATGAACTTGAATTCGTCCAAGATCGAGGTCGACACGGCGGACACCAGCCCGATCCTGATCATTCCCTACATGTGGATCGGCGACTTCGTCCGTGGCCACACCGTGGTGCGGGTGCTCAAGGAGCGCTGGCCGAATCGCCCGGTGGACCTGCTCGTCACCTCGCTGTGCGCGCCGCTGGTCGATTACATGCCCGGGGTCCGCGCCGGCATCGTCTGGGACCTGCCGCGCAGCCGGCTGGCGCTCGGCCGGCAGTGGCAGCTCGCCAGCCTGTTGCGCGAGCGCCACTACCGGACCGCGCTGGTGATGCCGCGGACCTGGAAATCGGCGCTGGCGCCCGCCCTTGCCGCGATTCCGGAACGGGTCGGCTTTGTCGGCGAGGTCCGCTTCGGCTTGCTCAATCGCTGGCGCTGGGGCGAGAAGGCCCTGCCGCGCTTCATCGACAAGAATGCCGCCCTCGCCCTGCCCGATGGTGCGCCGCTGCCGCCGGAATGGCCGGTGCCGCAACTGCGGGTACCCCCGGGGGACGTCGCGCGCTGGCGCGAGGCCAATGGCCTGGGGAACCGGCCGGCCGTTGCGCTGGCGCCGGGGTCTGTCGGCGCCGCCAAGCGCTGGCCGTTCTACGGCGAGGCCGCCCGGTTGCTGCTCGACGCCGGCCTCGACGTCTGGGTGGTCGGCGGCCCCGGCGAGAAGGCGCTGGCGGCCGAGATCGTCGCCACAGGCGGCCCTGCTGTCCGGGACCTGACCGGAACCGATCTGCGCAACGGGATCCTGGCCATGGCCGCCGCCGCGGTCGCCATCTCCAATGATTCGGGCCTCATGCACATCGCCGCGGCGTTGGGGACGCCGACCATGGGCATCTTTGGCCCCACCAGCCCATACCACTGGGCGCCGCTGAACGGCCTGGCCGCGACCGTGCAGACCAAGACCCAGGTACCCTGCCAGCCTTGCCACCGCCCGGTCTGCCGGATGAACGACCATCGCTGCATGCGCGACATCCCGGCCACCGATGTCGCCGCCATCGCCCAGCGCGTGCTGGCTGACGCGGCGATCCCGGTCGCGCCCTAGCTTGCGCTGAGGCATCGCGCCCCATACACCAGCCCCATCGCCACCCGAGCCATCATCGTGACCTGCGCACCGGACGACCTGATCGCCAGCCATCTCGCCCGCTCCCGCGCGGCGATGGAGCGCGCGGCCGGCGATGCCGCGATGCTGGCCAGCGCCGGACGGATCGCGGCGGCGATCATCACGGCGCTGCGCGGCGGCCACAAGCTCCTGATCGTCGGCAATGGCGGCAGCGCGGCGGATGCCCAGCACATCGCCGCCGAGATCGTCGGCCGCTACAAGCAGGAGCGACCGGCCTGGGCGGCGATCGCGCTGACCACCGACACCTCGGCGCTGACCGCGATCGGCAACGATTACGGCTTCGATCAGATCTTCGCCCGCCAGGTCGAGGGGCTCGGCGCACGGGACGACGTGCTGCTGGCGATCTCGACCTCCGGGCGCTCGCCGAGCATCCTCAATGCGCTGCGCAAGGCGCGCGAGCGCGGGCTGGTCACAATCGGCTTCACCGGCGCCAAGGGCCTTTCGATGGGCGATCTCTGCGACGAGCTGCTGGTCGCGCCGAGCGACGATACGCCGCTGATCCAGCAGATCCACCTCGCCACCGCACACGGCATCTGCGAGGCGATCGAGGCGGCGCTGATGCGGGACGAGACCTAGATGACCACCGCTCCCCTGAAGCCGGCGGCGTTTCTCGACCGCGACGGCGTCATCAATCATGACGACAACTATATCGGCTCGCCCGAGCGCATCCGCTGGATGCCGAACGTGGCGGCTGCGATCCGGCGGCTCAATGAGGCCGGTTATCACGTCTTCCTGTTCACCAACCAATCCGGCGTCGCGCGCGGGCTGTTCAGCGAGGACGACGTACTCAGCCTGCACGACTGGATGCGGGCCGAGCTTGCGGCGCAGGGCGCAGTGATCGACGACATCCGCTATTGCCCGTACCACACCGAGGGCTCCGTCGCGGAATATCTGCGCGAGCATCCCTGGCGCAAGCCGGCGCCGGGCATGATCCTCGATCTGATGCAGCACTGGCCGATCAGGCGCGAGGGCAGCTTCGTGATCGGGGACCGCGCCTCCGACATCGCGGCCGCGGAAGCCGCCGGCCTGCCCGGCTTCCTGTTCGCCGGCGGCGACCTCGATGCGTTCGTCGCCGAGGTCATCGCTCAGACCAATCCGCGATAGACCGCGGCGATCTTCTCCGCCTCGGCCTCGAGGCTGAACCTTTCCACCACGCGCGTCCGCGCCCGCTCTCCCATCGCGCGCGCCGCGGCCGGATCCCGCATCAGCGGCTCGAGCGCTGCGACCAGCGCGTCGACGTCGCCCGGCGGCACCAGCTTTCCCGTCACACCCTCCTCCACCACGATCTCCGCAGCACCTGCGCGCGCCGCGACCAGCGCAGCGCCGGCGGCCATGGCTTCGATCAAGGTCAGGCCGAAACCTTCGTTGCGCGAGGTGAAGGCGTAGATCGTCAGCCGCTGATACCAGCGCTGGACCTCGGCGATGTCGAGCTCGCCGGTGATGACGATGCGCTGCTCGAGGCCTGCGGCGGCGATCTGCTTCCTCAGCTCGGCCGCGAACGGCATCTGCTCGGGCGTCACGGCGCCGACCAGCACGGCGGAGAAATCCGGATGGCGCGGCAAGAGCCGGCACATCGCCGCGACGAACACGTCGCTGCCCTTCTGCGCGCGCACGCGGCCGAAGCAGCCGATGGCGTATTTGCCGGGAAGGCCGCTCTCGGCAAACGCCGTGGCGCGATCGGCCGGCGGCGTGTAGACCTCGGTGTCGACGCCATGCGTGATGACGGTCGCCGCGCGCTTCAGATAGGACGCCGAGATGTCGCTGGTGGCGATGATCGCGTCCATGCGGCGGATCAGCCAGCGCGTGATCCAGCTGTGATGGCGCTGCGCGGCCGAGGTGAACACCAGCTTGAACGGCCAGCCGAGCGCGCGCAGGAGCACGCCGATGATCATCTCGTCATTGCGGCGCGCGTGCCAGATCAGCGACCGGCGCCGGCGCCAAACGGCAAGAAGATCGCGCGCGGTCATCCGCGCGATCCCCTCCGGCGCGTAGGTGCCGAGCCACGCCGCACGCACGAGTTTCGCCAGCTTCGGCGCCACCATGCGGTTGGTCGCCGTCACGCCGGAATAGCGCCGGTGCAGGTTCGGCACGATCACGTCGAGATCCCCAGCGGAAAAAGGCTCGGCTTGCACCATCAACTCCAATTCTACCGGTTCCCTATACGCAACATTAAGCACGCCCGCCAGTTCGCCATTCCCGCAACAGGTCCTTCATTTCGGCGGCGTTAGTCTGCCGCAAAACAAACAGGGATCGCGTCAAGCAATGACCGTGCTCGTGACCGGCGGCGCCGGCTATATCGGCAGCCACATGGTGCTGGCGCTGGCGGAAGCCGGCGAGAGCGTCGTGGTGATCGACAATCTCTCCACCGGCTTCTCCGGCTTCGTGCCCGACAGCGTGCCGCTGTTCATCGGCGATGCCGGCGACGAGAACCTCGTCGACGGCGTCATCAGCCAGCACGGCGTCGACAGCATCATCCATTTCGCGGGCTCGATCGTGGTGCCGGAATCGGTCCGCGATCCCCTGCTGTACTACCGCAACAACACCATGACCACGCGCAGCCTGCTGAATGCGGCGGTCAAGCGCGGCGTCAGCCGCTTCATCTTCTCCTCCACCGCCGCGGTCTACGGCAATCCGGAGCAGATCCCGGTGCCCGAGACCGCGCCGACGCGGCCGACCTCGCCCTATGGCAGCTCGAAGCTGATGACCGAGATCATGCTGCACGACGTCGCCGCGGCGCACGATCTCAACTACGCCGTGCTGCGCTATTTCAACGTCGCCGGCGCCGATCCGCACGGCCGCGTCGGACTCGCCTCGGTCGGCGCCACGCATCTGATGAAGATCGCGATGGAGGTCGCCACCGGCCAGCGCGCCAAGATCGACGTCTACGGCACCGATTATCCGACGCCGGACGGCACCTGCGTCCGCGATTTCATCCATGTCAGCGACCTCGCCCAGGTGCACCGCGCCGCGCTGGCCTATCTGCGCGGCGGCGGCAGCTCGGTCACGCTGAATTGTGGGTATGGCCGCGGCTATTCCGTGCTCGAGACCATCGAGGCCGTCCGCCGCGTGTCCGACCGGGCCATTCCGGTGCAATACGGGCCGCGCCGGCCGGGCGACATGATGGCCATGGTCGCCGATACCAGCCGTTTGAGGGCGCTGCTCGACTGGACGCCGGCCTATGACGATCTGGAAACGATCGCCGCCCATGCGCTGGCCTGGGAGCAGAAACTGTTCCTGGAACGCCACAGCGATCAGGAGCAGCGGGCCTCGGCCTAGAATCAACGACTTAGCCGGACGACGGGGGGCTTGAAAAAGCCGCCCCGAGCGGGCAAGCACACTTGGCCGCCCGGCGATTTGCCCGCGCGGCCAGGGACCAGAATGGCCGAATTTCCGAAGAAGATCACCGACGATCCCTATGGCGCCGCGATCCTGATCCGCCGCCTGGTCATGGAACAGGGCATCGTCTACTGGCGCCGCTATCTCACGGCCTTTGCGCTGATGGCGGTCTCGGCCGGCGCCAGCGCCGGCGCGGCCTACATCCTGGGACAGGTCATCAACAAGGCCTATGTCGACCGCAGCATTCCCGGCATCGCGGTGCTCTCCGGCGTCACCGTCATCCTGCTGTTCGTCAAGGGCGTCTCGACCTACGGCTATGCGGTGATCCTGTCGAAGATCTCGAACGCGATCCTCGCCAACAACCAGCGCGCGCTGTTCGCCAAGCTGATGAGCGAGAGCATCAGCTTCTTCTCCGAGCGCCACTCCTCGGAGTTCCTGGCGCGCCTCACCGCCGGCGCCAAGTCGATCACCGACGTCCTGACCATGCTGATCAACGCGATCGGCCGCGACCTCTTGCTGCTGATCAGCATGATCATCGTGATGATCTCGCAGGACCCCTGGATGTCGCTGCTCGGCCTCGTCGTGGTGCCGCCGGCGATGATCGTGCTGCGCAAGCTGGTCAAGCGCATCAAGGGCCTCGCGCACAGCCAGTTCACCGGCAATGCCGACATCCTCGAGACCATGCAGGAATCGTTGCAGGGCATCCGCACCGTCAAGGCGTTCACGCTCGAGGACGCGATGCGCGCGCGCATCGACGAGAACATCGCGGTGGTCGAGCGCAACGCCAACAAGATGGCCCGCGTCTCCAACCGCTCCAACCCGCTGATGGAGATGCTCGGCGGCTTCGCGGTCGCCGGCTGCCTGATGTATGGCGGCTATGCGGTGATCGCGCTGAACGCCACGCCCGGCCAGTTCTTCTCCTTCATGACCGCCTTCCTGATGGCGACCGAGCCGGCGAAGCGGCTGGCGCGGCTCAACATCGACCTCAACAGCCAGCTCGTCGGCGCCCGCATGCTGCTCGAAGTGGTCGACAGCCCCGCCAGCGAGCAGCCCGACGACGACAAGCCGGCGCTGAAGCTGACGCAAGCCAGAATCGAGCTGCGCGACGTCTCCTTCGCCTATCGCGACAACGAGCCGGTGCTCAACCGCATGAGCTTTACAGCCGAGCCCGGCAAGGTCACCGCTTTGGTCGGCCCGTCCGGCGGCGGCAAGTCGACGGTGCTGGCGCTGCTGTTGCGCTTCTACGAGGCCACCGAGGGCGACATCCTGATCGACGGCCAGTCGATCTCGCAGGTGTCGCGCCGCTCCCTGCGCGAGCAGACCGCCTATGTCGGCCAGGACGTCTATCTGTTCCGCGACTCGATCCGCGCCAACATCGCCTTCGGCAAGCCCGGCGCCACCGAGGCCGAGATCATCGAGGCGGCGAAGGCGGCCTGCGCGCACGACTTCATCATGAGCTTCCCGCTCGGCTACGACACGCCGGTCGGCGAGCACGGCACGCAGCTGTCCGGCGGCCAGCGCCAGCGCATCGCGGTGGCGCGCGCGCTGATCCGCAACGCGCCGATCATCCTGCTCGACGAGGCCACCGCGGCGCTGGATTCGGAATCCGAGCGGCAGGTGCAGGAGGCGATCGAGCATCTCTGCCAGAACCGCACCACGATCGTCATCGCGCATCGCCTGCACACAATCATGAACGCCGACGCCATCCTCGTGGTCGAGGCCGGCGACATCGTCGAGCGGGGCCGGCATGACGATCTGTTGCGCCGTGGCGGCCGCTATGCTTCGTTCTTCCGCCTGCAACAGCGCGACATGGGGCCGAACGTCATCCCCATGACCGCGACATCCTGAAAAGCCCATTTCACCGCATCGAGACCTTTCATGAGCTCCACCGTCATCCCGGCCTTCCCGCAGCCCTCTCTTCCCGTCGTCGGCGAAGCCGGTGTCTTCCCGGTCCGCCGCATCTGGTGCGTCGGCCGCAACTATCTCGAGCACATCCGCGAGATGGGCAATGACGAGCGCGATCCGCCGTTCTTCTTCGCCAAGCACGCCGACATGCTGGCGCCCGAGGGCGCCGTCATCCCCTACCCGCCGCTGACCCAGGACATGCATCACGAGGTCGAGCTGGTGGTCGCGCTCAAGAGCGGCGGCCTGAACATTCCGACCGACAAGGCGCTGGACCACGTCTACGGCTACGCCGTCGGCATCGACCTCACCCGCCGCGACCTGCAGCTCGCCTCCCGCAAGATGCAGCGCCCCTGGGAGGTCGGAAAGTCGTTCGACCATTCCGCGCCGTGCTCGGCTGTGGTGCCCGCCGCCAAGATCGGCCATCCCGCGAAGGGCAAGATCTGGCTGTCGGTCAACGGCACCGAGCGCCAGACCGGCGACCTCTCCGAGCTGATCTGGAACGTGCCGGAGATCATCTGGAAGCTGTCCCAGCAGGTCGAACTCGCCGCCGGCGACGTCATCATGACCGGCACCCCTGCCGGCGTCGCAGCCGTGGTGGCCGGCGACAAGATCGAATGCGGCGTCGACGGCGTCGGAACGCTGAAGGTGAGCATCGGGCCGGCGGCGAAGTAAGCGGTTCAAAACTCGATATCTGCAAGGCCGCGCTGCTGCGCGGCCTTTTCCACAGCTGTCATGCCCGCGAAGGCGGGCATCCAGTACGCCGCGGCTCCTCGATTCATCACCACCGCCTCTGGAATACTGGATCGTCCGCCTCTGCGGACGATGACACCTGGTGGCTTGGCAGAGCGCCCGCCCCAAACTCCGTCATTGCGAGCGCAGCGGAGCAGTCCAGGGCGTCACGAGGACGCTGGTTTGCTTCGCTGCGCCGCTGCGCTCGCGATGACGCAAGCGGCAACACTGATCCACAATCTCAAACAGCATCGCGTCGAGGGAACGAGCATCCACCTTCTCGCGACGCATTCCGCGCCCGAGTGATGCTCCAACTCCCGCCCTCTCCAGATGGAGGGCGCAGGGAAGGCCGGGCGCTGGCCGCGCCCGTGGCCCGCCTGCAAACAAAAAAGCAGGCGGCAGTCACCACAGGTCTGGCCGAACACACCCGGCCTTCCCCGCGCGATGGTTTTAACAGGCTATAGCGTGCTCTTCCTGGTGCACCGGGCTTTCTGGCCACCATGTCGCGCAATGCGCTGTCGCGCATTACGCTGGATACTAGCATCGGAGTATCAGAACCACACGCCTTCACCGTCCGCGAGAAAAGCGTTCGTCCGTGCTCATCACACGCCGCCGCCCCGCGTCCACCGCTCCCCGCTGCCAACGTCCGTGACGACCGCGAACCGTCCCCTACCGTGCAACGGGATGGACGGACCATAATGCTGATTTCGGGGAAAAGAAAGCACTTTATGTTTTTCCGAATCACTTGACACTTTCCTTTTGCAGGCCGCGAATTGATTTGCCCGACGAGCTGCCCCGCGTTCAGATACCACCAACCACAAGTCGTTTTTTGCTCGCTTTACAACAAAATCGATCTATTCTTGAGTACCTTTTGATGGAGTCGTCAAGTGTCACGACCAAAGTCGCTATCTGCGGTAAGCCGCGCAAGAAATAGTCTAAGGCCATTCTTTAATCTTCATCACGAGCAGAGTTTCAGGTCACGAAGAGCACCTAGTTACTGGAAGCAAATCCAAGCTGTACGACAGGAGACGCCCCCTGCCGAATACGCGACTGTTTGCGAGGTGATCGAAGATAACAAGGCCTACCCTTTTCCAGGACTTGGCAATTCGTTCCCGGTCGAAGAGTCGAAAGTTCCAGATCCAGCTTTTGGTCTTCTAAGGCCGCTAAAGCTCACAAATGAACTAGCACTGCAAGTTGCGCGTCTAAACCACTACTCTAGCAAACTAACCGATGCTCTGAACAGTCTCGCGGATATCAATGATCATTTGGCCCGAGGGCGCCTGCGCGAAACCGAAGAAGCCCTAGCTGAGCACCGGCGACTATATGGACTTTCCCTGATCGCACTGAAAAAGGACCTTCTCGCGGCCTTAGAGCGCGACGGACTCGCAGGACTTTCAAGGCGGTACAAGTCACTCACCGCCGACTGTCAGAACACGGCATGGGCCCTGCTAGCTCACTACGCCTACGATATGATCGACCCAACATTTAATCCGACCAGAGCTGCTTTGAGGTGGCTTCGTTTAGCAGACGGCCATCTTGCCGACGACCCTTGGTACGCCCGGATACTTCAGGACGAACTCCTGACTCTTTCCACCGACGCACATGGGCTTTCGTGCTCATTGCTCAGATACAGCGCGCTATCCCTACTCGACCTCGCCATTCTACTTTGGCGGAAGCGCAATTCTCCTCCATTTAACAGTTTGATTCAGTCCGCATTCCAAAATCTTACTGACCCGATCAAGTCAACTCTAATTCAGCGATTCTCGAACACTCCACTTCAAGTACCCCGCGCTTATGGCCCTCGCGATAACGGCGGCATTAATGACACAGATATCTACCGGACAAGTTTCTTCTTCGATGACTCTTCCTCTGTGGTCACTTGGCGATGTCAACTTAATCCACTGATCTTCGCCGAACGACCCGACATGTCAAAGATCAATCTTGACGCGAACGTCCCACGCTTTAGCGGCGCCGCCAACGCGATCATTGAACACCCCGCCCAGGCACAGGCGGCGATTCAACAGCTCGATGATTGGCAACTAGCCTTCTTAGCTGAAGACTCACAGCTAAAGAGTCGCACATTCCTGTCAGCCGCGCTCATCGCAGAAAGCTCCAGACGAATGCTTGCACGCCAGCAAATCGATCAAAGCTCCGTTGCAGAGCTACTATCTTCCACCGACGACATCCAACTTTTTTCCTCGGCCCGGACCTTTGACGCACTGCTCAATTCAGAACTAACAAAACGCTCAAAATTACTTACGTTTGTCTTGTGGGAGTTAGTTTATAGACAAAAACGCACTCAAGACAATGAATTGGATCGCCGCCTAGCGTTCATGCGTCTTTTTGATCAAAACTCAAGCCTAACCGACGTATTCGAAACAGTTGCAAAGACCTGCCCATCTACAGCGATTCTATTAGCTAGAACATGCTCAAGAACGTTTCTTGAACGACTATTCATGATGATGTCTTCCGTCAAGGATGTGCTCGAAGCGCGATTGGAGGTCTGCCGATGGCTAATAGGAAAGACTGACCCTGCTTCTGATACACTTCAAGAAGAATGCGAAGCCCTGATACGAGAACTTGAAAATTTAGAAGCTAGGTCTGACCTTGACAGCACGCGCGTTCACGTCGACGAAGAGTCACTTCGCGAGTGGTTTTACACGCTTCATAGCGCGAGCGTCTCACGGTACAAACAAACAGCTCAGGCTGAAGATTCAGGACCTTCATTTGGCTCACTTATAAAGTTTTTCTCCAATCTCGAAAAGCCAGGCCCAAAAGTCGACGACTTTACCGCCGAGACGCAAATTGGCTCCGAGTTTCTATTGATCGCAATCGTCGACGCCACGCTCAAGACCTTTGTTTCGGATCGCACTTTTGGTTTGGATGCATACCTAAGCCGCAGGATTCGACATGGAACCCTAAATGGCCACGTGATGACGCCCGTTACAAGAGCGCTTGGCCGCCTCGCCGAATTGGTTTCTCTCCACGAACAAGCTCATGCATCGAGCGATAACTCGGGCGCGATTCGCTTTGCCGAGGACTTCAGGGCATTTCTTCTTGCGGAGCTGGATCATGCCCGGAAGGACGTCATTCAGATCCAAAGCGCCGAGCACCCAAAAGGATTGATACAGGCGCAATGGCGAACTCCAGCTAACATTCAACATTTGGACGCCATGACAGCGCGGGTTCGCAGGCGCGTAATAGAATCAAATGGTGCTTACGATGTATTCCCTGATATCTACTCATTTTGCTGGGACTGCCTGGAATCCGACTTAGCTCAACTAAGACGGTATATGCTTCGAGATTTCCTACCGGCTGCAACACGCAAGTTGTTTGAGCTTTTTGAGCAAATGCCATCTCCTGATGACAAAGAGATGGTCTATCCATTCTTGCACGAATGCCGACAGATAATCGAGGCGAGAATACAAGAGGTATGCGGCTGGTTCATCCGCCCGGTGTTTCGGAGAGATCGATATAGCCTAAAAATGCTCATATCTACCACACTCTCGATCGTACGAGAGCTAGATTACGAGTATGATTTTTCTGAAGACGTCGTTGTATCTGACGACATTTCTCTGAACAGAGGCAGCTTTGATGTCTTCGGAGATGCACTGTTCGTCTTGCTTGGCAACGCCGCAAGACACGGAAAGCGCGATGGGCACATACACGTTTCCGCGCAAGTAATTGGTGGCAGTAACATAGTTCAGCTTGAGGTCACTTCCGACGTCTCCTCGGCGGATCATTACCGAGATGCGATTTCTCGGATTGACACCGCCTTTAATAAAGACGCTCAAGCTATTGCTCAGGCCGCTGTTCAGGAAGGCTTTAGCGGCTTGATGAAGCTGGCAGGCCTGATAGTCCGCGTCCGATCACCTTTCGTTGCTCTTTGGGTAGACGGAAACGAACACAACCTCACGATTACATTCAAGCTTAGATTACCCTCTGAAATTACATTTACAAGGATGCGCGGCTAATGAATGTGCTTCTTGTAGAAGACGACGAATTTAAGGCAACAGACATATTGAAGGTCCTCGAGGAGTCCTTCTCTTCATCCAGCGTTGTTCGAGCAATGTCCGTGACCTCGGCACTAAAGGCCATAAACGGCGAGACTTTTGCTTTGATCGTGCTGGATATGTCTCTCCCAACGTTCGAGATGTCCGGACTAGGTGGAGGCGGCTCGCCGCAAGGCCAGGGTGGGCTCGAGGTACTTCGGCTAGCGCGTCGCCTCAACAACACGTCTCCATTCATTGTAGTAACACAGTATCCAGACATCGAAATTGATGGAAGGGACGTTCCATTATCGATTGCCGCCAAAGCTCTCCGGGTACGCTTTGGTGTAGACGTGAAGGCCTGCCTACTATACGAGTTTGATCGAGATAGCTGGCGCTCTCCCTTACGCAATTATTTGTTAGACCTAAATAGAAACGGCAAAGGGGGCAATCCATGAGAGTTCTAATTATTGACGATGACAAGGACAAGTCCACATCAATTTCCGAGGCAATAGACTCGTCGCTAAATGGAAATCATAGATACTCAGTGACCGTTGTAAGTACTTTAGCCGACGCTATTCGGGTGTTGAGCGAAGTTCTGTTTGATTTAGTTATTCTCGATTTGATGCTTCCATATCTTACAGATGGCCCTGCCGACAGCCGAGCCGGCCTTGAGCTTCTCCGCCAACTCCGATCAGTCGATGGAAAGAACCGCAGCACTCCCGTGATTGGTCTATCCGCATTTCCGGACGAGGTTGCTGCGTACAGAGAAAAATTCGATGAACTTGGCGTACTTATAACAAAGTTTGACAGTACCGAAACTTGGCGCCGATCACTATTACGAATAGTAGAAGACATTGACTCGCGAAGCGAGACGAAGACGCCTTTGGATTTTTTGGTCGTCTGCGCTCTAGAAGAGGAACGTCAGGGATTTCGGTTTACCGATTTTACAAAGATATCCGAGGTCGTTGTTGGCGGCCTTAACGTACATTACGTGTACCTTGAAGGAGAGCGGCGCTACTTTGGGGGACTAATGCGACTCGGTCAAATGGGGTTGGTAGCATCCACCTATGAAGCCACCTGGGCGCTAAACGTTTTCCACGTCGATATCATATGCATGAGTGGTATATGCGCAGGCTTTAGCGGCCAGACCAAACTGGGGCAACTCGTGGTTGGATCACCAGTCTGGGAGTACCAAGCGGGAAAATGGTCGGAAAACGGCTTTGAGATTGCCCCCACCCAGATTCCTTTGAAATCACAAACTCGCGCAATTATCGATCATACAATATCGAAAGACGAGTTCCGAGAAATGTTGGAGGCGCGAATTGATGGCAACTACCTTAGACCGGCACTGAGGTCGACACCGAAGCTCGCTCCCTTTGTGACCGGCTCTGCCGTGATCGCAGATGCCCGAAGACTAGCTCATATTGAGCAACAGCATCGGAAGATCGCGGCACTCGATATGGAAACATTTGGCGTTTATTTCGCTGCCCATGAAGCGCCAACAAATCCAAAGCACTTCTTTTCGGCCAAGTGTGTTGTCGATTTTGCAGATACGGATAAGAACGACAATCTGCATCAATATGGCTGCGCTGTTTCGGCTAGAGCGACCGAGGCACTGTTGCTCGAACTATTGAAAGGATCGTAGAAGTTTTTACCGGTCCCGCAGGCCATAAGCCGCCGAGCTTTTGGCGCGCCGGAGGCTTATTGGGGCTGCAAGGGAGTCGGCGCGGGGGCCCGCCCCTCATCGAAACGCCGACACCACGATCGCGCCCACGATCGCAACCGTCAGCGTGTACTTCGCCGTGTAGTACACCGTCCTGTTCCACGCCTTCACCTTGCGCGTCGCCAGGTGAAACTCGTACAGCTTGCCGAACACCTTGTTCAGCACGCCGACATGCTCGCCCTCGACGTTCTGCGTCGCGGAGGCCTTGACGATGTGGTGGCTGACCCAGCGGTTGATCGCCGCGATGAAGCCGAGCTTCATCGGGCGCTCGACGTCGCAGAACAAAATGATGCGGTTCTGGTCGGTCGCGTTCTCGGCGCTGTGGATGAAGGTCTCGTCGAACATGAAGGCCTCGCCGTCGCGCCAGACGCAGGGCACGCCGTCGACCAGGATGCGGCACTTGTCCGAGTTCGGGGTGACCAGGCCGAGGTGATAGCGCAGCGAGCCGGCGAAGGGGTCGCGGTGGGCGCCGAGCTTGCCGCCGGGCGGCAGCATCGCGAACATCGCGCCGTGGACGTTCGGGATGGAGTTCAAAAGCTCCACCGTCCTCGGGCAAAGCGTGCGCGCCGAGGGCAGGAAGTCGTCGTACCATTTCAGATAGAAGCGCTTCCAGCCGCTCTTGAAGAACGAGTAGAAGCCCCAGTCGTTGTTCTTGGCGGCGGCGCGGATGAAGCCTTCGTCGAACAGGCGAACCGCCTCCTCGCGGATCTCCTGCCAATTGTCGGTGAGCTTCTTGAGCTCCGGAAACTGCTCGACAGGGATCACCGGCGTGTTCGGCACGGCCGAGCCGGCATACATCAGCACGTTGTAGGGCGCGAGATAGGTCGAGTGGTCGCCGAGCTGGCGGGCGAAGCGCAGCCGCTCCTTGCCGCGGAAATGGACGTAGATGGTGGCCCCGATCAGGATGTAGAGGCCGATGAGCTGTGGCGCGAAGAGCTGTCTGAGCATGCCCGGTACCCATGATCCGGCCGCTCAGAGCGTGTTGCGCAGAACCGTGTCGCCTTATGGGCGAGATCGAAGGTGGTGCTCTGATGCCGACCGCGAAAGCCACAATTTAGCCGGAAGCGCGGCAGGCCGCATCCCCCGGGACACGGGTTGTGACGGGAAACAGACGGCAATAGTTTCTCGCCGTGCTCTGGCGGCAACAGCTGGGCTTGGCCGGCTCGCGCTCAGCGCCGGGGCGTCACCCCCGCGCCATCTCCTGCAGCCCCTTGAAGGTCAGCCGCTTCGGATCGCGTACGCCGGCCAGATACATCCGGCGGATGAAGGCGGCGACAGCCTCGCGGTCGCACCCGGTCAGGATGACGACGGCATCCACCGCGGTCTTCTGGGCCTCCATGGGACTGGTCCTCCTGGCATTGCACCCGGCACCGGCAAGCTTTCACGACGCCGATTAACAGCGCGTTAACCGTGCGGACGGCTGCCAGTTCCCAATGCCCGGATTCGGCTCCTCGCCCAATACGCGAAACCGCGGATGTTGCTCGGCGGACTCAGTCGGGGGCGTGATGCTCACCCTCCCCTGGAGGGGGAGGGTCGGTCGCGCGCGAAGCGGGCGACCGGGGTGGGGTGATCTCTCCGCCGGGAGCGGTGCGAGTGGAGAGACCACCCCACCCCGCCTCGCGTTTCGCTTCGCTCTCCGCGAGGCGACCCTCCCCCTCCAGGGGAGGGTGAAGAACCGTCTTCGCCGTGGTCACAATCAGACCATGAAGAAGTCCTGGGGCGTCTCGACGCCTCGCTCATCGTCATGGTGCGAGGCGAGCTTCTGCCGCGTCGGCCGGGTCGGCGGGGTGATGACGCGCCGCTCCAACTCGGACGACGCCGGGATCGTATCCACAAACCTCACGGCGAAACCGTCGGGGAAATGCCGGACCACGCGGCCGATGCAGCTGCCGACGGCGAGCGGCGTGCCGATCTCCGGCTGGACCGCCGCCGAGACGGCCGCGCCCGACATCGACGCATCGATGACGAGACACGGGATGCAGCTGCCGTCGGCGAGCGTCAGTTCCGAATGCGGCGAGTTCGGCACGAAGCGCGTATCGCGGCGGGAATCGCGGATCGTCGGATCCTTCTGCTTCTTCTCCAGCCAGACCAGCTTCTCGGCGAGCTTGGCGCGCTCGGCGCGCGTCATCTCCAGCTCGAGCAGGAAGCCGCCATGCACGGTGTCGCTGATCTCGCCTTCGAACTTGCCGAAGTCGCGGAAGTACGAGGTCAGGCGGTCGCCGACCTTGCCGACCACGGGCACGTCGAGCAGCGCACGAAACGGCGACACGCGCGTGGTGCGGCAGGCGAAGGAGCGCAGGCGCCCCTGCGGATCATACCAGTTCGGCAGCGTGTAGGTGCCGACCGTCTGAATCCGGACCGCGCGCTGCTTCAGGAATCGAGCAACCGACATTGCACGCCTCCCCTCGCCCATCCATCCCCAAGACCCGCGACCGCCCGCAGCTCTCGCCGCGGCGCAACAAATACAATCTTTGCGTGTATTTTCGAGCGGAATACAACGCGCAGAACAATCCCAGCCATCATGCCCGGACCGTGCGCGTAAAAGCCTAAGAAAGTCTGAAAATGAGACCGGAATTCCCGCCCAACGGAATCGTAGGGCGAACCCGTTTCGGCTTTCTGAATTTGCGGCCCCGTCCGATTACGGTGCAGCGCGGCAGGCAGTGTCGGCATCATCGCCCCCCATGGTGAGTGCAGCGCGGACGTTCCACGCAACGCAGAGGCAAGTCGGGATCCGCCGATCGCGTTCGCGCGCGACGGCACAACCTCGCCGACGACGTGGTCGTTCCTAAGCAAGCGTTGTTAGCAAACGATCAAGCTTAACGAGATGCCCACTGAGGCGCGGCTGCAACTCACGATCTCATTCTGCTGAGCGCACGGCGACGGATGCGTGCAGACGCGTCCCGCGCAAATAGCTAACACATTCGCGGCGTTTCACTATTTTCACGCTAACAACCTGTTCACCACTTGCGCAATCGTTGCTTGAGGCGGGTGCTGCAGCCCGCCTCGTTCAAGTCTGCTTATACCATTGGCGCTTAGTCGTTAGTCAGGGAGAACCGCTGTCGATCGATGCGCGCGTTTGCTCCCTGTGTATGAGTAGAAAGTAGTCCGCGCATGATGACCGCACGCATCGTGGTGTTAACCATCGCTCTCGGCGCTGGCGGCGTTGCGGCCTATCTCGTCAGCAACTCCGAAGGCCAGCAGCCGGCGCCCGCAGCCCCCGTCGTGCAGCTGCCGACGGTCGAGGTGCTCGTCGCCAAGAGCGACATCGGTCTCGGACACGCGATCAAGCCCGGCGACCTCGTCTGGCAGACCTGGCCGGAGGCTGCGAGCAACATCTTCATTCGCCGCGGCGACCGTCCCGAGGCGGCCAATCAGCTGGTCGGCTCGATCGCACGCGCCCCCTTCGTCATCGGCGAACCCATTCGCGAGCAGAAGCTGGTCAAGTCCGACGGCTCGGGCTTCATGGCTGCGATCCTGCCCGCGGGCATGCGCGCCATCTCCACCGAAATCTCGCCCGAGACCGGCGCCGGCGGCTTCATCCTGCCGAACGATCGCGTCGACGTCATCCTGTCGAAGCGAGACAAGAATCCGGACAAGCCGGGCGCGGCCGACGCCGTCAGCTCGGAGACCATCCTGACCAATGTGCGCGTGCTCGCGATCGACCAGGCGCCGAAGGAGAAGGAAGGCCAGAACACCGTCGTCGGCAAGACCGTGACGCTCGAGCTCAAGCCCGATCAGGCCGAGACGCTGGCCCGCGCACGGCAGGCCGGCACGCTGGCGCTGGCGCTGCGGAGCATCGCCGACGTGAACGCGGCCGAGACCAACACCGCCGAGGCCCAGCAACAGCAGCAGATGGCGCGGCGGGGCAACGCCATCGAGATCATTCGCTACGGGGTTTCGACCTCGCAGACCGCGCAGAAGTAAGGACGGGGAAGATGACGGGGCATCAACGCGCAAAGATGGGGATGGGGATCGTCCGCGCGCTCTCCATGTCGGCAGCCGTGGCGCTGGCGCTGACTCCGGCGATCACGCCGGTGAAGGCGGCCGAGGACAGGCTGGACACGCCGGTCGTGTCGGTCGGCTCGTCCAAGGTCCGCTACATGTCGCTCGGCATCGGCAAGTCCGTGGTCGTCGACTTTCCGCAGGACGTCAAGGACGTCCTGGTCGCCGATCCCAAGATCGCCAACGCCGTCGTCCGCTCGGCGCGGCGCGCCTACATCATCGGCGCCACCGTCGGCCAGACCAACGTGGTGTTCTTCGACGGCGAGGGCCAGCAGGTCGCGGCCTACGACATCGCGATCAAGCGCGATCTCAACGGCGTGCGCCAGGCGCTCAGCCAGAGCATTCCCGGCGTCAAGATCGACGGAGTCGGCGACGGTGTGATCCTGACCGGCTCGGTGTCGAGCCCGGTCGAGGCGCAGCAGGCCGGCGAGATCGCGGCAAGGCTGGTCGGCGGCGCCGACAAGGTCGTCAACTCGATCGCCGTGCGCGGCCGCGACCAGGTGATGCTGAAGGTCAACGTCGCCGAGGTCAGGCGCGAGATCGTCAAGCAGCTCGGCATCGATCTCAGCGCCTCCATGACCTGGGGCACCGCGGTCGTGAACTTCAACCAGACCAACCCGTTCACGGCCTATGGCAAGTCGCTGGTGTCAGGCAACGGCCTCTCCGCGATCGGCGGCGGCAACCTGTCGTCGGTGGCGGCGACGATGCGCGCGATGGAGACCGCGGGCGTCGTCAAGACGCTGGCCGAGCCGAACCTGACCGCGATCTCCGGCGAGTCCGCGACCTTCATCGCCGGCGGCGAGTTTCCGGTCCCCGGCGGCTACGCCTGCGATCCCAAGACGGGCCTGTGCAGCACCTCGGTCATGTTCAAGAAATTCGGCATCTCGCTGAACTTCACGCCGGTGGTGCTGAGCGAAGGCCGCATCAGCCTGCGCGTCATGACCGAAGTCTCGGAACTGTCGAACGACAACGCGATCACCGTGTCCTACGCGCTGAGCGCGGGCGCGACCTCGTCGGTGACGATCCCCGCGATCCGCACCCGCCGCGCCGAGACCACGCTCGAGATTCCCTCGGGCGGCTCGATGGCGATGGCCGGCCTGATCCAGAACCAGACCAAGCAGGCGGTCAACGGCCTGCCCGGGCTCAACCAGCTGCCGGTGCTCGGCCAGCTGTTCCGCAGCCAGGACTACGTCAACAACGAGACCGAGCTGATGGTGATGGTGACGCCCTATGTCGTGCGCGCCGTCGCCCAGAAGGAGCTGTCGCGGCCGGATGACGGCTTTGCGCCGGCGACCGATTCGGAATCGGCGCTGCTCGGCCGCATGAACCGGCTCTACGGCATCGCCGCCAAGGTCGACGCGACCACGGGGCAGCCGGCCGGCTTCGGCTTCATCATCGACTGAGACGACGGGGACCATGGGGCACGGGGGAACGATCATGTCGGGATCAATTGGAGACGACGGACGGCGCGCGTCATGGCGGGTCGGCGCGCTGGCGAGCCTCGCGCTCACGCTCGGCGCCTGCAACTACACCAGCGGCGAGGTCGTCGCGACGATCCCCGACGACTACCGGATGCGCCATCCGATCGCGATCGAGGAAGGCCGGCAGTCGATCGTCGTGTTCGTCGGCCAGGGCCGCGGCGGCCTCACCGGCCCGCAGCGCGACGACGTCATCGGCCTCGCCCGCTCCTGGAAGCGCGAGGGCACCGGCGCCATCGTCGCCGAGGTGCCGGCCGGCACGCCGAATGCGCGCGCCGCCGCCGACGTCTATCACGACATCCGCGCCATGCTGACCGCCAGCGGCGTGCCCTCGCGCGCCATCACGATGCGCAACACCATGCCGGACGACCCGCGGCAGCTCGCCGTCATCCGGCTGAGCTATCCGAAGATCGCCGCCGTCGCCGGCCCCTGCGGATTGTGGCCGGACGATCTCGGGCCGAACATCAACAATCCCGGCTACAGCAGCAATCAGCACTATCAGAATTTCGGCTGCGCCACGCAGCGCAACCTCGCCGCGATGATCGACAACCCGGCCGACCTCGAGCAGCCGCGCTCCGAGACCGCCGCCTACACGCCGCGCCGCTCCGCTCTGTTCGAGAAGTACCGCAAGGGCGAGTCGACGGCGATCACCTATCCGGATGCCGACAAGGCCAAGCTCAGCGATACAGGCAAATGATCAAAGCGTCGCGCCACAGCCAGGATGAGCAGCCCGTGCCGAGCGGCCCGGTGCTCGACGATCACATCGCGCCGGTGCCGCGCGTCTCGGTGCAGGCGTTCTGCGAGACCGACCAGACCTCGTCCGCGATCCTCGCCGCGAGCCAGGACCGCAGGCTCGGCAAGGCGCATATCACGATCAAGGCGGGCGGCATGCCGCGCGCGATCGAGACCTACAATTCTCAGCCGACGCCGAACGTCATCGTGCTGGAGACCAAGCCCGGCGGCGACATTCTCGGCGGCCTCGACGATCTCGCCAGCGTCTGCGATCCCGGCACCCGCGTGGTGCTGATCGGCAGCCCCGCCGACGGCGTCGCCTATCGCGAGCTGGTGCGGCGCGGCGTCAACGACTACGTGGTCGGCCCGGTCGAGACCATCGACATCATCCGCTCGATCTGCAGCCTGTTCTCGGCCTCCGAGGCCGTCATCACCGGCCGCATCATCGCGGTGGTCGGCGCCAAGGGCGGCGTCGGTGCCTCGACGGTGGCGCACAACGTCGCCTGGAGCATGGCGCGCGACCTGACGCTGGATTCCGTGGTCATCGACCTCGACATGGCGTTCGGCACCGCCGGCCTCGACTACAACCAGGACCCGCTGCAGGGCATCGCCAACGCCATCTTCCAGCCTGACAGGCCGGACACCGCGCTGATGGACCGCCTGCTCGCCAAATGCACCGAGCATCTCAATCTGCTCGCGGCGCCGGCGACGCTCGACCGCGTCTATGATTTCGGCGCCGAGGCGTTCGACGCGATCTTCGACACGCTGCGCCTGACGCAGCAATGCATCGTGCTCGACGTGCCGCACCAATGGTCGGCCTGGACGCGCCACGCGCTGATCAATGCCGACGACATCCTGGTGGTGGCCGAGCCGGATCTCGCGAATCTGCGCAACGCGAAGAACCTGCTCGGCGTGCTCAAGGCCTCGCGCCCCAACGACCGGCCGCCGCTGTACTGCCTGAACCAGGTCGGCATGCCCAAGCGGCCGGAGATCGACCTGAAGCGCTTCGCCAAGACGGTCGAGGCCGAGCCGGTCGCGGTGATCCCGTTCGACTGCAAGCTGTTCGGCACGGCCGCCAACAACGGCCAGATGATTGCGGAGGTTGGAGCGCTGAGCCGCACGCCGAAGCTGTTTCAGGAGATCGCCAACCGGCTCACCGGCCGCGTCGATGCGAGGCCGCAGCGCAGCTCGCTGCTGGCGCCGATCGCCAGGCTGCTCGGCGCGAAATAGCGCTCAGTCGTCGGAACGGCTCAGCGCCTTCGCCAGCGCCTTGTCGGGCTGGCCAACCACCGGGCGGTCGTGGCGCGGCGACAGCTCGCGCTGTGCCATCTGCCTTCGCACCAGGATCTTCTTCACATAGGCGACGTTGGCATTGGCCTGCTCGGGCGGCAGCCCGGTTCGCGCGATGCTCTCCGCCTCGCTCATGCGGCCCTGCAGGCCGACGATGACGGCGAGATTGGTGCGCACCCGCGGGCTCGCCTCGGGATTTGCGCTCGCCTTGCGCAATTGCTCCTCGGCCTTCGGCAGCTCGTTGGACAGCGCATAGGACAGACCGAGATTGGACAGCACGGAAGGGTCGTCGGGCGCGATCTTGAGCGCGGTGACGTAGTACTGCCGCGCCTCCTCGTTGCGCCCCATCTGGTCGAGCGCGGCGCCCTGCGCCGAGAGGATGCGCCAGTCCGGATCCTCCGGCGAATGCGCGCGGCTGAGGACGTCGAAGGCCTGCTGGAAATTGCCGTTGTCGGCGAGCGCGCGGCCGTAGGCGGCCAGCAGCGCCTTGTTGCCGGGATTGGCGATCGTCGCCTGCTCGAGCACGGCGACCGCCTGCGAGCGTTGGCCGGTGGCGCGCAGCGCGCTGCCATAGCGAAGCGAGACGTCGGGATCGTTCGGCGCGGCGCGGAAGCGCTCGCGGAGCTGGTCGAGCTCGGCGCGCGGATCGGATGCGGCTCCGCCGGGCTTTTCGGACTTGCCGCCGAGTGCGCCGGTGATGTCGCCGAGATCGGTGGTCTGGCAGGCGCCGAGGCCAAGCAGCACGACGCCGAACGACAGCGCGAACGCGGCCGGCCGGAGCAGAGGGAGGGAGCAGGAGGGCCGCGTACGCATGCAACTGAACTACTTCGGGACCAGATGACCTGCACGCTGGCAGATTAACCCTAAGGTCCCGTTAAGCAGCCGCGCGAGGGGCGCCTCAATCGATGAATTCGGCGCCGAATTCGCAGCCGATGCGCCAAGCCAGCCGGCATTTCCGCTGGTGGTCGGGCGAGAAGACGATCGTGAACTGCGGTGGGATCTCAACGAATTCGGCGACCACCTTCACGCCGCCATCCGAAATATCCGTCACCGTGCAGTCACGCGGCAAGCTGCCGTTGCCGTAGTGTATCTTGGCAATTCTCTTGCACAGCCGACGTTCGCTCTTGCGACGGTTCGCCAACATCAACATTCGACGTCTCACCCACTCAATCGTCCATCCGGAGACTCATGCTTGTAGCGGCAAAACGTTGGGATCCGGCTAGCGCGAGGTCCGGGAATCCGGCGCCGCGGTTTGCATTTTGTTTACCATGGTCCCTCACCCGGCCGGCAGCATGATGCCGTCGAAATACGCCGCCAGCCTCCTGACATCGTCGAGCGGCATGACGTCGGCGACATACTGGTCGGGCCGCACGATCACCAGGCAGCCTGCCGTGCGATCGATGCCGCGCATCGCGAAGATGTCCTGGCCGCCCTTGAGATCGGGACAGAACATCTTCTCGTAGTCGATCAGGCCGTAGCGGCCCTTCCGCGGCTTGAGCAGCTCCGGCATCGTCTCGAGCGCGAGCCCGCGATGGCCCTGTTGGAACACCGCGCGCAGGTCGATGACGGCATCGATATCGGCGCCGGCCGGCGTGAAGCGACGCACGGGTGAGGCTGCATCCTCGGCCAGGAACCGGCACAGGCGGCGGATGGCGGAATCAGCCGCGGAGGGATCTTCGGCTCCGGCAAATGCGAACAGGCGGAAGCGGCCATCGGCCTGGACCACGTGACCGAGCTGCACCGGCTTGGCGTCACCCAGCCGGATCACGGGTGCAGAATGGAAGCGCTTGCCGATCACGAAGCCCGAAGCGAGTTGCTGGAAGGTGTCGTCGCCGGTGAGGAGGGACGGCCGGTAGTGGGTCGCGGTGCCCGCGGTGTAGCGGCCGTGACGCACGAAATAGTCCTGCGTCTGCGCTGCATCCGCTCCGCCCTGCTTGGCGGCGGAGGCGAGGATCGCGGCCCATTCGCGGTCGAAATCGATCAGCTCCTGCGCGATCGCCTGCCGCTCGGCCGAGTAGCTGTGCAGCAGCTCGGGCGCGCAACGCTTGCCCAGCACGGCCGCGAGCTTCCAGCCGAGGTTGAAGGTGTCCTGCATCGACACGTTCATGCCCTGCCCCGCCTTCGGGCTATGGGTGTGGCAGGCATCGCCGGCGATGAAAACGCGCGGCAGCCGCGTCGCCACCTCGGCCTCCGGCACGTCGTCGAACTTGTCGGTGATGCGCTGGCCGATCTCATAGACCGACCACCACGCCACCTCCTTCACCTCGAGCGTATGCGGCGCCAGGATGCGCTGCGCCTTCTCGATCAGGGTATCGACGGTGATGTTGCGGCCCGCCACGCGCTCGCCGACATCGAGCTTGGCAAGCTCGACATAGAGCCGCACCAGATAGCCCCCCTCGCGCGGGATCACCAGCAGGCTGCCGTCCCGGGCCGACTGGATCAGCGACTTGAAGCGGATGTCGGGAAAGTCAGTCACGGCGAGCACGTCCATCACGCCCCAGGCGTGATTGGCGGAATCGCCCTGCAGCTCGCGGCCGATCGCCTTGCGCACCACGCTGCGGGCGCCATCGCAGCCAATGACGTAGCGCGCTCTGATCGTTTCGACCTGGCCTTCATGCGCGGCATCGATACGGTCGAAGCTGACGGTCACGCCAGGCGCGCCCGCGGGCGCCGCGGGATCGATCGTGAGATCGCGCAGCCGCCGCGAATAATGAGGTTCGAGCTTCGATGCCGAGCGACGCATGACGTCCAGGAAGAAGTCGTGCACGCGGGCCTGGTTGAGCACGACATGCGGCATCTCCGACAGGCCGTCCTCGACGTCCTGAACGCGGCCGCTGCGGACGATCTGCGCGCTGTTGGCGTCGTCGGGCTTCCAGAACGTGGTCTCGTTGATCCAGCACGCCTCTTTCAGCACCTTCTCGGCAAAGCCATAGGCCTGGAACATCTCCATGGTGCGGCAGGCGATGCCGTCGGCCTGGCCCAGCAGCAGCCGGCCCGGCTTCTGCTCCACGATGCAGGTCTTGACGTCAGGAAAGGCGGAGAGCTGGGCGGCGAGGTTGAGCCCCGCCGGCCCGCAGCCGACGATCAGGACGTCGACCTCCGATGGCAGCGGACCGCTCGCGCCGTGGCTGGCGACGCGCTCATCGGGGTCCGCAATCTCGGGGTCGCCCGGCTGGAATCCATTCAGATGGAATTGCATGTCGCGCCCTCCCGCGTTGTTCCTTATTGATCAGTATGCTGATCATCAGTATGCTTGTCAAGACAACATCGGAGATTCGTGGTGAGCGAAATGCAGGACATGCCAGGGCACCTGGCGCGGCGGTTTCAGCAGATCGCGGTGGCGGTGTTCCTGGCAGAGGTGGAGGCGGCGGGCTTCGACCTGACGCCGGTGCAATACGCCGCGCTGGCCGCGATCGCCGCCAATCCGGCCATCGACCAGATCACCCTGGCCGGCCTGATCGCCTATGACCGCACCACCATCACCGGCGTGATCGATCGCCTGGCGCAGAAGGGTCTGGTTGTGCGCCGCGCGAGCGCACGCGACCGCCGCTCGCGCGAGCTGCTGATCACCGAGAACGGCCGGCGGACGCTGGACGCGATCACCCCTGCGGTGGAGGCCGCGCAGCGGCTGATGGTGCGCGGCCTCACCAGGGCCGAAGCGAAGGAGCTGGTGCGTCTGATGCAGAAGGCGATCGCCGCCGGCAACGAGCTCAGCCGCGCTCCGCTGCGCGAGGGCGCGGCGGAGCGGTGAGTGCTTATACGAGGCCGTATGATCGCGGCGAACAGGAGCTTGGCCTACACCGTCCCTGCAGCCATCCTTCGAGACGCCCGCCTTCGGCGGGCTCCTCAGGATGAGGATCGGTCGCGCGGCTAAATGTTCACCCTCATGGTGAGGAGGCGCGCAGCGCCGTCTCGAACCATGAGGCCCCTGTCCTCACAGCAGCAGCGCAGGCCGCGAGATTCTCTTCCTCACGAATACCGCATCACGCCGTCGTCCACCTTGCCGAAGCGCAGCGAGACGATGTCCAGCGCGTAATTCTGGTACAGCCGCCACGGCCGCTTCGAGCCCTGCTTGGGCAGGTCCGCGATCGAGCGCTGCACATAGCCGGAGCTGAAGCTCAGCGACGGCAGCGGCGTGACGCTGCTGTCGTCATTGTGCGGCACGCATTGGCGGTAGCCGTGCCGGTCCATGTAGTTGAGCAGACGGCAGACATACTCGCAGGTCAGGTCGCATTTCAGCGTCCAGGACGCGTTGGTGTAGCCCAGCGTCGCCGCGAGGTTCGGCACGTCGGAATACATCATGCCTTTGTAGTTCAGCGTCTTGGCAAAATCGACCTTGCGGCCATCGACGATCACCTCGATGCCGCCGAGCACCTGCAGCACCAGCCCGGTCGCGGTGACGACGACGTCGGCTTCGAGCTCGCGGCCATCGGACAGGCGCAGGCCGCGCTCGGTGAACGTCTCGATCCCGGCGGTCACCACCGAAGCCCGCTGCTCGCGGATGGTCTTGAACAGGTCGCCGTCCGGCACCAGGCACAGCCGCTGATCCCAGGGGTTGTAGCGCGGCGTGAAATGGGTGGCGACGTCGTAGTCAGCGCCGAGCGCGGCGCGCACGCCGCCGAGGATCAGCTGCTTGACGCGTTCCGGCTTGCGCCGGCTGAGCTGGAAGAAATACATCCCGAACAGCACGTTGCGCCAGCGGATCAGGTGGTAGGCCAGGCTTGCCGGCAGATGCGCGCGCAGCTTGTTGGCGAGCGCGTCCTGGGCCGGACGCGACACCACATAGGTCGGCGAGCGCTGCAGCATGGTGACATGCGCCGCGGTTTTGGCCATCGCCGGCACCAGCGTCACGGCGGTGGCCCCGGAGCCGATCACCACCACGCGCTTGCCGGCATAGTCGAGATCCTCGGGCCAGGCCTGCGGATGCACGATACGGCCCTTGAAGTCGGCCATGCCCTTGAAGTCCGGCAGATAGCCGTTCTCGTAGCGGTAGTAGCCGGAGCACATGAACAGGAAGCCGCAGGTCATCAGCACGGTCTCGATCGTGCCCTGCTCCGTCTGTCGCTCGGCCTCGACGGTCCAACGGGCGTCCGCACTCGACCAAGCCGCGCTGACGACGCGATGGTTGAAGCGGATGTGGCGGTCGATACCGTTCTCCGTCGCGGTGTCCCTGACATATTTCAGGATCTGCGGCCCGTCCGCGATCGCCTTCGGATCCGTCCAGGGCTTGAACGAATAGCCGAGCGTGTACATGTCGCTGTCGGAGCGGATGCCGGGATAGCGGAACAGGTCCCAGGTGCCGCCGATCGCGCTGCGCCCCTCCAGGATCGCAAAGCGCTTGGCCGGGCATTTGTGCTGCAGATGATAGGCAGCGGCGATGCCGGACAGCCCGGCGCCGACGATCAGCACGTCGACATGCTCTGTTGACATCGCCTCTGTTGACATGGCGCTTTCCTGGCGTTCCCTGGTCCAGCTTCTTGCTTCTGGCCACGAACAGTCGCAACCCTGCCCGCCCCTGTCAAATCGGCGGCGCGTTGATCGTCGGTCGGCCCGCCTCCGCGATCAGCGGGTCACGCGCATGGAGATGGACCTCGCGATGAACGCCCCCTACCCAAGCGACCATAGGCCCGGCGACGAGCACAGCCGGGAGCGCGGGAGCGTGCAGGCGCAACGCCTTGCCCTCGGCTTTACGGTCGCAGCCATCGGGCTCGCGGCCTGGTCGCTCTTCCCGAGCTTTCCGGCCGGCCAGCTGATTGCGGTCGTCACGATCATCCCGCTGCTGGCGCTGGTCCTCACCCTGCGCTTTCCGGACCGGTTCCGCATCGGCCTCGGCTCCGGCTACGGCGCCAATCTCGGCACCGGCTGCATCGTGGCAGCCGGCACACTCGCCGCGCGCACGCTGTCGGACCTCAACCTCGTCAGCTGGCTGCCGCTGACGGCGTTCGCGATCGCGGTCGCCCTCGTCTTCCTCATCGTCGCCGCCCGCTTCGAGACCCAGCTACGCCGCCGCGGCTGGCGGCTGCTCGTCGCGGCACTGTTCGTCGGCGCCTATGCCTTCGGGACGCTCGGCCAGTTCAACGCCGCGCTCGACCGCTCGGCGCCGGCGCTGCTGCGCAGCCGCGTTCTCGGCAAGCATGTCGGCCACAGCCGGCTCGCAACCTATCGCGTCACGCTGGAGGCCTGGGGACCGTTTGCGACGGCGACCGACGCCCATGTGGCGCAGGCCTTGTACGAACGACTGCAGCCCGGCGACACCGTCTGCCTGCGCCTGCGCGACGGTGCATTTCGCATGGCGTGGTTCACGGCCGCAGCGTGCCGGTGAAGCGCGGCGCGACGCAAGTTGCGCGGAGCCGCGATCCTGCGTATGTCTGGACACGATCGTAGCCCGCATGAGCGCAGCGACATGCGGGATCTCACGCGCTATCTCGGTGAACCCGGATGTCGCCGCGCTCATCCGGGCAAAGACAGCGACCGGTTCGCATGACCGAACTTCTTCCGCGCCCCTTCGCCGTCGATCATCCCGAGATTCGGACGCTGGACGTCACCGCGCTGGACGCGCGTCCTGGAGCGGTGCTGCTGGCGCACTCGCCGTTCTATCCGGGCGGCGGTGGCCAATTGCCGGACCGCGGCACCATCGCGTGGAACGGGATCGTGCGCGACGTCGTGGGCTTCGAGCCGACCGCTGACGGCATCTGGCACCTGATCGGGGACGATGCCATTCCCGACGGGACGATCGAGCTGCGCGTCGATGCCGCCTTTCGCCAGCGGATGTGCGAGCAGCATACGGTCGCCCACCTCGTCAACAGTGCGGTCTACACGCTGTTCGACGGCGCGCTGCTGACCGGCGTCCGCATGACCGACAGCGACGAATTCAGCGTCGACTTCGACCTGCCCAAGGTGGCACCGGAGCAACTGCGCGCCGTGGAGCACGCCGTCAACACCGCGATCGCCGACGACCGCCCGGTGACCACCTTCGACATGGACTACGATGCCGCGCAAGCCACCGCCGGACTCTTCCGCGCCAAATCCGTCGCCCCGCCGCGCCAGGCCGACGGCCTGATCCGCATCGTCGACATCGACGGCCTCGACCGACAAGCCTGCGGCGGCACGCATCTGGTCTCGACGGCGCGGGCGCGGCGCATCCGGATTCTGAAGGTCGACAACAAGGGCCGGCAGAACCGGAGGTTCAGGATCGGGCTATGGAGCGATTAGCAACGGCCGCGTAGCCCGGACAAGCCGCTCATCCGGCTACGCGGGCTGATAACTACGGCCGATGCAGGATCACGTCGAACCCTTCCTCGGCCGTCGGCGCCACGAAGTAGGACGTAAACAGATCGAACTCCTCGTCCGTCACATTGAACGCGTGCCGCCCCTCGTCATTGCGCGCCCGCAGCCGCGCCTTGCAGATCTCGTCGGGGACGTCGAGATGATGCAGCTGATGCGGCACGCGGGCCGCCTCGAACAGGCCGCGCATCCAGGCACGGCTCGCCAGCGTATTGGCCGGAAAATCGAGCACGACCGAGACGCCAGCACGCAGCAGAGCCACGACATGCGGCCCCATGACGGCCCGCAGCCGCGACGAATTCCGGACATAGTCGGCAAGGCTGGTCTGCTCGCCCGGATAGAGCTGCGCCAGCCAGTCGTCCTCGGCTAGGACAACGGTGGCCGGACGCCGGCCGAGCTCCGCCACGAGCGTCGACTTGCCGGCAGCGATCTTGCCGCACACCAGGTGCAGCGTGGGTGGGTTCGGGGACATGATGAAAGACCTCCGGCGCCAGCTCGGGCGCTCGACACGTTCACAGATAGTTCGCAGGCAGCATCGCCCGGCCCGACCGATCAGGCCGGGTCGGTAATTCGGCGCCCTAGGGCCGCGCCTGCGAGGTGAACGTGTGAGATCATGCCGGTGATCTTGTCAGAGATCGGAGGCGTCGTCCAGGGAGCACCTTGCCGGCGTTGACGATCCGCGTGCCCATCCCGTTACAATGGCGTGCTGCGCCGATCACCATTCTCCCCTTGCGTTCGATGTGCGCAGCATCGGCACCTCCGGCCTATTCGATGACGAGCCCTTCCATGACGCCCGTCGAACAGATCTTCGACTATCGCTTTCCAACCGTCGACATGGCCATCGTGACGGTAAGCCGACGGCTGACGGAGCTCGCGGCAAGCCACGGCTGGACGATCGAGACATGGCAGGAGGGCGGGCTCGGCGACGCGTCCGGCGTGCTCCTCCGACTGAGGTCCGGGCGCATTGTTCTGCTGATGGAGCTGCGCCACGAGGTCGAGCATTTCGGCGCGACGGGGCCGACCGCCTTCATCGATGGCGCCGAACTCGCCACACATGGCGTCGCGCTCCTGGTCACCGAGCTCCTTGCGACGCTGGGATTGAGCGAGCAGGAGACGAGCTGGATCGCGCCGCCCGAAAGCCAACAAGCCGCGCTGGACTTGATCAACCATCTTCGCTCCCGGCCGCCGCCGCCGTCGGTCGGACCGCCGCACAGCTACATGCACACGATCAATCCCCCGGACGGCGATACCGAAATCGAGTGCTATGGCGAGCTCGACCGCGATCGTTGTCCGATCCGGTGGATCAGGATGTATCCCGACGGACGGCTCGAGACCTGCAGTTTCGCTCAGGCGAATTGGCGCGACGTCATGCCGGAAGGCGCGATTCCGTCGCTTTCCGAGATCAATGCCATCAGCGGATTTTCCGCGCGAGAGATCTCGGCGTCCGACTTCGAGGCGGTGTGGCGGAAGGCACTGGGCTTCAAGTGATGAGCGAGACGTAACGTCGCGGATGCGGTGGCAAGCGCGGCGTCCCTTGTTTTGCAGCTTCGGGACGAATTTGGAAGTCCTCTAAGAGCGATTCCAGCTGCCGCTCCGTTGACACATTCGCGCCATTGCCGTCTTCCCTGATCCCACGATGCATCGTGTTTGATTTTGCTTCATTGGAGGGATTGATGAGACTGACCACCGCCGCCCTGCTCGGCGCCGCACTCGCCGGCTTCGCCATCTCGCCGGCCATGGCCGACGGCTACAAGGACTGCACCAAGCTCGACAAGGCCCAGTGGAAGCCGGCGGCCGAGGCCGAGGCGAAAGCCAAGGCGCTGGGTTACGAGGTGCGCCGCTCCAAGATCGAAGGCTCCTGCTACGAGGTCTATGGCGTCAAGGAAGGCAAGCTCTACGAGCTGTTCTACAGCCCGGAAGATCTGAGCCTGAAGCACACGGTCGCCAAGTAATCGGGACTGCGTGCGGCTTCGCTGCACGCTGCGATCTGACGGCCATGCACGGCACAGCTCCCAGAGCCAGCGCGAAGAACCCAGACCAGGCCGAGACCGTGCTGGTCTGGGATCTTCCGTTGCGCCTGTGGCACTGGATGCTGGCCGTGCTGGTGCTGATCGCCTGGGTCACGCCGAACGTCCATGACGGGCTGCATAGGGTGGCGGGCTACGCAATCCTCGGGCTGCTCGCCTTCCGCCTGATCTGGGGCATCATCGGCACGCGCCATTCGCGCTTTCGCAGTCTCCGCGCCCGGCTGCGCGCCACGCCGATCTATCTGTGGAATCTGCGGCGCGGCAAGACCGGGCGCTATCTCGGGCTCAACCCCGCGGGCACGGCCATGCAGCTGGCGCTGCTGCTGCTGCTGATCGTCTCCGCCGTGTCCGGCGCGATGCAGGTCACGGTGCGTTTCTTCGGGCTCTGGTGGGTCGAGGACACCCACGAGGTGACATCGTATCTCCTGATCCCCCTGGTCGTGCTGCATGTCGCGGGCGTCGTGCTGGTGAGCCGTCTGCAGCGCGAGAACCTCGCCCGCGCCATGCTGACGGGGCGCAAGCTGCTGCGCCGAACGACGCAGCGCGGTGTCCAACGCCAAACGGACTCATCGGAGACACAAGGAACTCACAATCTCTGATCGTTGCGCGCGGGCCACAGTTCCCGCAAAAGCTGCCGACGACGCCCGCTGTGTTATTGCACCTCGCGCCCAAGCGCCGAACAATCGCAGGTCACGGATGCCTGACCGCTCTTGCCTGCAGGAGCACGGATCTTGGGGAGGCCGGATGATGAGCTCGCAGCAGTTCACCACGCGTGCATTGTGCCGATCGGTTGTTCTCGCAGGCTGCGTCATCGCCTGGCCAGCTGGCGCCGCCGAACCGGAGGCAACGACGACGCCGGTCATCGCGGAGGTCACGGCCTCAACGACCGCCGAGCCGATGACCACCCCGCCGCTCTCGTCAGAGACGGCGCTGACGACGGCATCGATTGCACCATCGGCCGTGCTACCTGCGGAAGAGACGGCATTGCCGACGGCGTCAGGCGAAACGCCCAGGTCTACGGTAGCAAGCGCCGATCGCACCGAGATCCTCGACGAGTGCCCCGACATCGACGCCTGCGTCGATCGCTATCTGTTTGCGCTGTATGAGCGCGCGCCGAAGCTCGACAAGATCAGGGAGACCGAGCGGCGCGTCGTCACGGTCAAGCGCAAGGGTCGCATGGTGAAGGTGACGCGAAGCTTCACCAGGCTCGTGGACAATGATTTCACCTGGAAGGATCCCAAGGCCGCCGAGCGTGTCGGCCGCAGCATGGCGGAATACGTCATCGGCGGCATGGACCGCGGCTTCAAGCTGAAGCTGTTTCACACGCTGCACGCCGCCGAGGCCGCAGGCCTCGCGCCCGGCATCACCAGCGGCTTCCGCGACGACTATCGCCAGGAGATCGCCAGCGGGCTGAAGGCGGCCAGCAACCGTTCCTATCATGGCGGCAGCCTGCGCGGCGGCTACGGCCACGGCCTCGCCGCCGACATCGTCAGCGTCAACGGCGCGACGCGCGCGCAGCGCTGGGTTGCGACCGAGCAGCTGTGGAAATGGGTCGACGCCAACGGCAAGAGCTTCGGCGTCGGACGCCCCTATCTCGACCGCGACCCGCCGCATGTCGGCCCTGTCGACGGCGAGGAATACACCAAGCATCGCACGCCGGCCGTGAAGCTCGCGGCGGCGGAGACGAAGAAGCATAAGCGGATCGCAGCGCGGTCGGAGCATCATGCCGCCAAGCGTGCGAAGGCGGTGCGCGCCTCGGCGCTGGGCTCGCGACGGACCGGCTGACGTCGCTCCCCCGGCGTGATCGACCCGCGGCTTCCTATCCGGGACAGAAGCGGCCAAGAGGCGCTATGCTGACGGCTGTCCCGTCCGTCGCGTGAGAACAGCATGCCATCTCGTCGTCCGCCCGAGCCCGCTGATGCCGCCGCAAGGCGCGCAGTCCGTCCTGCCATCGTCTATCCCGCCGACTCTCTGCCGCGACCGGACATGACGATGCTCGATGCAGCGCGGCAGACGATGAGCAAGATCGACGAGGTGATCGTGCCGCCGCGCGATGCGCGCAGCTTTCGAGTCGCCCGTGGGCAGTTCTTCCGGATCGTCAGCCTCGAGGGCCCGCAGGTCGGCGACCTCAATCTGTGGAATGCCGACGACCTGTCCGAGCGCTTCTTCAGCGGCAAGACGCGCGCGCTGCATGCCACGCACGTCTCGACCGGCGATCGGCTGTGGAGCACCATGCCGAACCTGCGGCCGATGGCGACGATCAGCCACGACACGCTCGGCTGGTACGGCTTCGACGCCGACGGCGCCGGCATCCATGACGTGATCGGCACCCGCTGCGATCCCTACACCAATCGCCTGCTCAGCGGCGGCAGCTACGACTTCTGCTGCCACTCGAATCTGTCGCGTGCGCTGGCCGCCGAGCTGAACGCGGATCCGCGAGCGGTCGAGCATCACGTCCACGACGTGCTCAACGTGTTCATGTGCACCGGCTTCAGCCGCGACACGCACCAGTACTTCATGAAGGCGAGCCCGGTGCGTCCCGGCGACTACATCGAATTCCTGGCCGAGATCGACCTGCTCGGCGCGCTCTCGGCCTGCCCGGGCGGCGACTGCGGCGCGACGCATTCGAGCGATGCCGCGGCCTGCCATCCGCTGCGCGTCGAGATCTACGAGCCCGACCGGACGCGGCTGGCCGACTGGCCCTGGCCGTCGTCCAGCAACTATCACCGCGGCCACGGCGCGATGCGCGCGGGCGGCTGAACGGAGCTGGACAAACAAAAGGCCGGGGCGATGCCCCGGCCTTCGTCGTCTCCGCCGCGCGTGAGCGCTGCGATCAGTAGCGGTAGTGGTCCGACTTGAACGGGCCTTCCTGCTTGACGCCGATATAGGACGCCTGGTCGGGACGCAGCTTGGTGAGGTTGACGCCGATCTTGGCGAGGTGCAGCATCGCCACCTTCTCGTCGAGCGACTTCGGCAGCACGTAGACTTCCTTCTTGTACTTGCCGTCCTTGTTGTTGGCGTAAAGCTCGATCTGCGCCAGGGTCTGGTTGGTGAAGGACGCCGACATCACGAAGGACGGGTGGCCCATCGCATTGCCGAGGTTCACGAGGCGGCCTTCGGACAAGAGGATCATGCGCTTGCCGTCGGGGAAGGTGATCTCGTCGACCTGCGGCTTGATGTTGGTCCACTTCAGGTTCTTCAGCGACGCGACCTGGATCTCGTTGTCGAAGTGGCCGATGTTGCAGACGATGGCGCGATCCTTCATCGCGCGCATGTGCTCGATGGTGATGATGTCCTTATTGCCGGTGGCGGTCACGAAGATGTCGGCGCGCGGGGCTGCGTCCTCCATCGTCACCACCTCATAGCCCTCCATCGCCGCCTGCAGCGCGCAGATCGGATCGATCTCGGAGACCATGACGCGGCAGCCGGCCTGGCGCAGCGAGGCGGCCGAGCCCTTGCCGACGTCGCCGAAGCCCGCGACCATCGCGACCTTGCCCGACATCATCACGTCGGTGCCGCGGCGGATGCCGTCGACCAGCGACTCGCGGCAGCCATAGAGGTTGTCGAACTTCGACTTGGTGACGCTGTCGTTGACGTTGATCGCCGGCCACAGCAAGGTGCCCGCCTTCTGCATGTCGTACAGGCGATGCACGCCCGTGGTGGTCTCCTCGGAGACGCCCTTGATCGACTGCGCGATGGCGGCGAAGTAGCCCTTCGGCTTCTCCTTGAGCTGCTTCTTCAGCAGCGCGAAGAACACTTCCTCTTCCTCGGAGGCCGGCTTGTCGAGAAACGCCGTGTCGCCGTTCTCGGCGCGCAGGCCGAGATGCACGTACATGGTGGCGTCGCCGCCGTCATCGAGGATCATGTTGGGATGGCCGCCGCCATGCCAGTCGAACAGCTTGGCGGTGTAGTCCCAATAATCGACCAGGGTCTCGCCCTTGACGGCGAACACCGGAATGCCGGCGGCGGCGATCGCGGCAGCGGCGTGATCCTGGGTCGAGTAGATGTTGCAGGAGACCCAGCGGATGTCGGCACCGAGGGCGGCGAGCGTCTCGATCAGCACGGCAGTCTGGATGGTCATGTGCAGGGAGCCTGCGATTCGCGCGCCCTTCAGCGGCTGCTTCGGGCCATACTCCTCGCGCGTCGCCATCAGGCCGGGCATCTCGGTCTCAGCGAGCGAGATCTCCTTGCGGCCGAACTCGGCGAGCGACATGTCCTTGACGATGTAGTCGGTGAAACCTGGCTTGGCGGTCATGTGGGGTTCCTGGTCGGATGAATTCGAAACTGGTCGTGACGAACGAAGAGAGACGCGTCGAGGCGCAGTCCAGATCACTCTCCCCGTTCCTCACGGGGAGAGGCAACGGCGGCCTTCTGCCGCCGTCTTCAATCTAACGACACCGATGCGGAGCATCGGCTGTCATCTCTCTCCGCGCGCGGAGAGAGATGGACGTATGGATTACACAGCGCGCTTCAACGCCTCGACGAGGTTGGTCTTCTCCCAGGAGAAGCCGCCCTCATTATCCGGCGTGCGGCCGAAATGGCCGTAAGACGAGGTACGCGCGTAGATCGGACGGTTGAGGTCGAGATGGGTGCGGATGCCGCGCGGCGTCAGGTCCATCGCCTGGGCGACGGCCTTCTCCAGCACGTCCTCCGACACCTTACCCGTGCCGTGGGTATCGATGTAGATTGACAGCGGCCGCGCCACGCCGATCGCGTAGGCGAGCTGCAGGGTGCAGCGGTCGGCGAGGCCGGCAGCCACGATGTTCTTGGCGACGTAGCGCGCGGCATAGGCGGCGGAACGGTCGACCTTGGTCGGATCCTTGCCCGAGAAGGCGCCGCCGCCATGCGGGGCCGCTCCACCATAGGTGTCGACGATGATCTTGCGCCCGGTGAGACCAGCGTCGCCGTCGGGACCGCCGATGAAGAACTTGCCGGTCGGATTGATGTGCCAGATCGTCTTGGGGGTGATCCAGCCTTCCGGCAGCGCCTTGCGGACATAGGGCTCGACGCGCTCACGGACCTGTGCCGAAGTCATGTCCTCGACCAGATGCTGATGCGACACCACGATCTCGCGAACGCCGACCGGCTTGCCGTTCTCGTACTGCACGGTCACCTGGCTCTTGGAGTCCGGTCCCAGCACCTTTTCGACGCCGGAGTGGCGGGCTTCCGAGATCAGGCGCAGGATCTTGTGCGCGTAGAAGATCGGCGCCGGCATCAGGTCGGGCGTCTCGTTGGTCGCGTAGCCGAACATGATGCCCTGGTCGCCCGCGCCCTCTTCCTTGACCTCGCCGGGCTGCAGGGCGTCGACGCCCTGCGCGATGTCGGCGGACTGCGGATGCAAGAGGATCTCGATGTCGCAGGTCTTCCAGTGGAAGCCTGCCTGCTCGTAGCCGATGTCCTTGATCGCTTCGCGGACAACGTGCTCGATGTGCTCGTTGGTGACCGAGGCGGGCCCCCGGGTCTCACCGGCGATCACGACCTTGTTGGTGGTGGCGAGCGTCTCGCAGGCGGCGCGGATGTGCCAGGGGTCGATGCCGGCCTTCGGTCCTTCACGGTAGAACAGGTCGACGATCTCGTCGGAAATTCGGTCGCAGACCTTGTCCGGGTGGCCTTCGGACACCGACTCCGAGGTGAACAGATATGACGCGCGCATCAAGCAACCCCTTCTTCGCCGCCCACGGCGGTCGTTTGTATTGATCCCAAGTTTCCTGATCCCAGGATGTCAATCGCGACGCCGCGAGATGACGTAGGACTCGTCGTAGAACCACAGCCCGTTGTGCTTTCGCAGGACCTCTCTGGCGGCGTCGAGCGCGCGGGACGAGTGGGCCACCTCGGTCAGGCGGTCCTCCTCGATCTGCGCGACATACACCGCCGCGTTCCAGGCTGCAAAGGCCGTCGAGGTTCCGATCGCACCGGTGACCTCGTTGGGCAGAGCCTCCATCTCATACCTGAAAATCGAGCGATTGTCCGCATAGGCGTTAAAATTTAAGTCTCGCCCACTGGAGCCCAACTCGTACTTGACGGCGCGCAATAGCTCATGCCGGCTGACCGAGAAAGGATTTTCTCCGGGCCACACCGCCTGGATGATGTCCAGGCCCGGATCCTGGCCGTGGGAGTGGATTCCGATCAGCCGGCCGCCGGGCTTCAGCGCCCGCGCGAGCGGTGCGATGATGCGCTTGGCGCGGAAATTCACCGAGGATCGGGCCCGGTAGGGCTGCGAGGCGATGATCAGGTCGAAATTGGCCTCGACCCGCCCTGCCCTGGGAATGATGTTGTCGAGCAGGAAGCGGTGATCCTCGCGGTACAACACCAGCGCGATCGGCCGCTCATACACCGGCATGCCGGTGCGCTGGGAGACGTTGGCCCGCCAGTTCTGCTCCAGGAACGGCTTCAGCGCCGTGATCTGGGCCTCGAAATCTCCCGAGGAATCGCCCTGCAGCACGACCTCGTGCCAGATCATCGACGCCGCCACCGACGGCGAGGCCGGCGTCAGCCACGGCGCCTCGGCATAGTTCATGTTGGTGAACACGAACACGCTGGCCGGATGCTCGAACAGGCGGTCCGGCACCTTTTCCAAGGTCAGCCGGACGTCCTCGAGGCTCAGTTCCTTGCCGGCGACGTAGAAAGGAATGTGTGGAAAACGGCCGTGCATCGTGCGCAGCACCTTCGACAGCACGGTGCCGTCGCCAACGCCGGCGTCGAACAGCCGCAGCGCCGGGGGGCGCGGATGGATGCTGGCGAGCTCGAGGCCGACGCGCTCGGCCACCACCCGCTTCTCGCTGCAGGTGTGCACGAACAGCAGGTATTTCTGCCGGTTCTCGAAGAAGCGGAAATTGCTCTTGGGATCGCGCTTCTCCGGCACGACGTCGAGCCGCGGCGGCGGCAGGGTGCCGGTGGAGGCCGCGATATAGGCCTGGATGCGATCCAGCGTGTCGATGGTGATGCGCTTGCCCTCGCGCAGCCGCTGCACGAGCTTGCCGTCGTTGACGGCGCGCCGGCCGAACGTCGATTCCGCCATGTCCGAGTGGCGGCAGAACTCCGTGATCTGGGCGAGCAACTGGTCGTTCTTCATCGGCCGGAGGGGGTGGGAAGCGTGGGTGGGCAGATGCCCGCTAGCCCAACGCTGTAGCACCTTCTGCCCACCATGCAAAGCCGCCGGTCGGTACCTTGTTCCGCGACGCTTAGAAGCGATACAGTTCCCGCGGGATCAACGCTGGGATGCGCATGTCGAGGTATTTGGGGTCCACGCTGTCCGTGGCCGCGCTGCTGTTTGTCGCGACGCTGGGACAGGCGGCCGCGGGCTACCTCGATGAGAACCCGGACGAGGTCTTCGCGGGTGTCTACGAACGGCTGGGCGCGCTGCCGCTGCAGGCCGCCCGCGACCCGTTCGTCTGGCTGCGGCTGCAGGAGCTGAAGCGCGAGCCCTGCGACCAGAAGAGCATCGGCGACCTCGCGCTGATGCTCGACAAGCTCGGCTATCGCCGTCAGGCGGCCGAGACTCAATTCCGCTTCGTGAAGGAGTGCGGCGCCCCGCTCATGGCCCTGCACCGCGCCGCCGACACCTACATGAAGCTGACCGACTATCCCCGGGCGGTCGAGGTCGCCGACGAATATGTCCGCCGGGCGCCGTCCAATCGGGATGCGCATTATCTGCGCGCCACGGCGCTGGCCGGTGCCGGCGATCATCCGCGCGCCCTGACCGACTACTCCGACACGATCGAACTCTCGCCGGACAAGGCCAAAGTCGCCAGCCGCGTCTTCACGCAGATGGCCGAGGCCTATGCGGCGATGAAGCGCTATTGTGAGGCAGTCGCGCCGATCAGCCTGTGGGTGTCGTTCGACCCGGTGGCCCGCGATACCAGCCAGACCCAGCGAATCATCGCGGACTATGAACGGCAGGGCAACTGCGTCGCCCCGACGGAGGCCCGCAACGAGCGATTTCCCTTGGGCAGGCAAAAGAACGTCGTGGTGGTCAAGGCAGAGATCAACGGCGTCAAGGGATCGTTCATCCTGGACACCGGCGCGAGCTACGTGTCCGTGCGTTCGGCCTTTGCCGAGCGAGCCAAGCTGCCGCTGAGCGCCGGCAGCGACATCACGCTGATCAGCGCGAACGGAGAGACGAAAGCGCGGCTGTCCCGGGCGGACAAGGTCAAGCTCAACTCACTCCTGGCGACCGGGATTCCGGTCGCCGTTCAGGCCGGCGACCAGAAGGACTATGGCAGCGGCATCGACGGGCTGCTGGGCATGAGCTTCCTCTCCCGCTTCGACGTCCAGATCGCCGCCGATTTCGTCGAGGTTCGTCCCCATAAGGCGCGAAAGCCGTAGCACAGTTCACATCGGCAATGACGGCCCTACTCCTCCTTGGCGTCCTGCTGAGTCAAGGAGGACACGTCGGCGCGACTTGAACCCCGCCATGCCCGGCGGCAACAAAGGACCAAAGCCACCAGCCGCCATGGTCCTGCATGCGCCGTTCGTTCCCGCTGCTCTGCTTGCTTCTCGCGCTGCTCGCGCCGCCGGCCTCCGCCCAATCCCGCTCGCAACTCGGCCCGCTCTGCACCACCGAGACCACGCCGGCGGACCAGATGATCGCCGCCTGCAACAAGATCATCGCGCTGCAGGTATTCTCCGGCAGCCAGCTGGCGACGATCTATTTCTGGCGGGCGGTCGGCTGGAATAAGAAGGGCGACTATGCCCGTGTGATCTCGGATGCCACCGAAGCCCTGCGGCTGCAGCCGGCGCAGGCGATCTACAATTTGCGCGGCTCAGCCTATTACGACAAGGGCGAGTACGAGATCGCGATTGCCGACTTCAACGACGCACTCAAGAGCGGCCCCCCGAGCGGCACGATCTACCACAACCGCGGCAACGCCTATCGCGGCAGCGGCGACTACGCCAAGGCGATCACCGATTATGACCAGGCGATCAGGCTGACGCCGAAATCCGCGCTGTCCTGGCAGAACCGCGGCATCTCCAAGGAGGCGACCGGCGATCTCGACGGCGCGCTGACCGACATCAACGAGGCGATCCGGCTCGACCCGGCGCTGGCCTCGCCGCTGATCAATCGCAGCGTGATCTGGCGCGCCAAGGGGCATCTCGATCGCGCCATCGCCGACGGCTCCGAAGCGATCAGGCTGGCGCAAAGTCCGCCCGTCAACGTGATGACGCCGCCGGGCAGCGTGATCATTTCTGCGCATGTGCACCGTGCCCTGGCCTATGAGGCCAAGGGCGATCTCGACGCCGCCAAGGCAGACTATGCCGCGGCGCTGAAGCCCACGGCCTCCGATGCCGGCAGCAAGGCCAACCAGGCGACCGCGAAGGTGCGGCTGTCGCTGCTGTCGGAGCCGGTCGTGCGACCGCAGCTGCGAGCAGAGCCGGCTGCCGGCTCCGCTGCGGCGCCGGCCGGCCAGCGCATGGCGCTGGTCATTGGCAACGGCGCTTACGGCCATGTCCAGCCGCTGCCCAATCCGCCGCGCGACGCGCGTGCCGTTGCCAGGAGCCTGCGCGACATCGGCTTCACGGTTGTCGAAGGCATCGATCTCGACCGCGCGACGATGCAGGCCAAAACGCGCGACTTCCTGCGCGAGGCGGCGCGGGCCCAGGTGGCTGTCGTGTTCTATGCCGGGCATGGCGTACAGATCGACGGCCGCAACTATCTCGTGCCCACCGACATCGCGTTCGCAGCCGGGAGCAGTGTCACTGCCGAGATGGTCGACATGGACCAGATCCTGGCCGGACTCGATGACCAGGTCCGCACCAACATCCTGATCCTCGATGCCTGCCGCAACAATCCGTTCGCGCCGCCGGACGCCGCAGGCACAGGGGCGAGCCGGAGCCTGAGCGCGAGCGGGCTTGCCGCGCCGTCAACGCTCGGCGTCGGCGCGACCTCCGGCGCGGGCACGCTGATCGCGTTCGCCACCGCGCCCGGCAAGGTCGCGCTCGACGGAGAAGGTGACAACAGCCCGTTCTCGGCAGCCTTGTCGCGGCACATCGGCACGCCCGGTCTCGAGGTGCAGCAGATGCTGACGCGGGTGCGCGCCGAGGTCGTCGCCGGCACCAGAAACAGGCAGGTGCCATGGTCGAACTCCTCGCTGCTCGGCGAGGTCTATCTGGCGGCGAAATAGACCGGCGCGCGCGCAGACGCTGCGACAGCCTGCCCCCTCGCAGCCACCTTCGCGACGGGTGCAGCACCGCCGAATCCTGATATCTTCCGACCAACAGAGACGAAGACCAGGGCCGTCGGCATGCCGCGTCACCGACACGATCCATGGGCAACAATCTGCGTCTCGAACGATACAGGGGAGGCTCGCATGATCGGTCGTTTTGTCCTTGGACTTGGTTTTTCGCTCGCACTGGCCGCGGGCCCGGTGCTCGCCGACGATGTCACCGGCGTCTGGCTGCGCGAGAGCGGCGCGTCCAAGGTCAAGTTCGCGCCGTGCGGCGGCGCCATCTGCGGCACGCTGGTCTGGATCAAGGACGGCACCGACACCCCGGCCAAGGTCGGCCAACGGCTGTTCTCCGGCATGAAGCCGACCGGGCCCAACGCCTGGGCCGGCAGCTATAGCAACCCCGACGACGGCAAGACCTATGACGCCAAGATGACGCTTTCCGGCGGCACGCTGACGACCGCGGGCTGCGCACTCGGCGGCATCGTCTGCCGCTCCTCGACCTGGACGCGGGCGAATTAGAGATCCGTTGGCGAATTCGCGATAGCGTCGGGGATCGAGGAGCATCAATCGTCAACATGGCAGCGAAGACGCAGGCGCGGCTGGGATTCGTGCTGTTTGCGGTGATTGCCGCGGCAGCCGCGACGTTCGCGCTGGTGCGCCGCTCTGCGACGCCCTCCGCCAGCGATCATCGGACGGTTCGCCAGCTCGTCGTCCATTACAACCTGCTGTCGCGCGCCGGTGACCCGATCGTCGTGCTCGGTGACAGCATCGTCGAGGCCGCGACATTGCCTGCCAGCGCCTGCGGACACCCGATCGTCAATGCGGGCCTCGCCGGTGCCGGAACACGCAGCGACCTCGCCGGCTGGCTCAAGCCGGCGCTCGGGCCCAAGCAGCCGTTCGCGATCATCGTCTCGCTCGGCGTCAACGATGCGCTCGTTGCAAAGCCGGACTCCGGCCAGGTCTTCGCCGGGCGCTACGAGGCGCTGCTGCGCGAACTCGCGACGCTGACGCCACGCCTCTTCGTCCTCGAGTTTCCGGCCGTCGAGGCGCGCGGGCCGTTCACGGCGACGATGGAAAAGACCGCGACGGCGAGCATCACCGGCTATCGCGCCGCACTGCCGGACCTGGCGAAGCGCACGGGTGTGACCTTCCTGGCTCTGCCGCCGATGGAGTCGCCGTTCACGCTCGAGGGCATCCATCTCAATGCCGCGGGCTACCGATCCTGGGACCAAGCGATCCAGCAGGCCACCGAGCTCGCCTGCCGCTAAAGCCGTCTCGTCGAGCCGTCATCAAGCACGGGCGAAAACAATCCTTCACTCCCTTCGGGCTAGGATCGGCCAGAGCCTTCCCTCGACACGGTTAACAAATCAACGCATGGCCTTGCCCGAAACACCGACGTCGCCAGGGACACACAAGCTCGTCGGACTGGAGCTGCTGCGCTTCCTCGCCACGATCTCGGTGCTGCTGTGGCACTACCCGCACTTCGGCTATGTCGCCGACGCGCCGGTCGGTCTCGTCCGCAGCGCGCTGCCGTTCTACAGCGTGCTGTTTCCGTTCTACGAGTTCGGCGAATACGGCGTCGTGATCTTCTGGTGCATCTCGGGCTTCATCTTCTTCTGGAAGTATGGCGCCCTCATCCCGAACGGCACCGTCGACGGCTGGAGGTTCTTCGTCAACCGGCTGTCGCGGCTCTACCCGCTGCATCTCGCGACGCTGCTGCTGGTTGCAGGGCTGCAAGCCGCCTACGTCGCACAGCACGGCTACGCCTTCGTCTACCAGAGCAACGATCTCGGCCATTTCGTCGCGCAGCTGTTCATGGCGAGCGACTGGCTGCCGCCGACCGGCGTGAGCTTCAACGGACCGATCTGGTCGGTCTCGATCGAGGTGCTGGTCTATGCCGCGTTCTTCCTGGGCTTGCGCTTCGTCACCACGTCGCCGCTACTCAATCTGGCGATGATCCTGGCCGGGATCGCGAGCGGAACGCTGGTCGGCAAATGTCTCGTATTCTTCTATGCGGGCGGGCTCGCCTCGATGGCGCGGCAGAGCGTTGCCGATGCCTGGTATCGGCCAATGCTCGAGGCGCTCGCCGCGGGCGCCGTCGTCGGCATTCCCTTGTTACTCTGGCTTTCAGGCGCCGATCTGGCCGAGCGAGCGGCCGCGTTGCTGCTCATCTACACGCCGGTGCTGTTGTTCGTCTGCACAACCCCGCTGACACTGCCCAGGCGTGTCGAAGACCTGTTGCAGACTGCCGGCAACATGACCTACTCGTGCTACCTGCTGCACTTCCCGATCCAGCTGGCGATCGCGCTGGCCTTCGCATCCTGGCGGCACCCGATCCCGTATGACAGCCATATGTTCTGGATCGGCTTCATGGGGCTGACGCTGAGCGCGGCATATCTCACCTATGACTGGTTCGAGGCTCCCGCCCAGCGGTTGATCCGCCGCGCCCTGCTGCGCAAAAAAGAAGCGGGGCGGATTGCTCCGGCCCCGCTTCCACATCATTGATCGGCACGATCAGCGCGCCTGATCGCCAGCCGCGCAATCTCGGGCAGCTGACTACTTCCCCCAGATCTCCTCGGCGAGCTCGACGCAGAGGCGCAGCTTGGCCCACTGCTCTTCTTCGGACAGGATGTTGCCTTCCTCGGTCGAGGCGAAGCCGCATTGCGGCGACAGCGCGAGCTGGTCGAGAGGAGCGAACTTCGAGGCCTCTTCCATGCGGCGCTTGATGTCGTCCTTCTTCTCGAGCTCGCCGACCTTCGAGGTCACGAGGCCGACGACGACGACCTTGTTGCCCTTGGGCAGGAAGCGCAGCGGCTCGAAGCCGCCGGCGCGCTCGCTGTCGTACTCCAGGAAATAGCCGTCATAGTTGGTATTGGCGAGCATGGTCTCGGCCACCGGCTCGTAGCCGCCCGAGGAGATCCAGGTCGAACGGAAATTGCCGCGGCAGACATGGGTCGTGATCGTCATGTCGGCGGGACGCTCGGCGATCGCGTAGTTGATGATGCGCGAATAGATCTGCTGCAGACCGTCCGGATTGTCGCCGCGCTCCCTGGCCTTCTTCAGCTCGTCCTGCGAGCACAGATAGGCCCAGACCGTGTCGTCGAACTGCAGATAGCGGCAGCCGGCGTCGTAGAACGCCTTCACGGCCTTGCGGTAGGTCTTGCCGAGATCCTCGTAGAAGGCGTCGAGATCGGGATAGACCTCCTTGGAGATCGACTTGCGGCCGCCGCGGAAATGCAGCACGGCCGGCGACGGGATCGTCATCTTCGCCGTCACATGCGCCGTATCGGCGTGCTTCTTGAGGAAGCGGAAGTGATCGAGCATCGGATGATCATCCGGGAAGTCCAGCTTGCCGATCACACGCACCGCGTCGTGACGGGTCTGCACGCCGGTGAACTGGATGCCGGTGTCCGGGTGAAACAGCTCACAGCCGGTCAGCTTGGCGAGGAAATCGAAATGCCACCAGGAGCGGCGGAACTCACCGTCGGTCGCGAGCTTCAGCCCGGTCGAGGCCTGGCGATGGACGACCTTCTCGATCTCCATGTCCTCGATCTTCTTGAGATCGTCGGCCGAGATCTCGCCCTTCTCGAGCTTGGCGCGGGCGTCCTTGATCTTCTGCGGCCGCAGGAGGCTGCCGACTTCGTCGGCACGGAAGGGGGGCTTGGTGCGTTGCATGGGCTCACTCCTTGGAAGACGTCGATTCGTTGAGTATGCTTGTTGGACCGGGCGCGAGATGTCCTGGCTGGGTCACCCCGGCAAACCGTCGCGGACTGGGTCCATCCCCTACCCCGTATCCGATCGGTATACAATTCCGTCGGCGAGAGATCGTGCGGAGGCGTGGCGCGATTGCGGCACAGCATGGATCTTCTGGGCCGCTTTAGGCTCGTTTGCCGAACAATCCTGAGGTGACCTCATCAAATCCATCTCCAGGACGCGCAGCCGGCTAGATGGCAAAGCCCCCGCGGAGCAGCATCCTGCATACCGATGGGCGACGACCGGACCGTATCGCCACACCTTCGATCGCGAGTTAATAGAGATGAATTAGGCGTCTTATTCATGTAAATGAACGGCTTGCTGAACGCGCGAAGGCAGGCGCTCCCGCAACCGAGGATGACGGCTCGCGTGCGGCCGCTCAAGCCCGCCGATCAGGTCAATGCGCCGCAGCGCTCGCAACGCCGAGATGCCGCTCGAGCGGGGCCGGATCGGCCTTCAGCGCGCTGGACGGCGCGTCGTGCACGATGGTGCCACGCTCCAGGATCACGACGCGGTCGGCCAGCGCGAGCAGCTTCTGCGCGTGCTGCTCGACGACAATAGAGCACAGCCCGCCGGCGCGGCTGATGGTGCCGATCGCGGCCAGGAGCTCCTCGACGATGATCGGCGCCAGACCTTCGGTCGGCTCGTCCAACAACAACACCTTCGGATTGAGCGTCAGCGCGCGGCCTATCGCCAGCATCTGCTGCTCGCCGCCGGAGAGCTGGTTGCCGAAATTGTTGCGGCGCTCCTTGAGCCGCGGAAACATCTGGTAGACGCGCTCGACCGTCCACGGCCCGGGCTGAGCCACCGCGGTCATGTTCTCCTCCACCGTGAGCGAGCGGAAGATGTTGCGCTCCTGCGGCACCCAGCCGATGCCGGCGCGGGCGCGCTGGTCGGCGCGCAGTCCGGTGATGTCGGTCCCCGCCAGAGCGAGCTTGCCCTGGAAGCGGCGAGTGACGCCGACGATGGAGTTGATCAACGTGGTCTTGCCGGTGCCGTTGCGGCCGAGCAGCGCCAGCACTTGGCCCTCCGGCAGCTTCAGCGACATGTCCGGCAGTACGACCGCCTGACCATAGCCGGCGCGGAGGTTCTCGATTGAGAGCAGATCGGTCATCACGCGGCCTCGCCGAGATAGACGGCCTTGACCTGCGGATCGCGTGCGACCTCGTCGGGCGTGCCCTCGACCAGAAGCGCGCCGGAGACCAGGACGGAGATGCGGTCGGCGAAGGAGAAGACGAGGTCCATGTCGTGCTCGATCAGGAGCACCGTCACGTCGCGCGGCAGCGCGGCGACGGCGGCGAGAATATCCTTGCGCTCGCCCTCCGGGACGCCTGCGGCGGGCTCGTCGAGCAGCAGCACCCGCGGTTTGGCGGCGATCGCCACCGCGATCTCCAGCAGGCGCTGCTTGCCATAGGGCAAGGTCGCGGTGCGGTCGTTCATGACGTCGAGCAGGCGGAAGCGCTCCAGGGTCTCGGCAATCTCGGCGTTGATGTCGTCGCGCGTGCCCATGCGCCGCCACCAATTGCCGCCGCCGCCGAGCCGCTCGGAGACCGCAAGGCCGATGGTCTCGAGCGGCGTCAGATCCGGATAGAGCTGGTTGATCTGGAAGGTGCGCGACAGGCCGCGCAGCACGCGCTTGTGCACCGGCAGATCGGTGATGTCCTGGCCTTCGAGCAGGATGCGCCCCGCGCTCGGCTCGAGCACGCCGGTGAGCTGATTGATCACTGTGGTCTTGCCGGCGCCGTTCGGGCCGATCAGCGCGTGCCGCGCGCCGGGCACGATCTTGAGCGACAGGTCGCGCGTGACGTGGAGGCCGCCGAAATGCTTGTCGAGGCCACGGGTTTCCAATGCGTAGGTCATGGCGCCTCGTTATCGGTGAGGGTCACCGCGGCCTTGCGGCCGGCGATCTGCCGGAGGACGAGATTGGGCAGCCACAGCGCATAAGCGTGGATACGATGCCGGCCGACCATAACGATGATCACGAGCACGAGGCCGATCCAGAACATCCAGTATTGCGGCGTGATCCACTGGAACAGCTCCTGCAGCATCCGGAACACGGCCGCGCCGATCAGTCCGCCATACAGATAGCCGGAGCCGCCGATGACCAGCAGCAGCACGAGGTCGGCGGAACGCTCGAACGAGAACACGTCGAGCGAGGCCAGCGCCGTGGTCTGCGTGAACAGCGCCCCGGCGACACCGGCGTAGAACGCCGCGACCGTGTAGATCGCGATCAGGCGCTTGTTGACGGGAATGCCAACCGCGGCGGCGCGCAGCGGATTGTTCTTGATCGCGCGGAGCGACAGGCCGAACGGCGAGTGCACGATCACCCGCGCCAGCAGGAACAGCAGAAACAGCACCGCGAGCGAATAGAAGAAGCCGGTCTTGCCGAACATGTCGAAGGCGAACACGCCGAAGATCGGCTGGATGTCGATGCCTTGGAGACCGTCGGTGCCGCCGGTGATGTTGGAGAAGCGCTCCGCGAGCGCTTCCATCAAGAGCGCGATACCGAGCGTCACCATCAGCCGCGTCAGGTCGACGCCGCGGATGACGAGGAAGCTGGTGGCGAAGCCGAGCACCGTGGCGGCAAGGCCGGCCGCGATCAGCGCCAGCACCGGCTCGTTGATGATCCCGTGCACCGACAGCAGGCCGGCGCAATAGGCGCCGACACCGAAGAAGGCGGCGTGGCCGAGCGAGACGATGCCGGCATAGCCGAGGATCAGATCGAGCGACAGCGCGAACAGCGCCAGGCGCAGGATCTCGGTCATGATCAGATAGCGCGAGGGAAACGCCAGCCCGACCGCCAGGACGACGATCCAAAAGGCGAACTCGCTCCAGTGCCAGCGGCCGTGCTGCCGGGCGTGGAAGCCGACCTCGGTTTGTGCGTTCGTGGTCATGCGATCCTCACCGCGTCGCCGTGCGACCGAACAGGCCGTTCGGGCGCCAGATCAGGATCACGATCATGATGGTGTAGATGACGAAGGGTCCGAGCTTCGGCACGTAATACTTGCCGGCAACGTCGCCGATGCCGAGCAGCAGCGAGGCCAGGAACGGTCCGGTGATCGAGGACGAGCCTCCGACGGTGACGACGATCAGGAAGTAGATCATGAACTTCAGCGGGAAATACGGGTCGAGGCCGAGGATCTCCGCGCTGAGCGCGCCGCCGAGGCCGGCGAGGCCGCAGCCGAACGCGAAGGTGAAGGCGAACACCTGGGGCACGTTGATGCCGAGACCGCTGGCCGCGCGCGGATCATCCACGGCGGCGCGCAGCCGGCTGCCGAACCGCGTCTTGGAGAGCACCAGCTGCAAGCCGAGCGTGAGCAGCCCGCAGATCACGATGATCATCAGGCGATAGCGTCCGATGCCGACGCCGAAGATGTCGAACTGGCCCTGCAGTACGTCAGGCAGCTTGATGAAGATGCGCGACGAACCCATGATGTAGTCGACGGTCGCGACCGTCATGAACACCAGACCGATCGAGAACAGCACCTGGTCGAGATGGCTGCGCGCGTAGAGATGCTGGTAGAGCGTCCGCTCCAGGAGCGCGCCGATCAGTGCGCTCGCCACGAAGGCCATCGGCAGCGCCGCGAAGAACGGCCAGCCGATCCGGTTGACGAGCACGGCGCAGACATAGCCGCCGGCCATGGCGAAGGCACCGTGGGCGAGATTGACGAAGTTCATCAGGCCGAGCGTGACGGCGAGCCCGCAGGCCAGCACGAACAGCAGCATGCCGTAGGCGACGCCGTCGAACAGGTTGGTGAGGATGGAGGTCATGGAAGTCTGATCGGTCCCCGTCTCATCCCCTCGTCAGAAGGGCACGCCTACAACGCTTGCTCGGTCGCGCCTCCCCCGCGCGCGGGGGAGGTCGGATCGCATCGAACGATGCGATCCGGGTGGGGGAAACTCTCTCCACACGAGCAGTGTGCCGTGGGGCGCCCCCACCCCGGCCCTCCCCCGCAAGCGGGAGAGGGAGCGCACCGCTTATGCGGTGCGCCTCGTGATCACCAGACCAAGGCTAGCTCACTTCTTCGCCTTGCCCGGATCCTTGACGGCTTCGAAGGTCTGGAACTCGACGTTGTAGAGCTCGCCGTCGACCTTCTCCACCTTGCGGATGTAGATGTTCTGCACGATATCGCGGGTTTCCGGATCGATCGAGATCGGGCCGCGCGGGCTCTCCCAGGCCATGCCCTTCATCGCCGCAAGCAGCGAGTCGCCATCGGTCTTGCCGCCGCTCTTCTTGAGCGCCTCGTAGATCAGATGGATGCCGTCATAACCGCCGACGGCCATGAAGCCCGGGCGGCTGTTGAAGGCCTTCTTGTAGGCGGCGACGAACTCCTTGTTCTTGGCCGACGGATGCGCAGCCGAATACATGTGGGCCGTGACTGCACCGAGCACGGCATCGCCCATGTCGTTGAGGAGGTCGTCGTCGGTGACGTCGCCCGGCCCGATCACCTTGATGCCGCTCTTGTCGAGACCGCGCTCGGCATATTGCTTCATGAAGTTGCCGCCCTGGCCGGCCGGCACGAACACGAACATCGCATCCGGCTTGGAGTCCTTCATGCGCTGCAGGAACGGCGCGAAGTCCGGGTTCTGGAGCGGAACCTTCACTTCCTCGACGATCTCGCCGCCACCGGCAGTGAAGCGCTCCTTGAAGGAAGCCAGCGCGTCATTGCCCGGCGCGTAGTCCGAGGTGAGGGTCGCGACCTTCTTGATGCCGTTCTTGACCGCCCAGTCACCGATGATGGTCGAGGACTGCGGCAGCGTGAAGCTGGTGCGAACGATATAGGGCGACTTCTCGGTGATGATGGACGTGCCGGCGGCCATGACGACCTCCGGGATCTTGCCCTGGGTGGCGAGCGGCGCAGCCGCGAAGGCGGCGGGGGTCACGCCGAAGCCGGCGATGACGTTGACCTTGTCGTTGACGATCAGCTCCTGCGCCAGCCGCTTGGTGTTGTCGGGCAGCGCGGCGTCGTCCTTGAGGATGACCTGGATCTTCTTGCCGGCGACGGTGTCGCCGTTCTGCTGCATGTAGAGCTTGATTGCGTTGTCGATCTGCTTGCCGGTCGACGCCTGGCCGCCGGTCATCGGCACGATCAGGCCGATCTTGAACACGTCTTCGGCGCGCGCCGCACCGGACGCGAGTGCAGCCGCGGCGAGCGCCGCACTGGCGGCGAGCGTCAGTGTCTTGTTTCGCACGAACATTGAAACTACCTCCCTGGTCGGATCAGGACCGCAGCCCCCGGCCATTGTTGTCTTAACCGTGCGCTATCGTTCACGATGTCGCGCGCGCATCGCTGCGGACTCGGCACGATATTGTCAATGGCGTTCATGGGAGCGTTGGTGGACGGTCGGTTTCCGGAACAGACCATGCCGGCAATTGGTATAATAATACACCGACTTCGAACCGCCAAGTTTTTGCGAATTGATGGCAAACCGCTAGGGTCGCGCAGCGACGATGAAAGGTCCCTCTCCATGCCGGCCCGGACTGCATTTTTCGCGCGATCGCTTGCCGCGATGACCGTGCTGGCCTTGGCTGCGCCGGTCCTGGCCGGCTGCTCGTCGATCAACGAGAAGGTGGGTGCGGGCATGGGCGACCTGATGCCGCAATGGGCCGGCGGCCTGCCGGCCGGCGCTCCGCCCCGGCCGGGCACCGTCGAGTACGACCGTTTCATGCAGGAGCGCGAACGACAGCGGCAGTTGCCGGCAGCCGAACGCGACAAGGAGACGCAGTCGAGCACCAACGCGCAGGCGACCGTCTCCGGCCGCTGACGCCCGGCACCGTCAATCCATGAAGACGACCGTCTTGCGGCCGTTGAGAATGACGCGGTCCTCGAGGTGGTAGCGGATCGCCCGCGCCAGCACCCGCCGCTCGATGTCGCGCCCCTTGCGCACGAGATCCTCGGGCGTGTCGCGATGGCTGATGCGTTCGACGTCCTGGTCGATGATCGGACCTTCGTCGAGGTCGCGGGTCACGTAATGGGCGGTGGCGCCGATCAGCTTGACGCCACGCTCATAGGCCTGGTGATAGGGCTTGGCGCCCTTGAAGCCGGGCAGGAACGAATGATGAATGTTGATGCAGCGGCCGGACAGGCTGGCCGACATCTCATCCGACAGGATCTGCATGTAGCGCGCGAGCACGACGAGATCGGTCCGGGTCTCCTCCACCAGCTTCAGGATCGCCTGCTCCTGGTCGCGCTTGGTGTCCTTGGTGACTGGCATGTGGTGGAAGGGAATGTCGCCGAAATCGAGCCCGGCATAGGTCTCACGCGGATGGTTGGAGACGATCGCGGTCGGGATCATCGAGAGGTCGCGGGTGCGCCAGCGATAGAGGATGTCGACCAGGCAGTGGTCGAACTTCGACACCAGCAGCATCACCCGGCGCTGACCGGCACGGTCGCGCATCTGCCAGTCCATGGAGAAGCGCTCGGCGATCGCGGCGAAGCCGGTCTGCAGCGCCGGCAGATTGACGGCGAGATCGGCGGCCGTGAACACCACGCGCATGAAGAAGTGACCCGTCTCGAAGTCGCCGAACTGCTGGGCGTCGAGAATGTTCTGGCCGTTATGGGCGAGAAAAGTGGAGACGGCCGAAACGATCCCGGGGCGATCCGGGCAGGACAAAGTCAGGACATATTGGTGGTCGGACATGGCGATGACGTCACCGGGCGGATGATGTGGGGAAGAATGATGCGGCAGGCTTGGCCCCCGTTCGGGCCCTGCTCTATCACCCTCCGCGCCCTTGCGCCAACGCTCGACGCGAGGGCAGGATGAACAAAACATCACCTCTCATGGTGGAGCATGGCCATGGCTGACCGGCTGACCGGCAATCGCATCCTGATCCTGGAAACGCGCGAGGAGGCGCAGTTCTCGCGACTGCTCGCCGAGCAAGGCGCCGACGTGCTGCAATGTCCGATGTTCACGATCCAGGATGCACCGGACCCGGCCCCGGTCGAGGCATGGATCCGCCGCTGCATCGAGCGGCCGTTGGACGATCTGGTGCTGATGACCGGGGAGGGCCTGCGCCGACTGATGACCGTGGCGCGCCGAATCGGCGTCGAACCCGAGTTCATCGCCGCACTCGAAAAGGCGCGCAAATTCACCCGTGGTCCGAAACCGGGGCGCGCGCTGCGCGAGCTTGGGCTGGAATCGCAGGTCACGACCGAGAAGCCGACGTCGGAGGGTGTCGCCGAGCTGCTGGCCCGCTACGACCTGAAGGGACATAGGCTGGGCCTGCAGCTCTACCCGGACAAGGACCATTCGGCGCTGATCGGCGCCATCAAGGCCGGCGGCGCCGAGGTCGATCCCGTGCTGCCCTATGTCTACGACGCCAAGGCGGCGGATGCGAACATTCTCACCGCGATCGACGAGATGACCGCCGGCAAGGTCGATGCGATCGCGCTGACGAGCTCGGGGCAGCCGCGACGCTTGTTCGATGTCGCCAAGGCGCACGGTGTCGAAGAGCGGCTGCGGCAGGGTTTGGCGCGGACGCCCATCGCCTCGGTCGGGCCGGTGGTGACGGAGGAGCTGGCTGCGCACGGGCTGTCACCCTCGATCACGCCGGCGGGCGAGGCCTACTTCATGAAGCCGCTGATCTCGGCCATGGCCAGCACGCTGGGCGTGAAGGCACAACGAACCGCGCCCAACTGACGGTGTTGTCCCGCCTTGCGCCGGGACGACAGCCGAGTGCTAAGTAGCCGCCTGCCCCGTCTCCTGCAGGAACGCCTGGTACGCGCGCGCGATGCCGTCCTCGAGCGAGGTGGTCGCACGCCAGCCGAGCCTGGCAAGTCGCGACACATCGAGCAGCTTGCGCGGTGTGCCGTCGGGCCGGGAGGGATCGAAGCCGATGCGGCCGTGATAGCCGACGGCGGCCGCGACCACGCGGGCGAAATCGGCGATGGTGATGTCCTCGCCGGTGCCGATATTGACCAGTTCGTGATCCGAATAGGTCTTCATCAGGTGCACGCAGGCATCCGCCATATCGTCAACATAGAGAAACTCGCGCCGCGGCGTGCCGGTGCCCCACACCACGACTTCAGCAGCCCCGGCAAGCTTGGCCTCGTGGAAGCGCCGGATCAGCGCCGCCACGACGTGGCTGTACTCCGGATGATAATTGTCACCGGGGCCATAGAGATTGGTCGGCATGACATTGATGAAGTCCGCGCCATACTGGCTGCGATAGGCCTCGACCATCTTGATGCCCGCGATCTTGGCAATGGCATAGGGCTCGTTGGTCGGCTCGAGCGGCCCCGTCAGCATCGAATCCTCGCGCAGGGGCTGGGCTGCGAGCTTGGGATAGATGCAGGACGAGCCGAGAAACATCAGCTTCTCGGCGCCGTTCACATGGGCGGCATGGATGACATTGGTAGCGATGGCGATGTTGTCGTAGATGAACTCGGCTCGCAGCGTGTTGTTGGCGACGATGCCGCCGACCTTGGCGGCTGCAAGGAACACGACCTGGGGCCGGGACTTCGCGAACCACGAGAACACGGCAGCTTGATCACGCAGATCGATCTCGCTGCGCGACACCGTCGTGAGCGCGACGTCCTCTTGCGCCAGACGTCGCACCAGGGCGCCGCCGACCATGCCGCGATGGCCGGCGACAAAGACGCGTTTTCCGGCGAGGTCAAAGCGGGACGCCACGGGCCATCTCCTCAGTTGCATCGTCAATCATGCCGCATCACGGCTCTAATCCCCGTAGCAGCGCAGGCGATCGAGGTCGAGGACCGTCACCCCGCCATATTCCACCCGCAGCAGGCCCTCGCGCTCCAGCGTCTTCAGGCATTGATTGGCGTTCTGCCGCGACAGGCCCGAGAGCGCGCCGATCTCCTCCTGGGTGATCTCCAGGTGGCGCGTCGTGTTCGGGTAGAGGATCGGGTTGAACAGCGAGGCGATGCTGCGGGCGAGCCGCGCCGTTGCATCCAGCGTACGGCCGACCTCGACGAGGCCGATGAACTGGCCCAGCCGCTCGTTGAGCTGGGTGACCAGGAAACGGTTGAAGCCGACGCTGTTCTCGAACAGCCACATGAAGGTCGGCCGCTCCATCAGCGCGGCGCGCGTGTCGCGCAGCGCCACCACGTCGTAGCGGCGCGGCTCGTTCTTCAGCACGCTGCCCTCGCCGAACCAGGCGCCCGCCGACATGCCGGCAAAGGTCGTGGCCTTGCCGCCACGCGAGACCGTACTCATGCGTGCCAGGCCCGTCACGATGCCGGTCCAGTAGTCGAACTGGTCGCCGCGCAGAAAGATGTGCTCGTTGGCTGCGACGGAACGCTCGACGACGCCGGCCGAGGCGACCTCGACCTCCTCGGGCTTGAGATGGCGCGACCAGGGCGCGATGCGCAGCAGGGTGTCGGGGGCGATCAAGCCGTCATCTCGTCTCGTCGAATCTCGCGGCAACCATATTGCATCGCAACAATCACGTCATGAATTTTGCCTGGGAATTGTCAGGCGCAAGACAGTTCCTGATAGCGCTTTCCCCTATCGAGGACCACCGCATTCGACTCGGTGCCTCCCTGGTGCGTGGAGGATGCCGGTCGGCCCTCGGATGCGGCAAAGTGCACCGCATCCCGCTGGCCCGTCATTCGTCGGATGGCGCGGAACCGGTGAGCGGGCTAGGATTGCGACGACAGCGACGAAGGATACGTCGCGACACGATGCTTGAAGAGCGCGACAAGCGCCGACAAGGACTTTCGGGAGGACGACTTGGACTATACGTTGGAAGCGCGCGGAGTCTCGCTGCGTTTCGGCGGGGTGAAGGCCCTGACCGACGTCAGCTTCGGCGTGCGCGAGGGCGAGCTGTTCTCGATCATCGGCCCGAACGGCGCCGGCAAGACCTCGATCGTCAACTGCATCTCCGGCCGCTACAAGCCGACCGAGGGCCGCCTGTTCCATCGCGGCCGCGACATCACCGGCCTGCCGCCGAACGCGCGCGCCAATATCGGCATCGGCCGCACCTTCCAGAACCTCGCGCTATTCCACCACATGAGCGTGCTCGACAACATCATGGTCGGGCGCCATCACCTCTTGAAGAACAACTTCCTCACCGGTTCGCTGTACTGGCTCACCGGCGCACGGCGGGAGGAGTTGAAGCATCGCGAGAAGGTCGAGCAGATCATCGACTTCCTCGACCTGCAGTCTGTGCGCAAGGCGCCGGCCGGCACCCTCTCCTACGGCTTGCGCAAGCGCGTCGAGCTCGCCCGCGCGATGGCGTTGGAGCCGCATCTGATCCTCCTCGACGAGCCGATGGCGGGGATGAACTTCGAGGAGAAGGAGGACATGGCCCGCTACATCGTCGACCTCAACGAGGAATACGGCATGACCGTCGTGATGATCGAGCACGACATGGGCGTCGTCATGGACATCTCCCATCGCGTCATGGTGCTCGATTTCGGCCGCAAGATCGCCGAGGGCGATCCCGCGGCGGTGCTCGCCGACCCCCACGTCAAGCGTGCTTACCTCGGCGAGGAGGACGAACTGCTGGTCGATCCCGACGATGCGCCGTCCATTGCGGAGGACGCGGCATGATGGACTACGCGGGCCGCGTCAAGCAGGCCGACACCTATCCGAAGCTCTTGCGGTTGAATGCAAAGGAGCACGGCAAGGAGATCGCGCTGCGCGAGAAGGACCTCGGGCTGTGGCGCACCTTCACCTGGGCAGACTACCAGACGCGCGTGCGCGATTTCACGCTGGGCATGACCGAGCTCGGGCTCGGCAAGGACGACGTGATCGGCATCATCGGCGACAACCGGCCCGACTGGGTCGCTGCGGAGATCGCAACCCATGCGATCCGGGGCCACAGTCTCGGTCTCTATCGCGACGTCCTCGACGACGAGGCGGCCTATCTCTTGAACTATGGCGAGGCCCGGCTGGTGTTCGCCGAGGACGAGGAGCAGGTCGACAAGCTCCTGAACCTCGCCGACCGCGTGCCGGTGCTCAAGCACATCATCTATTCCGATCCGCGCGGCATGCGGAAGTATGATGATCCTCGGCTTCTGCCGGCCGACAAGCTCGCCGAACTCGGCCGCGCCCGTGCCGCGCGCGAGCCCGATCTCTACGATCGCATGGTCGACGCGACCGAGGGCGAGGATGTTGCGATCCTCTGCACCACCTCGGGTACGACGTCGCATCCCAAGCTCGCGATGCTGTCGGCGGCGCGCGTGCTGAAGCATTGCGCCACCTATCTCGCCTTCGATCCCAAGGGACCGCACGACGAATACGTCTCGGTGCTGCCGCTGCCCTGGATCATGGAACAGGTCTATGTGCTCGGCAAAGGTCTGCTCTGCCGGATGAAGGTCAACTTCGTCGAAGAGCCGGACACCATGATGAACGACTTTCGCGAGATCGCGCCAACCTTCGTGCTGTTCGCACCGAGAGTATGGGAGCAGATCGCGGCCGACGTCCGCGCCGCCGTCATGGATGCCTCGCCGCTGAAGCAGCGACTCTATCATCTGGGCATGACGACAGGCCTGGCGGCGCTGGAGAAGGGCGAGCATTCTGGCCTGGCCGACATGCTTCTCTTCCGCGCCCTGCGTGACCGGCTCGGCTTCACGCGCCTGCGCTCCGCGGCGACCGGCGGCGCGGCGCTCGGGCCCGATACGTTCAAGTTCTTCCGCGCCATGGGCGTGCCGCTGCGCACCCTGTACGGCCAGACCGAGCTGCTCGGCGCCTACACGCTGCATCCCGAGAACAAGGTCGATCCCGATACGACCGGCGTGCCGATGGCCGAGGACATCGAGATCAAGATCGACCAGCCCGACAGCCAGGGCATCGGCGAGATCCTGGTGCGCCATCCCAACATGTTCTTGGGCTACTACAAGGCCCCGGAGGCCTCGGCGGCCGATATCAAGGACGGCTGGATGCATTCGGGCGACGCCGGCTACTTCAACGACGCGAAACAGCTCGTCGTCATCGACCGCATCAAGGACCTCGCGGAGACCGCGCGCGGCGAGCGCTTCTCGCCGCAATATATCGAGAACAAGCTGAAGTTCTCGCCCTACATCGCAGAAGCCGTCGTGCTCGGCGCCGGCCGCGAGCATCTCGCCGCGATGATCTGCATCCGCTACTCGATCATCTCGAAATGGGCCGAGAAGAACCGCATCGCATTCACGACCTACTCCGACCTCGCTTCGCGGAACGAGGTCTATAAGCTGCTGCAGAAGGAGGTCGAGACCGTCAACGCGCATCTGCCGCCGGCCCAGCGCATCGCCCGCTTCCTGCTGCTCTACAAGGAGCTCGACGCCGACGACGGCGAACTGACCCGCACCCGAAAAGTCCGCCGCAGCGTGATCAACGAGAAGTATGCCGACATCATCGACGGCATCTACGGCGGCAAGCCGGAGATCCCCGTCGATACCATCATCCGCTTCCAGGACGGCACGACGCAGCGGATCCGAACGACACTGAAGGTCGTGGATTTGGGTGGGCGTGGACCGATGGCGGAGGCGGCGGAATGATGCGCGAGCCTCAGCGAGCGACCCTGCGCATGACTGCGCCCTCTCCCCTTGTGGGAGAGGGCATCTCCGCCGGTCGACGCAAGCGCGGTCGGGTGAGGGGTCCCTCTCCTCTCGCTCGCCCGCGGAGAGAACCCCTCACCCGGCTGCGCTGCGCGCAGCCACCCTCTCCCACAAGGGGAGAGGGTTACAGCGTGCCCGCATCATGAACACCGCCTTCCTCTTCCAGCTCCTGGTCAACGGCCTCGTCGTCGGCACGCTCTATGGCGTGGTCGCGATGTCGTTCGTGCTGATCTACAAGGCGACCCAGGTCGTCAACTTCGCGCAAGGTGAGCTGCTGCTGATCGGCGCCTGGGTATGTTGGCTGCTGCTCACCAAATACCAGGTGCCGTTCTGGGTCGGCATGCCGCTGACGCTCGTCTTCATGTTCGCGTTCGGCATCGCGGTTCAGGTCGTGATCCTGCGGCCGATGATCGGCGAGCCGATCATTTCCGTGATCATGGTGACGATCGGTCTCTCGACCGTGTTCCAGGCCGCGCTGAAATGGATGTTCGGCGTCAATCCGCAGCCGTTCCCGCCGGTGTTCGCCAGCAAGGCCGTCGATCTGTTCGGGCTGCAGATTCAAACCGTCTACGTCATGAGCCTCGTGGTGTCCGTGCTGATGATGCTGGGCATGGCCTGGTTCTTCAAGGTCTCCAAATACGGCCTCGCGATGCGGGCCACTGCCTTCAATCAGCAGGTGGCGCAGTCGCTCGGCATCTCCGTGAAGAACGTCTTCGCGATGGCCTGGGCGATCTCAGCCACGGTCTCGGCCGTGGCAGGTGTGGTCGTGGCCGTGGTCAACGGCGTCTCATCAGGCTTGTCGGCCTACGGCATCAAGGTATTCCCGGCGGCAATCCTCGGCGGACTCGATTCAGTCGGCGGCGCGGTGCTCGGCGGCATCATCATCGGGCTGCTGGAGAACGTCGCGCAGTATGTCGACAGCCAGTACCTGCATTGGGGCAATCTCTACGAGATCGCGCCGTTCTACGTCCTGATCATCATCCTGATGATCAAGCCCTACGGCCTGTTCGGCACCAAAGACATCGAGCGGATCTGAACCATGGTTGCGCGTTCCACGATACCCGCCGGCGATTTCCGCACCTCCTACGCGGCGGACACCACGATCTTCCCGACCAGAACGAGCCGCAATTTCGCGATCGCCGGCGTGATCCTGCTGTGCTTCGCGCCGCAGGTGTTCTCCGAATACTGGCTGTCGGTCGCGATCCAGATCGGCATCTTCGCCATCGCCGCCCTCGGCCTCAACATCCTGGTCGGCTTTACCGGGCAGATATCGATCGGCCAAGCCGGCTTCTTCCTGCTCGGCGCCTTCACCTCGGCCTACATCAACAACACCTATGCGATCCCGGTTTTCTTCGCGATCCCGCTCGCCGGCGTGATCACGGCGCTCGTGGGGCTCGTCTTCGGCCTGCCGGCGGCGCGGCTGAAGGGGCTCTATCTCGTCATTGCGACGCTTGCCGCGCAATACATCCTGCTCGACTTCTTCTCGCGCGCCGAATGGTTCTCCGGCGGCTCGGTACCGGCGTCGGCCAATCCGTTCTCGATTTTCGGCTACACCCTGCGCGGCGACCGGCAATATTTCTACGTCGTGCTGGCCTATGTGCTGGTCTGCTACCTCCTGGTCACCAACCTGATGCGCACCCGCGACGGCCGTGCGCTGATCGCGATCCGCGACCACTATCTCTCGGCCGAGATCATGGGCATCAACCTGACCAAATATCGCACATTGTCGTTTGGCCTCGCCGCCTTCTTCGCCGGCATCGCCGGCGCGCTCTATGCGCACTATCAGCTGGTAATCTCGCAGGAAGGCTTCGGCATCGAGCGCTCCATCCTGTTCCTGGCCATGATCATCATCGGCGGCACCGGCTCGATCATGGGCACCCTGATGGGGACCGCCTTCGTCGTGCTTCTGCCCGAAGCCATGGAATGGCTCAGTCACTTCCTCAAGGGCGGCGCCATCGACAAGGCGCTCGCGCTCAACAACAACATCACCTTCCTGCGCGAGATCGCCATCGGCCTGATCATCATCGCCTTCCTGATGTTCGAGCCCGACGGGCTCGCGCATCGCTGGCGCCAGATCAAGACATACTGGAAGCTCTACCCGTTCTCACATTGATTCCAACCAAAAGGGACCGGCGACAATCCGGCCCGAAACGCACCACAGGAGGAAGCACTATGACGATGACATCATGGCTGGGCTCGGCTGCCCTGGCGCTGCTCGCAGGCACCTTCGCCTCGACGGCAAATGCGCAGCAGATCGCCATCGGCCATCTGCAGGATCTGTCGGGCGGCACGTCCGACGTCGGTACGCCCTACGGCCAGGCCGTGGTCGACACCTTTGCCTGGGTCAACAAGAACGGCGGCATCGGCGGCAAGCAGCTCGCTGTCGACAGCAACGACTATGGCTACCAGGTGCCGCGCGCGATCGCGCTGTACAAGAAGTGGTCGGCGCCGGACAACAAGGTCGCCGCCATCATGGGCTGGGGCACGGCCGACACCGAGGCGCTGACCGGCTTCCTCGCCAACGACAAGATCCCGGACATGTCCGGCTCCTACGCCGCCGCTTTGACCGATCCCGAAGGCACCAGCGGTAAGGCCAAGCCTGCGCCGTACAACTTCTTCTACGGCCCGAGCTACTCGGACGCGCTGCGCGCCGAGCTGACCTGGGCGGCCGAAGACTGGAAGGCGAAGGGCAAGCCGGGCAAGCCGAAATTCGTCCACATGGGCGCCAACCACCCCTATCCGAACGCGCCGAAGGCGGCGGGCGAGGCGCTCGCCACCGAGCTCGGCTTCGAAGTGCTGCCGCCGCTGGTGTTCGCGCTCGCACCGGGCGACTACAGCGCGCAGTGCCTGAGCCTGAAGAGCTCCGGTGCCAACTACGCCTATCTCGGCAACACCGCGGCCTCGAACATCTCGGTGATGAAGGCCTGCAAGAATGCCGGCGTCGACGTCCAGTTCCTGTCCAACGTCTGGGGCATGGACGAGAACGCCGCCAAGACCGCAGGGGATGCCGCCGACGGCGTGATCTTCCCACTGCGCACCTCAGTGGCGTGGGGCGGCGATGCGCCGGGCATGAAGACGGTGCAGGAGATCTCCAAGATGTCCGACCCCACCGGCAAGGTCTATCGCCCGGTGCACTACGTCGCCGCGGTCTGCTCCTCGCTCTACATGAAGGAGGCGATCGAGTGGGCAGCGAAGAATGGCGGCGCCACCGGCGAGAACGTCGCCAAGGGCTTCCACCAGAAGAAGGACTGGGTGCCCGCGGGCATGGAAGGCGTCTGCAGCCCGTCGACCTGGACCGAGAAGGACCACCGCGGCACCATGAAGGTCGACCTCTATCGCGCCAAGGTGACCGGACCGACCGAGGGCGACCTCAACGACCTCATGGCCAAGGGCGTCATCAAGCTCGAGAAGGTCAAGACCATCGAGCTGCCGCGCAAGGCCGAATGGGCGGGTTGGTAAGCTGATGAGCTGCTGCCGAATGAGCTCGGCAGCAACTCCACACACGATCGTCATCCCCGCTAAAGCGGGGATCCAGTACGCCGCGGCTTCTCGGTGAAGCCACGGCGTCTCTGGAATACTGGGTCCCCCGCCTTCGCGGGGGACGACAGCGGTGGACAACCACAATGACCGAGACACTCGACACTCCGCGAACCAGCGCCGCCAGCGCGAGCGCAGCCCCGCTACTCTCCGTGCGCAACATCGAGGTCGTCTATGACGACGTCATCCTCGTCCTGCGCGGGCTCAGCCTCGATGTGCCCAAAGGAGCGATCGTCGCGCTGCTCGGCGCCAACGGAGCCGGCAAGTCGACGACCCTCAAGGCGATCTCCGGCCTGCTCAAGACCGAAGATGGCGAGGTCACGCGCGGCGAGATCATGTTCGACGGCGCGCGCATCGACGGCATCGATCCGGAGAAGATCGTCCGCCGTGGCATCTTCCAGGTCATGGAGGGCCGCCGCATCGTCTCGGACATGACCTCGCTGGAGAACCTCAAGCTCGGCGCGTTCACGCGATCCGATCGCGATGTCAACCGCGACATCGAGATGGTGTTCAACTATTTCCCGCGGCTGAAGGAGCGCACCGGCCTTGCCGGATATCTCTCAGGCGGCGAGCAGCAGATGCTGGCGATCGGCCGCGCGCTGATGGCGCGACCGAAGATGATCCTGATGGACGAGCCGTCGATGGGCTTGTCGCCGCTGCTCGTGAAGGAGGTGTTCGCTATCATCAAGGAGATCAATAGGGATCTCGGCGTCACCATTCTCCTTGTCGAGCAGAACGCGCGTGCGGCGCTGTCGGTCGCCAGCCACGGCTACATCATGGAGCAAGGCAAGGTGGTGCTCGACGGCACCGCGGACAGCTTGCGCGACAACGAGGACGTCAAGGAGTTCTACCTCGGCGGCGCCGGCGACCAGCGCAAGAGCTTCAAGAACCTGAAGAGCTTCAAGCGGCGGAAGCGGTGGCTGTAGCCGAGCTTCTCTCCTCGTCATGGCCGGGCTTGACCCGGCCATCCACGCGCGAGCCGCAACGACGAACGACGTGGATGCCCGGGACAAGCCCGGGCATGACGGTGCAAGACTGAAGGACCGGGCATGACCACCCACTACGACGCCCTCGAATCCCGTGATCCCACTGAGCGTGAGCAGGACCTCTTCAGCCGCCTGCCCGACGTGCTGCGCGCGGCGATGCAGGCGCCAGCCTATGCGGCGCTGCTGCAGGGCATCGATCCGCAGGACATCACGAGCCGTGCGGCGCTGGCGCAACTGCCGGTGCTGCGCAAGTCCGAGCTCCCTGCCCTGCACAAGGCGGCGCCGCCATTCGGCGGCTTCGTCGCGCAACCGCCCGGGGCATTCTCGCGCCTGTTCACCTCTCCCGGGCCGATCTTCGAGCCGGAGGCCGCGCACGCTGATCCCTGGCGCGGCGCCCGCGCGCTGTTCGCGGCCGGCTTTCGCAGCAGTGACGTCGTGCTCAACACCTTCAGCTATCACCTCACGCCCGGCGGCTTCATCTTCGACGCCTCGGCGCGCGCGCTCGGCTGCGCGGTGATCCCGGCCGGTCCAGGCAATACCGAGGCGCAATTCGAGTTGATCGAGGCCTATCGCCCGATCGGCTACAGCGGCACGCCCGATTTCCTGAAGATCCTGCTCGACGCCGCCGCCAGTGCCGGCCGCGACGTCTCCTCGCTCAAGCGCGCACTGGTGTCGGGCGCAGCGTTCCCGCCGTCGCTGCAGGCCGAGATCAAGGCGCGCGGCGTCGACGCCTACCAGGCGTTCGGCACCGCCGATCTCGGCATCATCGCCTATGAGACCTCGGCGCGCGAGGGCATGGTGGTCAATGAGGACCTGATCTTCGAGATCGTCCGCCCCGGCACCGGCGATCCCGTCGCGGAGGGCGATGTCGGCGAGATCGTGGTCACCTCGCTCGATCCGCATCACCCGTGGATCCGCCTCGCGCTCGGCGACCTCACCGCCGCCCTGCCCGGCCTCAGCGCCTGCGGCCGTACCAACATGCGCATCAAGGGCTGGATGGGCCGCGCCGATCAGACCACCAAGGTCAAGGGCATGTTCGTGCGGCCCGAGCAGGTCGCCGAGATCGGCAAGCGCCATCCCGAGCTCGGCCGCCTCCGCCTGGTCGTCACCCGCGCCGGCGAGACCGATGCGATGACGTTGAAGGCCGAATGCGCATCGCCGGCAGACAGCCTCTCCGAGGCCGTGACCGCCAGCCTGCGCAGCGTCACCAAGCTCGGCGGAAACGCGGAGATCGTCGCGCCGGGCACGCTGCCGAACGACGGCAAGGTGATCGCCGACCAACGCTGAGACTTGTTCCAGCGCGGCCAAGCCCTGCATCACCGTCATGAGCGCGGCCGTGCGCACGTCCCATGCGCAATTGTCGCCTCACGCGCGCTCTCCTATACAGCCATGTCACGTTCCCTGGAGTTCGTCCGCATGGCCTTCCCGCGCGCGTCCAAAGCCCTGTCCCGCTTCACCGTGCTCGATCTGACACGGGTGCGCGCCGGCCCGACCTGCGCCCGGCAGTTCGCCGATTGGGGCGCCAATGTCATCAAGATCGACGCGATGATGGAGAACGGCGGCGAGGCGCTCGGCGGCCCGCGCCGCGGTTCCGACTTCCAGAACCTGCATCGCAACAAGCGCGCGATGACGCTCAACCTGAAGGACCCTAAGGGGGTCGACGTATTCATGCGGCTGGCGAAGCAGGCCGATGTCGTGATCGAGAACTATCGCCCCGACGTGAAGACCAAGCTCGGCATCGACTACGAGGCCGTGCGCAAGGTCAATCCGCGCATCGTCTATGGCAGCATCTCCGGCTTCGGCCAGGACGGCCCTTATTCCAAGCGGCCGGGCTTCGACCAGATCGCGCAAGGAATGGGCGGGCTGATGTCGATCACCGGCGCGCCCGGCGAGGGCCCCATGCGCGCGGGCATTCCGATTGCCGACCTCTCCGCCGGCCTGTCCTGTGCGATGGGCATCCTCACCGCGCTCTTGGAGCGCGAGGTCTCCGGCGAGGGCCAGTGGGTGCAGACCTCGCTGCTGCAGGCGCAGATCTTCATGCTCGACTTCCAGGCTGCGCGCTGGCTGATGGAGAAGGACGTCGCGCCGCAGGCCGGCAACAACCATCCGACCAGCATCCCGACCGGTGTCTTCAAGACCTCCGACGGCTACATCAACATCGCCGCCACCGGCGGGCGGATCTGGGAGCGGCTGTGCCAGACGCTCGGCGCGCCCGAATGGATCGACAATCCGGACTACGCCACGGCGCCGGCGCGATCGAAGAACCGTGACGCGCTGAACGCCGAAATCAACGCGCGCACGCTGGCCAAGACCAGCGAGCAATGGGTCGCCGAGCTCAACGCCGCCGGCGTGCCCTGCGGGCCGATCTACGCGATCGATCAGATGTTCGACGATCCGCAGGTGAAGCATCTCGGCATGGCCAAGCCCGTGCCGAGCGACGACGGACGCGACATCACGCTGGTGGCGCAGCCCTTCACGTTGTCGCGCACGCCGAGCCGTATGGCGGCGCGGCCGCCGGAGTTCGGCGAGCAGACCGAGGAGATCCTCGCCGAGTTCGGCTTCACTGACGGCGAAATCGCCGATCTCCGGGTGCATCGGGTGGTGTGAGCAGGTGCAATATGACTGGGCCGTGGCATTCCGCCGCTGTGGCCCAGATGTCACCACGTTGGAACTTCGACCTTGACCGGATTGAGGCCAAGGCAAGACCGCGTTAATCTCTTCTCATCAGTTGACGCGGACCTGAAGTGGCCCGCGGGCGTGAGGAGTAACGGGGTCATGAGCGCATCCGAGTTGAACGAGTTTCTGACGGCGATGGACATGGTTCGCGACGTCAACGCAGCTGCCCTGAACCACGGCAGTGCTCTTCCGTTTGACGAGACGATGCTCGACAACGAGTCCGACTGGTACCACATGCCGGTCGAGGAAACCGTCAACTGAGACCAAGCTGACGCGGGTTCAATCGCGTCCTGGCAATGTTTCCCGATGAAGCCTTCGTTCGATCAGTCGGACGAGGGCTTTTGCTTTTCTGCTCCCAAATGAGCTGAAACACGCTGAATTCAGCGATCGAACCGTGCGCAAAAAAAAGCCCGACGCAAGCGCCGGGCAAGAGATCGTCTCGGGAGGAAACATCAGGGCGCGATGACCATCCATGCGGCGTCACCACGCTGAGCAGGACGAAATCTGCCCATGAATGAAGCCTACCACCGCTCTGCCTAAAATGCTGTCATCGCAAAGACACAACCTCTGGAGAAGCGCCGGAGCGAATCGAACAACGGTCCGGCGCAGTCAGTCCAGCTGCTCGTGAACGTGGCGGCGGTGCCACAGTCCGGCTGAGAACGGCTCTGCCGCGCTATTCACCCAAAAAGTCACAGTTCCCGTCTCCGCAATTTTGCGTGCTTTGGATGACGGCCTCTGCCGTCGATCGGCACTGGCCCCGACTTCAAGTTGCGCAAAGGGCTGGCGTGCTGATTCCAGAAACATCGAACACCGAGCGTGCGGCCGGTTCTCTCCGACGGCCCCGCCTGCATTGGCTCACGGCGACCACGGCGCTGCTATCGCTCGCGCTGGCAAGCCCAGCACTCGCCCAGGCGACCAGCGGCGGCTCCGGCGGCAACGTCAACGGCACCAGCAACGGCGGCGCCAGTTCGGCAACCGGCTCCGGAGCGAATGGTGTTGCGGGAGGCAACCTCACGCAAGGGGGCGGTGGCGGCGGCGCAGGCGCGGTCGGCGGCGACGGTGGTGGCGATTATTCCGGCGCGTTCAGCGGCGGCCAAGGCGGCAGAGCGCCGGGTGAATCGGGGCATGCTGGCCAGGGCGGCGGCGGCACGTCGAGCGGCGGCGGCGGCGGTGGCGGCGCTCATGGTGCGGTGGTCACGACGGACGGCAGCAATACCGCGACCATTACCGGCGGCTATGGCGGACGCGGCGGCTCCGCCAGCCTGAGCTGGGGCGGCGGCGGCGGCGGCGCAGCCGGCTATGGGCTCGTCATCGACGGCACTGGCCTCAACTACACCAACACCGGCGCGATCGCCGGTGGCATCGGCGGTCCGGGCGGCACGGCCAACAACAATGGGCACGGCGGCGCCGGCGGCGATGGCGGCTACGGCGTCTATCTGACCGGCACGGGCGTTCTCACCAATTCCGGCAGCATCACCGGCGGCAATGGCGGCGACGGCGGCAATGCTCTCAACAGCAGCCAGCCCAACGCGGGCGGGGACGGAGGCAATGGTGGCGCGGGCGTCGTCTTCGCGACCGGCGGCACGCTGATCAATTCCGGCAGCATCACGGGCGGCGCGACAGGCATCCGCGGCATCGGCGGCAGTTCGTCTAATGGCGTGTTCGGGTCAGCGGGCGACGGCGTGCGCGGGGCCAATCTCACCATCATCAACAGCGGCGCGATCTCGGCGGGATCCAATTTGAGCGGCGATCCCTTGTTCGACGCCAACGCCATCGCCTTCACCGGCGGCAGCAACGTGCTGGAGATCTGGGCGAGCTCGATCATCAACGGCAACGTGGTCGGCAACGGCAGCGACACGTTCCGGCTGGGTGGCACGGCGAACGGCACATTCGACGTCTCCAGCATCGGCGGCTCGGCGCAGTATCAGGGCTTCTCGAGTTTCGTGAAGACCGGCACGAGCACGTGGACGTTGACCGGCACCACGGCCGCCGTCACGCCCTGGGCGATCAACCAGGGCACGCTTGCGGTCTCCTCCGACGCCAATCTCGGCGCGGCCTCCGGCGGGCTGTCGTTCGGCGGCGGCACGCTGCAAGTTCTCGCGGACTTCAGCTCCAGCCGCAACATCACCCTCAATGCCGGCGGCGGCAGCTTCGACACCAATGACAACAACTTGACGCTCAGCGGCACGATCTCCGGCAGCGGCGGCCTGACCAAGCTCGGCACCGGAGTCCTGACGCTGAGCGGGGTCACCAGCTACGCCGGCGACACCCTCGTCAGCGGCGGCACGCTGCGGACCGGCGCGTCCGGCGTTCTCTCGGTCGCCAGCAGCTACATGATCGCGACAGGTGCGACGCTCGATATCGATGGCACCGGTCAGACCATCGGAGGATTGAGCGGCAGCGGCAACGTGCTGCTCGGGAGCAATGGAACACTGGCGATCGGCGACAATGGCGGAGCCGCGGTGTTCTCGGGCACGATCTCGGGCAACGGCACGTTCGTCAAGAGCGGTCCCGGCGTGCTCACCCTCAGCGGCACCAACACCTACGCCGGCCTGACCATCGTCGATGGCGGCACGCTGCGCGCGGGCGCGGCCGGCGCATTCGCACCTTTGAGCTCTTTTGAGGTCGATAGCGGCACAACGCTCGATCTCAACGGCTTCAACCAGACCATCGCCTCGCTCACCGGCGGGGGCGCCGTGCTGCTCGGCGCGGGAACGCTGACGTCGGGCGGCGACAATACCAGCACGAGCTTTCTCGGCACGATCTCGGGCAGCGGCGGCTTCACCAAGGTCGGCGCCGGCACGATGCGGTTCGACGGAGCGACCACCTATACCGGCGCGACGACGATCAGTGCTGGTACCCTGCAGGCCGGCGCCTCGGGCGTGCTCGCCTCGGCCAGCGCGTTCATGATCGCGTCAGGCGCAACGCTCGATCTCAACGGCTTCGATCAGGCCATCGGCTCGCTCGCGGGCAGCGGCAATGTCCTGCTCGGCGCGGCAATGCTGACGGCGGGCGGCAACAACGGCAATACCAGCTTCTCCGGCGCGATCTCCGGCAGCGGCGGCTTCACCAAGACCGGCACCGGCCGGATGACGCTCACCGGCACGAGCAACTACACCGGCGCCACGATCATCAATGGCGGCGTGCTCGACGTCGCCGGCGCCATCACCAACACCTCGGGCGTGACGGTCAATGCCGGCGGCACGCTGATGGGCGCGGGTCTCGTCGATCCGCCGATGACGGTGAGCATCAACAATGGCGGCACGCTAGCGCCAGGCAACGGCACCGCCGGCTCGTCGATGACCATCATCGGCAATCTCGCCTTCCAGTCGGGCGCGTACTATCTGGTGCAGCTCGATCCGACGACGGCTTCGTTCGCCAGCGTGAGTGGATCTGCCTCCCTCGGCGGTGCGACTGTCAACGCCGTGTTCGGCACCGGCGGCTATGTCGACAAGCGCTACACCATCCTGACGACCAGCGGCGGCATCTCCGGCAGCTTCGGATCGGTCGTGAAGACCAACCTGCCTTCCGGCTTCAAGACCAGACTGAGCTACGACGCCAACAACGTCTATCTCGACCTGATCCTCGCGTTTGCCCTGCCCGGCGGCCTCAACGGCAATCAGAAGGCGGTAGGCGACACGTTGTCGGCCTACTTCGATCGCACCGGCGACATTCCGCTCGTGTTCGGCAAGCTGAAGCAGGCGGGGTTGACGCAGGCCTCTGGCGAGAGCGCCACGGGCGTGCAGCAGACCACCTTCAATGCGATGAGCCAGTTCGCCGGCCTGCTCACCGATCCGTTCGCCCAACGCCAGGGCAGCGGTGGTGCGAGCAGCTACGCCGACGCGGCGCGCAAACGCACCGATGCCTTTGCAATGCTGCCCGACGAACGGCCTGCGGATTTTGCGCAGCGCTGGAACGTGTGGGCGGCCGGCTTCGGCGGCTCGCAATCGACAAGCGGCAATGCTAGCGTCGGCTCCAACGACACCACCAGCCACCTTGCCGGCACCGCCGTCGGCGCCGACTATCGGATCGCGCCGCGCACCATCGCAGGCTTTGCCCTCGCCGGAGGCGGCACCAGCTTCAGTGTCAACGGTCTCGGCTCCGGCCGCTCCGACCTGTTCCAGGCCGGCGCCTATCTGCATCATCACATTGGTCCGAGCTATCTGAGGGCCGCGCTGGCTTACGGTTGGCAGGACGTCACCACCGACCGCACCGTCACCATCTCCGGCACCGATCGCTTACGCGCGAGCTATCAGGCCAATGCGTGGACCGGCCGCATCGAGGGCGGCACGCGTTTCGTCGCGCCGCTTGGCGGCGTCGGAGTCACACCCTATGCGGCAGCGCAGGTGACCAGCTTGCGCCTGCCCACTTATATCGAACAGGCCACAGCCGGCGCCGCGACCTTCGCCCTGACCTACGCCGGGAAGACCGTCACCGACACGCGCACCGAGCTCGGCCTGCGCTCCGACAAATCCTATGCACTGGCAGACGGCAATCTCACCTTGCGCGGCCGCCTCGCCTGGGCTCACGACTTCAATCCCGATCGCTCCGTAGCCGCGACGTTCCAGACGCTGCCCGGCGCGAGCTTCGTCGTCAACGGCGCAGCGCAGGCGCGCGACTCTGCATTGACCACGACCTCAATCGAGATGAACTGGCTGAACGGCTGGAGCGCGATGGCGACGTTCGAGAGCGAAATCTCGAACGTGACGCGGTCGTATGCCGGCAAGGGGACAGTGCGCTACGCGTGGTGAGAGCCGGTGTGGCGATTGACACCGCCGAGTTGATAGGCGCGTGGCCCATCGCGCCTCCAACGTCATTCCGGGGCAATCGACAGCGCGAAGCCGCGCAGCGGCTACGCGTTGGCGATTGAACCCGGAATCCCGAGCTGTCGAAAAGAACGCCACCCAATCTCGAGATTCCGGGTTCAAGGCCTGCGGCCTTGCCCCGGAATGACCGTGGGTGGAAGACCGCGCCTACGCCTCAGCCTTCGCTGCTGGCGGGGTCGACTTGCTGACGCTCGCCACCAGCCGGTCGATCAGCGGCCAGAACAGCAGCACGATCGCCAGCGTCGTGATGGTGCCGACCAGGCCGTTCGCCCAGAACACCTTCATGTTGCCGCCGGAGATGATCATCGACTGCCGGAAGGCGTCCTCGGCGCGGCTGCCGAGCACCAGCGCCAGCGTGAACGGCGCCAGCGGGATCTTGATCTTCTTGAAGACGTAGCCGACGACGCCGAAGCCGAGCATCAGCCAGACGTCGAACATCGCGTTCTGGATCGCATAGGCGCCGATCGCGCAGGACACCACGATCATCGGCGCCACCGCCGCGAACGGCACGCGCAGGATCGAGGCGAAGATCGGCACGGTCGAGAGCACCAGCACCAGGCCGACCACGTTGCCGAGATACATCGAGGCGATCAGGCCCCAGACGAAATCCTTGTGCTCCACGAACAGCAGCGGGCCGGGATTGAGGCCCCACACCATCAGACCGCCGAGCAGGATCGCCGCGGTGCCCGAGCCGGGAATGCCGAGCGCGAGCATCGGCAGCAGCGCCGCGGTGCCCGAGGCGTGCGCCGCGGTCTCAGGCGCGAACACGCCCTCGATGCGGCCCTTGCCAAAACTGTCCTGGTCCTTGGAGAAGCGCTTGGCGAGGTTATAGCCCATGAAGGAGGCCGCGATGGCGCCGCCCGGCGTGATGCCGAGCCAGCAGCCGATCACCGAGGAGCGGAAAAGCGTCATCCAGTACTTCGGCAGGTCCTTCCAGACGGCGAGCACCGTGCGCAGCGAGATCGATGCGGCGTGGCCGCGCAGCGCCAGACGCTCTTCCATCGTCAGCAGGATCTCGCTGATGCCGAACAGGCCGATCACGGCGACCAGGAAGTTGATGCCACGCAAGAGGTCGGTCGAGCCGAAGGTCATGCGCAGCTGGCCGGAGACGGTGTCCATGCCGACGCCGGCGAGCAGCAGGCCGATCGCCATCGCGATAACGGTCTTGTGCTTGTCCTCACGTCCCAAGCCGACGAAGGAGCAGAAGGTCAGCAGATAGACGGCGAAGAACTCCGGCGGCCCGAACTTCAGCGCGAAGGACGATATCCATGGTGCCAGGAAGGTGATCAGCAGCACCGCGACCAGCGAGCCGATGAAGGACGAGGTGAAGGCCGCGGTCAGCGCCTCCGCCGCCTTGCCCTGCTGTGCCATCGGATAACCGTCGAAGGTGGTCGCGACGGACCAGGCCTCTCCGGGAATATTGAACAGGATCGAGGTGATGGCGCCGCCGAACAGCGCGCCCCAGTAGATGCAGGACAGCATCACGATGGCCGAGGTCGGGTCCATCGAGAAGGTGAGCGGCAACAGGATGGCGACGCCGTTGGGACCGCCGAGCCCCGGCAGCACACCGACGAACACGCCGAGCACCAGCCCGACCATCATCAAGAGCAGCGTCTTCCAGGTCAGGAGGACCGCGAACCCGTGCAGCAGCAGACCCAGAGCTTCCATTACTTGGCTTCCATTGGTGCAGTTCCACTTCCTCCGTCATCGCGAGGAGCGAAGCGACGACGCGATCCAGGAGTTGTCAGGCTCGAGTCTGGATTGCTTCGCTTCGCTCGCAATGACGACTGGTGAGAGAATTGGTTAGTACCCGAACGCCGCTTCGAGCGGTCCCTTGGGCATGATCACGTCGAACACGACATCGAAGGTCACGAACATCACGGCGCTGAACAGGAACGCCGTGAGCAGCGATTTCCAGATCGCGATCTTGCCGACGATCCGCATGAAGCCGGCGATCAGGAGAAAGCTCGCCACGTAGATGCCGAGAAACTGCATGGCGATGCAGAAGAGCAGCGTCGGCACGAATACCGCCATCACGCGTCGCAGCTGCGCCCGCGTCACGAAGGTCTCGCGCGCTTCCTTGCTCGACAGGAAGGCGGCGCCGATTCCGTAGAGGCTGGCGCCGCCGAGGATCACCGACAGATAGAACGGGAAGTAGCCGGGCTCGGGACCGGTCGAGTCCCAGGACGCGCCGGTCCGCCAATTGTCCCAGGCGAGCAGGACAGCGAGCCCGAGCAGCAGCAGCGACACTCCGACGTCGACGGTCCGGTTGGAGGTGACGGCCGGAGAATTCTCCTCCGGCGCCGTCGGATCGTCGACCGCGATCTCGAGCTCAGCGTTGGACATCGATCTTCCTCATCCCCTCGGCTTCGCCGGCCTTACTTGGCTACGAAGCCGGCTTCCGTCATCAGTTGCTTGTTGAGCGAGCCGTCCTCTTCGAGGAACTGCAGCATGTCTTTGCCGGTGAGGAAGATCGGCTTGAGCGCCTGCTTCTCCATATAATCCTTGTATTCCGGCGTCTGAACCAGCTTGCTGAACAGGTCGACATAGAACTCCTGCTGCTCCTGCGTCACCTTGCCCGGCAGGAACATGCCACGCAGCATCAGGTACTGCACGTCCAGCCCCTGCTCCTTGCAGGTCGGAATATCGTTCCAGGACTGCGTTTCCGTGACCTTGGTGGTGTAGGAGATGCGCTCCTTGTCGAACACGCAGAGCGGACGCACCTGGCCGGCGCGCCAGACTTCAAGGTTCTCGGAAGGATTGTTCACGTTGGCCTCGGTGTGCCCGCCGACCAGTTGGGTCGCAGCCTCACCGCCCGACTTGTAGGGCAGATAGGAGAACTTCGCGCCGGTCTTCTTCTCCATGAAAACGGTCAGCACATGGTCCTCGCGCTTGGATCCGGTGCCGCCCATCTTGAACGGCGAGCTCGATGCCTTGGCGGCGTCGATGAACTCCTTCACCGTCTTCGGGCCGTTGACATTGTCCCACAGCACGAACTGGTCGAGCGCGATCACGGCAATGGGCGACAGCTCACGCCAGTCGAACGGCAGCTTGGCCGACAGCGGCAGCATGTAGATCAGCGAATAGGCGATCAGGACCTTGTTCGGATCGCCGTCGCTGGATTTCATGTACATCAGCGCTTCGGCCCCGGATGCGCCGCCCTTCAGCGACACGACCACCGGCTGCTTCAGAAGATTGTTCTTCTGGATCGCGGCCTGCATCATCCGCGCCATCTGATCGGAAGCACCGCCGGCGCCGGCGGCGACGACGATCTCGACCGGCTTGGTCGGCTCCCAACCGGCAGAGGCCGGCGCGCTTGCGAAAATGGCAGCCGCAGCGGCTGCGATCGTGATCAGATTACGCACGTGTTTCATCCCCCGTTCAAAGCACCAGCTTGTGTCCTACCAGGATACTGCCGGCTTATTGTGGTCACTTCAAGAACACAAGCGAGATGCGGCCTCATGACATCAGCATAAGGTCGCACGATCAGCATCGGACTACTTGCCCTTCCAGTTCGGCGTCCGCTTGTTCAGGAACGCGTCCATGCCCTCGCGGAAATCCTCGCTCATATAGGCGCGCAGGATCAGGTCTTCGCCCTCGTCGCGGGACAGCGTGCGGCGGATGCGGCGCACGGCCTCTTTCGTGACTTCGAGCGTGATCGGTGCATGCGAGGCAACCAGTCTTGCCGTCTCCAACGCTCGCGCCTGCAGGGTGTCGACGTCGGGCACGATCTCGCTGAGCAGGCCGAGCGCGAGCGCCTCCGGCGCCTCGACAAGGCGCGCCTTGAAGATCAGGTCCTTGGTCCGCGCCGGTCCGATCAGCGAGACCACGCGCGAAATATTCGACATCGACAGACAATTGCCGAGCGTGCGCGCGATCGGAAAACCGATGCGCGTGCTCTCGGTGCCGATGCGGATGTCGCAGCAGGCGGCGATGCCCGCGCCACCGCCTGTGCAGGCGCCCGCGATCGCCGCGATGACCGGCACGCGGCAAAGTTCGAGAGTTCCGAGCACGCGGTCGATACGCGCCTCATAGTCGAGCGCGTCCTGCGCGATCTTGAAGGCGCGGAATTGGGAGATGTCGGTGCCGGAGGCGAAGGCCTTGTCGCCCGCCCCGGTCAGGATCAGCGCCTTGATCGAGCGGTCGGCGTTGATGGCCTCGCAGATCGAGGCCATCCGGTCGTACATCGCGAACGTCATCGCGTTGCGCGCCTGCGGCCGGTTGAAGGTGATCTTGGCGATGCCGTCGTCGACGGCATAGATGAGATCGTCGGAGCCGGTCGCAGGAGCGCTCATCAGGCCACCTTCGGAATCGGCGCAGCCTCGCGCGCCTTCAGGACGTCCATTGCGGCGAGCACGCCACCGGCGCGATGCGGGACATTGGCGAGCGCGAGGCCCATCTCGACGCCAGACAGCGTGCCCATCAGCATCAGGTCGTTGAAGTGGCCGATATGGCCGATGCGGAACACCTTGCCCTTGATCTTGTTCAGGCCGGTGCCGAGCGACATGTCGAAGTTCTCGAGCACGGTCTTGCGGAACGCATCGGCGTCGTGGCCCTCGGGCATGACGACGCCGGTCAGCGCCGGCGAATGCGCCTGCGGATCGGCGCATTGCGTGTCGAGGCCCCAGGCCTTCACCGCCGCGCGCGTCGCGAGGCTGTGGCGGCGGTGGCGTGCGAACACGTTCTCGTGGCCTTCCTCCTCCAGCATCTTCAGCGCCTCGTTGAGGCCCATCAAGAGATTGCATGCAGGCGTATAGGGGAAGGTGCCGAGCTTGTTGAAGGTGATGATCTCCTGCCAGTCCCAATAGGAGCGCATGCCGGGATTGGCCTTGGCGACGGCAAGCGCCTTCTCGGAGACGGCGTTGAAGCCGAGGCCCGGCGGCAGCATCAGCCCCTTCTGCGAGCCGGCGACGGAGACGTCGATGCCCCAGGCGTCGTGCTCATACTCCATCGAGCCGAGGCCCGAGATGGTGTCGACCATCAACAGCGCCGGATGGCCGGCGCGATCGAGCGCCTTGCGCACCTCGAGCGGCGGTGTCAGGCAGCCCGTTGAGGTCTCGTTGTGAACGACGCAGACGGCCTTGATCTTGTGCGCCTTGTCGTCGACGAGGCGCTGCTCGATCGCCGCGATATCGGCGCCGTGACGCCAATCGCCGGGGATGAAATCGACGTCGAGCTTGAACTTGTCGGCGATGCCCCGCCACAGCACCGCGAACTGGCCGGTCTCGGCCATCAGCACCTTGTCGCCGGGCGCGAGCGTGTTGACGATTGCGGCTTCCCATGCGCCGGTGCCGGACGACGGATAGATGATCACCGGCTGCTTGGTTCGGAAGATCCGTTGCGAGGCGGCCAGCACCGCGAAACCGAGTTCAGCGAACTCCGGACCGCGATGGTCGAGCGTCGGCATATCCATCGCGCGGAGCACGCGGTCGGGCACGTTGGTCGGCCCCGGAATCTGAAGAAAATGCCGTCCTGTGTGCACAGTCATTGGCGTCCATCCCCGGTCATTTGGTTGGCGCGCGGACGTGGCATCCCACGCGTTCGCCGCGCTTTTCTCCCGCCAGACCGCTGGCGTCAATAAAGAAGACGCGAGCACCGAGCGCTTCGGGCTGACATCCCTCAGATGCACACGATTCCCCTTTTTCTGTGCAGTGCGGCACGAGCCGTTGTGCCCCGGAGCCGCACGCGATTTCGCCTCATTTCACAACCGCGAGATGCCGCGGCGCATTGCCGGGCAGCGGCTGCTCCAGGAGCGCCATGGCCGCATCGACGCCACCGCCACGATGCGGCACACCGGCGACACGCATCCCCATCTCGACACCGCTCAGCGCCGCCATCAGGGTCAGCTCGTTGCACTCACCGAGATGGCCGATGCGGAACACCTTGCCGGCGACCTTGGACAAGCCCGAGCCGAGCGACATGTTGAAATTGTCCAGCACGACCTGGCGGAACTCGTCGGCATTATGGCCCGGCGGCATCAGCACCGCGGTCAGTACCGGAGAGTAGTCCTTCGACTCCTGGCACAGCACTTCAAGACCCCAATGCTCCACTGCCGCCCGGGTCGCTGCCGCGAGGCGCTGGTGACGCGCGAACACCTGATCGAGCCCCTCCTCGAGCAGCATCGCGATCGCTTCACGCAGGCCGTAAAGCAGATTCGTCGCCGGCGTATAGGGGAAGAAGCCGTTCGCATTCAGCTTCAGCATGTCCTCCCAGTCCCAGAACGAGCGCGGCATCTTGTTGGTCTTGGCCACCGCGCGCGCCTTGTCCGAGACGGCGTTGAAGCCGAGCCCCGGCGGCAGCATGAAGCCCTTCTGGGAGCAGGACACGGCGACGTCGACCTTCCACTCGTCAAAGCGGAAGTCGGCCGAGGCGAGACCGGAAATGGTGTCGACCATCAGCAGCGCCGGATGCTTGGCGCGATCCATCGCCGCGCGCACCTCGGCGATCCGGCTGGTCGCGCCGGTCGAGGTCTCGTTGTGCACGACCATGACCGCCTTCAGCTGATGCGCGGTATCGGCCGTCAGCTTCTCCTCGATGACCGAGGGATCGACGCCCCGGCGCCAATCGCCGGGAATGAAATCGACCTCAATGCCCCAGCGCGCCGCCATCTGCCGCCACAACGTCGCGAAGTGGCCGGTCTCAACCATCAGCACCTTGTCGCCAGACGACAGCGTGTTGACGATTGCGGCCTCCCAGGCTCCGGTACCGGAGGACGGATAGATGACGACGGGGCTCGTGGTCTTGAAGATCTTCTGTGAGCCGTCGAGAACGGCCTTGCCGAGTTCGGCGAACTCGGCACTGCGGTGATCGATCACCGGCATATCCATGGCTCGCAACACCCGCTCGGGCACCGGACTCGGGCCCGGAATGTGCAGGAAATGGCGGCCTTGGTGACGGGTCACAGCGCAACTCCAGAGAATAGCGGCATTCTGACACCCATGATTGCATGCAATTTTTTGCTTTACAAGTGTCATACGCATGCATTTCTGCGGTCGACCATATCTGTAACACCCGCTACAATCGCACCGATGAGTTCCACGATTCCACATATCGAAACCGTCCCTTTGGCCGAGCCGACAGGCCGCCCTTCCCCTGCGCGCGACGAGACCTCGCTGCACGAGGAGATCCTGGCGCGGCTGCGCGACTACATTGTCGAGGGTCATGTCGCAGATGGCGGCCGGCTGTCTGAGCGGCAATTGTGCGAGATGCTGGGCGTCTCGCGCACGCCCTTGCGTGAAGCTCTCAAGGTCCTCGCGGCTGAAGGGCTGGTGGAGCTGCTGCCCAATCGCGGCGCCCGGGTGCGCCCCTTGAGCGCTGCCGACATTCAGGAATTGTTCGATCTGATGGGCGGCCTGGAGGGCCTCGCCGGCCGCCTCGCCTGCGAGAAGATCTCGGATGAAGGCGTCGAAAAAATCGCGCAGTATCATCACGATATGTACGGTTTTTACATGCGACAGGACATGCAGGGCTATTTCCGCATGAACCAGCTCATCCACCGTGCGATCGTCGATGCCGCCGCCAATGCCACGCTTCACGCGACGTATGAGAGCCTCGCAGGCCGTATCCGGCGGGTCCGCTTCTCGGCGAACTTCGCCCGCAAGCGCGAGCGTTGGAGCGAGGCCATGCGCGAGCACGAATTGATCCTCGACGCGCTGCGCCGGCGCGCCGGCAGCGAGCTGTCGGACATCCTATTCCAACACCTGCGCAACAAGGGCGCCGCGGCGATCGCCTATTTCGGCGAGGAGCAGACGACCGCCGCACCGGCGACCGAGGGAAAGCCGGCCAGAGTAGACTAAGGTCGAGATCGCTCCCTCAAAATTGCATGCAATCTGGTTGACGCTGTCTCATAAATGATTGACACCGGGCCGAGGCCCGTGGAACTGCGACGCCACCAGGCCCGACCAGGGATCATCATGCCGAACGCCAAAGCCGGTCCGTCCAGGCTCGAACAGAAGCTCCGTGCCGAGATCACGGGCGATGTCTTCTTCGATCGGTTCAACCGGGGCCGCTACGCCACCGATGCCTCGTTCTACCAGGTCATCCCGGCCGGCGTGGTCGTGCCGCGCACCATGGACGAGGCGCTGCGGGCGCTCGCCGTCGCCCGCGACGACGGCCACATCGTCACCCCGCGCGGCGGCGGCACCTCGCAATGCGGTCAGACCGTCAACGAAGGCCTCGTGGTCGACTTCTCCAAGCATTTGAGCCGGATCGTCTCGCTCGACGTCGAGGGGCGGACGTGTGTGGTCGAGCCGGGCATCGTGCTCGATGACCTCAACCGCCAGCTCAAGAAGCACGGGTTGTGGTTTCCGGTCGACGTCTCCACCGCCTCGCGCGCCACGATCGGCGGCATGGCGGGCAACAATTCCTGCGGCGGCCGCTCGCTGCGCTACGGCACGATGCGCGACAATACCATTGCGATCGACGCCGCGCTGGCCGACGGCACGCTGGCCCGCTTCGGAGAGGTGCCGCGCGACCTCAAAGACGTCAACGCGCCCGACGAGGCCCGCGCGCTGTTCCGCGACATGCTGGCGCTCGGCGAGCGCGAGGCTGCGGAGGTCGCCGACAAGTTTCCCAAAGTGCAGCGCCGCGTCGGCGGCTATAATCTCGATGCGCTGACTCCGCGCAACTCCACCAATAATCTCGCGCACCTCCTGGTCGGCTCCGAAGGCACGCTGGCCTTCTCGACCCGCATAGAGCTGAAGCTGTGGCCGTTGATCCGCACCAAGGTGCTCGGCGTCTGCCATTTCGGCAGCTTCTACGAGGCGATGGATGCGGCCCAGCATCTGGTCAAACTGAAGCCGATCGCCGTCGAGCTGGTCGACCGCACCATGATCGGACTCGGCCGGGATATCGCGATGTTCCAGCCGGTGATCGCGGCGGCCGTCCGCGGCGATCCCGACGCCATCCTCGTGGTGGAGTTCGCCGAGGAGACGACAGACGAAAACCTCGCTAAGCTGAAGCAGCTCGGCGAACTGATGGGCGACCTCGGCTTTGCCTGGACGAACGAGCCTCGCAAATGGGGCGGCGTTGTCGAGATCACCGAGCCCGCGCTGCAGACCGCCGTCGCCGATTTCCGCGCCGCCGGGCTCAACGTGATGATGTCGATGAAGGAGGCCGGCAAGCCGGTGTCCTTCGTCGAGGACTGTGCCGTGCCGCTGCCGCATCTCGCCGACTACACGGCGAGGCTCAACGACGTCTTCGCCAAGCACGGCACCCGCGGCACGATGTATGCGCACGCCTCGGAAGGCTGCCTGCATGTGCGCCCGGTGCTGAACCTGAAGCTGGAGAAGGACGTCAAGGCGATGCGCGCCATCGCCGAAGAAGCGTTCGCGATGGTGCGCGAATACAAGGGCTCGCATTCCGGCGAGCATGGCGATGGCATCGTCCGCTCGGAGTTTCACGAGCAGATGTTCGGCAGCCGCATTGTCGCGGACTTCAAGGAGGTCAAGCAGCGCTTCGACCCCGGCAACGTGCTCAATCCCGGCCGCATCGTCGATCCGCCGAAAATGGACGACCGCTCGCTCTTCCGCTATCCGCCGGACTATCGCATCGACGACATCAAGCCCGTGCTCGACTGGTCGGCCTATCCCGGCGCAGCCGGCGGTTTCCAGGGCGCGGTCGAGATGTGCAACAACAACGGCGCCTGCCGCAAGCTCGACGGCGGAGTAATGTGCCCATCCTACCGCGCCACCCGGGACGAGAAGGATGTCACGCGCGGGCGCGCCAACACGCTGCGGCTCGCGATCTCAGGCCAACTCGGTCCGGGCGCGCTGTCTTCTGACGAGATGATGGAGACGCTGAAGCTCTGCGTGTCCTGCAAGGCCTGCCGGCGCGAATGCCCGACCGGCGTCGACATGGCCAAGATGAAGATCGAGGTGCTGGCGGCGCGCGCGACCACGCATGGCCTCACGCTGCGTGACCGGCTCGTGGCCTATCTGCCGCGCTACGCCGATATGGCCGCCCGCTTTGCGCCGTTCATGAACCTGCGCAATCATGTTGCGCCGTTGCGCGCGCTGATGGAGCGTGTCACCGGCATCAGCGCCAGACGCGAGCTGCCGGCGTTCCGCACCGACACCTTCCGCGTCGATGCCGACGCATTCGGTCCGACTGATGGCCGCGAGGTTGTGCTGTTCGGCGATACCTTCAACCGCATCTATGAACGTGAGAATCTCGACGCCGCGCTGCGCGTGCTGATCGCCGGCGGCTATCGCGTCTACGTGCCCAGGCCGGCCGATGGCGGCCGCGCGCTCTGCTGCGGCCGGACCTTTCTCTCCGCCGGCCTCGTCGACGAAGCAAAGTCCGAGCTGCAGCGCCTGGTCGAGACTTACGCACCGTTCGCCTCGCGCGGCGTGCCGATCATCGGCATCGAACCAAGCTGCCTGCTGACGCTGCGCGACGAGCTGCTGTCGCTGCGCAACGACACCGTTGCGAGGACAATCAGCGCCCACGCGCTGCTGCTGGAGGAGTTTCTGGCCCGCGAAGCCGAAAGCGGCCGACTGGCGCTGCCGCTAGGCCCTCTGCCCGGCAAGGCGCTGCTGCACGGCCATTGCCACCAAAAATCCTTCGCCGCGTTCAAGCCCGTTGAGCAGGTCCTGCGCCTCATTCCAGAGCTCACGATCGAGACCATCGAGTCCTCGTGCTGCGGCATGGCCGGCGCGTTCGGCTATGGCGCCGAGACCTACGATGTCTCCTTGCAGATGGCTGAGGCATCACTGTTACCTGCAGTCCGTAAGGCCGACGCTTCGACGTTCATCGTCGCCGACGGCACCTCTTGCCGCCACCAGATCCAGGACGGCGCCGCCCGCGGCGCCGTCCACGCCGCGCAGCTTCTGGCGATGAGCCTCGAGCGAGGGCGCGCATCGACATAGTTCATCGGGTGAGCAAAGCGAAGCATGCCCGCCGCAGACCTCCTTCTTCGCTAGATGGCGTGCACGCTTCGCTTTGCCTACCAGACGCAGCTCGCTTGACTTAACGACATAGGGAACTCATCGACATGGCCGATCTCACGCTCGACACTGCCCGCAAGATCCTCGACGCCACGCTCGCCAAGGGCGTCGAAAAGAAGCTCAAGCCGCTCGCCGTCATGGTGCTCGACGCCCGCGGCTGCCTGAAGGCAGCTGTCGCACAGGACGGCACCAGCCTGATGCGGGCCGAGGTTGCGCATGGCAAGGCCTATGGTGCGCTAGCGCTCGGCCTCGGCTCGCGCGCACTGTTCCAGCGTGCCCAGGAACAGGCCTATTTCATCGACGCTGTGAATACGCTGGCGCAAGGCCGAATGGTGCCGGTGCCCGGCGGCGTGCTGATCATGGACGGCGCCACGCTGCTCGGCGCCGTCGGCGTCTCCGGCGACACGTCCGACAACGACGAGATCTGCGCCGTCGCCGGCATCGAGGCCGCCGGCCTCAAGGCAAATCCGGGCTGAGCCGCCCGGACCTGAGGGAGCTTTCGACACTCGGCGGCTTCCTTGGTGAGATCTCCCCGGGAGCTTACCAAGGTTTCATCGGTGCGGCTCTCCGCGCCCGAAACATTGCCGGGCGCTGCACGTTTGTCCCTCGGGGCGCGTGGAGAACCCGGACATGCCTCGCAGACCAGCCCGCACCATCATCATCACCGGCGCCTCGGCCGGCGTCGGTCGCGCCATCGCCAAACGCTTTGCCGAAGCCGGCGATCGCGTCGGCCTGATCGCGCGCGACGGGGAGGCGCTGCGCGAAGTACAGCGCGAGTTGCAGGCGCGATTTGCCCATGCCGAATACGAGGCGGTCGATGTCGCCGATGCGCAGGCCCTGTCCGATGCCGCCGAGCGGCTCGAGCAGCGGCTGGGCCCGGTCGACATCTGGATCAACGATGCCATGGAGACGGTGTTCTCGACCGTCGCCGACATCACCGCCGACGAATTCCGCCGGGTCACCGAGGTCACCTATCTCGGCTTCGTCCACGGCACGATGGCGGCGCTGCGCTCGATGCGTCGGCGCAACGAAGGCAGGATCATCCAGATCGGCTCGGCGCTCGCCTATCGCGGCATTCCCTTGCAGGCAGCCTATTGCGGCGCCAAGCACGCCATTCGCGGCTTCACCGACTCGCTGCGCGCCGAGCTGATGCACGAGCGCTCGCGCATCACGCTTTGCATGGTCGACCTTCCGGCCGTGAACACGCCGCAATTCGACTGGGCACGTGCCCACCTGGCGCACACGCCCCGCCCGATGGGCCGGCCGGTCCAGCCCGAGGTGATCGCCGACGCGGTCTATCGCGTCGCCGCCGGCGGCTTCCGGGAATATTGGATCGGCTGGCCGACGCTGCTCACCATCCTCGGCAACGCCGTCGCGCCGACGGTGCTCGACCGCTATCTCGCCGCCAAGGCCTTCGCCGGCCAGCAGACGGATGTTCCGCTGGTGCCCGACCGTACCGACAATCTCGACCATCCGATCACCCGCCTGCACCGCACGCGCGGCTCCTTCAGCCAAGGCGCAGCGCAACAGGCTGTGCTGCTGCCCGGCGATGTCGCCCGCGCCGCGACCGTCGCGATCGGAGCGGCGATCTTCTTTGCGCTGGGAGCGACGATGAGCCGGCGACGCCGGCGCTAGCGCGCGGGCCTTGCGCGACACCGTCGAGCTGCGCTTCTCTGTTCCGCGGCATTTATTGCGGTCCGGAGCGCTTCCATGACGATCGAGAGCATCAGCGCGATCACCATCGCCACCCACGACATGGCCCGCGCGGTCGCCTTCTATCGCGCGCTCGGCTTCGACGATATTCCCTACGGCGGCGCGGAGTCGCCGTTCACGACCTTCCGCGTCGGCACTGGCTTTCTCAACCTGATCGCCACCCCTACAGACAAGCAATGGAGTTGGTGGGGTCGCATCATCTTCCATGTCGGCGATGTCGACGCCGTTTACGCCAAGGCGCTCGCCGCGGGATTCTCGCCCTCGACCACGCCGCGCGACGCCGAATGGGGCGAACGCTATTTCCATCTCACCGATCCCGACGGCCACGAGCTGAGCTTCGCCCGACCGCTTCGGCGCTAAGCTAGCCGAGCTCGAAGGTCGTAACGCCGAACACCCGCTCGATCCGCAGTGGGGCGACCGGCCCGGTGTACATGCGCGCGGTCTCGAACACGGGCTTCAAGCCGAGGCTTTCGGCTAGACCCACCGCATCCGGATTAATCGCGGGGGCGTCGATGAAAACCTCGGCTGCGCCGGAAACGGTCAGGAGGGCCGAGAGCACGGCCTCGGCGTCACGACGCAGATCCGCAATCAACGGGCCGATCTTGTAGCCCGTGCGGCATGGGCGGATCACTCCCCAGGCAGCCAGCGCGCCGTCGCGGATGAGCGCGCGGCCGACATGTCCCGGGCTGGCGATCCAGGCCTGCAAGAATGCCGGGCGCGCGGCAGGAAAAACTGCCGCGTCGGACGCTTCGATGTCGCCCAGCGGCACGTCGACCAGGGGGACGATATCGCCGCCCGCCGGCGCCGGCAGCGCCCCCGCAGGCATCCCGCCGTAACGGACATTGGCGTAGGCGTAGCTAAAGCCGGATCTGCGGTAGTTGTCCCGCTGCGCAACCACGCCGTCGAGCCCGATGACGCGCGATCCCGCATGTCCCATAGCCGCCTGCCAGAGCCGGAGGCCGTACCCCTGTCCGCGCATGTCAGGCCGCACGATGTAGAAGCCGAGAAAGGCGAAGCGGTCGTCGTAGTTCACGCAGGACACCGTGGCCACTGGTACGCCATCACGCTCGGCCACGAGGAAGCCGTGGGGATCGACCACGGCAAAACACGCGGCGTCGGACAGGCCGGGATTCCACCCCTCGGACGCCGCCCAGTCCACGGCCAGCGCAATCTCGTCCCGACGCAGCGTCCGGATGATGAGACCATCGGTTGCATGGGTGCCTGGCGGCGTCATGTCACTATTCTAGAATCTCGAGCGCGGTCGCGCATCAACAACGAAACCTTGATTGACGGAATCTCCACTGCTTCACATTTCCACTTCGCGCCGGTTCTCGCGGCTGCAATAAAAGTTCGTACCCGCCGAGACGTGATCTTCAGCTCGTGTTCTACAGTTGTAGCTTCGGCCTGTTTGGCGGCCTCAGTGTCTCGCTCGCGCTTGGCCTCATCGTCTACAGTCTGCCGGCCATCACGCGCCGGTGGTTGCTGGCGCATTTTTGCTTTGGCCCGGTTCGAATGCTGTGGCGCAGCCCGATGTTTGGCACACACCCCGCCGATACGGATATCATCGCGGTCGGAGGTTGCGAGAGCCGGGCTTGCCCCGAAGGCTGTCATTGGAGTGGCGTGGTCTCCAGCGACTGCCCGCAATCAGCTCCCTACTTCCCCGGCCACACCGGCTTGCGTTTCTCGGCAAACGCCTTCAGGCCTTCCTTGGCATCCTCGGTCATCGCCAGCAGGGCGATCTGGCTTTCGAGATAGGCGATGGCTTCGTCGAACGACATCGAGGAAATCGCGCGCATGGCATATTTGCCGCGCCGGATCGCCGTCGGCGACTTGTCGACGATGCGGCCGATCAGCCAGTCGACCTTGGCGTCGAGTTCAGCCGCCGGCACGACATGGTTGAGCAGGCCCGCGGCCTGCGCGGCCCTGGCATCGAACGGCTCGCCCGTCAGCGCCCATTCGTTGACGAGCCGCGGCGGCGCGATGTTCTGCAGCAGGCTCAGCACCTGCATCGGGAACACGCCGACCTTCACCTCGGGCAGCCCGAAGACGACATGATCGGCGGCAACCGCCATGTCGGTCATGCACAGCAGCCCCATGCCGCCGGCCATGCAGACGCCGCCAACACGCGCGATGGCGGGCTTGGTGGCATTCTGCGATAACCTCAGCAGATCGGCATAGTCGACATTGGGGCGCGAGAAATCCATCGCGAAGGCGGCGCCGGAGTTCTGCAGATCGGCTCCGGCGCAGAACGCCTTGTCCCCCGTCCCCGTCAGCACGATCACGCGCACCTCCGGGTCGTCATGCGCCTGGCGGTAGCCGCGGGAGATCCCTGCGATGACGGCACCATTCAGGGCGTTGCGTTTCTCGGGACGATTGATGGTGATCCACAGGGCCTGCCCGCGCTTGTCCAGAATCACGCTGTCGTCGGTCATCGCCTTGCCTGTCTCATGAGCTCGGATGAGAGATTGTGGCGGGATAGCTGTCGCCGGCAAGGAAAACTTGCGTCAGCTGGCCGCGCGTCGGCCGATCTCCGCGATCACGCCGCGCAGCAGCGGGCGGGCCGGCTCGAACTGGCCGGTGCGCAGGAAGGCAATGGTCTGCCGGAGTGACGTCGGGTGCACGAGCAGGCCCATATGCGAGGCCTTGATGGTCGTGTAGTCCGTCATTTCGGCGAGCTTGCAGCTCTCGACCGACACCCGACCGTCGTTCGGCCGCGGCAGAAGGAACAGTCCGGAAATAGGATCTAGGAAACGGTTGCCGGCGATGACGCCGATCTCGTAGTCGGCGGGAGGCAGCGACGCGAGTGTGACATTCTTGGTCGTCACCAATTGCAGGCCGGCGGGGCCGAAATAGGCGCGGTAAAGGCCGACATTCTGCAGCCGATCAGCGAGCTCACTACCGCCGTTGGGCGTTCCCAGCATGACGACGCGGCCCAGCCGTCGCGGACGGCGCCGAGCAATGATGACGCGCGCAAGGAGCCCGCCCATCGAGTGCGTGACGAAGTGGATCGGGCCATCGAGCCCGCCGGCGAAGTCCATGATCGTGGGGCCGACATCCTCGGCAAGCCGTTCCAGCGGCTTCTTACGACTTTCATAGTCGACGTTCAGCGTGGCAAAGCCCTCGCGTCGCAGCTTCTTTTCAAGCGGCCGCAGCATCAATGAACGACCGGCGATGCCATGCAGCAGGACGACCCCCGCAGTGCGAGGGCCATGCTGCTGATCCCGCCGGCGCAACGATGCCATCACGCCACTTCGCGCTCCTCTGGGTCGCGCTCCGGATTGGCGGCAGCCGTGTTCTCCTCTGCGAGCGCCTTGGCGCCGACGTAGTCGGTCTTGCCGGAGCCGAGCAGCGGGATCTTGTCGACCACCATCACCACGGCCGGAACCGCGAGCTCAGGAGCGCCCTGCGCCTTTGCCTGACGCTGCATGGCCGCGCGCTCGGCATCCTTCTCTGTGGTGATCAGAATGATCCGCTCACCCTTGCGCTGATCTGGGATCGACACGGCAACCGACCCCGCTTGCGGCCACAGCGTAGCAGCAATCTGCTCGACGACCGTGAGCGACACCATCTCACCGGCGATCTTGGCAAAACGCTTGGCTCGGCCCTTGATCGTGATGAAACCCTGCGCGTCAATGGTCACGATGTCGCCGGTGTCGTGCCAACCTTCGGGCAGCGCTTCCAGCACGCCGGGATTTTCCGCCCGGAGATAGCCGAGCATGACATTGGGCCCGCGAACCGAGAGGCGGCCGCCCTCCTCGATGCCCGGAACCTTGTCGAGCCGGGCCTCCATCAACGGCGACAGTCGTCCGACGGTGCCGACGCGGTTGGCCATCGGCGTGTTCATCGCCAGCACCGGCGCGGTCTCGGTGACGCCATAGCCTTCGAGAACGCGGATGCCAAAACGCTCCATGTAGATCTGACGTGTCCGGTCCTTGACCGGCTCGGCCCCGGCGATGACGAGGCGCAGAGTCCGGAAATCGTAAGCATGGGCGGAGCGTGCATAGCCCGTGAGGAACGTGTCGGTGCCGAACAGAATGGTCGCACCGGTCTGGTAGATCAATTCCGGCACGATCCGGTAATGCAGCGGCGACGGGTACATGTAGATCGGGATACCCGCCAACATGGGCATCATCATGCCACCGGTGAGGCCGAACGAGTGGAACACCGGCAGAACGTTGAACACGAGATCGTGGGCGTTGGCGTCGACCCTGGCCAGCGCCTGGGCGGCGTTGGCCAGGATGTTGCGGTGGGACAGGACGACGCCCTTCGGCGTACCTTCCGAACCCGAGGTGAACAGAATCACGGCCGGGTGATCGGCATTGCGAGCGACACGCGGCTTGGTGCCATCGACGATGCCCCTAAGCTTGTCGGCCAAGCCGACTGACGCCTTGACGTCCTCCATGTAGACGAGGCGAGCCTGTCCTTCGATCGCAGCGATCAGCTTGTCGAGCTTGCCCTTCTCGATGAAAGCCCGCGACGTCAGAATCGTCGTGACCTGCGCCGCCTTCATCGCCGCCAGCACGTTCACTGGGCCAGCCGAGAAGTTCAGCATCGCCGGCACCCGACCAATCGACTGCAGCGCCATGAAAACGACGGCGACTCCCGCCGAGTTCGGCAGCAACACGCCGATATTCTCGCCGACAATCGTGCCATGCTCGAGCTTCCGGCTCAGCACCTGCGCACCGAGCAGCAGCTTGCGATAGGTCAGCTTGGTGCCGAGCGGATCCTCGATCATCACCTTGCCGGTGTCGTGGTCGCGGTGGGCATGGGCGAGCGCCTGGAACAGAGTACGGTCGAGCATGGCGTTCTTGACCATGGCCTCGATCATCACGTCCTGCAGCGCCGCGCCGGCCGCGTTGCGGCGTGTCTTACCCTTCAGCACCGGATCGATGGTCAGCTTCACCGGCGGCAGGATCGTCACGGTGACCTTGGGGAACCAGGAGCGCTTGATCTGGCCATCCTTCAGATAGCTGAGATGGGACCGCTGCGCGCCTTCGATGCGCACCGGGACGACAACCGCGTCGGCCTTGTCGGCGATCATCGCGGTGCCGTCATAGACCTTCATCAGCGAGCCTGAGACGGTGATTCGCCCCTCCGGGAAGATCACCACCGGCTCCTGGCTGGCGACCAGCTTGATGAGGTCGCGCGCCCCGAGCGGCTTTGTCGGATCGATCGTGATGTGGCTCACCATCTTCAAGAAGATCTTCGCCCACCAGGCCTGGGAGATTCCGGTGTCGACAGCGAAGGTCGCATCGATCGGCAGCACGGCATGCAGCAGCGGGCCGTCGATCAGGCTGACATGGTTCGGTGCGATCAGCATGCGGGTGCCGGTGGGCGGAAGGTTTTCGAGCCCGCGCACCTCGGTGCGGAACAGAGCGCGGAACAGCATCGCGCCGAAGTCACGCACGCCTTCCTTGCCCCATTTGTTGAGCACGAACCAGACTGCACCGAAGCTTGCCAGGGCGAGGCCGAAGAAGATCCAAGCGACCCCGACCCCTGCGGCCTGCAGGCCGGCCACGCACAGCGAGCCGACCACCATGAAAGCGGCCTGCAGTACGTTTCCGGCGGCAATCACCCGCGCCCGTTCGGACGGCTCCGACCAGGCCTGCACGGCTGCGAATGCCGGCACCACGAACAGGCCGCCGCCGAAAGCGAACAAGGCAAAATCGAGCAGCATGCGCGCGCCAGCCCACGACCCGACGAAGGCCAGCGGGGCGATGCCACTTGCCGTTTCGGTGGTGCCAATCGCCCAGGACAGATCAAGTCCGAGCAAGCCCATGATGATGGCGCCGAGCGGGACCAGCGCAAGATTCGGCCGGACGTGGCTGAGATGAGCAGCAAACAGCGAGCCGACCGCGATGCCGACCGCGAACACTGCGAGACACAGCGTGACGACGCCCTCGGTGCCGCCGACGACGTCCTTGACGAGGGCTGGGAGCAGCGACAGCACGACCGCACCCACGAGCCAGAACCACGACACGATCACCATGCCATCCCACAGCCGGGGCGCTGCGCGAAGCGAATTCAGAAGCTGCGAAGTGGAGGTCCAGGGATTGGCTGTGATGCGCAGATCCGGCGCGGAAGGTGCCGTGTGCGGAATGCGCGAGGCCGAGGCCCAGGAGATCAATGCCAGGCCGATGACGGCGAGGGCGACCCAGCCCATATGCGAGGAGCCGGAGACGAGCTGGCCGCCGGCGATGGTGCCGATCAGGATCGCCATGAAGGTCGCCCCCTCGACCAGCGCATTGCCAGTGGCGAGCTCACCGACGGTGAGTTGATCCGGCAGCATCGCATATTTCACCGGGCCGAACAGCGCGGCGATGACGCCGAACATGCCGAGGGCGACGAACAGCAGCGGGATCGAATGGAGAAAGAAGCCGAGCGCTGCAAAGGCGGCGGCAAAGATCTCCGCAAACTTCAAGCGACGCGCAACGACGCCCTTGACAAACCTGTCGGCCAGCTCGCCGCCGAGGCCAGAAAGAATGAAGAATGGGAAGATGAACACCGCTCCGGCAACGGTCACCAGCGCGTCGCCATGCGTCGCGACGGCGCCGTAAAGCAGCATGATGACGAGCGCATTCTTGAGAACGTTGTCGTTCAGCGCCGAGGAGAATTGCGCCCAGAACAGCGGAGCAAAACGGCGCGACGACATCAACTGCTTGATCATGGTCGTTTCCTGGTGTGGTTCGGCGGGTTCGCCGCAAGGATCGCTAGAGTTTTGAAGCTTGGTAATGAAATCGAAGCCTGTGCTGATGCGAGGCTCCTGTTACACGCGGCTATGACACGGTCTCAGTCTTCGGCCGTTCCGGGACGGGTTTCGCGAGAGCAGCGCCATCGTGTCAGCCAGCGTGAAGGACGACCACATAAGCGCCAGCCCTGTCGCCAGCCCACCCCGCAGCGGCCAGTCGAGCGGCAGCGCAACGATGCCACCGCCGACCAGCACGAACGTTAGCGCGAAGGTCATGTGCAAAAAGCTTATCCAGGGCGGCGGCGGCTGCACGGGAGACATCGGACGCAAGGACATGGTGACCGCTTCGTTGCGCATGAGACCGGGATTTGAAACGAGGTCAGGTGAGTTCGGCGAGATAGTGGAAGCAGCCAAACAGTCCGCCGCCACGACGACGGCGATGGCCCTCGCGGCCCGCGGCCCGAAACAGCTGTTCTCCGGCCGTTCGCCGCACGCGCCGTGCGTTCAGCAGGCCTGCGACGTCACAGGCATTGGCGATGCGCTCGAGGCGCGCCGCCACAAGATAAGACGCTGCCCGGATCAAACCGTTCAACAATGCCTGGAGATCTCCTGCGAAGAGTTGGGGACCGCGAAAATCAAGAGCATGCATGACGTGAATCCATATTTTTGAGCAACGCTCAAAATATGTAGCTCAAAAATGAGCGCCGCTCAAGCGGCTTCTGGCTGTCAAAACGGTAGAGTTAACAAATAATCGCGAGCGGCCAAGGACCCAGCACAAAACCTCGCAACAAACTGATTTAACTAATATTTTAAACGATTAGCAGATTGCCGCTTTGCGCAGCCAGACCTTGTTATCGTGGAAGGCGGCCCCGCCGATTGGAGCAACGGTGTCGGCGGCGGTGAGCGCGTTGATGCCGCGGCCGCCGATATGAGCGGCGTTGGGATGGATCGATTCGGCGATCAGCACTCCCCGCCGAACACCGTCGAACAGCCTCGCCGTCAGCGACGTCTGCCCACGATGATTGCCAAGCGTGACGGCTTCGCCTTCCACAATGCCGAGGGAGGCCGCATCGAGCGGATGGATCATCACCGACGGCGTCCCTTCCCGCGCCTGCGAAGACGGCGTCTCGTTAAAGGAAGTGTTGAGAAAGGAGCGCGCCGGGCTCGTCGCGAGCCGGAACGGATGCTCGCGGTCCGCCTCTTCAGTCACCGCCCAATGGTCTGGCAGCGACGGCATACGCTCGGGTTGTCCCATGACTCGTCCGAATGGCGGATTCACCCAGTCGGCCTTGAAGTGGAATCTGCCGTCCTTGTGCGCAAAGCCGTCCAGATAATGCGAGGTGCGAAAGTCGGGCTGCAGGTCGCGCCAGATGTCCGCCTCGAGCGCGGCAATATCGCCATGGCCGCTCTTCTTCAACGTCGCATCGATCAACTCGCGCGGCGTCATCTCGAACCCCGGATGGTCCGCATTCAGCCGGCGCGCCAGGCCTTGCAACACCTCGTGATTGGAACGGCACTCGCCGGGCGGGTCGATCAACTTCGGCCCCACCGAGATGTGCTGGTGGCCGCCGCCGTAATAGAGGTCGTCGTGCTCCATGAACATCGTCGCCGGCAGCACGACGTCGGCCATCTGCGCAGTCTCGGTCATGAACTGCTCATGGACCGCTACAAATAGATCCTCACGCGCAAATCCCTTACGAACCAGATCCTGCTCTGGCGCCACCGTCATCGGGTTGGTGTTCTGAATCAGCATCGCCGTGACAGCCGGCCCGCCGCACAGAGCTTCACGATCACCGGTGAGGATACGCCCGATCTGCGATTGATCGAGAAAACGGATCGAGTGATCAATGGCGTCATGGCCTTCGATGATCGACTCGTCGAAGTGCCACAGCGCCGCGTTATTGAAGAAGGCACCGCCTCCCTCATACTGCCAGGCACCCGTCACAGCCGGAATGCAGGACGCCGCATGCATCTGCGTCGCGCCGTTGCGGCTACGGGTGAAGCCGTAGCCCAGACGGAAGAAGGTTCGCTTGGTCTGCCCGACCAGCTTCGCGAACGCTTCGATCTCGGCGACCGGAACACCGCAAATCTGTGACGCCCATTCGGGCGTGCGCGTCATCAAATGCGTCTTGAGCTCGTCCGGACAGTCCGTGTACTTCGCCATGTAGGCGTGGTCGGCGTAGCCATCGCGAAACAGCACGTGCATCACACCGCAGGCGAATGCGCCGTCGGTACCGGGACGCAGGATGATCTTGATGTCTGCCTGCTTCATCGTTTCGTTGTCGTAGATGTCGACCGCGGCGATCTTGGCGCCCCGCTCCTTTCGGGCGCGCGCAGCGTGGGTCATGACATTGACCTGCGTGTTCACCGGGTTCGTGCCCCAGATCACGACAAGATCCGAAAGCGCCATTTCACGCGGGTCTACGCCCGCAATCTTTCCAGTGCCGATCGCAAATCCGATGCGCGCAACATTGGCACAGATCGTCGAATAGAACCGCGAGTACTTCTTCACGTGGGTCAGGCGGTTGAGGCCGTCGCGCATCACCAGGCCCATCGTGCCCGCATAGTAATAGGGCCAGACCGACTGTGAGCCGAACTCGCCCTCGGCCCGTAGAAACCGCTGAGCGATATCATCGAGCGCCTCATCCCAGGAAATGCGCTCGAACCGTCCGGAGCCTTTTGCGCCCACACGACGAAGTGGATGCATCAAGCGCTCAGGATGATGGATCCGCTCCGCATATCGAGCCACCTTCGCGCAGACCACGCCGGCCGTGTAGGTCTGCCGCTTCGAGCCGCGAACACGGCCGATCGTCTTCTGGTCGATCACCTCGACATCGAGAGCGCAGGCCGATGGGCAATCATGCGGACAGGTTGAGTGGCGGATATTGATACGAGTCTGCTGGTTCATAGCCCGAGTGTTAGCACTAAAGGATGCCGCAGCCGAGAGCATTCGCGAGGCATTCGCATGAACGAAGTCGGCTGGCGGATTTCCGCGCGGTCGGAACAATTCCTCGCACCATCCGATCATTCAGCGACGAACGCCTCGCGACATCCGCCCAATCTCGGGACTGCACCCAGATGATCGCGACCGCTGTCGAATCGATCACCTCTCCTCGCAACGCACCATCCAGGCAGACGCTTCAGGCAACCGGGATCTCCTGTTGCCAAACAGAATTCGTATATTAGTATATCAATTGAGGAAACCAAGATGCCGAGTCGTGCTCCAAGGAAACAGGCCCCCGCGCCGCGTCCTATCGTCGCTCGCATGCGCCGCAACGGCCGGCCACGCGGCGCGACGGCAGCCTCCCGCATCTATGTTGATCTCCGAGCCGAACTGGTGTCGCTGGTCCGCCGCCCCGGGGAGCCGATTTCGGAAACGCAGATCGCAACAGCCTACGGCGTCAGCCGGACCCCGGTCCGCGAGGCCATCCTGAAGCTTTCGGACGAAGGTCTGGTGGAGATCTTTCCGCAGTCGGGCATCTTTGTATCGCGAATTCCCATTGCAACGCTTCCCGAGACGATCATCATCCGCAAGTCTCTCGAGGAGACCACTGCACGGATGGCCGCGGAGCATGCAACGTCCAGTCAGCTCCTCAACCTGCACGCGACGCTGGAACGGCAGCGCGAGGCGTGCGCTGCCAAGGATCGTGAGGCCTTTCATCAGGCGGACGAGATGTTTCATGCCGGCATCGCTGAGGTCGCGGGCTATCCTGGAATATGGAAGCTGATCCTGCAAGTGAAGGTTCACGTCGACCGCTACCGACGGCTCACTTTGCCGCAGATCGGACGAATGTCGGAAGTCATCGCCGAGCATGAGCCGATCCTGGCGTCGATAGAGCGACGCAATCCTGATGCCGCCGGTGCCGCCATGGCGCGCCATCTGGAACGGTTGCTCGACGACATTTCTGAAATCCAGACGCTTAATCCGGAATACTTCGACCAACCAACCTAGCGACTGGCCCGCGACATCCACCTGCGGTTGGACGCTCACGCAAGAGTTCGTGGGAGGGGACGCCATGAAAAGACGCGATTTCATCAGGATGACGGCAGGCCTTGCCGGCTCAACGGGCTTGCCGCCGTTCTCGACCGCGCTCGCACAATCGAAGGCCGTGTTCAAGGCTTCGGACGTGCAGCCTCCCGGCTACCCGACCGTGGTAGCGACGGAAAGCCTCGGCAAGAAGCTTGCAGCGGCCACCAATGGTCGGTTGACGATCCAGATGTATCCCTCTGCGCAGCTCGGCGCCGAGAAGGAGACCATTGAGCAGACCCAGATCGGGGCAATCCAGATGCTGCGCGTCAGCGCCGGCGCCCTGGGTCCAATCGTCGACGACGTCAACGTCGTCAACATGCCGTTCCTGTTCAAGAGCATCGAACATTCCGAGAAGATGATGGATGGTCCGATCGGGCAGGATCTGCTGGACCGAGTCAGCGCCCATCCCAGCGCAAACCTTGTCGCGCTCTGCTGGATGAACTCTGGCGCGCGCAGCATCTACAACACCAAGAAGCCGATCCGAACGGTCGAGGACGTCAAAGGTCTCAAGGTCCGCGTAATCGGCAATCCGATCTTCATCGACATGATGAATGCCCTCGGCGGCAACGGCGTTGCCATGGGCTACGACCAGGTCTTCAGCGCACTACAGACCGGCGTGATCGATGGAGCCGAGAACAATCTTCCCAGCTACGTGTTCAGCAATCACTATACGGCTGCCAGGTACTACTCGCTGACTCAGCATCTGGTCATTCCCGAAGTGCTCGTATTCTCAAAGCGGGCGTGGGCGAACCTTTCGAACGACGATCAGGCGCTGATCAAGAAGCTGGCGCGCGAAGCTCAGATGGAAGAGCGGGAGCTGTGGAAGGCCTATGAACGCGAGGCCATGGATAAGGCCAAGGCGGCAGGCAGCGAGATCATCATGATCGCCGATAAGGCTCCGTTTCAAAAGGCCGTCAGGCCGGTCTGGGACAAGTACGGACCGAAGTACCAGGACATGATCAAACGCATCCAGGACATCGCATAAGGCTCCGCGCACCGGCTTGGCGGCAGCAGGTTCCCGTGGGAAGAGTTGGACCAAGACGGCAATCGCTACAGGACCTTGCTACTCGTCTTCGTCTGGACCGGCCTCCGCCAATCCACGCAATGGCTCGGGATTGAGCAGCACAATGGCGCCATGTTCGAGCCGAACCCACTCCCGCGCAGCCCAGGCGCGCAATTGCTTATTGATGCTCTCCCGCGTCATGCCCACCATTTCGCTGATCTCCTGCTGGGTAATGGCGATGGTGCGGCTGGCCGAGTCGACCTTCTGCTTCTCAGTGAGACCGAGCAGAGCGCTGGCCAGGCGCCGGGGAAGATCCTGCAGGATGACCTGCTCGACCTGGTCGCTTGTCCAGCGTAGCCGGTCACAAAGCAGCTCGATGAACTTCATGGCCAGCACCGGCTGGCTCCTGACGAAGGGAAGGAACTCGCGACGATCGATGACCAGGATCTCGCAGTTGGTATTGGCGGTCGCGTCAGCGGTCCGTTCTCTGCCGTCGAGCACGGCCACTTCGCCGAAGATTTCACCCGCGCTGATGAGGTTCAGGATGGCATTGCGACCGTCCGGGGACGAAACGCTGATTTTGACCGTCCCGCTGATCACCGCGTACAGGCTCGAGCCGGGATCCCCCTTCGAGAAAATGGTCGCGCCGCGCTTCAGGGTCGTCGGCTTTGCGTAGCGGCAGAGCTGATCGAGCGCATCGGACTCGAGCTCGCGAAAAATCGGATGCTGCCGCAGCACCGATAGCTTGCCGCTACCGGATGATCGGCTGCTCGCCTTCTTCTCCTCAGCCACACCGCATCTCCCAGGCGTCCAAGATCCGCCGACCGAGGGAGACGTCGAACGCCGGTCACCCGCCCGACTGAAGTCAAAGGACCCCGGACGCGCCTACAGCCACCAGCAAAGACGCCCCATTCGACCAGCGACCCGCCCATCCCTCGATTTCCGCACCGTTGGAATACGGCAGATCGGCAGTTTGTCCAGGAAAATGCAGCGAAGATCAAATCGAGGCAACAATAGGCAACGCGCCCGTGGAGCACGTCAGCCCTACCACGGGCCGACACAAGGCCCTTGCAGTGCAAATTGGCCTTTCCAGCCCGCTTCCGCAGGCGGGCGGCCCTGAGCAGCAATCGGAGTGGCCCGACCGCTTCTGCCCGGATGATCGGACTTCAGGTCCGAGGTTTGGTCTGCGAATCAGCCCACAGCAGGACTGCCGCAAACGCGACGAAAACCGCCACAACCGCGAAGCTCACCACCATGGCATCGAAAGGCATGTCTCTCCCCCACTTTTGAGTTTGAGACATTGTTCCCCAGCGGCAGCTCTCCAGTCTTTGACTCAGATCAATGCAAATCCGGAGCCCTCAAGTCGCCCGCCGGGGATCAAGCAGCCGCCAGCGCCTCGGCACGGGCAGAATCCCGCAGCGAAACGCCACCTGGAAGTATGGCTATGATTCCATCTCGTTCGAGCTTCGTGAACGTCCGGCTGACCGTCTCGATCGTCAGCCCGAGATAGTCGGCAATATCTTGCCGACTCATGGGCAGCGGTACGATGTTAGAGGGCCCCCGAAGCTCAACGAGGCGATCCCTCCAACCGACCAGGAAGGTCGCAACCTTCTCCTCGGCCGATCGGCGGCCGAGCAGCACCATATGGTCACGTGCCTGATTGAGCTCCTGCACGGCTAGCTCGTTCATCCGGCGCAAAAGGTTGGGCTTGTCATCGGCGAAGCGGCCAAACGGCAGCTTGGCAAATTGGCAGACCGTCACGGGACCAATGGCGTCGGCCGAGAACCCATGTCGCTCTTCTGTCGTCATCCCCACGAAATCGCCTGGCAGTACAAAACCGACAATCTGTCTGCGACCATCGGGCAACAGCTTATAGAGCCTCATGACTCCGTCGAGCAGATTATAAAAGCACGAGGATCTGTCCTCTTGTGCGAAAACAGTCTCGCAGGATGCGAAGCTCACACGGCGGCTGAGCTGCTCGAATTCGCGCATCTCAAACTGATCCAGCGATGCGCATACGCTGAACCCTCGCACGGCACAATCGGCGCAGCCCTGCCCGTGGAAATCGACTGCAACCAGAGACGTCTTCATACAGGGCTCCGCTGGGCCAAGCGCAAGGAGAATAGCCGCATTCTAGCGAATGCTCGAAGTGCCCGTTGATTCAAATCAAATGACCGGAGGATCGGGGCCCTATCGTGGCACAAAATGACCGTGCCCGGACGTGATGCATGCAGCGCTTGACCTTCTGCGCCCTTCTTCTGAGCCTTTCTTTGACCTCTCCGTCACTTGCCGCATCGACGCCCGAACAACGGGGACGAGCCTACGCCAAGGCTCACTGTGCGCGATGCCATGCCATCGGCAGCACCGGAGAAAGTCCATTCAAACAGGCCCCTCCGTTTCGAACGCTGCACCTGCGGTATCCCATCGAGTCTCTTGGTGAGGCTCTCGCGGAAGGCATCGTCACCGGGCACCCGGCGATGCCGCAATTCGAGCTTGCGCCACCGCAGATCAACGACTTGTTGTCGTACCTTAAGAGCCTAGAGTAGCTTCGACGGCTCCACCTAGAGGGTCTGGACGGACCAGGCCAGGATTGACTTGGCGATTCGGCCGAAGGCCTGATCGAAAGCGTCGACCGCATCGGAAGGATCGAGCCGGCCAAGCGGCTGGCTCTCGTCGAACAACCGGGACGCAATGACCTTGCCATTCTTGTCGACGAGGCGAGCCGAGAGCCCGATCTCCGCCGCCGCCGCCGCTTCGGCATTGATTCGGAAACGGCGGACGTCGATCAGCAGTTGAACGTCCGGCTGGCCAATATCCGATGCCCGCAGTGGCGCATGGGCGACATCATAGTTTTCGAATGAATCGATCAGGCGGGCCTGCAGCAATTTCGGGATGCTGTCCGCCCACAGGAACTCGCCAAACCCGGGATAGTCCTTGGCTGGCGAGAACAGCATGCGCTGGGTCTGCAGCATCGCAACTGCCGTCGGCTCCGGGACGGCAAGCTGGCCCTTGATGGTCTTATTGACGGGACCGAACTCGCGCGGCGCCGTGAGATCATAGGTGACCTTCTGTGCTGGCGTGCCGCCCCCTGTCATTTTCTCGAGGCCGGAGACGATTCCATCCAGCTTCCCCGTATTCCGCGCCAACCCCTCCGAAAACGTCTTGAGATTGGCAATCGTGTCCTTCAGTGGCCCGGCATTCTCAGCAAGGACGGCGTCGACGCGCCGCAAAGCGTCACGTGCCGCCTGTGTCATGCTCTGACCTGCGCCCGGCTCGGCTATCAAGGTTGAGGCGGCACCAGCCGCCGCGGCCAAGGAGCCGCCCTCCAGCGCGACGACGGGGACACCCGTCAATCCCTGGAATTCCAACCCCACTCTGGTGTCGGTTCGCACCGGCGTGGTCGATGCGACCGAGATCGTCGCATTGACGCGACGCGGGTTGTCCGGGGCGAGGCTGAGGTCGGTCACCTCGCCAACGCGGATGCCATTGAACAGGACGGCAGCACCAACCAGCAGGCCTGGCACGGATCCATCGAACTGAACATGGTACATGGTACGCGGCCCAAGTCCTCCAGTGTTGTTCAGCCAGTAGACGAAGCCAAAGATTGCGACGATGGCCGCTAGCACAAACCCGCCGATGACAGCAAAAGGTGCACGCGTTTCCATCTTCAACTCGCTTTCGGTTGTAGCATCTGGGATCGTTTGCCATGGAAGTAGGCTCGGACCCAGGGATGTTCTGATTGAAGCAGATCGCGCATCGGACCAATCGCGACGATCTTGCCATCGGCCAGGGCCGCGACCCGGTCGCAGACCGTATTCAAACTCGCCAGATCATGCGTCACCATGAACACGGTCAGTCCCAACGTCCGCTGCAGGGTCTTGATCAGCGCATCAAAATCGCCGGCGGAGATCGGATCGAGGCCGGAGGTCGGTTCGTCGAGAAACACGATCGCCGGATCGAGCGCGAGAGCCCGTGCCAGCGCGGCGCGCTTGGTCATGCCTCCGGAAAGCTCGGCAGGAAATTTATCGCCGTCCTCTGCCCGAAGGCCGACCATCTCGAGCTTCGCAATCGCGATCTCGTCCATCAAGGCCGGTGACATCTGCAGGTTCTCCCGTAGCGGAAACTGGACGTTCTGCTTCACCGTCAGGGACGAGAACAGCGCTCCCTGCTGGAACAGGATGCCCCAGCGTGCGGCCGCATCCTGCGTCGCACGCTCCGCCGCACCACCAAGCGGTACCCCCATCACCTCGATGGTCCCGCTGCGACGTGGAATGAGCCCGATGATCGTCCGCATCAGGACGGATTTCCCGCCACCCGAGGCGCCCACCAGCCCAAGAATCTCGCCGCGACGAACCTCCAGGGACAATTCGTTCAATACGACCTGCCGCCCAAAGCCGACGACCAGATCAGTCACCCTGATGGCGCAGGAAACCTGGAGATCATCCATTGCTACATTCCAATGGATGCAAAGAACACGGCGAACAGGCCATCGAGCACGATCACCAGAAAAATGGACTTCACGACGGAGGTCGTCGTCTGCTGTCCCAACGATTCGGCGCTGCCTTTCACGCGAAGGCCCTCGCTGCAGGCAACGATTCCAATCACCAATGCCATGAACGGCGCCTTCAACATCCCGACCTCGAAATGCGTGACCGAGATCGCCTCGTGCAGTCGCGCGATGAAGATTGCCGGCCCCATGCCACCGTAAAGCTGGGCAACCAGTCCTCCGCCATAGAGCGCAGCCATCGATCCGATGAATGCCAAGATTGGCAGCGTCAGGATCAGCGCAATGATCCGCGGCAGGATCAGAACCTCGACGGGATCAAGTCCCATCGTAACCAGGGCGTCGATCTCCTCGCGCATCTTCATCGAGCCGATCTCTGCAGTGTAGGCACTTCCCGAGCGGCCGGCCACCATGATTGCAACGATCAGGACACCGAGCTCGCGCAGGACAAGAATGCCCACCATGTCGACGACGTAGGATTCGGCACCGAAGCGTCGAAAGTGGAAAATTCCCTGTTGGGCGATGATCGCGCCGATCAAGAACGTAATCAACATCACGATTGGAATGGCCTGCCATCCAATCCGGTACATTTGATAGACGAGCGATGTCACCCGCAACGACCTCGGCCGGCGCAGCGTTCGCAACAATGCGAAAGAAAGCGCAGCAAGCATTTCCAGGAACACGACAACGTCCTGGGCTGCGCCTAGGCTCGACCGGCCGAGATCCGTAAGCCTGGCCAGGACGGGGTTCTTCTTCGGCGCCGGTTCGACTTCGTGCCGATTGACTTGCCGCACTTCCTCGACCAGGCCGAGGTAATTTGCTGCGACCCCGGTCATCTGCACCGGACGGCCCCCAGCGGCAGCCCGGCGGCTGAGCCGCTCGAGTAACCAGGCGCCAACTGTGTCGATCTCGCTGATTGCGCCAAGGTCGAGCTTCACAGACTTCGAGGCTCCGACCTTGGCGATGGCCGAGTTGGCCAAGCTTTCGAGCTCGGTCACGTTGAGCGACACCCAGGATCCGCTGGGACGGAGCTCCAACACCTCGTCCGTTGCATCGGCGGTCAATCCTGGATGAGCACGCAATTCAATGTCTCCCTCTCTCGGCGTGCCCACAGCACCACCTGTTCCTAAAATCCCGACGATCTACCCCGCTTGACATGCATCAATGCCGTCGGCTCAAATCGTTGAGCGAAATCAAGCCTCAGCTTGCGGTCGGTTCTACAATGAATTTGAGAACAGGACAAAGCATGGCTATCGACCCTGCGATCATCAGGAACGAGCTGGACGTCCTAGGGCAAGAGCTCCGGCAGCTGTTGCGTGACGCTGGCGCACGTCATACCGACTCCAACGCTCAACCGAGTTCTGAGCCGGTCGCGGCGGCCATCGACGTTCTGAGTGCCGCCCTCAATGAGGCCGACGTCGAGGTCGAACGGCTGATTCGGGCTCGCCCGATCATGGCCACCGCTGCAGCGTTTGCGATCGGCATGAATGTTGGCCTCCTACTGCGGAGATCTTAAGTGGATACCGAGAACGTCGTTAAACATTTACGTCTTCTCTGGCGGACTGACAGGGTCATCGCCGACATCAGGCTTAGGCACCTGCTCGTCGGGCTAGGCCTGCGAGCCTTCGCCGCGTTGATTGCCGTCTTCGGTCTTCTGATGCTCGAACTGGCAGCCTACTTGGCGCTGGTGCAGATCACATCAGCGGTAGTAGCAGCCGCATCACTCGGGGCATGCAATTTTGTCATCGCGGCAATTCTGCTGGCGGTTGCGGCCCGTGCACCGTCAGGCCGCGAACTCGAGCTCGCCAGCGAAATCCATTCCTCGTCCATGGATGCACTCCAGCTTGAGGCACGATCGTTGCAATCGGACATCTCGAGCGTCATCAATCATCCTCTGAACAGGCTTATTCCACTCCTCATTGTCCCTCTTGTGACGTTCATCATCAAGACTCTGCGCTCCCACGGACCAGCGGAAGGCGAAACCGCAAGTTCATCGACCAGTGATGCCCATCCGATTTGAATGGACTTCCGCCAAATTAGGCGATCTAGAGTCTTAGCTTGACGTTGCAGAGGTCGCGCTCGGTCGGATCGGTCTTGACCTCGAAACCGAGATTCCTACACATCTCAAGCATGACGATATTCTCCTGCAGGACGTCCCCAGAGATCATCTTGAGGCCCTCCGCCTTGGCATACTCGATGATCAACTGCATCAACGCCCAGCCGAGGCCTCGTCCTTTGAGATCCGACCGCAACAGGATCGCGTACTCTCCGCTCTCATAGACCGAATCGGAGTGGATTCTCACGACGCCGACCAGCTCGTTGGTCGATTCGTCCAGAGCGACGAACGCCATTGCGCGCGCATAGTCCAGCTGAGTCAAACGCGCGATGAACTCATGCGAGAATTCCTTCATCGGCGCGAAGAAGCGCAGGCGAAGGTCCTCAGCCGTGACATGCTTGAGGAACTCATGAATGACCGGCTCATCCTCGGGCCGGATCGGTCGCGCGAAGATGCGCCAGCCATCCTTGACCTGAAGATGCCGCTCCCATTGGCTCGGATAGGGACGGACGGCAAAATTCGAGGGGCCCGATCCCTTGAATTTCGGCGGAACCCTACCGACCGCAACGCGCGCATCGACCGCCAAGACGCCGCTTTCGTCCGCGAGTAATGGATTAATGTCGAGCTCGCGAATTTCGGGAAGGTCTGCTGCGAGCTGTGCAAGCTTGACAAGGACCATCGCGACGGCGTCGGCCTTGACCGCTGGGACATCGCGATAGGCTCGCAGCAATCGCGAGACACGCGTCCGTTCAATAAGGTTGCGCGCAAGATGGAGATCGAGTGGCGGGAGACCAAGCGCCTTGTCGTTGATGATCTCGACCGCGGTGCCGCCCCGGCCAAACACGATAACGGTACCGAACGTCGGATCGTCAGCGACGCCCATGATCAGCTCGCGGGCCTTGGCCCGGACGACCATGGCTTGCACGATCACTCCGGAAATCCGTGCATCGGGTCGAACGGCCTTGGCGCGCGCCATGATCTCGTTCGCGGCGTTGCGCACGGCTTCCGCCGTGGTCAGATTGAGAACGACGCCACCGACGTCGGATTTATGAACGATGTCCCTCGACAGGATCTTGAGGACGACCGTTGCGCCCTGCGCGAACAACTGTTCTGCATAGCCGACCGCCTCGTCGACTGAGGCCGCCGCAAACGTCGGCACCATTGCGATATCGTAAGCTTCCAGCAGTCGGCTGATTTCCACCGGATCGAGCCAGGTTCGCCCGTCCGCCAGTGCGGTCCCGACGATCTTGCGAGCGATCTCGACGTCAGGCGCAAAGGAGCTCGGCATGGCCGGCGGGACCGCCGCGAGCGACTCGACCACTTCCCGATGACGGACGAGATGCATGAACCCTCGAACAGCGTCATCCTCCGTCGGATAGTTCGGAATGCCAGCGCCGCTCAACGTCTCGATGACCTGCTGCTCCGCACCGACCCAAGCCGCCAGCACCGGCTTGGCCCAGCGACGATGCTGCTTTCGATACGCACCGATGAAATGCGTAACAGCAGTCGCGATATCGCTTGCAGATGCAATTGCGGTCTGAACGTTCATGACCAGAATTGCATCGTTGGCCTGGTCGGCGAGCAGCGTTTCAAGCGATTGCGTATAGCGGGCGGCGTCCGCATCACCGACGATGTCGACCGGATTTGATCCCGACCAGGTTGGCGGTAGAACCGCGTCCAGCTTGTCGTGCACGGCCGGCGAGAGCGTTGCCGCGACGCCTCCGAGCTCAACCAGCCGATCCACCGCAAGCACACCGATGCCTCCACCATTCGTGAGAATAGCGAGCCTCTTGCCCGTGGGCGATTCCACCCGGCCCAGTGTCTCGGCGCAATCGAACAGCTCACGCAGATCAGAGACCCGCAGGACGCCGGCACGGCGGAAGGCAGCATCATAGACCGCATCCGCTCCCGCCAGCGCACCCGTGTGCGTCGCCGCGGCCTTTGCACCGACGGCACCACGCCCCGACTTCACGACCACGACCGGCTTGACCCTGGCCGCCGCCCGCGCCGCCGACATGAACTTTCGCGCGTCCTTGACCGCTTCGATGTAGAGCAGGATTGCGCGAGTGCCACCGTCCAGCGCAAAATGATCCAGGAGGTCTGCGAGATCGACATCCAGTTGGTCGCCGATCGAGACGATGCCAGAAAATCCGACGTCGCGCTGCGCGGCCCAATCGACCATTCCCGCCGCGATCGCACCCGACTGGGAAATGAGCGCCAGACTGCCCGCAACCGGCATATGAGCGGAAAAGCTGGCATTGAGCTTGATCGTGGGCATCATGATGCCCAGACAATTCGGCCCGATCAGGCGCATGCCGTACTTTTGCGCAGCCTGTTCGGCTTGATCGGCCAGCGAGCCCGCTCCGTGTCCGAGGCCCGAGGTGATGATCAGCGCGCCGGCGCTGCCGATGGCGCCTGCGCGATCAATCAGATCAGGAATCGTACCAGGCGGCGTCGTGATCACCACCAGCTCGGGCACGAACGGCAGCTCACCGAGGTTGCCCACTGCCGGGATACCGGATATCGCCGGATAGCGTGAATTGACCAGACCGAGCTTGCCCTCGAACCGCGCCTTGATGACATTTTCGAGAATGGCGCGTCCGACCGAATTCTGTCGTGGACTGCCGCCAACGAGGGCGATGGAGCGAGGCAACAGCAGGTTCCGCAATCGATAGGTCGACATTTCGATATCCAGATCTCGCGTGCGCAAGGCGCGCTGTTCCTCAGGCGTGCATCTTAGTTTCAATCCGCTGCGGGTCTAGCGCGACTTATCATCCCAGCGCGGGAAATGTGGCGGCTCGGCTCGTGGAAACCAGCCTTCTCCTCGCGCCGCCACATCTGTTAGGCTGTTGAGCGCGTCGAGCACCTTGACCGACATCAATGGATGCGGCCCCGGATGACCTATGCCCTGAGCGCAACGTGCCCCAGGAGGCTCTCGATGCAAGCGATGGTGTTGCACAAGGCAAGAGCGCCCCTCCAGCTCGAGACGCTCGCCGATCCCGAGCCGGGACCGGGTGAAATTCGCATTCGGGTAAGTGCGTGCGGGGTCTGTCGCACCGATCTGCATCTCTACGACGGAGAACTACCAGACATCCCTTATCCGATCATTCCTGGCCACGAGATCGTCGGCTATGTCGACCGGATCGGTGGCGATGTGGCAGCCCATCAGCTCGGGGCGCGGGTCGGCATTCCCTGGCTCGGACATACATGCGGGCATTGCGGGTTCTGCATAAGGGGAGCGGAAAATCTCTGCGACACGCCAGCCTTTACCGGCTACACTCGCGATGGCGGCTATGCCACTCACGCGGTCGTAGACGCCGACTATGCATTCCCGCTCGACGGCCTGGGCGACGACATTGCGACTGCGCCTCTCCTGTGCGCAGGTCTGATCGGTTGGCGGTCGCTGGTCATGGCCGGTGACGCAGAGCGGCTCGGCATCTACGGGTTCGGAGCGGCCGGTCACATCGTCGCACAAGTTGCTCGGTGGCAAGGTCGCCAGATCTACGCCTTTACACGCGGAGATGATCGAGCTGCGCAAGATCTCGCACTTCAACTCGGCGCGAGCTGGGCCGGTGCATCGGATCAGCGTCCCGATGTCGCCCTGGACGCAGCGATCATCTACGCCCCTGCCGGCGAGCTTATTCCGGCTGCACTGCGTGTTGTCCGAAAGGGCGGCCGTGTCGTCTGCGGTGGAATCCACATGAGCGACGTTCCAAGCTTCCCCTATTCTCTTCTTTGGGGCGAACGCCAGATCATGTCCGTGGCCAATCTGACGCGACAGGATGGCCACGATTTTCTGCGCGTTGCGCGAGAGGCTCAGATCCGTACCCACACGACGCCGTATCCGCTATCCGACGCGAACGCCGTCCTTGCCCGCTTGAGACGAGGCGAGATGACCGGCGCAGCCGTTCTTGTCCCCGGCGCCTGAACTCTGAGATATGACAGCAAAGACCTATGGCGCCATCATCCGATCAGGCTCTCGTATTGGCCTTCTTGGGCGACCCTCATCGTCATCCAGACGTTCGCCGGATCGACACGCACGCCGCTTCCGTCTTCTTGTTCGGCGAGCACGCGCTGAAAATCAAGCGATCCATCCGGCTCCCTTTCCTCGACTATTCGACGCTTGCGCAACGACAGGCAGCATGCACGAAGGAACTGGAGATCAATCGTCCATTTGCCCCGAACATCTACCTGAGGGTTGTCGCCATCACCAAAGCGGCAGATGGGTCACTCCATATCAATGGATCTGGCACCCCGATAGAATATGCCGTCGAGATGCGTCGCTTCGATGACAGCCGGACGCTCGATCACCTCGCCGCCCAGCGTCACTTGAATACGGATCTCGCTGAGCTTCTGGCCGAGACAATCTCCGCCTCGCACACCGTTGCAGCTCAGGTCTTCTCCAGTGCATGGCCGGCGTCGATCCCGCATTGGATCGACGCATTTGTTGCCGCCTTTCGAAGCAGCAATCGATTTGTCACAGCCGAGATTGAGGAACTCAGCACGCTTTGCTGCGCGGCCTTCTCACGCCTCAGTCCGCTTCTCGCAGAACGCGCGGAACACGGTTATGTCCGACGCTGTCACGGCGATCTTCATCTTGCCAACATCGTCATGATTGACGACAAGCCCGTGCTGTTTGATGCCATCGAGTTCGATGACCGGATTGCAACGATCGACATCCTCTATGATCTTGCATTTCCGGTGATGGATTTGATGCACTTCGAGCAAAGGAATGCAGCCAATCATCTCCTGAACCACTATCGGACCGTCGCACCGACCGGGCAGCCCGATGGCTTGGCTGCCTTGCCGCTGTTCATGGCGATCCGGGCAGCGATCCGCGCCCAAGTCTTTCTTGCGAAGCTCGACCGAGAGAGTGCCGGCCAAACGAGCCCGGCTGCTTCGCCGACATTCGATGTGGCCCAAAGCTACTTCGAGCTGGCGCGTGAGTTGATTCAGCAGCCTGCTCCCATGATGATCGCCGTTGGCGGCCTGTCGGGAAGTGGAAAATCTGCGTTGGCGCGAGCGCTGGCTCCATTTTGCGTTCCGCGGCCCGGAGCGGTCGTTCTGCGCAGCGACGTGCTGCGTAAGAAGCTGTTTGGCGTCGGGCCAACCGATCGGCTGCCTCCAGAAGCCTACACACCAGAAGCGAGCGCGAGAGTTTATCAAGAGCTGCTGAAGCAAGCCCATCTCGTGTTGACTCAGGGGTTCACCGTCATCGTCGATGCCGTATTTGCCCGTCCGAATGAACGCGAGGAGATCCATGCACTGGCAAAGCGGCTGAAACTGCCATTTGCCGGGCTCTTCCTCGTTGCCGACCTGCGCATCCGGCAGGAACGGATTCAGCGAAGAGTCCACGATGCGTCCGACGCGACCATCGTCGTTGCCGAAGAGCAGGAGCGTTATGACCTCGGCGCGATGGATTGGCTGCATGTGGATGCGTCGGGAGCGCCAGACGCGACATTGGAGCGCAGTCTGTCACTGCTGGGGATCAAGACATGAACTCGATCGAAGCGGCCTTCCGCGGCACTCCGGCAGTACCCGTCACGTATGGACGTAGCTACCCGGAGCGATCCCGAGATCGGCGGAGTGATCCGTTCCAAGCCGTGGCGGCGGGCCAAGCGTCCCTGACTGCTGCTCGAGCCAGGTGACCCATGTCGGCCACCATGATCCCTCGATCCGCGGGGAGCTGCCCTGCCATTCGTCGGGTCCGAGGTATGGCGCGTCGGCAGCCTTGGTGCGCACCTGATGCGAATGTCCGGGCTCGTCGGGCGGCGCAACGATGCCGGCATTGTGACCACCGCTCGCCAGCACGAAGGTGACGTCGGCGTCGACTTCGTAGTGCACCTTGTATGTCGACTTCCACGGCGCGACGTGATCGCGCATCGTCCCGACCACGAACATCGGCGTGTGAATGTCGGACAGGGAGACCGGCCGCCCCTCGACCTCATAGCGGCCTTCGGCCAGATCGTTGTTGAGGAACAGCTTACGCAGGTACTCGGAATGCATCCGATATGGCAGCCGTGTCGCGTCGGCGTTCCACGCCATCAGATCGCTCGCATGGGCACGCTCGCCGAGCAGATAATCGCGCGAGACCCGCGACCAGATCAGATCGTTCGATCGCAGCAGTTGGAACGCGCCGGCCATCTGTGTCGTGTCGAGATAGCCGCGCTCCCACATCATGTCTTCAAGGAAGGCAATCTGGCTCTCGTTGATGAAGAGCGTAAGCTCTCCCGCTTCCGTGAAATCGGTCTGGGCAGCGAACAGCGTGACCGTCCTGAGACGATCGTCACCGTCTCGCGCCATGGCCGCAGCGGTGATCGAGAGCAGCGTCCCCCCAAGGCAATAGCCCGCGGCATGAATCCGGGTGTTGGGAACGATCCGCCCGATCTCGTCCAGGGCCGCCATGACGCCGAGCGATCGGTAATCGTCGAAAGCAATATCGCGATCCTCGGCTCCCGGATTCCGCCAAGAGATCATGAACACGGTGAAGCCCTGATCGGTGAGATACCTGACCAGCGAATTATGCCGCGACAGATCGAGGATGTAGTATTTCATGATCCAGGCCGGAACGACCAGGATCGGTTCGGGCCGGACCTTGTCGGTCGTCGGAGCGTATTGAATCAGCTCCATCAACCGATTGCGCAGCACGATCTTGCCCGGCGCAGTCGCGACCGTTTTTCCGACGACGAACTCGGCGCTGTCGGATGTCCTTCCGGGTTGCAAGACCTGCATGAGGTCGGCGAGCCAGTTCTGCCAGCCGAAAACGAGGTTCTCACCGCCGCTTTGAAACGTCTTTTCCACGACCTCCGGATTGGTCGCCGCATAGTTCGACGGCGCGAACACATCGAGCAGTTGACGCAGAGAAAAGTCGACGATGGCCTCGTTGGCAGGGTCCACGCCACGAACGCCGGTCGTAGCCTTGTGCCACCAATCTTCCCCCAGCAGGAACGCCTGGGCGAACAGATTGAACGGCTGAGTGGTCCATTGAGGCTTGGAGAAGCGATGATCGTTGGCCTGGGGTTTGATCAGGTCCCACGGACCGCGATTGGGGTCGGCAAAATGCAGGGAGCGCTCTGCGAGCCGTCTTGCAGCATGCCAAGCGCCGTGGGCGATCTCAATCTGACGCTGTGGTGCAGCCGCCAGATGACACGCCCAGTCGAGATAGGCCATCGACAGAGCAGCCGGCGAAATCCCACCCGTCAGGCGAGACAGCACAGCGCTGAACGCCTTGTCCAGCTCGTGATCCTCGCGCCGAAACTCCTTGGAGTTCGCGTCGCCCCCCTGGGAGACCAGCTTTCCGCCGGATGCGACGAGAACGTCGGCCGGTGCCGGCGATACAATCTCTTCACCGGCAACAATGTCGGTCGGGGCTTTGTCGGTCGTTCCGTTGCGCTTCCGCCGATCGGCACGCGGCGCACCCACCTTGTTCAGTTTCGCCACCGTTGCCCCATGAGATTTACGCTGGCATCAATCAGGCGCTGTCCGTGCTTGAACAGCCGATCGCAGTCCCGCCTGACAAAGTCGATCTGGTGACGGCCACATTCCTGGACCATCGTCTGAATTCCCTTGACGGAATGCACACCGGCCAGCTTCGAGACGAACTCGGCCAGCAAATGCGTTTCCGTTCGCGCACGATCCAGCGCCTCATTGCTGGCGAAGAGAATCTCCTCCAAGATTATCTGCTGGGAGCCAACGAGCAGCTCGAGCGCGTGCTTGTTGGAAAGCGCGACGCGTTCGGATAGCTCGGCCGTTTCCTCGGCCATGGCATGCGCAGAGAGCTCGGACATGGGCACGTCTCCTCTCGCTGGATGGACGTGTCTCTTAGCCCGACAGTCACATGGGAACCTTGAGCTGCATCAATGACGAAGCAAACTCCGCTTTGACCTGGGTCAAGTCGCGACTTGGCCGGCGGATTACCTTTCGGCAGCCTTCGACATTGGAGTTCGCCATGCGCGCCCATCAGATCATGACCCGCCCTGTAATTACCGTCACTCCGGACACGTCGATCGTGGACGCGGCCAACATCATGTTGCAACGGCATGTCAGCGGCCTGCCGGTGGTCGATACGGGCGGCAAGCTGGTAGGCGTCGTCTCGGAAGGAGACTTCATCCGGCGGACGGAAATCGGCACCGGTCGCAAGCGCGGCCGCTGGCTGCGCTTCATTCTGGGACCCGGGAAATCGGCTGCCGACTTCGTCCATGAGCACGGACGCAAAGTGTCGGAGGTCATGACCAAGTCCCCCCTGACGATCACCGAAGACGCCGCATTGGCGGAGATCGTCGAGCTCATGGAGAAGAACCACGTCAAGCGATTGCCGGTGGTCAAGGGTGACCAGGTGGTCGGCATCGTGTCACGGGCGAACTTGCTGCAGGCGGTCGCCACGCTGGGCCGCCAGGTCCCGGATCCGACGGCGGACGACGATCACATCCGCAATCGGGTCATCGACGCCCTCGACAAGAACGACTGGTGTCCGTTCGGGCTTTCGGTCATCGTCAAGGACGGCATCGTTCATTTGAGCGGCGTCATCACGGAGGAGCGCTCGCGGCAGGCCGCTATCGTCGCCACAGAGAACGTCGCCGGCGTCAAGAAGGTCCATGATCACCTGTGCTGGGTCGACACCATGTCCGGCATGTATCTCAATTCGCCGGAAGACGAGGACATGGCCAAGGCCAGCTGATGTCACCGATCATCTGGGAGCTGGCACGCAGCTCGGCTGGCACTGGCCAAGGGCGGTCAGACCTCTAAGCGCGCATGGTCGGATCGACCGGTCCAAAGGCGCCGACCCGGCGGAGGGCTTCGATCTCATCATCGGAGAGTTCCAGCCTTTCGCGCAGCACAGCGACGGTATGCTCGCCGAGCCGCGGTGCCGCGCGCGGTTCGACAGTCGGTGTCAGCTGCATGGCGATGGACGGCTCGATGTTCGGTATCGAGCCCGCCGTCGGATGGGGAATGCGACAGACGCGGTCGCGCGCCCGGACCTCAGCCGCGTCGAATGCCTGCTCAACGTTCCGTACGCGCCCCACGGGGACTCCGGCCTGGTTCATGCGGGAAATCCATACGTCCATCCGCTCAGAGGCAAGCATCTCGGCAAGAATGCTGCGCAGTTGGACCCGGTTGGTCCATCTCGCCTTTCGCGAATTGAATCGGGGATCGGTCAGAAGATCCGGACGCGCAAGGACGTCCGTCACCAGCCGCTGATAAAGTCGATCATTGGCGCAGGCGACGTAGAGCGGACCATCCGACGCTTCGAAGACGCCGACCGTCGGCGAATCGTTGGGCGAGTTGCCGGTGCGCGAGGGATTCTTCCCGTTCATCAAGAAAGCCATCCCGGAGAACCCGGTCATTGACAGCGCAATGTCGAACAGAGCCACCTCGACATGCTGCCCGCGGCCGAGCCGCTGCCGGGCTGCAAGCGCCAGCAGGATGGCGTTGCAGGCGGACATGCCAGTCGCCAGGTCGATGATCGGCGGCCCGGTCCGGACCGGCGGACTGTCGGCAAAACCATTGAGCGACATGAAGCCACTCTCGGCCTGGGTGATCGGATCGAATCCCGATCGCCACGCAAACGGGCCGGTGCGGCCATAGGCCGAGATCGAGCAATAGATCAGCCCGGGATTGGTGCTCGAGACCGCAGGATAGTCCAGACCGTATTTCTCCATCACGGCCGATGAGAAATTCTCCACCACCACATCAGCCTTGTCGATCAGCGCGCGTGCAACGTCCCTGGCCTGCGGGATCGCGAGGTCCAGCACCATGCCTCGCTTGTTGCGGTTGAGACTGAGGAAGGCGGCACTTTCGCCGCCGAGCTCGGCGTGCTCGTAAGAACGGGTATCGTCTCCTGTGACCGGTTGCTCGATCTTGATGACGTCGGCACCGAAGTCGCCGAGCGTTTGCGTGCATGCCGGTCCTGCCACCACGCGCGTGAAGTCGATGACGCGCACCCCCGCCAGCGCGGCCGGCGCATCGGCCGACCGCGGCTTACGATCTGGCAGCGCCACGACAGGCGGCATTCCAGAGCCCTTCCCCGTTCCGTCAATCGTCTGATGCGATCTTGGCGTTCGCGCCCCGGCGCCGATTCCTCCCACGTCAGGACAAGAGAGAGTTAGCCTAATCACATCGGCAAAAAAAGCCCACGTCCGGGTTGCCCGGCGGCTCTCCCTGCTGCGACGCAACGAAGCCCTTCAAGAGCTCACCGCCCGATCATCTTGCGCCAATAGAGCGAGTTCCCCCATGCCCAAGGGCGATCGGGTTGAAACAATACATAGCCGCGGCGAATGAAGTTGTTTGCAGAGGCGATGTTGCTCGTCGTATCCGACACGATGCAGTACAGACCGGAGCGTCGCGCGTGCTGCTCGATCGCACGCATCATGCGGCGTTGAAGGCCGTGTCCGCAGATTTCCCGGACAACGCCAACTCTGGAAAGATAACCGATTCCGACGCCCATCACCGACGGTATGATTCCAGCGAATGCAACGGGCTGATCGAGCTCGGTCGTGACCCACCAGTTTCCGACCTCGAAATCGGGCAAAGGCGCCCGATCGAGGAAGGTACGCATGTGGAGATCCTTCAGCGTCTCGAGGATGTCAGGCTCGCCGGCGTCGACCTCGCTGATGCGAAAGCGGCGTGCTCGCCGCGGGATTTCGCTCGGCACGACATCACCTGCCCAGCACGACTTTGATGCCGAGCCACACCGCGCCGACCAGTCCGGTTGCGATGACGGTGATGACGGCCTTGAATGTATAGCTCTGCGCCTGCTCGACGCTCTTGCGCCAGCGCCGCAAGTGCTGAAAATCGGCTCGCATTTCGGTGATGGTTTTTGACATGGGTCGTTCCCGGAACTGACTTCAATGCAACGTGGTGGTCCTCATCAGATCGCGTCGACGAACGCCATCATCACGAGACCGATCAGGGCGAGCGAGATCAAACAGGCGGTCATCTCTCTCCCCCTGCGTTCGAAAAGAAGCGCGGCAGATCGCTGCCAACGGCGCGATCGTTTCGGGCGCGAACCCTATCCCCCGGCTCATGCGAGGGGCCGCAGCAGGCGTAGCGACCGACGCCGCGCCCGCGGACCGGCCGGTTCGCGCCGGCCGGCCAATATTGATGCATCTGAGCACGCTGCGTCGCGCGCCATCGGCCCCTCGGCTCGATGGCAAAGGCCTGCAGCCGCCACGCGCGGGCGCCACATCCGGCGATTTCGGAAAATTCGATGATGGCACTATGCCGGTGATTTGCCCGACGTGTCAAATCCGATCGAAAGATGACCGTCATACGCGCCACCCGGCGCGGATGCGGCGGGCTCAACAAAAAGCCCGCGACCGAGGATTCGGTGCGGGCTCTACGATTTTTCGATGGTGCCAAAATGCGCCTGATTTGCCCGACGTGTCAAGCGCAACGATTTGCTGCGATCGTCAGCGGTCTTCGGCCTCAAAGCCCGCTCGTCGGCGTCAGGCACGATGAGCTCGTCGTCTGATGCGATCAGTCCTTGATCGCATAGAGTGGCGTCCTCACGGTCAGCTGATAGACCGGCTTCGGCGCCCAGGCGATCTGCGCGGTGATGCCGAACAGGCGGTTGTCGTCGTCGTCCATGCGATCGAGATCGAGCCTGAGCAGCGGTTGCGTGTAGGACGCAACCGGCGTGGCGGCGAGCAGCTGCGCGCCGCCGAACGACTGAATGCCGGCGCGCGCAGAAACCTTCCAGTTGTTGTCCCACTGATAGAAGCCGCCGACATAGCCGGCCGTCGTGCTCCCGACGCGCGCAAGAACCGAGTCGACCTCGACGTGGGTGTATTGAACGCCCGCGAGCCAGCCTCGCATCTCATCCGGGTCGAGCGCATATTTCGCTTCCACGACGGTATTGAACGAGGTGGTCGCCAATGGCGAGTCCGGTACCGCACGCGTCAGCGTCGATTGCAACGTCAAGGTGGGAAATATGCCGCCGCTCTGCTGATAGACATCAGCCTGGAAGCCGAGGAACCAGCTCGTGACGGCGACGTCGGACCAGCCCGACAGCCCGTTATAGGACGTGCTGCCGGTGAAGCCGCCATAGAGCGAGAGCGCCTCGCCGAGATCGACCGTCAGCGGAACGTCGACCCCGACTCCCTGGTTGGTGGGCGCCGACAGAAGCGGGCGTCCCGGCGCGGTCGGACGGTCGAGCAGCTGACGCAGGGTCGCGATCTGCGACAGGGTTCCGAACAGAGAGGAATCGCCGAGTCCGGTCGACAGCGCCCCGCCCGGCACATAGGCATAGTTCGTGCGGAAATCGATGTAGACGTTGGCGAGACCTGACGGCGGCGAATCCGGCTCATCGTCCTTTGCGAACGCGCCGCCGCTGACGACCAGCGCCGCGCCGACGACAACAGCATGGACCCTCCGCAGCGCCCAGCTGCCGCCATGCACCAATTCCTCGCACGCCATTCCGACGTCCCCCATCGGCCAAAACTACTCCGGGACAAAGTCCGGCTTCAAGCGCGGGATGAGCAAACACGGCGATCAATGGGGGACAGTGGCCCTGCGGCTTCACTCGGAGGGCATCGATCTGGCAGCGCCTCGCGAGGCCATGACCTGACGCAGCACGCGCGACAGCTCGTCCACCGAATAGGGTTTGTGGATCAGGCTGAAGCCGTGGCGGTCGCCGTCGGCCAGCACGTCGCTATATCCGCTGTTGAGCACGATCGGAATCGTGGGAAGCCGCCGGCGGATCTCCTGGCCGAGGGTGACGCCGTCCATTCCCGGCATGACGACGTCGCTGAGCACGAGGTCGAAGCCGTCGGGATTGTCATCGATCATCCTGAGCGCGTCGAGGCCGCTGCGCGCCAGGGCAGTCCGGTAGCCGAGGTCTTCGAGCAGCTGCGTCGAGAACTCGCCGATCTCGGGGTTGTCCTCGACCACTAGAACGTTCCAGCGTGCAGCGAGCACCTCGGGACCATGCTCGCTCCGCTCGCGCGGTCCCAGCGGCTTGGAGGTGAGCGGAAGCAGCAAGGTCAGCGTGGTGCCCTTGCCGAGCTCGCTGTCGGCGAGCACCCGCCCGCCGGACTGATGGACGAAGCCGTAGACCTGCGACAGGCCGAGACCGGTGCCGCGCCCGACGCCCTTGGTGGTGAAGAACGGTTCGAAGATGCGATCAATCTGATCGGCAGCGATGCCGCATCCGGTGTCACTGACGGCCACCGATATGAATTGCTGCGAGCCGACCGGGCCGTCCTGTTGAACGCGGTCCCCGCGAATGGTCAGGACACCCCGGCCATTCATCGCGTCGCGCGCATTGGCAACGAGGTTCACGAGCGCCGTCTCGAACTGATTGACGTCGACGTCGACCGGCAGCGGCCGCGAGCGCGGGTCGAGCTCGATGACCGCCGGCGCGCCGAGCACGGTCTGCAGCATGTCCTCGATCTGCTCGATGTGCCCGGCCGCATCAAACACCTGGCGCTCCATCGGCGTGCGGCGAGCGAAGGCGAGCAGTTGCCCCGTCAGCTTGGCCGCCCGGTCAGCCGTGTCCGAGATCGCATCCACATAGCGGCGCATGCGCTCCGGGGACAACTGGCGACGGCGCAGCAGATCGGCCGATGACCTGATCACGGTCAGCAGATTGTTGAAGTCGTGCGCGACGCCACCGGTGAGCTGGCCGATCGCCTCCATCTTCTGTGCCTGGCGGAATGCCTCCTCCGCCTTGCGACGCTCGGTCAGCTCCACCGCCTCGGGCACGATGGCGACGACCTGCCCGGTCTCGTCCCGCACCGGCCGCATCTGGAAATCAAACCATCGCCAGCCGCCGACCGGGAGATCGAGTTGAAGCTCCCGTCGGGCCTCGTCGCCGCGGGCCACTGCATCGATCAAAGATCTGATCACCTCGGGCATGCCCGGTGTGCCCGCAAACCACGGCGTCTCCCAGAACGGCAGCCCAGCGACATCGTGCAGCGGCGCGGCGATCGCCTCTAGCAACGTCGCATTGGCGTCGAGCAGCGTACCATCGGACGCCAGCAGCGCCTGGAACGTGTAGCTCGCCTCGAAGATCGTGCGCAGCCGCGCTTCCTTGGCCTGCAGCTCCGCGGTGCGCTCCGAGACCTGCGCCTCGAGCCGCTCGTTCAGCTCGCGCAGCGTGGTCTCCGCCTCGCGCCTGACACGCGCGAGGTCGATGTTGGCGCGCACCCGGGCCAGCAGCTCGCGCGCGCTGAACGGCTTGCTGAGATAATCGCTGGCCCCCGCATCGAGCCCCTCGACCTTCGCCTCTTCCCCGGCTCGCGCCGACAGCATGACCACGGGAATGTCGCGCAGCTGCGCGTCACTGCGCAGCGCCTTCAAGAGGCCAAAGCCGTCGAGCCCCGGCATCATCACGTCAGTCAGGACCAGGTCAGGGCGGCGCCGGCGTGTGGCATCGAGAGCGGCACGGCCGTCCGCGACGGCCTCCACCTCGTAGTCTTCGCCAAGCAGGCGCCGCACATAGTCGCGCATGTCGGGATTGTCGTCGGCCAGCACCACGCGATCGCGACGGGCCGTCGCGGCACGGACACCAAGATCGTCGGCCGAGGATGGGTGCGGAAGATCGATCGAAGCATCGCCATTGAGCCAGCCCAGGGCCTCGTCGATATAGGCTTGCGCACGCCTGTTCGTGACGGACTGGGATTGCGAGAGGCCGAGCTGGGCGGCCGGCAGATGCGCCGCCCCCAGCGGAATGCGGAGCGAGAACACCGAGCCGCGGCCGAGCTCGCTCTCGGCCGTGATGTCGCCGCCATGGAGCTTCACCAGCTCCTGCACCAGAGCCAGGCCGATGCCACTGCCTTCGAAGGACCGGCCGCGCGCTCCCTCGATGCGGCGAAACCGCTCGAACAGATGCGGCAGCTCGCCGGGCGGAATGCCGGTGCCGGTATCGCAAACCCGGAGCTCGGCTTGACGGCGATCAGCGGACACGCCGATCGACACGGCGATCTCACCCTCGAAGGTGAACTTGAAGGCATTGGAGATCAGGTTGAGGACGATCTTCTCCCACATGTCGCGGTCGACATAGACCGGCTCGGGAAGAGCGGTCGCATCGATGCGGAGCCGGAGGCCGGCACGATCGGTTGCCGAGCGGAAGGTGGAGACGAGTTCCTCGGTGAAGGCCACGAGATCCACCGGCTCGAAGTTCGCCGTCATGCGCCCGGCCTCGATCCGCGAGAAGTCGAGCAGCGTGTTGACCAGCTTCAGCAGCCGGATGCCGTTGCGATGGATCAGACCAAGGACAGATCGTTCTTCGCTACCAATGGATGCCCCGTCGCGGCCGAGGATGTCCTCGAGCGGGCTCAACATCAGCGTCAGAGGAGTACGAAACTCATGGCTGATGTTGGAGAAGAATGTCGTCTTGGCACGATCGACCTCGGCCAGCGCTTCGGCGCGGCGCCGCTCCGCCTCGTAGGCGCCGCCATTGCTGACGGCCGCCGCGATCTGTCCGGCGACGAGGTTCAGGAAGCGCGCATAGCTTTCGTCATAGAGCCGGAATGGGTTGAGCCCTGCGATGACGAAGCCGCCGCGCCCAGCCTCTCCGGACGAGGGAAGCGGCAGCACCACGGCCTGTGTCGGGGGCTGACGCCAGCCTCCGCTTGGAAAGGTCGTGTCGAATCGATGTGGGAGATCGCCGACCAGCACCGCAGCCTGACGATGCAGCGCTTCGCCCAGTGGCCATGTTTCCTCCGCTTGAATCCGCGAGCGCGACTCGACCGCAGGATGGTCGCGATCGATCCCGGTCAAGGCTTCGAGCCGCGCCGTCTCGCCATCCGGCTCGGTCATGTAGATCATCGCGAAAGGAAGATCGCGCGGCCCCCGGGCCAGGGCGCGGGCGCAGCTCGCGCAGGCCTGATCGATGCTGCGCGCCTCGGCCCCCGCATTCGCAAGCTCCCGCAACAGCGACAGCTGACGCTCGCTGATCACTCGCTGCGTATCGTCGGTGTTGGCACAGAAGATGCCGCCGGGTGAGCCGTCGTCGTCGGGAATGGGGCTATAGGAGAACGTGTAGTAGGTCTCCTCGGGAAAGCCGTTGCGCTCCATGATCAGGAGCTGGGCCTCGACATAGGTCCCCTCGTCGCCGCCGCTGGCTTTTGCGAGCAGCGGATCGATGTCCTCCCAGATCTCGTGCCAGACCACGGCGGTCGGACGTCCCAGCGCCCAGGGATGCTTGCCGCCGATAATGGACTTGTAGGCATCGTTGTAGAGATAGATCAGGTCCTTTCCCCACCCGATCCAGATCGGCTGCTGCGACGTGAGCATGATCCGCACGGCCGTCTTCAGACTCTGCGGCCAATGCTCCGGGGGGCCGATCGGCTTACTCTCCCAATCGTGCTTCAGCATCAGAGTGGCGAGCTCGCTCCCGCCAGCAAACAGGCGCTCGCGCTCGGCTGTGCCTGGCTTCTGATCCTGCGCTGATTGCCGATCCGGCAAACGTCCCCCCTGCTCACGAACTCCACCGCGAGCGGCAACGTCGGTATCCGCCTCCGGTTCCAGCGCCCGGAACAAAAAGGAGCCGTTGCGACTTCGAGAGGCATGCGTCGCCGCGCTCACGGGGAACCGCCACGTGACCATGATTGGACAGTCCCAGCCGAACAAACCGAGGAGATCAGCCTGGAGCGTATTCCGGCTGCTGGGTCCCGGCCTCGTGACGGGCGCCGCCGATGACGACCCCTCGGGCATCGCGACCTACTCCCAGGCCGGCGCACAGTTCGGCTACGGGCTGTTGTGGACGGTCTTTCTCACGACGCCTTTCATGATCGCGATTCAGCTGGTCAGCGCCCGCATCGGCCGCGTCACCGGAAAAGGCCTCGCCGCCAACATCACGGCGGTCGCGCCGCGCCCGATCGTGTTCGGACTCGTGGCGCTGCTGGTTGGCGCCAATACCTTCAACATCGCTGCCGACATTGCCGCCATGGCGGAGTCCCTCTCACTGGTCATCGGCGGCCTCAACCACGAGCATGCGCTGATCTTCGCCGCGGCCTCGACATTGCTGCAGGTGTTCCTGCCCTATCGCCGCTACGCGCCGGCGATCAAGGTGCTCACCCTCAGCCTGTTCGCCTACGTGGCGACGGCGCTGATGGTGAAGGTGCCCTGGAGCACGGCGCTGCTCGCCGCAGTGTGGCCGAACCTATCGACGAACGCCGACTATCTGCTGACGGTCGTCGCCGTGCTCGGCACCACGATAAGCCCCTATCTGTTCTTCTGGCAGGCTTCGCAGGAGGTCGAGGAGATGAACCAGGGCCAGGTCGATCGTCCCTTGCGCGAGCTGTCGAAGAAGGACCATCCCGAGCTCAGGCGCATGAGGATCGACACGACGATCGGCATGATCTTCTCCAACGCGATCGCCTTCTTCGTCATCCTGACGACCGCGACCGTCCTGCACGGCAACGGGGTCACCAAGATCGACTCCGCGACGCAGGCGGCCGAGGCCCTGCGGCCGCTGGCCGGGGACTTCACCTTCCTGCTGTTCGCGCTGGGCATCATCGGCACCGGAATGCTGGCGATCCCAGTATTGGCGGGATCGGCGGCCTACGGCGTTGCCGAGATCTTCGGCTGGCACGCGACCCTCGAGGCCAAGCCGGGCGAGGCGGCCGGCTTCTACAGCATCATTGCAGCCGCAACCCTCATCGGCTTCGGGCTGGGCTTTACCGGCATCGATTCGATCCACATGCTGGTGTGGAGCGCCGTGCTCAACGGCATCGCCGCCGTCCCGATCATGGCAATGATGATGGTCATCGTCTCCAATGCGGACCTGATGGGCCGCTTCCGCGGCCGGTCCTGGCTCATCGCCCTGGGTTGGATCGGCACCGCGATCATGGCGATCGCGGTCCTGGCGCTGCTGTGGTCATTCGTCACAGGACGCGCTTGAGCGACCACCGCGACCTCCCGTCGCCGGCAACGCAGTTGCACAACGTCATTGGTGCAACGCGAAACGCAAACTGTGTTAACAGTCCGGTCCCGCCATCCGGCCGCGATTGATCCCGATCAACGCAGGCGCGCTCCGGATTGGCGCACGAACAGAGGACCTCGGAGACTGCCTTGACCCAACCGCAACGCATGAGCGCACCGACGCTGCCCACTTTTTCCCCCCGCGGACTCGCTCTGCTGCGGGATCCCTTGCTCAACAAGGGGACCGGCTTCACCGAGCAGGAGCGCGATGCGCTGGGCCTGCGCGGCTTCCTGCCCGCGGGCGTGATGTCGATGCAGGCCCAGGCCGAGCGGATCCTGGTCAATCTTCGCAGCCTGTCCAACGATCTCGAGAAGTACGTCGCGCTCAACGCGCTGCATGACCGCAACGAGGCGCTATTCTTCCGGGTGGTCTGCGACAACATCGACGAGATCCAGCCGCTGATCTACACGCCGACCGTCGGTCTCGCCTGTCAGAAATACGGCCTGATCTTCCAGCGCCCGCGCGGCCTGTTCATCTCGGCCAATGATCGCGGCCGGATTGCCGAGATCCTGTCCAACTGGCCTTACCGTGCCAAGCTGATCGTCGTCACCGACGGCGAGCGTATCCTCGGCCTCGGCGATCTCGGCGCCAACGGAATGGGCATTCCGGTCGGCAAGCTGTCGCTGTACTCGGCCTGCGCGGGCATTCATCCCGAGGAATGCCTCCCGGTCATGCTCGACGTCGGCACCAACAACGAGGAGCTGCTGAACGACCCGTACTACATTGGACTGCGCCAGAAGCGCCTCGGCGGCGACGCCTATGATTCATTTGTCGATGAGTTCATGACGGCGGCCCGCGCCGCCTTCCCCGGCGTGCTGATTCAGTTCGAGGACTTCGCCAACCACGCGGCCTTCAAGCTGCTTCACAAATATCGCGACGACGCTTGCGTCTTCAACGACGACATCCAGGGCACGGCAGCCGTGGCGCTGGCAGGCCTGTTCTCGGCCTTGCGTATCACCGGCGGCAAGCTGGCCGACCAGACCGTGCTGTTCCTCGGCGCCGGCGAGGCCGCGACTGGCATCGCCGACCTCGTCGTGTCCGCCATGATGGCCGAGGGGCTGTCGGAAGCCGAGGCGTTGCGACGCAACTGGCTGACGGATTCGCGCGGTCTCGTCATCAAGGGACGCGAGAACCTGCACGGCCATAAGCTGCGTTATGCGCACGACCAGGCACCGATCGTAGACTTCCTGACCGCGATCAAGACGCTCAAGCCGACGGCGATCGTCGGCGTGGCGGCGGTGGGAGGCGCGTTCACGCCGGAGGTGCTGCAGGCCATGGCGGAGCTGAACGAGCGCCCGATCATCTTCGCGCTCTCCAACCCGACCTCGAAGGCCGAATGTTCGGCGGAGGCGGCCTATCGCTACACCCAGGGCCGCGCGCTGTTCGCCTGCGGCAGCCCCTACGATCCGGTCAAGCTCGACGGCAAGACCTTCGTGCCGCGCCAGGGCAACAACTCCTACATCTTCCCCGGCGTCGGCCTCGGCGCCATCGCCAGCGGCGCGCGGCTGGTGACGGACGAGATGTTCATGGCCGCGGCCCACACGCTGGCGAACTGCGTCACCGGCGCCGATCTCGAGCAGGGCAGCCTTTACCCCGCCCTGCCGCGCATCCGCGAAGTGTCGGCCCATATCGGTGCGGCGGTCGCCGGTGTGGCCTATCAGAACGGACTCGCCACGGGGCCCGCGCCGAACGACCTGCTCGGCTTCGTGGAGTCGAAGATGTACGACGCGCGCTACTGATCGCCGGCTTGCGGATGCCTCGGCCGTTCACGAGGCATCTGCGGTTGCGAAGACCCGTTCCTTCGAAGAGCTATTGATCAGGCACGATCGCGTTGCTCGGGGTCGGCCGATCGATGATCTGCTGGCCGAACAGGCTCGCAATCAGCTCGACCGCCACGCGCGCGGTCCTGCCGCGCTCGTCGAGAAACGGGTTGAGCTCGACGATGTCGACGGAGCGCACCAGACCGGAATCGTGCAGCAGCTCCATGATGAGATGAGCCTCGCGGTAGGTCGCGCCGCCAGGCACGGTGGTGCCGACGCCCGGCGCCACGTCGGGATCGAGGAAGTCGACGTCGAAACTGACATGCAGGAGACCGTCGCGTGACCGGACCTTGTCGAGCACGCGCCGCATCAGCACGCCGACACCGAACTCGTCGATGGCGCGCATGTCGGCAATGCTGATGCGCCGCAGCCGCAAGAGCTCCTTCTCAGCCTTGTCGATCGAGCGGATACCGAACAGCTCGAGCTGCTCGGGAGTGATGCTGGCCCGCGTCTCATCGCCGAGCAGGCCATCGAGGCCAGGCTCACCGCAGAGGAAGGCGGCGGACATGCCGTGCATATTGGCGGTAATGGTCGTCGCCGGCGTGTTGTAGTCGGCATGCGCGTCGAGCCAGAGCACGAATAGTTCCCGCCCCTGCTCGCGGCAATGGCGCGCGATCCCGTTCACCGATCCCATGGACAGCGAATGGTCGCCGCCGAGGAACACCGGGACCGCACCGGTCTGCGCCAATTCATGGCTGCGGCGCGCCAGCACCTGGGACCAGCGCTGGATTTGACGATAGTGCTTGGCCTTTGCAGGAGGCGCGTCGCCGAGATCCCGCACATCGCTGATGTCGACATCGCCGTAGTCGGTGACGTCGAGCCCGAGGGTCTCGAGCACGGTGATGAGACCCGCCGTGCGCAAGGCAGCCGGCCCCATCAGCGTGCCGCGCACGGACGCGCCGAGATCGATCGGCGCGCCGAGAACGGCGATGCGCTGCGGCGGTGCTGTATCCGATGAGGCCAAGACGGGATCCTTTCATGCTCGTCCGAAGCATAGCCGCTGCGGAGCTCGAATGACGCACCTGCGCACGACGATACACCGGTTTCGAGACCTGCAACCATGACGACGGAACCAAACGCGTCAGCCGGCATTTGATCGAACGTCTGCGGCGTGCCGAGTGCGTTGCGCCGAGGATGACGTCTCAATGCGACCGATCAGCGTCGAGAAGGTAACGGCAGTGAGCAACGAAACGTTCGAAACATCTCCGCAGCCCGGCGTCGCCGAACGCGCCCTCGATACGGCGACCGACATGTCGCGCTCGCTGGGCGAGATGGTGGGGACCCTGAGTGCCGCCGCCGATCGGCTGAGCGAGGCAGCGAAGGAGGCGCGGCGACCCGGAACCGCCCTCTCGACCCTCGCCGCGATCACCCGCGAGGCCCCGCTTGCCAGCCTGTTCGTCGCCTTCCTGTTTGGCGTCGCCGTCGCACGCCGGGGCTGACGGTGATCAGAACAGCCGAGGCCCCCGCCGGTCGAGCTGTGATTCCCATGTCAGCAGCGTTGCGGCGCCAATCATGATCGCAATGCCGGCGACGCTGATCGCCAGCTGCATGGCAAAGCCAGCAAAGACGTCGGTCAGCAGGACCTGGCCGATGAACGCCAGGAGCACGCCGAGACAATACATCGAGAGCGAATTCTCGCCGCATCTGATCATCGCCGTCGTCAATGGGCGGATCGGGCCGCGCCACTGCGGCGGCGCCAGCCGCGAGACCACGAGAGCGAGCGCGAGAAAGTGCAACAGCCGCACCGGCGCCAGATGGCTCTTGTAGATCGGATAGATCAGGCCCGTGACGGCCGACGGGATCAGACCTTCCAGACTCTTGAACTCCCAGCTCAGCGCCATGAACAGGCTGAAGGCGAGATAGCCGAGCGCTACGATCAAGATCGTGCGCGAGCTCAGCACCGGGCGCAGGCGCGCGGCGCCGCCATGGGCGTACCAGGCGCCGATGACGAACAGGAGCTGCCAGGCGAACGGATTGAAATACAATTCGCCGCTCGGCCACGCGGGCACCTGCCAGCTGAACAGCTGCACCATCATGTAGAGCAGGACCGACAGCAGGAGCGTCAGGGTCGCGCTCGTCATCACCATCCAGAGAATGAGCGGGAAGCAGATGTGCAGGATCGCGAAGGTCAGCAGGATGTCGGTGTTGACGGGCGCGAACTGCAGCAGCGCCACATGGAGCAGTGTCGGACCGGGCTCACGAAAGAAGAAGCCCGTGTTGGTCTCGTCGACGAAGCGCGTGCCGCCGCCGACGAACCAGACCAGCGCCGCATAGGCCAGCAACAGCACCAGGAACGCCGCGTAGATCTCCCAGGCGCGCCGCAGCGCGCGCACGATCGTCGTCGCCCAGCCCTGCTTTGGCAGCGCTCCGCCGTAGGCAAGCATGCACGTGTAACCGGAGATGAAGACGAACACCTCGGAGGTGTCGCTGAAGCCGTAGTTGCGCAACGTCAGCCAGGCGAGCGAATTGTCGGGCACGTGATCGACGAAGATGAACCACAGCGCCAGACCGCGGCACGCATCGAGCCGCAGGTCGCGACGCCCGTCGCCGATTTCGCCTGCGCCATCGGTCTCCGCCAGCTTTCGATCACCGGCCATCAACACCAGCCTCGTCTCGTGAGCGGGCCTGCGCTGTGAGAAGGCCCGCGTGATCTCAGAAGTCCGCAGGCAGCCGATTGGAACCCTGGAGGTTGCCCGCGAGACGATCCGGTCTTGTTTCAGATTCCATGCGCGATGTCTGTAAACCGAACAGACGCTGTGGACGTTGTTCCCTGCGACAGATTGCACGGAAACCGCGTGCGCCCGGGAACATTGTCGGCATGGTGGTGTTAACCAATTTACCTTCGCACATCTGGCAATTGTTCCAGTCCCGTAGTTGCCCGGATTGATTGTAGGTTGGTTAGACGTTGACTTGCAGTGGAAGTGTTAAAGGGGGGTTCCGTGATCCACCGAGGTGTCCAATATACGGTCGTGGCGACTGCTGAACCGGACATTTGGGAATGGCGGTACGAGTTCGGCGACCAAGTCAAAACCGGACGAACCCAGACGAGGCTTGCCGCCCTCGCCGCACGGCGCGTGAAGTCGAAGATCGACGCTGCGCTCCGAGCCACCCAGACGGCCTCCGTCACTGCGGCCAATGTCGCTGATCGGCTGGATCTGGCGAAGACCACGTCGCACGGCCTGACCTGAGGCGTCTCCGTCGCGACGCGCTGCACTCTCGGATCCATCGGCTGATCCGTGACCTCTCTCCGTTGAGACAGATCAAGGTGTCGGCCGCGCGATCCGTCATGGTCGAGCAATGGAAAACCTCGTTTTTCGCTGCTCCCACACGGGATCGAACGTGCAGATCGGTTTGACGGTGCCACCGTTTGCCGAGCAAGACGATGCTTACGAAGCGGTGTCATGCCCGGCATGCGGGCGCCTGCATCTCGTCAACAAGCGCACCGGAAGAACGCTGAGCGACAGGGAGGGCTCGATATGTCCTACGTTGCAGACCAGCTGACCGCCGTCCCTGCGCCCGGCTCGTCTCTCCTGCGCCGGATCAGCGCCTTCTTGAAGGCAATCGTCAGCAAGATCGACCTCCCCGACTTTCCGAGGTCATGCTGCAGCTGAGCGCGGCAAGCCTTGCGCCCTCCGCCGGCTCGTCCCGCACGATGGATGGGACGAGGATCGTTCTTCATGCCAAGATGTTCCCCTCGCGGGTAGCCGTCGCGTCAGCGGCCGGCGTCATGCTCGCCCCCACCATCGAATTGATCGGAGTGACCGGATGCGCCCCTTGGTGATCAGAGTTCTGGCAGTTGCGGCAGCGACCGCGGCGTCGACATCGGCGTGGGCCGCCGATGCGGACCATGGCGCCGATCTCGCCCGGCGCTGGTGCGCGTCGTGCCACCTCATCGAGGGGACTCAGAAGCAGGCCAGCGCCGACGTTCCGTCGTTCGCGCAAATCGCGCAGAAGGCGGATTTCACTCCCGAGAAGGTCGCGTTCTTCCTGCTCGACCCACATCCGAAGATGCCCAGCTTCCCGCTCAACCGGCTGGAGGCAGCGGACATCGCGGCCTATATCGGCTCGCTGCGCAAATAGGGAGAAGGCCCGCCGGCGGCCGAACGGCCGCCGATCTCGCATGGTCGCGCCGCACGGTTCAACTCGCGACGAGGACCATGACGAGGAGGACCATGACGAGGCCTTGGCTCTTGAGAGTTGGCTCTTGAGAGTTGGCTCTTGAGCGTTGGCCTCTCAGGACTTGTCCTCTTAAGATTTCGGCTCTGCGGCCTTGCTTGCGGCGGACATGATGCCTGCGGTAATCGTCTTCATGTGCTCGCCGGCATTGGTGAACTGGCTGCGCAGGAACTCCGATTGAATCCGCATCGCCTCCTCGAGCTCGGTCGCATGAACCAGCTTTCGCGCATGCTCGAAGGCGGTCTTGATATTCTGTTCGGTGAGGGTGAGCGCCTGCTTCGACATGTCGGCAGCCGGTCCCGGGACTGTGCCGATCGACTTGCCGGCCGCGTCGAAGAACATCTCGAATGCCCTTTCCGCCTGCGCGATGGTCTTTTCCGCAAGGTCGCGCAGCTCGGCGGGCACTTCCAGTTTGGTTTGGGTCATCGTTTACATCCTCCACGACAACTCCAACTACCACATCCGGGCGCCTTCGTCCCCGGGCAAATGCACGCGACGGCCGCGCACGCGGAGCCCGTCAGGATGCGTCCATGCGCTCACGCGCGATCTGAAGCGAATATTCGATTGCGGCGAGGTGCCGATCGAAGATGCGCCTCGCTCTCTCCTCCGTCACGAGGTCCGAGAGCTCTCGCGCATGTTGCAAAGCAAGATCGAGCAAGATGACCGTCTTCCTGACATCATCGCGGACGAGCGGCCGGGCCGCGTCGAGCGGGCCGGAGCCTGCGACCGCAGCGACAGCCTGCTGGTGGACCGCCACGAAGGCCGCCGGGGACGCGACCCTCCGTGCACGAAACGGAATGATGTTGGACATCGACTCTCTCCGCTGCATTTCGCAACGACGGATCTGATTCAATTTTTCACGTTTATACGCGCGGCATTTTACTGAAGGCTTAGGCCGATCGCAGACGGCACGGCCGGCGTGGTCCCAAAACCAGCGCCGGGATTAACCCGAAAGCAAACGGGATCGCGCCGAAACCGGCTGCTGCCAACAGATGCGGCGGACGGCCACGCCCCTCAGCCGGAAAAGCGACGACGATACTCCGTCGGCGACACACCCAGATGCCGCAGGAATGCACGCCGCATGCGCTCGTCGTCGCCAAAGCCGGCCCGCTTCGCGACCTCGACGACACTCTCGACCTGACGGCTTTCCAGCAGCAGACGGGCCGTCTCGACCCGGAGCGCCTCGACCCCTTGAGCCGGCGTCATGCCGGTCCGGTTGACATAGGTTCGGGCAAAGGTGCGCGGTGTCATGCCGGCCCTCGCGGCCAAGTTCTCGACCCTCAGGTCGCTCGCAATGTTCTCGATGATCCACGCATGCAATGAGCTGAAGCGACCCTCGACGTCCGACGCCTGCGCAGCCAGCACGGTCGAAAACTGACTCTGCCCACCCGGACGCTTCAGGAACACCACGAGCCGACGTGCGACGTCGAGTGCGATGGTGTGACCGAAATCTTCCTCGATCATCGCCAGCGCCAGGTCGATGCCGGCGCTGACACCGGCGGACGACCACACCCGGCCGTCCTGCACGAAAATCGCGTCCGGCTCGACCTTGACGTTCGGAAAGCTGTCCTGCAGGCGCGGGCAGTAGCGCCAATGTGTCGCGGCCCGTTTGCCCTCGAGCGCGCCAACCCAGGCGAGCGCAAACGCCCCGAGGCAGACGGATGCGATACGCCGGGCATCGATGAGCACCTCGCCGATCCATTGCATCGCGATGTCGTCCTGCCGCAGCTTCCAGATGCCCGGCCCGCCAGGGATCAGCAGCGTGTCGACCTCCGTGGGATTCATGGCCGAGAGCGGCTCGGTGTCGATCATCAGGCCGACATCGGTCGGCACCAGCCCGCCCTGCTTGGACACGTAGCTCAGCGCGTAGCCCGGCCCCGGCAGTTCGATCTCGCTGAGCTCGGCAAAGACCTGCGCCGGCCCGGACACGTCGAGCAGCGTCACCCCTGGGAATGCAAAGATCACCAGTCGCCTCTCGGCGCCGTCTCGTCGCACCGCAGCATGCCGGGAGGCGTTGGCAGAATTCGAGGGCATATTGTCCTTTAAGCGATCAGATGACGGCCTGTATAGCTCGACGTGCAGTGCTGGAGTTCACGTGATGTCGCGCAACCTGGAAGGCCGATATTCGACCATCGCCTCGCCCTGGGACGACTACACCGTCTACAGCTTTCCCGACGCGTCCGAGATCGCGGAGCCTGACCGGCTGCCGATCATGGATGCGATGAATTCGATCATTGCTGTTAACTGGAAAGCAGTCGAACCTCACTGGACTGCCGCGGCATCGCCATTCGACAGCAAATACGGTCTCGTTCTGGTCTACGATCCCTTGGGACTGGTGGCCTTCTCGGTCTACCGCGTGATGACCATCGCGCAGCGGCCGGCCATCTATCGCAGTGGAACTGAAGTGCTGCCCGCACACCAGGGTCGTGGCCTGTATGGGTTCTTTACGTCGCAGATCCTCAAGCATCCCGGCTGCGCCGCGCGCAGCGAAGGACTCCTCTACGGTTGGCGAACACGCAATCCGATCGTATGGGCTGCCAACGCGAAGATCTGCGAGAAGGTCGCGCCATCCCTGCTCGACGATGCTGCGGATCCCGAGCTGCAGGCTGCGTGCGTCGAGATGTGTGCACGCCTCTATCCAGGCAAGCCGCTGGAGGTGCCCCGCATGATCATGCGCGGCGCTTATGGTCATATCGAGCATATCCGGCAGGACTATCACGGCACGGCATCGCGCGTGGAGACGGCGATGTCTCGGATCATCCCGGATTCGGCGGACGCGCTGTTCTCCGTCGGCTTTGCGAGGGTGTGATGGCGGTGCTTGGACAACGAGCAGTCGTTTCGTCTCTGCCGAGATTTGCCGATCGCGCCTATGTCGCGTGGGCAACGGTCGCGTTCGCCTACGCAATTGCCTTTCTGCAACGGATGTCGCCGCAGACCGTCGGCCTCGACTTCGTACGCGACTTCGGCACCGACGCCTCCGGCGTTGCGATGCTCGCCTCGAGCTACTTCTGGGGCTACACCCTGATGCAGATTCCGGCGGGCATGCTGGTCGACCGCTACGGCGTCAAGCGCGTGATCCTTTGCAGCATGGCGGCGTCGGTGCTCGGCAGCGCCGCGTTCGCCCTGTCGCCCAACCTGATCGATGTCTTCTTCGCACGCGTGATCACGGCCTGCGGGGACGCGCTGGTGTTCACCGCGCTGTTGAAGCTCGTGGCCCAGAGCTTTTCCGACGAACGCTTCGGGCTGATGTCCGGGATCTCCCAGGTGTCCGGCTATGTCGGCGGGGTCGTCGCCACGACACCGCTCGCGGCCGCCGTCAGCGGGTTCGGCTGGCGCAACAGCTTCCTCTTCATCGCCTGCATCGGTCTTGCGAACCTCGCCTGCGCGTCCGTCGCGTTGAAGGCCGCCCCCGCAAACGACAGAGCCCCGACGCTGCGGAGCGTGCTGCTGGCGAGCTGGCATGCGCTCGGATCGGCTGCGACCTGGGGCTGCGCGATGAGCTTTGCATCGCATTTCGCGGTCGTCACCACGCTGGCGGGCGTATGGGGCATCCCGATGGTGTCGCACTATTTCGGCATCTCACCGTCGGCGGCGGGCGGTCCTCTGCTGGCCTTCATGGTCGGCAACGCAGTCGGCTCGATCCTGCTGGGCCACGCGGCGGACCGGACGCGGGTGCTGGAGGCAGCCCTGATCCGCATCAGCCTGCTGCGCATGCTGCTCGTGGCGATGCTGCTTCCGGTTCTGGCCCACGCGTTCGGCCTTCTCTATGTCGGCATGGTGTTCGCCGTGCTGGGCCTGGTGGCCGGCGGCACGGTTCCGCTGATCCTGAAATGCACGAAGCGTCTCTACACGGCGGATCGCATCGGCGTGGGCGCGTCGATCAACACGACGTCCGCCGGCGTTTTCGCCGGGCTCTCGCAGCCGCTCATCGCGTTCGCCATGGTGTCCGCAAGCGGGATCGGCGGGAGTGCGGGAGCGCGCCCATACACGGTCGCCAATGATGCGGGCTACACGACGTTGATCGCCATTCTCCTGCTGATGTCGCTGCCGGGGATACTCGGCCCGCTGATGATGAGGCGCAAATTGATACTGGCAAACTGAATATAAAGAAAAAGAGAGGGTGAGTATGTCGCGTTTGTTTTTGAGAAAGGACGAAGTTCGATCCGGCCACAGGGCCGGAAGCTGGCAGAGCGTCCTGTTTTCAGAGTTCGAAGCCCAGATGAGCAGCGAAGCCAGACCCTTTCCGTGCGTCTTCGGCGTCGCGGGCTTTCGCGCCGATCAGCTTCGTTATTTGTTCCTCGATCCCATCGACATTGAGGTTCTCGGCCGGCAGCTTGCCCTGTTCGTCTCGGAGAGCCGCTCGCACGGCCCCAATACGTCACTCGTCCTGTTCACGCGCCCGCGCCCGGTCCAGACGCTCGACGCCTACTACAAGAAGTTCTGGCGGATCCTCGATCAGCTCGCGCGCATCGACAAGCAGCCATGGCCTGCGGAGATTCCGCAGACCGTCGATCATCCGATGTGGGAGTTCTCGTTTGCCGGCGAGCCGATCTTCGTCGTCTGCAGCACACCGGCGCATGTGATGCGGCAGAGCCGGCGCTCGAGCGCATTCATGCTCACGTTCCAGCCGCGCTGGGTATTCGAGCGGATGCTCGGCACAGACGAAGCCGCCGCCAAGGCCTTCAGCGAGGTTCGCAAGCGGCTGGCCCCGTTCGACACCACGACGCCGTCTCCCCTGCTCGGCCGCTACGGCAATCCGGAGGGCCGGGAATTCAAGCAGTACTTCCTCTACGACGACAATCAACCGCCGCCCGCCTGCCCGTTTCACCAGCTCGCCCAGGCCAAGCCGTCGTCCATCGGAGACAAGGAGCAAGCCGCATGACCCAGATCATTGCCGGAACGAAGACCGATTTTGCGATCGATCCCGACATCCTCGCGCTGCTGCCGTCGCAGGGCTGCATCGAGCTGCAGCACGACGCCGCCGGCAAGGTTCACGCTTTCCACACGCACCCCGTCGACGAGATCCTCGTCGTGATCAAAGGGCGGCTGACGTTCCGATGGGAAGGGGGCGAGCGCGTCTGCACCGCAGGCGACAAGATCCTCCTGCCGGCCGGCACGCTGCACGAATCGGAGGCTCTGGATGATGCAATCTACGCAATTGCAATGAATCCGGTCACAACCACCACCTGTAGTCAGGATGGGTGAGGTCAGGACAGGGGACGATCGGTTTCCGCCTGCGACTCCGACGTCAGCCGCTCGACCATTTCGATCACTTCGATGCGCTGGCCCGGCGCCAGCTTCAGGAAGGCCTTCAGAAGTCGAAGGCTCTCCACCGCTTCGCTCGATGGGGCTCCGAGCTTCGTGTGCAGCTCCGCGATGAATGTCGAATTCTTCATCTCGCACCTTTGGCAGGAAACGGTAATGCCAGTCCTTAGCAAACGTGAAGGCCTTGCACGCAAGGTAGATACTGCAGCAATTGAGGCTGAAAGTCTTGGTCTGACGACTGCGACCCTGATCCTCAGAATGGCCCGCCTGGAAATCGACCGTGCGGAACCCGACCAGGTTGAAAGTATGCCAGCGAACAACTCTTGCAGCAAGCCGAACTGACCAAACGGTCGATTTCGGCGGCACAATTTGAGCTTTCTGGCAGTTTCTGGCTGACGATGCCAGCAAAAATGGTCGTTTATCGAACGAGGGAGGGGGATTACGCCGGAGGTAAGCTTGTCCTCCATATTAGAGGTCTTCTATAGTTCGAGCGGGAGGACTACGGATTGCGGACGCCGCTTTGGCGTCGTGGTCCCCTCCCGCGGCACGGGGGCTGTAGGAAGACCATGCGCACCTATTATTTCGACATGAAGGATGGCATTCCGACGAGGGACCGGACCGGGCTGGAATTTGCGACCAGTGCCGGGGCGATCGAGCATAGCCGGGATCTGGCCCGGCGGCTTCGACACGATCCCCGCATTACCGATCGCAGACTTTCGATCGTGGTGGTCGACGAATCCGGCGCGGAGATTCACCGCGAGCCGGTCTATCCAGCTGCGGTGAAAGTCGGCCTATCCTGAATCTGAGCGGCGCGGCGGCAACGTCCGTGGCCGACAATAATTTCAACTATTCGTAGACAGAACCGGGGCGACTGCAATCAGCGCGAGTATTGCAGCTGGTGATGAGGTTTGTCTCAGCCTGCCTTTGACACCGGCGTTCGTTCCCGAGCGCACACACCGATAGGGCCATGGGCAACCGCCACTCTCGACGCGCCACGCGACATCAGAATCCAAGACGGCGCGGCAGCACGCGACGGACGAGCGCCGTTCACGTCTCCCCCTGAGCATCACAAGCGCAGCCGTTCGGTGCTATTGCTGCTTCTCCCAGAACGAGAGCAGGCCTTGCGAGGCTGAACCACCGATCACGCAGGGAATGCCGACGGCGACTTGCCCCAGGGCCGCCGCGGAGACGCAGCCGAGCGCAAGCGCGCCGACGCCGAGTTGTCCCCAGAAATCCATGTTGCGGCGGGCATCGGAGCCTTTGAGCTTGAGCTCCTCGACCGCAGCGACGGCGTCCTTGCGCACGGCGCCGAGCTGCACCGTATCGGCCGCCTCGACGACCTCTCTCAGCGGCTCCTTGACGGGACCTGTCTGCCGCGCGAGCTCCTCGCGGAGATAATCGCGCAGGCTGGCGTCGCGCACGGAGTAGCTGGCCAACGTGTAGCGCGCCATGCTGCCGATGGTCAGCTTGTCGACCGTATCGCGGCTCTTCGACCACGGCAGCATCTGGACGATGCGCTGGATCGGCACCCGCGAGCCGGTCGCGAAGTAATAACCCCAGAGGATGTCGAGCAGGTCTTGATGCGTTGCGTAGCTGAGCCGGGTATCCAGCTTGCGCTCCTCCTTCTTGAACGGATTTTGCGTCAGCGCGCCACGCAGCTTGTCCATCATGCCCGGCTTGGTCTCCTCCAGCGGGATGTCCATCAAGGTCGGCTGCGTGCCGCTCAGATAGCCGTCGATCATGACCCGGCGGCCCGGCATCTTCGGAGCGACCTTGCGCATGAGATTGCGCCAGTCCGGGAGGCCCGAATAGGCGACGGCCCGCACGATCACCCACTCCTCCTCCGGGGGCACGGGAAAGAAGCTGTTGACGAGCTGCTCGGCCTTGGCCGGATTGGAGCCGATCGCACCCGCAATGAAACCTAGATAGATTCCGGAGTTCTCCGGCTCCTTGAAGGTCTGCGAGTGAAACAGCACCCGCACCGCCGCCGGCACATGGGCGTAGTCCGGCTTGGTACGATAATTGTAGATCCAGTTCTGGACGACGCCGAGCGAGGCGCGTGGATCGATCTCGGGGACGACGGCGGCAGCGAGCGCCGATTGAACGAAGGTACAGGCGATGAGGGCCAACGCGATCGCGCGCATGATCTGCTCCCGACAAACGTTCGCCGGCGACAACGACCGCCGCGGACGAATGAGCACTATGCTGACCAGCGTGTGGCTCGACTCTGCGTCGATTCTGCGACCACCCCCGGTTCCTCCGGCCCACCCTTCGCAGGCGTGATCGCAGGCCAACAAGTCTCCACAGCCCCGACATGATTTGGCCGTCCACCGGCTCTTGCATCACGGCGATGACGAGCAGGCAGGAGCGCACATCATGACCGCCCGGAACCGGGGTCACTCGCGCATCAGCAGACCGCGACCAATCGCGATGCTCGTTGCGGCGCTGTCCGTGCTGACGTCTCCCGTGATCGCAGCATCTGCAGAGGCCGTTGCGGTACAGGGCAATCGGCGCGTCGATGCCCAGACGGTGCGGTCCTATTTTCATCCTGGCGCCGACGGTCGCTACGACGCGGCCGCGCTGGACGCCGGCCTCAAGGCTCTGGTCGCCACCGGTCTCTTCGACGATGTGAAGATCGGCCGCGCCGAGGGCCGGATCGTCGTGCGGCTGACGGAAGCAAAAGTCCTCGATCGCGTCGCGTTCGAAGGTAACAAGAAGGTGAAGGATGCCGACCTCACAGGCGTGGTGCTGTCGAAGCCACGGGCAGGCCTGCAGCGCGCGACCGTGCAGGGCGACGTGGCCCGCATCCTCCAGGCCTATCACCGGGTCGGACGCGACGACGTCCGTGTCGTTCCCGAGATCATCGACCGCGGCAATGACCGTGTCGACCTGGTCTTCACCATCACCGAAGGCAAGAAGACGCCGGTGCGCACGATCAGCTTCGTCGGCAACAACGCCTATGGCGCGCGGCAATTGCGTGCGGTGATCAAGACCGCCGCGACCAACCCGCTCAGCTTCGTGATCGGCGGCAATGTCTATGATGCCGACCGCGTCAATGAGGATCGCGAGCTGCTGCGGCAATACTACCGCAGCCATGGCTATGCCGATGCCGAGATCTCGAATGTGAGCGTCGACTATGACGCGGCGAGCAGCGGCTACAACCTCGTCTTTGCGGTCGAGGAAGGCGGACTCTACAAATTCGGCGCGATCGATGTCTCCTGCAACGTGCAGGGGCTGTCCTGCGACCGCCTGCGACCGCTGTTGGTTGCGCAGCAAGGCGACACGTTCGACGAGAGCAAGATCGACAAGACGACCGAAGCCCTGACGACAGAGCTGGGCAAGCTCGGTTTTCCGTTCGCCCAAGTCGAGCCGCGCACCGCCCGCAACGCGCAGGCCCGCGTGGCCGACATCAGCTTCCAGATCGAGCAAGGACGGCGCAGCTATGTCGAGCGCATCGAGATCCACGGCAACAAGAATACGCGCGACGACGTGATCCGCCGCGAGTTCGACATCGGCGAGGGCGATGCCTACAACAGGATCCTGGTCGATCGCGCCGAACGGCGGCTGCGCAGCCTCAACTACTTCAAGTCCGTCAAGATCACAACGCGGCCCGGCTCGGTCCGGGATCGCGTGGTGCTGGACGTGGAGGCGATCGACCAGCCGACCGGTGATTTCAACGTCTCCGGCGGCTATTCATCCACCGACGGCCTGCTCACCGAGGTCAAGATCGGCGACCGCAACGTGCTCGGCACCGGCAATACGGCACAGGCGGCATTCACATACGGACAGTTCGCGCGCGGCGCCACCTTGTCCTTCACATCGCCCTACGCGATCGGCCGAACCACGCCCGGCGTCGAATTGTTCGCGCGGCAGAGCATGGCGAGCACGTTCCAATCGTTCGGCAACAATACCTATGGCGGCGCGCTCACTCTGGGCATGCCGGTCAGCGAGCAGACGGCCATGCTGTGGCGCTATTCGCTCTACGATCAGAAGGTCGTGCTCGCCCCCGGGCTGTCGCCGGCAGCCGTCTCCCTGCCGGTCCGGCAGGCCGTCGCGGCAGGACGCCAGACGGTGTCCCAGCTCGGCAACACCGTCACCTACAGCACGCTCGACAACACCAAGATACCAACCAGCGGCATCCGCTCTCAGCTGAGCCAGGATCTCGCCGGCCTCGGTGGTGACGTCCGTTTCCTTCGCACCACCGCCGATGTCCGCTACTACCGGTCCATCAACAGCGATCTGACCGGCATGGTCCGCGCCCAGGGCGGCTACGTCACGGGATGGGGCGGGCAGCAGGCGCCGCTGCTCAACAGCTTCTTCGGCGGTCCCACGATGGTGCGTGGCTTTGCGCCGGGCGGCTTCGGACCGCGTGACCTCACACCGGGATCGACGATGGACAATGTCGGCGGCAACTCCTACTGGGCGACCACGGCGGAGCTGCAGAGCAACATTCCGGGTTTGCCCCAGGAATACGGCTTGCGCGCGTCGGCCTTCGTCGATGCCGGCACCGTGTTCGGCTATCGCGGTCCGACCCAGAACGTCCAGGTCGCCAACAAGAACGTTCTGCGCTCCTCGGTCGGCGTCGGCATGACCTGGGCCTCGCCGTTCGGGCCACTCACCGTCGACTACGCGGTGCCGATCAGCAAGGCTGCCTACGACGTCGTGCAGCCGCTGCGCTTCAGCGCAGGCGGCTTCTAGCACGGGCTGGCTCCCGGCGGCGACGTGACGGTCGTCCAGCCGGGTCGACCTCAGTAGGGGTGATAGTAGTGCACCCGCGGACCGTAATACGGATGGCCGTAATACGGACGGACATAGTGCGGCCGAGGTGCGTAGTAGACCTGCGGCGGCCCATAATAGCCAGGCCCGGGATAGTAGCCTGGCTCGTAGTAATAGTAGTCGTCATGCTGATGCGCGGCGGCGATCGCACCGAAGGTCCCGATCATCGCGCCCATGATGGCAAGGCCGGCGGCCGGATTGCCCCTGTAGACGCGGCGATGCCGGCGACGGGCGCTGAGATCGGTCGCGTCGCCGACAGCCGCCGTCACGACCGCATGCTTGCTGGCCGGGGACGCCGGCTGCGCGAAAGCCGGCGCAGGCGGGCTTGTCATGAGGATCGTTGCCGCGGCGGCTGCAAACGCGATTGTCGCGCGGGGTGAACGGAACAGGTATCGACCGATGAACATGGGCATCCCCCGTCTCTTCGTCCGTGACGGATACAACACTCCAGCACGAACTGCTTGACCTGAATCAACGACACGAGCCGGCCGGGTGCACCGAAGCTCGCGTGACCCCGATGGGGCGTTAGACGCAGCGTCTCGCAGCCGGGTTCAATCTCGACCGCATCAATTTTTTCGCGAACCGGCGGGCGGTTGCGACAAACCAATGCCTGCACGCTCACGACCATTCGAACGAGGCGGACAGGAGATTCCATGGCTTCCGGACTGACACGCGCGATTTTCGGCTCCCTTGCACTTTTCGTCGCGACTTCGTCGATGGCGGCGGCCGGGGAAGGCAGGACCTCGTTGTTCAAGGTCGTGACCGTCAAGGACGAGATCGTCATCGGCCTCAACGGCGATGAGCTGACCGCGATCGGCGGCAACGACGCCAGCGCGGTGGCGCACGCTTTGGCGCAAAAGGGAGACCTCACGGCCTGGCAGTACAATGTCCACCGCGGCCCGAACGGCGAGCTGCAGATGACGCCGTCGGCCAAGATCGGCCTGTTGTCCCATGCGTCGTTGCGGGTCGAGCCGTACAGCACGACCTATGCGGTTGCACCGCATCCGTGAGCGGAACGGGGCGCCGGCCAGCGTTCGCGCCTCCCGATGAGACGCGAGCGCCGGCCACGCCGCGTCAGGTCTGCGTCGGACGGCTCGCTCGGACCGGCTGATCGTATTTTCGGGGGATACGATCTGTGGAAAAGCCATAGACCAGCGCCAGCCGATCCAGGCATTCCTTGAAGCGGCGGGCAAAATAGTCGTTCCAGCGCTGGCTGGCGAGACCGCGCTTCTGGCCGACCTGCTCCATCGTGAGGCCGTGCACCAGGACGTCGTGGGTGATCGCCGCGCCATCGGCTCCGAGCTCGCGCTCGGCCCGGTTCAGCCGCAACACGGCCTGTCGCTGACCCTCGGTGACCGGCTCGCGCCCTCGGGCGCCGTCGACATGCTCGCGCGACGGATCGATCGCCTGTGGGCCCCGCTCCGCCCGCTCCCAATCGTTCTGGAACGCCCGCCCGGCACGGTATTGAGCGTCGTCGAGCTGCTTGTGCGCATGCAGCCGGCCCAGCGGATCGTTGCGGACCGAGCGCAGCGCGACGATCTTCTCGCCCGGCTCGAGGGCCAGCGGATCGTCGATCTCGACCGGGACCACGTCCGCATTGCGCGGCAGATCGTGCGCGCGGCGGTCATGGGTCTTGGGCATGCGGTGGGGCTTGCTGCGTCGGGGGCGCGCCATGTCTCGTCTCCGGAAAATGGAATGGAAGCAGGTTTGGTCGGCGAAACGCCGGGCTTACGCAGCTGCGACGAGCCGCAGGGTCAGGCGCCCGGCCGGACGCGCAGCGGTCTCTTCAGGGGGGGTCCGCGTCAGATGGTGGTGCGGCGTGCAGTAGCAGGACCCGGGTTGCCGCGGATGGCCACAGAACGTGATCGGGTCGTCGTCCCGGTCGCCGCCGTAGGGGTAGCGGCAGTCATTGGTGCCGAGCTGGTCGAGCGAAAGCAGCCGCGGGCTGATGCCGACCGAGCGCAGTCGGACCGCCGCGGCGGGTTTCGGCGGCGGTGGCAGCGCCATCGGCCCAGCAGCGGCCTGCGGGCTCCGCCGCCGGCCTCCGGCCGACACAGACATCGGCCGGGCCTGGGCGCGCGGGGATGTCGGGGCGGCCGCAGCGACGAGCCCCATCCGCTTGCCGCGGCCGAGCGTCGCATTGCGCGTATAGGCCGTCCCGAACTGCGCATTGAGGGCGCGCGCGATCGCGGCATAGGAGAGCCCCCTGGCATGGAGCTCGCAAAGCACCTTGGAGTGTGGATCTGGCCAATCGGTGGACTGCATTCTCGCCTCTTCCTTCGGGTCGGGGGCCGTTGGGGCTTGCCCGACGCCTCTTTTTCCGTTATTCCGAATGAAAAGTCAAGCTTGAGTTCTGATTATTCGAAACATATACTCCTTTCCGAGATTCGCAAAAGAGGTCAAAGCCATGTTGGACGTCGCCATGATCGAGCGTGCACTCGAGAAGCCAGGAAAGACCAAAGGAGGGCTCGCCCGTGCCATGGGCGTGCGCCCCGGCGCCGTCTCCGAGATCCTCGGAGGCCAGCGCCTGATCAAAGCCGCCGAGATCCCCCTGATCACGGAGTATCTGGAGCTGAATTCGGTTCCCGTCATGGGGCGGGTCGGCGCCGGCTCGGTGATCGAGCCGGATTACGAGCAGGTGCCGCTCGAGGGCCTGGGCGAGGTCGCCCTGCCCTTCCCGATCTCCGAGGAGACGATTGCTTTCGAGGTGTCGGGTGATTCGATGCTGCCGAAATACGAGAATGGCGACGTCATCGTCGTCTACCGCGAGCAGCGCCACCCGCTGTCGAGCTTCTACGGCGAGGAGGCTGTGGTGCGCCTCAAGTCCGGCGAGCGCTACCTGAAGACCATCGAGCGCGGCAAATCGCCATCCGTCGTCAATCTCAAGAGCTTCAACGCCAAGCCGATCGTCGGCGTCAAGCTGGACTGGATCGGCGAGATCTTCGTCACCCTGCCACGCGGCCAGATCTCGCGGATCCGCGCCAAGGCGGCCGCCAAGTCCCGCGCCCGCGCGGCAAACAAGTAAGACTCGAGGCCGGATGCAGGGGCGGTCGAGGCGCTTCCCCTGCATCCCCTCCCTCCAGGGGAGGGTAGGCAGCGCGCCTGTGGCGCCGTCGTGATCAACAGTTCTGAGCGACATATGGGGGATGTGCGTCCATAGCCTCGCGGCGCCCAGGCGTCCGAGTGATACAGTGGTCTCACCCTCTTCAAACGAGAGGGTGCAGGGAAGGCCGGACCTCGACTGAGGCCCGTGGCCCGCCTGCTCAAAAAAATGCAGGCGGCAGGTACCACAGGTCCAGCCGGAACGATCCGGCCCTCCCTGCGCGATGGTTTTCACGGCTGCTTCGCGTTCTCCCCGGTGCGCCGGGCTTGTTGGTCACCGTCACCCACGCGGCGCTGTCAGCGCCGGCGCAGGCTTGATACCGGCATCGGAGTATCAGGACCGCGCGACTTGACCGTACGAGCCGGTGTTGTTCGTCGGCGCGAATGACCACGCTGCAAACCGGCTCGCCCATCACTCCCCGCCTCCACGTGTCGTGACGACCGCGATACGCCCTTCTCCATGAGGCGGGATGCGTCTAGACAATCACGAATTCCGAAAAAGAGAAAGAAGATTTTTTCGGTCCGGCGGGGCGGATCGGAGCAATGCGCTGAAGCCTCGCCCGAAACAAGCGTTTCCGCACACGTCCTCTGCAGACGATCGGACGCCATGAAACGGACCATCGAGCGGGCGCGTCGCCCCTGATTTGCCCGACGAGCGCGACGCCGCCTCCGACTGCCGACCGGGATGTCCATGGCGCTGACGATGTCGCGCAAGCGGATTGATCCCGATCAAGGACCAGGCGCCGCGCCGGAGCAAACTCGTCGTCAACCTGTGGCTGCACAGGCAGGAAATGGGAGAAACGCCATCATGGGAAACGCCATGCGGAGATATCTTCTTGCCTTTACCTTGGTGATCGCCGCACTCGGCTTCACGTCGTCGGCGCGTGCGGGATGCTGGCCGAACGAAAATTTCCACCTCGTGTGCTGGCTGGATACCTATGGAACGGCGTGCGAAGCGCACCACGCGCTGACCAGCGTCAGAGCCGTGCTGTATCCGGAGCCGCGCTACTCGTACTATGAATTCGAGGTTTCGCACTGGTGGACGGCCCACAAGACCGTGGCCTGTCCGCCGAATCAAAAGACGACGTTCAGCGGTGTCTGGGACCGGGAAACCGGAAAGGCGGAGGAAACGGCGACCACCGGCATTTCGTCGGTGACGAGGCGCGTCTATTGCAGCAACAATCCCTGGACGGGCCAGGGGCCGCCGACGGTGCCGATCTGCTCATATCCGGCCGATGATCCGAACGTGGGACTGCCCGTCAGTTCGGCGATGCTCACGCAAAGCCAGCGAGACGATCTGCTTCGCGTTCAGGAGCCGTTGCATACCCGTTGCCAGCAGATCAAGCCGCTCGAGGACGAGGTGTCGTGGCTGAACGGCCGCCCCATCGTCGAGGTGGTCGCGTCCCACCATGAGTATCAGAAGCTCGAATGGCATCTGTGGTTCATGGACTTCGGCGAGTTCGGACCATGGCATGAGGTCGCGGCACCGAAGCCGAAGGGCCCCTTGATCTGGAAGGGCACGACCTATACCGAGCGCCGCATTGCGACATCGAGGCACAGATACTGGCTGAACAAGCCCGGCCGCTGGAAGGTGGTTGCGAAGCCGAAGCCGACCGCGGCGGCGGCGCAGGCGATCCCGATCAGCGTGACCACCGAATGTCCCGGCGCGACGTTCAACGTGCAGTGATGCGCGATGGCGCGGTCTTGATGGCGTGCGGGAACATGCTTCCGCACGCCCCGTTACATCGCCTGGACTTTATCTGCGGCTGATTCCGGTGTGGTCATGGCCGCGCAGGCTCGGGATGGACTCGGCTGAGGCGAGGGTGGAGGAGAGAGCGAGGACGGCGAAGACGGACTGAGCAATTTGGGCAAGTGCATGATGACCTCCTTCCTGACAAAGCTAGTGACTCAATCTCAGTTCGAAGCAGCGAGGTCACCCTCCCCCGGGAGGGACCCTGCATCCGGACCGAATCAAGCCTTGACAAAATTCTGATTTAACGAAATAGTGGAGCGATCATAGTCAGCCGAAGGCGAACCGGCACTCCATGCAGTATTTCGTCGTGATGATCGACTATGGCCGGCGCGGACGCGAGGCCGTGGTCGATCCTGAAATGACCCGGCGCGACGTCGTTGCACGCATCGCGTCGGGCGAATATTCGAACATCAGCTTCATCCACGAGATCGTCGACCGGTCGGTTGCCGACATCACCGCCGACATCATGTCCGAAGCCGCCCTGCCCAAGATCGATGGGCGGGACGCCAACCTGCAGGCCGCCCGGTTCGATCACCTCCGCGACCTGCGCAAGCATGAGCAGGTCTGATCCGACCGCGCCGGCCCGTGTCGGATCCGGCGACCGGATGGACGCCAGATCACACCAGAAAGACGGTCGAGCCGGTCGTCTTGCGCGCCGCAAGATCAGCGTGAGCCCGGGCCGCCTCCTTCAGCGGATAGGTCTGGTTGACCTCGATCTTCACCGCGCCGGACTTGACGACGTCGAACAGCTCGTTGGCCATCGCAACCAGACTCTCGCGTTTGGCCGCGTAGGTGAACAGCGTGGGCCGGGTCACGAACAGCGAGCCCTTTTGAGCGAGAAGCCCGAGGTTGAGCGGATCGACCGTGCCGGAGGACTGGCCGAACAGCACCGCATAGCCGAGCGGCGCGAGGCAATCGAGCGATTTTAGGAACGTGTCCTTGCCGACGGAATCATAGACCACCGGCACCTTCTTGCCGCCGGTGATCTCGTTCACGCGGGCAACGAAGTCCTCGCGGGAATAGACGATCGTATGCGCACAGCCATGCGCCCTCGCCAGTTCCGCCTTGTCGTCGCTGGAGACCGTGCCGATGACGGTAACACCCAGATGCTTGGCCCACTGGCTGAGGATGAGCCCGACCCCGCCGGCGGCCGCATGCAGCAGAATGGTCTCGCCGGCCTTGACCCGGTAGGTCTGGCGGATCAGGTACTGGGCGGTGAGGCCCTTGAGCATCATCGCGGCAGCCGTCTTGTCGTCGATCTCGTCCGGCAGCTTCAGCAGCAGCGCCGCCGGCATCAGCCGCGCCTCGGAATAGGCGCCGAGCGGCGACGAGCCATAGGCGACCCGATCTCCGACCTTCAGGTCCGTAACCCCCTCGCCGACTTCCTCGATCACGCCGGCGCCCTCGCTTCCCAGGCCGCTGGGCAGCTGGACGGGATAGAGGCCCGACCGATTGTAGATGTCGATGAAATTGAGCCCGACCGCCGTGTGGCGGATGCGCGCCTCACCCGGGCCAGGCTTGCCGACCTCGACCTGCTCCCAGCTGAGGACCTCGGGACCACCGGTCTTGTGGAAACGAATGGCATTCGTCATGTGACGTTCATCCTCCCTGTCTGACGCCCGGAGGTCGCACCGCTCCGGCGCGGCTGTTCTACGTGCACGGGCATCTTCATCATGTGCGACTGAGACCTGGATGATTTGGTAGCCGCTCCCGCCGCCGCTTGGCAATCGCTTCAAGGCGCCCCCGCCCACAGGAACAACGCTCGCCGCTCCAGCGTTCACGGGCGATAGCGGAGGACAGTCCAATGCCGCCCAAAAAACGCAGCGCAGTGGTCAGCCCGGCCATCCTGATCGAGCTCGCCTGTCACACCTTCATGGGCACCGCGCTCGGTCTCGGCTTCGCCTTTGCGCTGACCCAGGTCGATGCTTTCGGGATTTCGCCCCTGATCGCCCGCAGCGGCGATCCGCACCTGACCTTCACCGTTCTCGTCGGCACGTTCACGCTGGCATTTGCGGTGGGCGCCACAATGACCGGGATCGTCTTCACAATGATGCAAGAGAGGTGACGCAAACCGGCTGAACTGATCACCACCGCGACATGGCCGCCGCCGCGTCCTATGCGTCGTCAGTGGCTGACTCCGTCATATGCACGTCGTGCAAAGATTGCAGATGGATGGCATTCGGACCGCGGAGCCGAGAATGCCCAGACGATTGGTTGCGGTTGCTCAGCCGTCGACGAGAGCGAACCCGCCACGACATATCGTCGCACGACGCCTTGCGTGGGCGGAAAGCACACCGTCATGACAAGCGGCTGGCTCGCGCTTCTCGCCGCAGGACTGCTCGAGATCATCTGGGCGCTCGGTCTCAAGCATTCCGACGGGCTGACGCGGTTCTGGCCCAGCCTGGGCACGGGGGTTGCGATCCTGCTCAGCTTCGCAATGATGTCGTTCGCCTTGCGATCACTGCCCTTTGGCACCGCCTACGCGGTATGGACCGGGATCGGCGCCGCAGGGAGCATCATCGTCGGCATGATTGTCTACAGCGAGCCGGCCGATCCGATGCGACTGCTCTGCCTGACGCTGATCATCGCCGGCATGGTCGGACTCAAGTTGAACTCGCCGGTCTGATCGCCCAGGCATGGTCCGCCGACTCCGGCCGAGCTCGATCATGCCGAACAGAGCGAGCGACAGCACGAACGGAAGCAGATGGTAGAGAATGCGAAAGATCAGCAGCGCCGCGAGCAGCTTCTCCTGACCATTGCCGCCGAGGCCGAGCAGGATGGTCGCATCGAATACGCCGATGCCCGCGGGCGCGTGGCTGGCAAATCCAAGCAGGGTTGCGGCTATGAAGACCGCGATCAACCGCATCACGTCGATGCCGAGTTCGGCCGGCAGCAGCACATACATTGCGAGCGCGGCCGTGCTGAGATCGAACAGTCCGATCAGGATCTGCAGCAGCACCGCCGACCCCGACGGCAGGCGGACCGGCCATCGGAGGCTACGACGCCCCGGCCAGCTCCAGACAACGAAAGCGAGCACGCCAGCCAGCAGCGCCGCCGCGATCAGCCGATTCAGCGTCGGCGGCCAGTATTCAACCCAGCCGAAGGCATCTGGATCGATCATCAGGCTCAGACCAAGTGCGGTCAGATTGCCGAGCCAGAACGTCAACCCCGTGAGAAAGCTGATATTGGCAATGTCGATCGCGCTCAGTCGATACGGCGCATAGATCCGGTAGCGCACCAGCGGGGAAATCAGGGCCACCACACCGATGCCATGCGCAATCGGATAGCTGGTAAAGCTGCCGACAGCAGCTGCGCGAAACGGAATGTCGGCGCGGCCGATCGTGCGTAGCGCGAAGAGATCATAGAGCGTCAGGCTGGCGTAGGAGAGCGCGATCAGCGCCAACGCGAGAACGATGAGCTTGTGATCGGTCGCCTGCGCGATCGATACGACATGACCGACATCGAGCTTCTTGAGCGCCCGCATCAGCACGACGACCGCGATCGCGGCGATCGAGATGCTCAATGCCAATCCCCCCAGACCACGGATCCACGTCCTGCGGCTCAGGCGCGGCGTCAGATCGTCGTTCAGCACAGCCATTCAACGGATCTCGCGCCGCGCAGTTCGCGCCGGCTGATTCGAGCGGGATGATGGCGCCGTGTGACACGCTGATGTGACAGCTGCGTTACTCTGGATCACGCAGCGCCCGCCTTAATTGCCCATTGACCACACGCCAGCTGCATGTTGCTCTGCGCAGAGTTCGTGAGCGCCGCAATGCAAATTGCGGATCATTCAAAATTGAATTAAACGCGGCGTCCTTCGCGCGTAATGACATGAGCCGTATCACTACGGATGCATGGCGGTCGCATCTTCGTCACGCTGTTTACCTAAGACGTGTGCGCGACAACAAGGCTACGAGGCAACATGAACGCGGACTTCGATCACGAGCTCACGCCGGATCAATGGGAGATGCTGAAGGCGCTCCGCACTCCCGCGCGTGAACGCCGCCGGTTGAACAGCATGGTCGTGAGCCAACTCGTTGACCTCGGACTTGCGGTCATCGATGACGGCACCGCAACCATCACGCAGGATGGCCGCAAGGTGCTGATCCGGGGCTCGTCACGCCTGCTCGACGTGGCCGCTTGACAACGCGCCGAGCCCGACACGCCGCGAGCGACCGTCACCACATCGACTGGCGCGCGCGCTCGGGCCACTCGCGGTCGTACTCGGCCCCGTCGATGGCGTCGGCCGTCATTGCGGCCAGGATCTGTCCGGGACTCGGGATCTGCCTGGGATCGACCCGCTTGTCGGGGTTCCAGAGATCGGCACGCACGATCGCTCGGGCGCATTGGAAGTAGATCTCGTCGACGGTCATGACGAGGACACTCCTCGGCAGCTTGCCCTCCATCCGGAACGATTCAAGCAGACCGGCGTCCGTGGAGAGGTAACCGCGCCCGTTCACACGCAGCGTGTTGCCCGATCCCGGAATCAGGAACAGCAGGCCGATCCGCGGATCACGCACGATGTTCCGCAAGGAATCGACGCGATTGTTGCCACGGCGGTCGGGCATCATCAGCGTCTTCTCATCGTGGATGCGGACAAAGCCGGGGCGATCGCCGCGCGGGGAGCAGTCGAGACCTTCCGGGCCGCAGGTCGCGAGTGCGACGAACGGCGACGTCTCGATCATCACGCGATAGTGCGAAGTCACGCGGTCGGCGACCTTGGCAGTCGAAGTGATGCCAGTCTGGCCATAGATCGCTTCGAGCTGCTCAATCGTGGTGATGACCGACATCGTTCGTACCTCCCATTGTCCCCGGCAGGGCTCCGTCTCCGGCCCCCCTGATCACATCGAGCAGGCTGCGTCCGTGCGGAGCCGGATCGCCCACATTGACGATGGTGACATCCGCTGCCACCGTGTCGTCCTTGACCGTCCGATGAAGCCGCTCGCCGATGTCGGCATCGCTCGGGCGATGCCGCTTGCCCAGACGTTCCGCGAGCACCTCCGCCGGCGCCGTGATGTTCACGACGACGACATCGGCATAATCGCGCCGCGCCGACGGGATGACCATCCGCGACACGTTCACGACGACGGTACGACCCGCGGCGATGTCGTCCCTGATCGCACGCGGAACACCGTAGCGGTGGCCATGCGCATCCCAATGCAAAGCGAACGCACCCGAAGCGAGGGCCTCGTGAAAAGCCGCCTCGCTCATCTCGAGATTGTCCTCAAATGCCGACGCTTCGCGGGTTACGACGCGCTGCGGGAATACGATGCGATCGTCACCAGCGCATCCGGCTCGCGCCAGATTGAGCAAGGTGTCCTTGCCCGCTCCGCTCGGCCCGACGACGAGCACGAGCCGGCCCGGCCCCAGCTGTTCGCTACCATCAGCCGATCGGCTGGACTCTCCGCTCATGCGACCCGCAATCCTTCGCGCCATGCGCTGCGTACGACCGCGAGATCACCAGCCAGATGAACACGGATCAGGTCAGCGCGCTTGCCGGCGGCAATTTCGCCGCGATCATGAAGACCCACCGCCTCGGCGGGAGCCTTGGTCACGGTGCGGACCGCAGCAGCGAGATCGATGGCCGGCACGCGCTGCGGCAGTTGCAGCGCACCCATCAGCAGGCTCGAAGGCACGTAGTCGGATGAGAGAATGTCGAGCAGGCCCTCGCGCGCCAGATCGACCGCGGCGATGTTGCCCGAATGCGATCCGCCGCGCACCACATTCGGCGCACCCATCAGGATGCTGATGCCGGCCTCGTGAAGCCCCCGCGCCGCCTCCATCGTGGTTGGAAACTCCGCCACGGCGATGCCGTCCTTGATCGCGTCGGCAACATTCTCCGCGGTGGTGTCGTCATGACTGGCCAGCGGAACATCATGGATCTTCGCCAGCGCAACGATGTCGCGCATGTTCGAGGCCGCATAGGCTTTTTGATAGGCAAAGCGCCGCTCGAACATCACGTCGAGCTCGGCGTCGGTCTTGCCCCCGCTCTTGCCGCGATAATAGTCCCGCAGCTTCCCCTCATCACGAAACTGCCGCTGCCCGGGCGTGTGATCCATCAAGGACATCAAGCGGACATCGGACCGGCCAGCCAGCTGCTTCGCCTCCTCGACAACGGTCGGCATCGGCACCTCGCAGCGGAGATGCAGGAAATGGTCGGCGCGCAACAGACGGCCGTCGCGCGCGGTTGCGATCGCCTCGGCGAGCACATTGGCCTGGCCGTCGACGCCTTCGGCGCCTTCCTCGCTCCAGACCCGCAAGGAATCGAGCACTGTCGTGATGCCCGCCGTCGCCAGCTGCCCATCATAGGAGATCACCGCGGCAACGGGATCCCAATAGACTTTCGGCCGCGGCACGAAATGCGCCTCGAGATGATCGGTATGCAGCTCGATCAGGCCGGGCATGAGCAGATCCCCCTCGGCATCAAGACTGCCGGCGGGCGCAGCCCCTTCACCCAGCTCGACGATGCGGCCACCTGCGATGGCCACCCAGCCCTGCTCGATGACTCTCTCGGCGAGGACCAGCCTGGCATTGCCTATCACCGTGTCGGACATGTTCGCGCTCATCTGTTGTTGTGCCTGTTATGCCGCCGCCGCGAAAGTCGTCACATCGACCGTGCGATCTGCGATCTGCCTCCGAATCTCGTCGTCATGCACGATCGCGATCATGGCGACGCCGGCTTGCTTCTTGGCCGCAATCAAGTCCACCACGACGGCGCGGTTCGCCGCATCGAGCGAGGCAGTCGGCTCGTCCAGCAGCAGGATCGGAACGTCCGATATAAATCCGCGTGCGATATTGACACGCTGCTGCTCGCCGCCGGAAAAGGTCGACGGCGGCAGCGACCACAGCCGTTCGGGAATGTTGAGCCGGCCGAGCAAGGCGCCGGCCCGCACGCGCGCATCCTCCCGCGAGAGTCCCGCGGTGAGCAGCGGCTCGGCGACGACATCGAGCGCCGGCACGCGCGGCACCGCGCGCAGGAACTGGCTGACATAGCCGATGGTCATCCGCCTCGCATTGAGCACCAGGCGCGGCTCGGCGCCTGCGAGGTTCGTCATCTCGCCCTGATGACGGACGCTGATGCGGCCACCGTCGCACCGATAGTTGCCGAAGATCATCTTCAGGATCGACGACTTTCCGGCGCCGGACGGCCCCGACAGGACGACGCATTCTCCTGCATTGACCTTGAACGACACGTCGCGCACCACGGGCAGAGAGATCCCGCCCTGAAGGTGCATTGTGAAGCTCTTCCGGGCATTCTCGACATCAAGCATCAGGGTCATTGTTATCGGGCTCATGGCGGCAGGATCGAGGACACGAGAAGCTGTGTGTAGGGCTCGCGCGGATCATCGAGCACCTGATCGGTGAGGCCGGTCTCGATCACCCGCCCCTCCTTCATGACCATCACACGGTGGGACAGAAGCCGCGCCACTGCAAGATCGTGCGTGACGACGATCGCCGCGAGGCCGAGTTCGTTGACGAGGCTGCGCATCAGGTCGAGCAGGCGCGCCTGCACCGAGACGTCGAGCCCGCCGGTCGGCTCGTCCATGAACACCAGCCGCGGCTGCGTCACCAGATTGCGCGCAATCTGCAGCCGCTGCCGCATGCCGCCGGAATAGGTCCGCGGCGCATCATCGATACGGGCGACGTCGATCTCGACCCGCTGCAGCCAGGACGATGCGGTCTGCCTGATACGGCCGTAGTTATTCCAGCCAATGGCCATCAGCCGCTCGCCGACATTGGCGCCCGCGGATACGGCCATGCGCAGGCCTTGCGCCGGGTCCTGGTGCACATAGCCCCAGTCGGTGCGAAACAGAAAACGCCGCTCGGCCTCGCCGAGATCGGCGAGACTGCGCAGCACGCCATCGCGCATGCGGTAGGACACGCGGCCCGCGCTTGGCGCGAGCTGCGCCGAGAGCATCTGCAGCAGCGTCGACTTTCCCGAGCCGGATTCGCCGACGATCGCGAGCACCTCGCCCGGATAAAGCACGAACGAGACGTCGCGACAGGCTGCGAGCCGGCCGTAGCTCTTGCCAAGTTCTTCAGCGACCAGCAGCGGCTGATCGGATGCGCTGTTCATGTCAACCATGAGCGCCCTCCTTGTGCGGGGCGGCATTCTCGACGCCGCGGTGTCCGGCCGCCTGGCGGCCCTCGCAATAGTCGGTGTCGGAGCAGACGAACATGCGACTCCCCTTGTCGTCGGTGACGATCTCGTCGAGATAGGAATCCTCAGCGCCGCACAGCGCGCAGGGTGCGTCGAACTTGTAGCGCGTGAACGGATGGTCCTCGAAATCGAGCGACACCACCGACGTATAGGGCGGGATGGCATAGATCCGCTTCTCGCGCCCCGCCCCGAACAGCTGCAGCGCCGGGCAATTGTCCATCTTCGGATTGTCGAATTTCGGCGTCGGCGACGGGTCCATCACGTAGCGCGCATTGACCTTGACCGGATAGGCGTAGGACGTCGCGATGTGGCCGAACCGGGCAATGTCCTCGTAGAGCTTGACATGCATCAGGCCGTATTCGGCGAGCGCATGCATGCGGCGCGTCTCGGTCTCGCGCGGCTCGAGAAACCGCAGCGGCTCCGGGATCGGCACCTGATAGACGAGCACCTGGCCCTCCCGCAGCGGCGCCTCGGGAATGCGATGGCGAGTCTGGATCACACTCGCCTCGTCCGTCGATGTCGTCGTTGCCACGCCTGCCGTCTTGGCGAAGAACTTACGGATCGAGATCGCGTTGGTCGTGTCGTCCGAGCCCTGGTCGATCACTTTGAGCACGTCATGCGGGCCGAGAATGGCTGCCGTGACCTGCACGCCGCCGGTGCCCCAGCCATAGGGCATCGGCATCTCGCGGCTCGCAAACGGCACCTGATAGCCGGGAATGGCGATGGCCTTGAGGATCGCGCGGCGGATCATCCGCTTGGTCTGCTCGTCGAGATAGGCGAAGTTGTAGGTCGGCGCGTTCATTCCGCGGCCTCCTTCAACACGGCAACGGCATTGGCATCGGCAAACTCCCGGCGCAGCTTGCGCAGCAGGCCGAGCTCGGATTGAAAGTCGACGTAGTGCGGCAGTTTCAGATGCTCGACGAAGCCGGTCGCCTGCACGTTGTCGGAATGTGACATCACGAACTCCTCGTCCTGTGCCGGGGCGATCAAATCCTCGCCGAGCTCGCGCGCGCGCAGCGCGCGATCGACCAGCGCCATCGACATCGTCTTGCGCTCGCTCTGACCGAAGGCCAGACCATAGCCGCGGGTGAAGCATGGCGGCTCGGTCGCCGACCCCTTGAACTGATTGACCATCTGGCATTCGGTCAGCTCGATCGATCCGAGCGGCACGGCGAAGCCGATCTCTTCGGCGAAGAACTCCACCTCGACCTCACCGAAACGGATCTCGCCGGCGAACGGATGGTTGCGGCCATAGCCGCGTTGCGTCGAATAGCCGAGCGCCAGCAGAAAGCCTTCGTCGCCGCGCGCGAGATTCTGCAGCCGCAGGTCGCGGCCGGCAGGAAAGCTCAGCGGATCACGCGTGAGATCTCCCACGGGCGCCTCGGGGTCCGCGTCAGGCGACGGCTCGATCAATCCGTCCTGACCGAGAATGTCGGTGACCCGTGGCATCGGCGCGTCGGACGTCGACGCAAGGGCCGGCGCCTCGGGATCGCCTGCCTCGGCCAGAGCCGGATCGAGCAGCCGGTGCGTGTAGTCGAATGTCGGGCCCAGCACTTGCCCGCCGGGAATGTCCTTGAAGGTGGACGATACGCGCCGCTGCACGCGCATCTCGCCGGTGTCGACCGGCTCGGTCGCACCGAAGCGCGGCAGGGTCGCACGGAAGGCGCGCACCAGGAAGATCGCCTCGATGAGATCGCCGCGCGCCTGCTTGATGGCAAGAGCTGCCAGCTCGCGATCATACAGCGAACCCTCGCTCATGACGCGATCGACCGCGAGTCCGAGCTGCTCCGAGATCTGCGCAAGCGACAACTCGGGCACGCTCCTGTCGCCGCGGCGCTCATGCGCCAGCAGCCGGTGTGCGTTCTCGATGGCGCGCTCGCCGCCTTTGACCGCCACATACATCCGCTAAGCTCCTGCAGGTGAGAGACGCGTCGTGCGCGGGATCGCGACCAACGATTGATCGTCGACCAGAATGACGTCGATCCCGCGCGGGAACAGCGCCTCGTTGATTGACAGTCGCGCGAGCAGATCGCGCGGCTCGATCGTCGCCGCGAGCGAGGTCACGCCATCGATCCCAGGACCACGCAGGTGGAACGTCGGCCCCGTAGAAAGGCTCGGCACCTGCAGGATCAGGGTTGTCGACCGGTCCGGGTATTCCGGCGTCCCCAGAGCAAAGGACGCGAGATCAGGCAGCGCGTCGGGCGCCGCCACGAGTGCGAAACTTGCCAGCTCTGGGCGCGTCACGACCGGCGCGCCGGTGTGAAATTTCAGCCAGGCTCCGACATCGGGCGCGCGCGCGAAGGCCGCATCGAGCCAGAGCGGCGTATCCTGGTCCAGCAAGGTCAGGGCGATCGCCGCAACGCCGGCCGCCATCGACGTTGGCCGGCCGGCGCCGTCGTCGACCGACACCACCTGTCCGGGACGCGCCATCGCCTCCATCACCATGCGGAAGGTCGATTGCGCCGACAGAACCTTGTCGGCAAAGCCGGGCTGCAGCTCGACAGTCATTGCCGTCATCACCCTTCTCCCCGCACCATCGTGTAGAAATCGACCCGCGTCGCCGCGGCCTCGGCGGCGCTTCGATCCCGCTCCTGTTGCATCTGCGCCCGCAGGGGCGCAACGACCTCCCTCTCGATTGCCTTGGCGTGATCGGACGATTGAAGCAAGGCGTCGCACAGCGCGATCAGGCGCGCCTTGCCGCCGTCGCGCCCGAGGACATAGCCAAACCCCACCTGCCCGCCCTGCAGACGAACAGCCGCGCGAGACACCGTCGCCTCACCGAGATTGAACGGCGCGCCATCGCCGCCGATACGGCCACGAACCATCACGAGACCGCTTTCGGGGGCACGCAGATCCTGGTAGGGCGGCACCGGCAGCGCGGCCATCCTATTCTCGATCTCGGCGGCCGCAACGTGCGACAGCACCTTCATTGCGTCCCGCCGCTTCTCCTGCAACGCCGTATCGCCGCTCATCGCCATTCTCGATCTTGCCTGCATCAAGTTGTCTATGATACTAGACAACTCGATAAGAGAGCGCCATGACTGTTTGATGACATGGACGTGATTTTCACAACACGACGCAGGGAGCTGCGATGAGCATGCCGGACGCCGGATCTGGCGTCGCGCTGTGGCGGCGGGTGGCCGACGGCATCGAGCGCGACATTGCCGATGGCCGCTTCGCGGCCGGTACGCGCCTGCCGGGCGAGACCGAGATCGCGGAGACCTACCGCGTCAACCGCCACACGGTCCGGCGGGCGCTGGCGACCCTCGCGGAACGCGGGCTCGTCCGCGCCGAGCGCGGCAGCGGCACCTATGTGGAAGCCCCGCGCCTGTCCTATCCGCTGCGATCGCGGACCCGATTCTCGGAGATCGTCGGCGCGGGCGGTCGTGAGCCGCGCGGGCAGCTGATCGCGGCCTCGGAGGAATCCGCGACGCGCGACCTCGCACGACTGCTGGGATTGAAGACGGGTGCTCCGTTGGCGCGCATCGATGCGCTGCGCTTCGCCGACAAGACGCCGATCTGCGTCAGCACCTCCTGGCTCTCGGCCGAGCGATTTCCCGACGCAGGGCGGGTGTTCGCCGCGACCCGCTCGATGACGGCGCTGCTCGCGCATTACGGCATCCGCGACTATCGCCGCGGTGCGACCAGGATCACGGCAGCGATCGCCGATGCCAGCGACGCGTCCCGCCTCGACCTCGCGCTGGGGCGTCCGGTCCTGGTCGTCGACAGCACCGACATCGACGCCGACGGGACGCCGCTCGTCAGCAAACGCTCGCGCTTCGCTGCGGAGCGTGTGACGTTCGAGGTCGAGAGCTAGGGCGAAACCGTCGCCATGTTCTCGACCTCGGGGCGCTCAGTCGATGAGCGTGCCGTCTTGATTGAAGAACGGATGCGGCCCGTCGAAATCCCCGATGGGCACCTGATGCGTGACGATCGTTCCGAATCCCGGCCCTGGAAACCAGGCATGAAGGTGAAAGGCTGGAGGCTCGATGCGGAAGGATGGCGATTGCATCTCGGCGAGATCCAGTGCCACGGCATGGTTCGGCGCCGGGCAGATCGTGCAGGGGATTGCGGCAAACCGGGTCAGCGCTGCACGATGGACGTGACCGCATCCGATCAATTGCACCCGCGGGTGACGCGTGAGGATGGCTGCGAGATGCGCAGCATTGCGCAGGTTCTGCCGGTCCATGTGACCGATGCCGGTCGAAAATGGCGGATGGTGCAGAAACAGCAGGGCCGGCTTGTCGGCACGAGCAGAGAGCTTGGCATCGAGCCATTGCAGACTCGCCTGATCGATCTCACCATGCGGATGGCCGGGCACGCTGGAATCGAGCAACAGCAGATCGAGATCGGCCAATTCCACATGCCGATTCAGCGGACCCGAGGGGTGATCATGAGATGCGTCCGGAAACGCCACTCGCATCAACTCGCGTGAATCGTGATTGCCGGGCACGGCAGCGAACGGAATCCGGAGCTCGGCAAGCAGATCCTTGAGATGATCGTACTCGGCCGGTGACGGCGTGTCGGCGAGATCCCCCGAGATCACCACCAGGTCGAGCTTTGGCTCAAACCGGTTGAGCTCCGTGATGCATCGCGCGAGCGCGCGCGCCGTGTCGACACGACGATAGGCCAGCCGACCGGGCGCCTTGATGTGGAGGTCTGAAATCTGCGCAATGTTGACCGCGTTCTTGGTCATGAGATGATCAACCTTCCGCTGGCAGCAGACGAATGGAATTCGGCTCAATCGACAGTCCGATGCGCTCCCCGGCGTGGACCTTGATCGTATTCGGCGCATCCACGGTGAGTGGAATGGAGGCCGCGCCGCGAACGATGATCCGCTGCCGGTCGCCGGCAAAACGGACGCTGTGGACGACGCCGGTCAGCTCCGATGCCGCGGCCTCGACAATGCCAATCGTTTCCGGTCGAACCATCGCAACGGCCTGGCTGCGCGGCGCGGGATCGGCGACCGGCAGTCGTCCGCCCGGCAGAACGAGGTGGCCGCCGTCGATCGGTGCCTCGATGATGTTGGCCGCGCCGACGAACTCCGCTACGAAGCGATCGGCTGGGGTGAAATAGATCTCTTGCGGCGTCCCGATCTGGGCGATGGCGCCCTTGCGCATGACGACAATGCGGTCGCCGAGCTCCATGGCTTCGTCCTGGTCATGCGTGACGTAGATCGCCGTGATCCCGAGCGTGCGCAGCAGGCTGTTGAGCTCACCGCGGAGCCGCTCGCGCAGGGCGGCATCCAACGCCGTGAGCGGCTCGTCGAGCAGCAGCACGCTCGGCCGGATGGCGACCGCACGTGCGAGCGCGACACGCTGGCGCTGGCCACCCGAGAGTTGATCGATGCGGCGATCTTCGAGCCCGCCCAGATTTGTCAGGACCACGAGTTCGGCGACCCGCGCGGCCCGTTCAGCCCTCTTCACGCCGCGGATCTTGAGCCCGTAGCCGATATTGTCGGCGACCGTCATGTTGGGGAACAGCGCATAGGACTGAAACACCATGCCGACGTTGCGGTTCTCGATCGGCTGCCTCGTCAGGTCCTTGCCGTCGAACAGCACGCGTCCGCCCGCATCGGGATTTTCCAGCCCGGCCACGATCCGCAGCAGGGTGGTCTTGCCGCAGCCGGACGGCCCCAACAGCACCAGCGTCTCGCTCTGCGCGATGTCCAGCGTGGCGCGCGCCAGCGCGCACGTCCCGTCGGCAAAGGTCTTGCCGCAGTTCTCCACCTTCAGCGCGGCTCCATGCCGGGTCATCGTGCTCACCGCAGGTTTCCTCTCTCGCCGATCCATTGCATGGCCACCAGCAGCGGAATGATCATCACGAAGAAGATCAGCGTATAGGCGGACGCGACCTCCAGCCGCATCGATGCGTAGCTGTCGGCGAGGCCGACCGGCAGGGTCTTGGTCAACGGCGTATGCAACATCCAGGTCAGGTTGAACTCTCCGAGCGACAACGTCACCACCATGAGGCTGCCAGCCAGAATGCCGGGGGCGGCATTGGGAACGATGACGTCGATGAAGCGCCGCCATGGCGCGGCCCCGACGGATGCGGCGCCCTCATCGAGCGATTTGACGTCGATCGTCGCGAATACCGCCATGACGGACCGGACCATGAACGGCATCGTGAAGATCACATGACCGGCGAGAATGAATAGCCATGAGCGGCGGAAGCTTCCGAAGCCGCCATAGGTCAGCAGCAGCGCGAGCGCGATGGCGAGTCCGGGAATGGCGAGCGGCAAGGTGATGATCTCCTCGACCAGCCGTGCCAGCCGTCCGCCGCGAACATACAGCGCATAGGCGGCGGGAATACCGACCACGAGCGTGACTGCCAGGGTGCCCAGCGCAATCAGGATCGATGCCATGATCGTGCCGGCGTAGAGCTCCCAGACCTGGGCAACCCATTGCAGCGTGATGCCGGACTGAATGCCGCGGAAGTAGTTGACCGTGACGCCAGCGGCGATCGACAGCGCCGCCGGCACGGCCAGGAAGGCAGCGACGAGCAGCGTGAACAGCAGTTGAAGGATGAAGATGATACTGTTGCGCACGAGCCTACCCTGCCGCCGCCACCGAGCTGCCGGCGAAGGAGCGCGCCAGCGCCAGCATGAGCCAGGTCATCACGCCAAGGCCGACCGAGAGCGCCGCCGAGGTGGCCAGGTTTCCCGCCAGCGTGAACTCGGTATAGATCAGCATCGGCAGCACATCGATGTTCGTCGCCAAGGTGAATGCCGTTCCGAACGCGCCCATCGCCGTCGCGAACGCGATCGCGCCGGACGCGATCAGCGCCGGCGTCAGTGCCGGCAGGATCACGTCGCGCAGCACGGCCCATGGGCTCGCGCCGAGCGATCGGGCCGCCTCCTCCAGACCGGGATCCAGCTTCTGCGCCGCAGCCATGATGGTGAGGATCACGCGCGGGATCGAAAAGTAGAGGTAGCCCAGGAACAGCCCATGGATCGAATAGGCGAACACGAGCTTGTCTCCCGTGAGCCTGGACGAGACTTCCCCGATCAGCCCCTGGCGGCCGGCCAGAAGAATGATCATGAAGCCGACCACGACGCCGGGGAAGGCGAGCGGAAACGTCAGGATCGCGACCAGGATCGCACGGCCGCGAAAGCGGTGCCGTTGCAGAAACAGGCCCGCGATGGTCGCGATGATCAAGGTCGCGACCGTCGTTACCGCCGCCAGCACCAGCGTGTTGAGCAGGGTCGTCCGATAGCGCGGCTCGAGGATGATCGCGAGATACTCGGCCAGCCCACGCGGTCCTTCTGCGCCGGTGAGGAGCAGCCTCGCCATCGGCAACAGGAAGAACGCTGCCGTGACCGCCGCGAGCGGCAGCAGACAGAGACGGACGAAGGAATTGTGAGACATGGAATTGATTGCACCTCCGCCGGAGCGTCTCCGGCGGAGGCGCGGCACTCCTTTAGCGGACCTCGGACAGGTAGCGATCCACGAAGCCCTTCTGCGCGGCCTCCATGTCGCCCCAGTTCACGCTCTTGGCACGGGCATAATCGCTGTCCGGCAGGAACTTGCTCTTCACCGAGTCCGGCAGCTCGATGGGGCGCGCGGGACGCAGATAGGCATTGGTCCAGATCGCCTGGCCCTTGTCGGACAACAGATAATCCATGACCTTCTTCGCCTTGTCCTTGTCGGGGGCGTTCTTCACGAGGCCGACGACATACGGGAAGACCACCGAACCTTCGCAGGGAATGACGAACTCGAAATTGCCCTTCTCGGTATACTTCGCGCGGTAGGCGTTGAAGTCGTAGTCGAACAGGATCGGGATCTCGCCCGAGACGACGCGTGCATAGGACGTCTGCTTCGGCACGATCGGATCGTTCTTGCGCAGGTCCTTGAAGAAGCCCAGAGCCGGATCGAAATTGGCCTGCGTACCGCCGAGCGCGAGGTTGACCGCGACGGCGCCGACATAGCCAACGGCCGCCGAGCTCGGATCGAGATAGCCCACCATGCCCTTGTAGTCCGGCTTGAGCAGATCCTTCCAGCAGGCAGGAACCGGCTTGCCGCCGAGCGCGTCCTTGTTCACGAACAGGCCGAGCGTACCCGAGTGGATCGTGGTCCAATAGCCGTCCGCGTCCTTGAGGCCGGCGGGGACCTGATCCCAATTCGCGGGCTTGTAGGCCTCCAGCGCATCCTGCGCCTTAGCCTTCATGCCGAAGGTGACGCCGAAATAGCCGATGTCGCCGACGGGATTGCTCTTCTCAGCGAGGATCTGCGCCAGCGCCTGGCCGGAATTCTTGTTGTCATGTGGAATGTCGTAGCCGAGATCGGTCTTGATCGCCTTGAGCATCGAGGCCCAGTCGGCCCATTCCGGCGGGCAGTTGTAGCAAATGACGTCCGCGGCCTTGGCCGGGTGCCACGACGCGACGACACACAGCGCGAGCAGAGCGAGAACGAGGCGGGTGACCTTCATGAAGACAGACTCCGTATTCCTGGCATCACGGCCAGTTCCGAAGCTTCCCCTAAAGACGGCCCATGAAGGATTTGCGACAGCGATTGCAGCGCACACAGGGCATGCTGCACCCTGATCGCTTGCACACGAACGATCGCAACCTTCAGATGCCTATCGGTTCAAGCAACAGCCCGACGGCCGATGATCGCGAAGCGCAGCTTGCCGGAGATCCAGTCGATCGCGGCGACGGCGACGAGGATCATGAGGATCAGGAACGACACCTTCTGCCACTCCAGGACGCGAATCTGCTCCGCTAGCTGCAGCCCGATGCCTCCCGCGCCGACGATGCCGATGATCGTCGCCGAGCGCGTATTTGATTCGATGAAGTAGAGTACCTGACCCGCAATGACCGGAAGCACCTGTGGCAGCAGGCCAAAGCGGATCTCGTGCAGCGCATTGCCGCCGGCCGCGCGCACGCCTTCGACCTGCTTGCGGTCGGCGCCCTCCATCGCCTCCGAAAACAGCTTGCCGAGGGCGCCGAAGTCGGACACCGCGATTGCGAGCACGCCCGCGAAAGGCCCGAGACCGACGACGTTGATCCAGACCAGCGCCCAGATCAGCGTGTCGACGCCGCGGATGGTGTCGAACAGGCGGCGCACCGGAAAGCGGAAGATCGCCGACGGAATGACGTTTCTCGCCGCAAGCAGGCTGACCGGAAAGGCGACGCATGCGGCGAGCGTCGTGCCGAGCACCGCGATCGACAGCGTTTCGCCAAGCGCCTGGAGATAGATCGGCAGCGACGCGCCGGGATCAGGCGGCAGCATCAGGCGGGCGATCCAGCCGAGCTGGCCGAGGCCGGCCAGCATCCGCGACGGCGAGAAATCCAGATCGATAAGGCCGAACACGAACACCGCGAGCGCGACCAGCAGCACCACCGGGGTCGCAAGGCGCGCCGACATCGGACGCTCGAAAACGTGTGGATAGCGCTCCCTGAGCACGCGCGGATCTGGCGTCTCGCCGCTCTTCATGTTCGCGGCTCCGCGCCGAACAGCCGGCCGCGCAGCCAGCCGGTGGCGATATCGATCAGGAACACGGTCACCACGATCATCACGAGAATCGCGCTCACATCGGAATAGTAGAACTTTCGCACGGCGACGACGAGTTCCTGGCCGATGCCGCCGGCGCCGACAAACCCCATCACCGAGGCTTCGCGCACGTTGATCTCGAAGCGCAGCAGCGTATAGCTGGAGAAGCCGGCCATCACCTGAGGCAGCACGGCAAAGCGCATGCAGGAGAGCCAGCTGGCTCCGGTGGCACGGACGCCCTCGACCGGCTTCATGTCGGCGTTCTCGACGACCTCGGCAAACAGCTTGCCGAGCGCTCCGCTCGAATGAACGGCGATCGCGAGCACACCGGCCACCGGCCCGAGTCCGAAGGCGATGACGAAGATCAGCGCGAAGACGATGCCGGGGACGGTGCGCGCGAACTCGAGCAACCGGCGCACCGTGAAGCGCACCCACGGCGCAGGCGAGGTGTTCTCAGCGGCGAGGAAGTTCAGGCCGAACGCGACCAGCATCCCTGCCAGCGTGCCGACATAGCTGATCAGCAGCGTCTCGCCGAGCAGCTTGATCCACTTCTTGAAGCCCCAGAACCACTCGAAGACATTGCTCCAGACCCGGTGACCATCGTCGAGTGTGAAGATGCGGTCGAAATAGCCGACGAAGTTGCCAAAATATGCATAGAGCGTCCGGACGTTCACCTCCGCGCCGATGGCGGCAACGACGAGCACGGCCGCGAACGCACAAGCTGCGAGCAGAGTTCGCCAGCGCCGGCGCGCGACAGCCTTGCGATAGGCCTCGTTCAGCACCGCGAGTTGCTGGCTGGGAAGGATTGAGACGGCGACCGCCATCGGACTATGCTGGCCCTGTTCGAAGCGTGGAAGCAATTCTCAAAGGATGAGCCGGGCCACAGGGACCCGGCTCGTGCCACAATCGGATGACGATCAGGACGCCTTCTTGCGCAGGCTGTCGACGAACTTGATCAGGTCGATCGTGCCGTCCCAATCCTTGGTCGTGGCAGGATGGAAGCCCTTCTTCTGGCCGTCGGAGAGACGGTCGAACGCCGCCTTGTCCTTGGTCGGCGCGTCGAAGAACGCCTTGGCAATCGCCGACTTGAGATCGTCCGGCAGATCGGTGTTGTAGGCGTAGGGACCGTTGATGATCGGCGCCGACTTGTGAATGATCCGGAAGTCTTCCTTCTTCATCGGCGAGCCGTCGGCGTTCTTCAGCATGCCCTTGGTCAGCATCTGCGCCAGCGTCGAGTCGTTGTCGCTGGTCCACTGGTTGGCTGCGATGTCGACGGTCCCCTGCGACAGGGCCAGCACCGCATTCTCGTGGCTGCCGGTGAAGACCACCTTGCCGAAATACGTCTCGGCATCCGTCACGCCCATTTTGTTGAGCTCGAAGCGCGGCACATTGTTGCCCGACGTGGAATTCGGATCGACCAAGCCGAGATTCTTGCCCTTGAGGTCCTCGACCTTCTGATACGGGCTGCTCGCCTTGACAAAGAACACCGAATAATAGCCGGTGCTGCCGTCGGCATTGATGTCGTTGGCGAAGGCATCGGTCTTGACCCCCGTCAGGCGGGCCCGGGCGAACGAGGCCGAGCCGTAGCTCGCAATGTGGATATTGCCGGCGCGCTGGCCTTCGATCACGGCCGCGTAGTCGTTGGCGATGCGCAGCGTGACTTTCACGCCGAGCTCTTTGGAGAGATAGCTCACGAACGGCGCCCAACGCTCGGTGACGCCAGAGGCGTTCTCTGCCGGAACGACGGCGAAGGTGAGCTCGGGATACTTCGCCTTCCAGTCGGCGGCGGAGGCCGAAGCGGTGAACGCAAGCGCGGCGACGCCTGCCAGAATGATGCGACGATTGATCATGACTTATCCTCTTGCTGCAATCATACGATGCGACCGTCGCGCGCGGCGGCCGAAACTTGTGATACATGCGGCTCAGGCGACGGCGGCCTCGCCAAAGGCCGGAACGGCTGCCGGCGGCACGGGGCGAGCATCCATGACCTCATCGGCTTCCAGATCGTAGAGCTCGCGCGCGATCTGGCCGGTGAGAGCGGCAGGGACGTCATCGAACACGACGCGCCCGGTCGCCATGCCGATCAGGCGGTCGCAATAGCTGCGCGCCAGATCGAGCGAATGCAGATTGCAGACCACCGTGATGCCGAAATGCTTGTTGATGCGCAGCAGCGCATCCATCACGATCTTGGTGTTGCGGGGATCGAGCGAGGCGATCGGCTCGTCGGCCAGGATGATGTCGGGCTGCTGCACGAGCGCACGCGCGATGGCAACCCGCTGCTGCTGCCCGCCCGACAATTGATCGGCGCGCTGCGCGGCGAGCGAGGCCATGTCGAACTGCTCCAACGCGGACATCGCGATGGCGACATCCTCGGCCGGCCACAGCTGCGCCAGCGAACGCCAGGAAGGAATTTCGGCCAGCCGTCCCATCAGCACGTTGGTGAGCACGTCGAGCCGGCCGACGAGGTTGAACTGCTGGAAGATCATTGCCGAGCGCGCACGCCATTGGCGCAGGTCGCGCCCGCGCAGCGCCGTCACGTCGAGGTCGTTGAACAAAACCCGTCCGGAGCTGACGGGACTGAGCCTGTTGATGGAGCGCAGCAAGGTCGACTTGCCGGCCCCGGACCGCCCGATCACGCCGACGAAGCTGCCGGGCGCAATGGCGAAGGACGCATTGTCGACCGCGGCTTTCGCACCGAACCGGCACGTCAAACCATCTACCACCAGCATTGCAAGCTCCAGACGCCTCGTGACGCGCTACCGCTAGCGTCTGGATTCAACAGTTATGTGACAATGCGCTCACGCTCGCCTGCTCATCCACATCGGCGACGCCCCGGTCATCCGCCCGTCACGCAACCGTCATAGTGAGCACCTTAGACATCCGAGAACCTCCAGAAGCAGACGAGACATGGCCGGCAAGTCACTTTCAATCCATCCCACCGTCGATCCCACCGCAACCCTCCACGACGTGAGGCTGGGCGCCTATTGCGAAGTGGGTGCCCGCACCATCCTCAACGAGGTGGCGATGGACGACTACTCCTACGTCGTCAACGATGCACAAATCACCTACACGACGATCGGAAAGTTCTGCTCGATCGCGGCGATGACCCGGATCAATCCAGGCAATCACCCGATGCATCGCGCGACCCAGGCGCATTTCACCTATCGCGCCAGCGCATATTTCCCGGGCGAGCCCGACGATGCGGAGTTCTTCGCCTGGCGACGCCAACACCATGTCGACATCGGTCATGATGTCTGGATCGGCCATGGTGCGATCGTGCTGCCAGGACGCAACATCGGCACGGGCGCCGTCGTGGCGGCCGGCGCCATCGTCACCAAGGATGTGCCCGATTATACCATCGTCGCCGGCAATCCCGCGCGTCTCCTGAAGCGCCGTTTCCCGGAGGACATCGCTGAGCGTCTGCGGCGCCTCGCCTGGTGGGACTGGGATCACGACGCACTGCGCGCGGCCTTGCCGGACTTCCGGCGCCTGGAGATCGCCGACTTCCTGGACAAATACGAGGCAGCTCTCGACGACGGCGCTCAGCTGCGGCAGAGTGCCACGCCATGACAGACATCTTTGTTTCGGGCGGCAAGTGCCTGATCGGCTCCGAACTCGTCGACGCATCGCTGATCCTCTCGCGGGGCGTGATTGACGGGATCGACACGACTACACCGCGTACCGGACTCGATCTCGATGCGAGCGGGCTCACGGTGCTGCCCGGTATCGTCGATATTCATGGTGACGCCTTCGAGCGGCAGATGATGCCGCGCGCAGGCGTGGATTTTCCGATCGACGTCGCTCTGGTCGATAGCGACCGCCAGGCCGTCAGCAACGGCATCACCACGGTCTTCCATGCGACCACCTGGTCGTGGGAGCCGGGCCTGCGAAGTGCTGCGAACGCGCGCCATCTGCTCGAGGCGATCGAAGCTCTGCGGCCGCGCCTCGCTGCCGATACCCGCTTCCATTTGCGTCACGAGACCTACAATCTCGATGACGAGGACGAGATCCTCGCATTGCTTGCAGCGCGGCGCATCGACTTGTTCGCCTTCAACGACCATATGGACTCCACCGTGGCGAGCCTGGACAAGCCGCACAAGCGCCAGCGCATGGTGGATCGCACGGGAATGTCCGGCGGCGACTTCGATCGCCTGGTCGCGCGCATCGTTTCACGGGCCGATGCCGTTCCGGCGTCGATCGCCCGCCTTGCCGCGGCCGGCCGCGCGGCCGGCATCCGCATGCTGTCTCACGACGACGAGAGTCCGGAGATGCGCCGTGCCTTTCGGGAACAGGGCGTGGGAATCGCAGAATTCCCGGTCAATGAGGAGACCGCGCGCGAAGCCGCCGCAGGCGGCGATGCCATCGTGTTCGGCGCCCCCAACGTCGTCCGCGGCGGCAGTCACACGGGCTGGACCAAGGCGAGCGACATGATCGCCAAGGGGCTGTGCTCGGTGCTGGCCTCCGACTACTATTATCCGGCGCCGTTGCTGGCAGCCTATCGGCTGGCCGCCGACGGCGTTCTTCCCCTGTCGCGGGCCTGGAGCCTGATCTCGGCTGGTCCTGCGCATGCCGCGGGCCTGTCGGACCGTGGCACGCTCGCGACGGGCCAGCGTGCCGACATCATCCTCGTCGACGACAGCATGCCGACGCGCCCGCGCGTCGTCGCTGTGATCGCGGCGGGGCGACTGGTCCACATCACGGGGGCCGCTCGGCTCAGCACCATCGCTGCGCCTCGCGCCGCGGCGGCCGAGTAGCGCATCATGACCGCCATCGCCCGCTACGCAATCTACTACACGCCGGCGGCTGACACGGCCCTGGCGGAATTCGGCGCCGGCCTGCTTGGCTACGATGCCTGGACCGGCGGTGAACGGGAGTTTCCGAGCGAGCTACGCGACGCCGTCCCGGATTGGACCGAGCTCACGGGTGACGCTCGCAAATACGGCTTCCACGCGACGTTGAAGGCGCCGTTTGCACTCACCGACGCACGCGCCGAAGCCGAGCTCTGTGACGCCTGCGCCAGCTTCGCCGCAGCACCTCGGGCCGTTCCGCTCATCCGTCCGGTCGTCGATGCGATCAGCGGTTTCATCGCCGTCATTTCCGGCGAGGCGTCACCTGCACTCCAGGAGCTCGCGGCCGCTGCCGTCACGGCGTTCGAGCCGTTCCGTGCCGCGATGTCGCCGGAGGACCGGGCGCGTCGCAAGCCTGACCTGCTGACGCCGCGGCAGCGCTATCACCTCGACCGCTGGGGCTATCCTTATGTCATGGAGGATTTCCGCTTCCACATGACGCTGACATGCCGGCTTTCCGACATGCGGCGCCGTCCCATCCTGTCGATGCTCCAGGACCGCTTCGCGACCCTTGAGCTTTCCACGCTGGCAATTGATCGGATCGCACTGTTCCGGCAGCCGAGCGCGAGCAGCCGCTTCAGCATCATCGGCAGCTGGCCGATCACGACCACATAGCGTCGGCCGAGCCACGGTCAGTTCGGCGCGGCCGCGAAATGCGGCGGCGACTGCGGATCGAACACCGACAGCGGTGGCGAAATGTCTGCGCGGTCACGCGGCAAGGCTTCGCGCATCTCCCGCTGCAGAAAGGCAATGAGCTTCTCGCGGACCTCACATCTGAGGTCCCACGCCTGCGGCGCGTTCCGAGCGCTCACCAGAGCCCGCAATTCCATGGTGCGCGCATTGGTATCGACGACCTGCAGATTGACCACGGCGCCGTCCCAGATCTTCGACTCCTTCGCGACCTCCTCCAGCCGCCTTCTGATGCGTGGCACGTCCGCGGCATAGTCCACGTGCAGAACCACCGAGCCGATCAACGAGGCCGCATCTCGCGTCCAGTTCTGGAACGGACGTTCGATGAAATAGGACAGCGGAACCACCATCCGCCTCCAATCCCACAGCCTGATCACGACATAGGTCGAGGCGATGTCCTCGACCCAGCCCCACTCGTTCTCGATGATGACGGCATCCTCGATGCGAATCGGCTGCGTGACCGCGATCTGCACGCCCGCGATCAGGTTGCTGAGCAAGGGCCGTGCGGCGAGACCGACGATCAGGCCGGCGGCGCCAGCGGATGCGAACAGGCTGACACCATATTGCCGGACCGAATCGAAGGTCATCAGCGCCGCCGAGACGGCGACGATGATGATCAACGTGTCGATCACGCGCTTGAAGACGCGAACCTGCGTCACATGCTTGCGGGCGAGGAAATTCTCCGTGATGTCGTCACGGAACCGCTGCATGTAGCGCGCCGAGACCATGTCGACGACGCGGATCGTGATCCAGCCGACCAGCGCGATCGTCGCCACCACGAACAGGTGCGCGAGCGCGCGGCGCCATCCTTCGTTCAGCGGCGCCAGCGGAAGAACGAGCGCGACGGCCACCAGACAGAGAGCCAGCCGCACCGGTCCAGCGGTCCTCCGCAGGATGGGAAGCAGGATCGAGTTCCGGCTGCCGATCGCCCGCTTCACGAGGGCGCGCGCGATATTGTAGACGAGCAGCGCACCGAGAATGGCGCCGATGATCAAGCCCGGCCCGATCATCCAGTCCGGGACGATACCGGTCAGCTGCTGCACGAGTGCCTGCATGCCTTGCTCTCCCTTGCGGCCTCAAGGGCTCTCAACTCGTGAGATCGCAGGGAGAGTCGGACGGCAGCCGCAGCGCAGCATTCGTCGGCTGCATGGCTCGGCGCCATCAGGCCAACGGGCTTACACGGCCTTGGTCAGCGCACCGTCAATGATGAGGTTGGTTCCCGAGATTCGGCTCGCCAGCGGGCTGGCCAGCATCACCACGCCATAAGCCACTTCCTCTGCGGTTCCCATGCGTCCGGTGGGATTCAAACCCATTGCGGTCTTGAACAGGTCCGGCGAACCGTTCTCGATATTCTGCCAGATGCCGCCCTCGAAATAGGTGTTGCCTGGCGAGACCGCGTTGACGCGGATGCCCTTGCCGACGAGTTGGTGAGCAAGCCCCTTTGCATAATGGATCAACGCGCCCTTGATCGCGCCATAGGATCCCGCGGCAAAGTCGACCTCGAATCCGGACACGCTGGAGATGATGCTGATCGAAGCCGCTGTCGACTTTTCGAGATACGGAACGGCCGCCGCAACCGAGTTCACCGTGTGCATCATGTCGGTGCGGAACGATTTCTCCCACGTCTCCGGTGAATCGCCGACCGCGAGCGCGCTGACATTGCAGACCACGCAATCGACGCCGCCGAGCTCCTTGGCAGCGCCGTCCACCCAGCCCTTCAACGCGACCGGATCGGCCACGTCGATGCCCTGTCCCCACGCCTTGACACCCCTCGCCGCGAGCTTCGTGACCGCCTTGCCGACCGCTTCGGCATCGCGCGCGCAAATCGCGACGTTGGCGCCTTCGACGGCAAACAACTCGGCGATCGCAAGCCCGATGCCTTTGCTGCCGCCCGTCACCAGCACGTTCTTGCCGGCCAATCCCAAATCCATGTTCGTCTCCTTGGTCGCAGTGTACGGCGTCAGCCGTGATAGCCGGCGAGCAAGGTCTTGCTGACCTTGCAGATGTAGGTGTATTTCGGATTCACCACCTGGGTGCAGCGGGCCTCGGCGATCTGGCCGAGCAGCATGTAGGCCTCCGGCGCCGGGATCTTCCAATCATCCTCGAGCCAGTTGATCATCTCCTCGAACGCGATCCGCATCGCGTCCTCGAGCGGGCGCGCGCAGCCGAGCGTGCAGATATGCGTCGGCGTCTCGATGCGCGGATGGTTCAGCCGCGCCGGCGCCTTGTCGAGCGACACCTTGACGGTGAGGTTGGCCGCGATTTCGATTGCACCCATGCCATTGGCTTCGCCGTCGCCCTGGATCGCATGACAGTCGCCGAGGAAGAGATGCGCGCCATCCTTGTTGACGCGGAAGAACACCGAGTTGCCCGAGGTGATCTCCTGGACGTCGAGATTGCCGCCGTGAGGACCGTTGTCGACCGTCAGCACGGCGCCATGGACAGGCGCCACGCCGGCGACGCCGATCATCGGGCGAACCGGAAGCTTCACATGCTCGTTCCACAAGACGTGCCCGTTCTCGACGGCCACGACGCGGGTCTGGATGCCGAACTCCTTGCGCCGGACCCAGTCCGGAAACATGCCGATGCCCGGCCACAGTGCGGTGAAGCCGAGCCGGTCGAGCTCCATGTCGATGATGTCGAGCCGCAGCATGTCGCCGGCCTTGGCGCCGCGGACCTCGATCGGTCCGGTGGCGCCATTGACGTAAGGCAGCGTCACGTCGCTCTCGACCAGCTGCTGGCCGAGCGCGCGGATGGTGCCGTCATTGACGTTGATCGCGCACTCGACGACGAAGATCTCGCCGGGATCGACGGCCGCGATGAAGGCCTCGTCACCTGAAAGCGCGTATTTGATGTTGCCGGCCTTGCCGACCCGTCGTGACATGATCGCTCCCCACTATGTCTGACATGGATTCTTCATCGCTGCTGCCTCTGCCACGGCATCAGCAGCTGCTCGATCTTGCCGACCGCGAAGGTCAGCAGCAGCGCCAGCGCGATGGTCGCGACCAGCGCGGCAAAGACCTTTGGGATGATGTACAGCGAGCCGGCCTTGAAGATGGCGTGCCCGAGCCCTTCGGATGATGACATGAACTCGCCGACGATCGCGCCGATCAGAGCAAAGCCGACGGTCAGCTTCAGGCCGGCGAAGATATCAGCCAGCGACGCCGGTACCACCAGCTTGCGAAAGATCTGGAACTTGGAGGCGCCGAGCGTGCGAAACAGGTTGATCTGATCCGGATCGACGCCCGTCGCGCCCTTGTAGGAGGTCACCAGCGCGACGATGACGACCGACAGGGTCGACATCGCGACCTTCGAGATCAGGCCGGTGCCAAACCAGATGATGATGATGGGCGCCAGAGCAATGATCGGGATCGAGCCGAGCGCGATCACGAACGGCTCGACGACGCGGGAGACGAAGCGCGAATACCACAACGACAGGCCGATCAAGGTGCCGATGCAGTTGCCGACGAAGAAGCCGAGCAGGGTCTCGAGGCCGGTGACATAGGCGTCACGCCACAGGCTGCCGTCATAGGCCATCTGCGACAGGAACTTGAAGATGGCCGACGGCGAGCCGAACATGAAGGCGGCCGCCTTGTTCTGCCCGGTCATGTATTCCCAGAAGGCGAGAAAGGCGGAGAGAACGATCAACTGGGTGACGATCACTGTGAGCGTGCTGCGCAGCCGCGGCCAGCGCCGCCCTTGGGACGTTGCACGCTTAGCTGGGCCGACGGACGTCGGCGTGCCCCCCGAGGAAGCCGGCGCAGCGTCGACATCGGCTGTCATTGCAGCACCACGTCGAGATCGGCCCAGATGCTGCGGACATAGTCGCTGAAGCCGGGCGCCTGCCGGACCGAGATGACATCGTGACGATCGGCGCCGAGCGCGATGTCGTAGACGGCCTTGATCTGCGTCGGCCGCTTCGACAGCACGATCACGCGGTCGGCGAGCGAGACGGCCTCCTCGATGTCGTGGGTGATCAGCAGCAGCGAGCGGCCTCCCTGCCGGACCAGACCGACCGTGTCGTTCTCGATCAGGAGCTTGCTCTGAAAATCCAGCGCCGCGAACGGCTCGTCCAGCAGCAGAACATCGGGATCGTTGACGAGCGTACGGGCGAGCGCCACGCGCTGCCGCATGCCGCCCGACAACGTCGTTGGATAGTGGTCGGCAAAGCCGTGCAGACCGAGCTGGTCGAGCATGGCCCGGCAGCGGTCCTCGGCCTGACCCGACGGCATGCCGCGGATCTCCAGCCCCAGCATCGTATTGCCGAGCGCGGTCCGCCACGGCAGCAGCAGGTCCTTTTGCAGCATGTAGCCGACGTTCTGCGGTTGGCCCGCGACTTCGCGACCATGCCAGCGGATGCGGCCGGCATCGGGCGCGAGCAGGCCGCACAGCGTATTCAGGAGCGTGGTCTTGCCGCACCCGGAGGGACCGACGATGCTGACGATCTCCCCTTCTCTCAACGTCAGGCTGAGATCGCCGATGACGGGCACGATCCCGCCGCCATCGAGTTCGTAGCTCTTGGCGACATGCTCGACCACGAGCGGCGGCGCGGGCGCCGCGACGCCCGTGCCGGTCTGCGTCTTGAGGCCGGTCTCAATCATTTGAGACTGGCGATCGCCTTCTCCGCGAAGGAATTGTCGATGATCTGGTCGAACGGCACCGAGCCCTTGGCATTGCCGAGATAGACCTGCATCTCCATCAGGTTCGCCCACTGATCCGTCTTGGTGATCACCGATTGCGCCGGAATGAGATATTTCAGCTCGGCATCGATCGCCTTGTCGACGACCTCGCCGGGAAGATCGGGAAATTCCTTGCGCGCGACCTCCTTGGAGAAGGCAGGGTCGGCGTAGGTCTTGCGCGAGGCCTCCTCGAACGAGGTCACCAGCGCCTGCACCATCTCGGGATCCTTCTGGATCGTGGTCGGCAGCACCATGATGCCGGTGTTGCAGAAGGGGCCGATATAGTTGGAGAAGTCGAACACCACCTTGGCGCCCTGCGCTTCGGCGGCCGACACGCTCGGCTGATAGGCAATTGCGATGTCGGCCTGCCCCGCCAGCATGGCCGCAATTTCGGTCCCGGGGTTGACCGGCACGATGGTCGCATCGACGCCGACCTTCATGCCCGCCTTCTCCAGCAGGCGCTTGGCGACGCTATAGTTGGTGTTGGGCTCGGGCGATGTCACGATCTTCAGGCCCTTGAAGCCCTTGGGATCGGTGATCGGCTGCAGCGTCTTCGACACGCCGAAGTAATGCGCCCGCTGCACCACGGTGCCGACGACCACACCAGGACCGCCATTCTCGCGCGAGATCTGCGCCATGGTGGCGTCACCGATGGCAAAATCAGCGGAGCCGCCGAGCACGGCAGCGAAGGTCTGGGTGTCGCCGCCCGCGGCGCTCACCTGCATGTCCAGGCCGTTCTTCTTGAAGATGCCGGCATGCATGCCGACGTAGAGGTTGATGTAGCCGAGATTGTGCACGGCCTCGCTGAAGCGGACCGTCTTCAGGCCGGCTGCTGCGGCCCTGCCGCTCCCGAGCAACGCCGGCGCGCCGAGCCCCGCCGCGATTGCCGCTGACGTCGCGAGGAAGCGACGCCGATCGATGGTTGGTCTTGCGCCCGCAGATGCCGAGACACGTTCGCTCATGGTGCAGAACTCCTCCCAGACCGTTGAAATCTGAAAGGAGACTATGGTCGTGACGTGCAGCAGCAAGGCGAAATAACAGACGCGATTTGCGCAAAAGCTGACGACACCGAGCGTGATGAGGCACGCAGCGACGTGCGACGCCTGCGCTCTGCCGAGCAGTTGTCGCCCTGCTGCCGCTTAACGGGTCGCCATGGTCAAACGTGCATCGCAACAGAGGCGATAATGTCAATTTTGCCATTAAGGCCGCACAAAGAAAATGCAACTCCGCCGCAACTGCATGAGGTGAGATCGGGCCTCTGGCGCGACCTTCCCGAGACGACGATGCATCAACCCTTATATGCAGTCTGCATCCCGTGCACGCTCGACACGTATCCATGCACCGTCATCCGGTGTCACGAATCGAACGCGGCGCCTTGGCCTCCCAGCGGGCTTGGTGCCGTCTCGAACATCGCACCCATTCGCAATTGCAGCAACACCGCACTGACTGTCGCGTTTGCGACAAATCATTGATGTTGATAGCTAATGGCATATCGCTTGCAATGCACAATGCGCCTCGCTATTGCAGCGCAGAAATTTCTTGGAGTGCGACATGCTCGGAATTGGAAGTCAGCTGCCTTCGTTCGAAGTCGTCGGTGTGAAGCCCGGTTTTCATCTTCAGGAGGAGAAAGGCGAGAGCGCCTTCGAAACCCTGACCGAAGCCAGCTTTCCCGGCAAATGGAAGATCATCTTTTTCTATCCGAAGGACTTCACGTTCGTCTGCCCGACGGAAATCGCCGAGTTCGCGCGCCTCGGGAAAGACTTCGCCGACCGGGACGCCGTCGTGCTCGGCGGCTCGACCGACAACGAGTTCTGCAAGCTCGCCTGGCGCCGCGACCACAAGGATCTGCACAAGCTCCCAATCTGGCAGTTCGCCGACACCAAGGGCTCGCTGGTTGACGGCCTCGGCGTCCGCTCGCCGGACGGCGTCGCCTATCGCTACACCTTCATCGTCGATCCCGACAACACGATCCAGCACGTCTACGCCACCAACCTCAACGTCGGCCGCGCCCCCAAGGACACGCTGCGTGTCCTCGACGCCCTGCAGACCGACGAGCTCTGCCCGTGCAACCGCGAGGTCGGCGGCGAGACCCTGAAGGTCGCTTGATCATGTCGATCGAGCAGCTCAAGGATCAGATCCCGGACTTCGCCAAGGACGTCAGGCTCAATCTGTCGTCCATGGCGTCCGACGAGACGCTGTCCGTGCAGGCCAAATACGGCCTGCTCGTCGCCTGCGCGATTGCGACTCGCAATCCGACGGTGACGGCGGCTCTCGAATCGGTCGCAGCCGCACATTTGTCGCCTGCGGCTTTGGCGGCGGCGAAGTCGGCCGCCGCGATCATGGCGATGAACAATGTCTACTACCGTTTCGTGCACCTTGCCTCGAACAAGGAGTACGCGACGATGCCAGCCCGGCTGCGGATGAACGTCATCGCCAATCCCGGCGTCGACAAGGCCGATTTCGAGCTGTGGTCGCTGGCGGTGTCGGCCATCAACGGCTGCGGCACCTGCATCGACGCCCACGAGAAGGTTCTGCAGGACGCGGGTGTCAGCACCGCCGCGATCCAGACCGCCGTCCGCTTCGCCGCCATCATCCAGTCGGTTGCCGTCGCGATCGAAGCCGCTGGTGTGACGATCGCCCTGGCGGCTGAGTAGAAAGCGACCCGATATGTGAATGCGGCCGGCATTGTCCGGCCGCATTTCATTTCCGACGATTCACGCATTGGTTGCATGACCAGCCGCCGCGCGCGCAACCGCTCGGCCAGCTAAGCCTCTGACTTCGCGGCAAAGTCGAATGGGGTGCGGCATCCCGATACTGCCGACCGACCTGCCGCCTTGAGCAGAGGCAGCCCGAGATCTCGCGCATGGCGAGAATTCATCGATATGGCCAGCCGGGAAATTTCCATCAAATAGCCTTACCTGCTCACGCTTCCCGCCAAGAAACATTGATCAGCTGAGGGCCAAGCAACATCGATTGTGACCAGGGCGCGCGAAAACAGTGGCGCGCGTGTCGGAAGGAAACCGGAACTGTCAGTCTCGACGGCAGCGTTGGCGAAGTCTCTCCGATGGCGCATGATGCGAGCCTCGGTTCGATCACGCGCGCCCGACGCCCTGAAGGTCTCTCCCACGATCCGTTCGTCGGAGACAGGAGGCTAGTGATGAGTGCTCCAGGTCAGAACGATCCGGCCAAGCCGACGCCGCCTTGGGCAAGCGAGGAGCTCCGCAAATATGCGCCGCGCCGACACCAGGCGGACGCCGGCTCCGCGACCCACGACATGCCGGAGGAAGGCGCCCGGCTGCCGCACCATCTGATTGCCCGGCCAAGCTTCCTGCCGGCGCGGCCGGCCGCCGTCGATCTCGACGATGAAGAGGTGCGTCGTGTCTGGAGTGCGAAGCTCGACCCGGTCGTCATGCCGCTGCCGCCGGAAGATTCCGACAAGTCGGCGCGTCTTGGCGGCCTTATCAAGATCGGCGCGGCCGTCGGCATCGCCGCATCTGTTGCCATGATCATCGTCAACATGGTCCCGTTCGACAATGGCGCGGCGGTGCCGGGCGGCAAGAGCCAGATCATGCCGTCGACGGTGCTGGAGAGCCTGGCCCAGATCGACCCGGCGGAAGCCAAGGTCGCCCAGGATGATCCGCCGCAAACCGTCGCTTCGCTCGTGGCCCCCAGCAGCATCGACGTGACGACGAGAGCCTGGCCGTCGGCCCCGCCATCTCCTGCACCGGCCGCGGCTGCCCCGCCGGTTGCGAGCCAACCGCCAATGTTGCCGGCCGCACCGTCTCGTCCGACCGTTTCACTGCCCCGAGACGAGGTCGACGGCCTGATGAAGCGGGGGCGTGATCTGCTCGCCGCCGGCGACGTCGCAAGCGCGCGCCTGATCCTCACCCGGTTATCCGATGCCGGGATCGCCGACGCTTCTCTCCTGCTCGCGCGTACCTATGACCCGGTCGAGCTGACGAAGTCGCGGCTCCTCGGCGCCGTTCCCGACGCTGCCAAGGCACGCGCCTGGTACCTCAGGGCTGCCGAGCAAGGATCGCCGGAAGCTAGCCGCCGCATCTCCGCAGCGCGCTAATTCATCAGATCGGAACGCACAAACGCGATCCGGACCGCTCTCGCAAGAAGGGGCGGCCGTGCTCGTCTGCGCTCACGAACAAGACATCGAGGGGAGGATTTGATGATGCAGAGCATCGGCGTGGCGGGTGGCACCGGCGGGACCGCCACAGGAAGCCAGGATCATCAGTTGCGGCCTCATCAGATGGTCCGCGCCGGCCGCGCCACGAAGGCCGCCTGCCTTGCCCTGGCTCTGTCCGCTCCGGTCACGCTGGCCGGCGATCGAACGGCGGCCGCAGCCGAGAATGAAATTCGTATCGGCAACACGATGCCCTATAGCGGCCCCGCCCTCGCCTATGGCGTCATCGGCAAGACCATCGCGGCCTATTTCAACAAGGTGAATGCCGAAGGCGGCATCAATGGCCGGCGGATCACCTTCATCTCCTATGACGACGCCTATTCTCCGCAGAAGACGATGGACCTGACGCGCAAGCTCGTCGAGGAGGACAAGGTCCTGCTGACCTTCGCGAGCCTCGGCACCACGACCAACGCCGCGGTCCGACCTTATCTGAACGCCAACAAGGTCCCGCAGCTGTTCGTCGCCTCGGGCTCCTCGATGTGGGACGAACCGCGCGATTTTCCTTGGACGATGGGCTTCCAGCCAAGCTACCAGGCCGAGGCGCACATCTATGCGCAATACCTGCTGGAGACACGGACCCGCGGCAAGATCGCAATCCTCTATCAGGACGACGACTTCGGAAAGGACTACGTCAAGGGCCTGAAGGACGGACTTGGCGGCAAGATCCCGATCGTCGCGGAGGCGGCGTACAAGGTGACGGATGCCAACGTCAACCAGCAGATCGCGGTCCTGAAGGCATCCGGCGCAGACATCTTCTTCGACATCGCCACGCCGAAATTCACCGCGATGGCGATCCGCCGGGCCGCCGAGATCGGCTGGCGGCCCGATCACATCATCTCCACGGTGTCGAAATCCGTCACGTCGCTGATGTCGGCGGCGGAGCTGCAGAGCGCCGAGGGCCTGCTGTCCGCCGGCTATTACCTGGAGGGCGACGACGCCACGACGACGAGCGACCCTGCCTACCGGGCATGGTCGAGCTTCATGGATCGCTACCTGCCGGACGTGTCCAAGAACAATGGGCTCACGATCTACAGCTATCTGGCCGCCAGCACCATGGTCGCGGTGCTGAAGGCCTGCGGCGACGACCTCTCGCGCGACAACGTCATGCGGCAGGCCCGCTCGCTGAAGGGCCTCGCGCTGCCGATGCTGACGCCCGGAATCAACATCAATACCAGCGCCTACGATCATGCCCCGCTGGAGCAGATGCAGATGGGACAGTTCACCGGCGGCCGGTGGCAGCGGTTCGGGCCGGTCCGCAGCGGAACCGATCCCGGCAGCGTTAGCGATTCCTTCAAGACCATCTTCCGCTACGGCAACGCCAAGCGCGACCTCGCCAATCAGCTGAACGCCAATACGGTGACGCTGATGACGGGATCGCTCGGCAGCACCTATGCGAACATGGGCGCGGATCTCTCCTCGGTGCTGGACAAGGGAACCGAGCTGCGTGTTCTTCCGGTGATCGGGCGGGGCTCGGTCCAATCGGTCGCCGACATCCTGCTGCTGCGCGGCGTCGACGCCGGCATCATCCGCAAGGACACGCTGGCCTTTCTCGAGCGCAAGGATTTCGCCAACAATGTGCGCGAGCAGCTGGCCTATGTCGCCAAGCTGTTCAACGAAGAGATGCACGTGGTCGCGCCGAAATCGATCACCAGCCTGAGCGACCTCGACGGCAAGACCATCGCGGTCGACCTGCCCGACGGCGGCACCTTCGTCACGTCGATCAACGTGTTCGAGCGTCTGGGGATCAGGCCGCACCTTCTCTACATCGAGCCGCGGCTGGCGCTGGACATGCTGCGCAAAGGCGACATCGACGCCATCATCGCCGTCGAGGGCAAGCCGCTGCAATGGCTGAGCCAGGTCAACGATCCCAACCTGCATCTGGTGCCCGTCGAATACGACCGGGCCCTGCATGACGACTATCTGCCGGCGAAGCTGTCGGCGGAAGACTATCCCAACCTCGTCAGTGCCTCGGCCCCGGTGAATACGATCGCAGCCGAGGCCTTGCTGGCGTCGTTCAACTGGCAGCCGGGCAGCGATCGTCATCGCCGCCTGTCGCTACTCGTCGAGGCGTTGTTCAACAACATGCAGGCCCTGCAGCGGCCGCCATTTCATCCGAAATGGCTCGAAGTCGCGCCACTGGCGCCGATCGCCGGCTGGACGCGGTTCAAGACGGCACAGGAATGGCTCGACCGCAACATGCCGGCCCCCCAAGTCATGGGCGCCAACGCCCAGGCGGGCGATCTGCAAGCCAGCAACGCCCCCAACGACCCCAAGCTGTTCCGTGAATTCCTGGAATGGCGCGCCAACCGCCAGAAGCGGCCAGCCGCAGCAAGCCCGAAGCCATGATCAGGCCGTGACCGGGGCACCCGTGATCCTCACCTGCACATCGCAGGGACGGGCAAGATAGGGCGCCGAGGTGACCAACACATCGGCGCCAGCGGCGGCATAGGCCGCGGCGTTCTGCGCGTTGACGCCACCCGCGGCGGCGATGATCGGCCGTCTCGGCAGCGTTCTCATTCGTGCCGCCAGCGCCTCGATGTCTTCGGGCGGAAACTTCTCCGCCTGAATCACATCGAAGCCCGCGGCAGCGGCAGCGATGGCCTGCTCGACCGACGTCACCTCGACGACGAGCCGCTTCTCCGGAGCGGTACGACGCAACCGCTCCGCTAGATCCGCCAGCGGCGTATCGCCGAGAAACGCGCGATGCTCGGGAAACACGAGAATGGTTTCGGACAGGCCGAGCCGATGCATGACGGCGCCGCCCGCCTTGACTGCGGCAACCGCAAACGACTTCGTGCCGGGCACGTTCTTGCGCGTGCAGGCCACGGCAATGCCGGGCACGACCGCACGCGCCGCGCGCACGATCGCTGCGGCCTCGGTCGACACGCCCGACCAGATCTCGATCAGCGTCTGCGCCACCTTCCAGCTCCGCAACAGGCCTGCGGCAGCGCCCTGCGCCCGCAGGATCGGAGCGCCCTTCTCCAGCACCGTCCCGCTGGTCGCGTGCAGTTCGACACGGCACCCCGCCAGCTCGATCAGCGCAGCGGCGTCCTCGACCAACGCCAGCACCATGCGGTCGCGCGCGGCGAACTGCATCAGTCCAGCTTCAGCCCCGATGCCCAGCGCCTCCGTCGTGAGGTCGCCGTAAGGAACATCGTCCCGAAGCAGAGCTTGCAGATCATGACGGGGAGCGGTGGTCAACACGTGCGGCATCTCCTCTTTGTGCCGAGGCCATATTCTCGATATACCTACCGCGCGCTGCCGCACGTCGATGGCCCGGCCGATACGGCCTGGATGTACTCGGAACGACGGCGGCCGCCCGAGGTCAACGCATGGTACCGCCCGATCTTCAAGAGCCGGCTGAGCTCAATCCGCCCCGCCTCGCCGCCATTCTCTATGGGCCGGGCGACGATGCCGATGTGCTGCTGGACGATTTTGTCCAAGGACTGGTGCTGCGAGGGGTCCGCGTCGGCGGCATCGTTCAGCGCAACACCCGAGACGAGATCGGCAGGAAGAGCGGGATGGACGTCATCGACCTCGGCAATGGCGATACGATCTCGATCTGCCAGGACCTCGGCAGCGGCTCGACCGCCTGCAAGCTGGATGCGGCCGGCCTTGCCGAAGCCGGCATGGCCGTTCACCGCGCCATCGCGGCCCATGCCGACCTCATCGTGATCAACAAATTCTCCAAACAGGAAGCGTCGGGGAGCGGACTGCGCGGCGAGCTGGCCGAGGCGATCACGTCCGGCATTCCGGTGCTGACCGCCGTGCCGCAGAAATGCATCGAGGATTGGCGCGTCTTCACCGGCGATCTCGGCGCCCTGCTGCCGGCGACCCGCACGGCGATGGATGCATGGTGGCTGACGGTGAGCCCACAGGCGTCGGCCCCGGCTGAGGATCGCAAGACAGCTCATCCATCATCGTGATCGCGTGCTATTTGCCGATCATCACGTCCGATGACTTGATCACGGCCGAGACGGTGTCGCCGACCGCGAGCGCGAGCTCGTCCACGGCCTCGTTGGTGATCGCTGAAAAGACCGTGAGCCCCGGAGCGAGCTCGACCCTGACATGGGCCGTGGTCGCGCCCTTGGATACGGAGATCACCTTCCCCGGCAAGACGTTTCGTGCGCTCAGTTTCACGTGCCGCTCCCATCTGCTGCAGCATCGTTGCTGCAGCAGCATGTAAGCAGAGGAGCGCCCCGAATTCAATGACCTATATCAACTGCGATATAGCATTTGGCGCCGCGATCATGTGTCTTATGACGGTGCGCCATTCCCGCAGCGTCATTCAGCCGAACTTGAACAGAACGCCGTAGCCGCCGCGCGGATAGCTCCACTCGATGTCGCCGCTGGCCTCGCCGATGACGCGGCAGGTGCCGCATTCGATGCAGCCGTCCACCGTGATCTCGACCTGCCCCTTGTCGTTGAGCTCGTAGCAACGCGCCGGGCAAGCCTTCAAGAGTGCCTTCAGCTGCGGCGTCGGCGTCGTATGCGGGCGGACCTTGATATGGGCCCGGCCCGGATCGACCTGATAGCGATTGTAGAACAGCTTGTCTTCGACCCGCACTGCGACATCCGCGCTCATATCTGATCTCCCTTGGCAACCGTTTCGTTCACTCAAGCGATCATCGCCACGCCCGCGCAAAGCGGAACGCGTCGCCGAACAGCCCCGTCCACGACCGCGCGCTGACGAACGAGCGCAGCGTGCTGCTTTCCTTCTCCTTCTTCGGTGTGCCGTCGACGCGCACGAAGTTCTGCATCGCCTTGGAGACGAGCTGCGGATAGGTGAGGAAGAAGTTCTGCGACTGGTTGTGCAGCAGCGCAGGCATGTCCTTGTACTTCTTCAGGTCCTTGATGACGAACGACTCCTCCAGCATCTTCTTGTAGAGCGAGAGGTTCTCCTTGGTCATGGGATCTCGGCGCGACTTGACCTGGAAGATCGCCTCGGCGGCGATCCGACCCGAGGTCATGGCCAGATTCGAACCCTCGCGGTGGATGGCATTGTTGAGCTGGGCGGCGTCGCCGACCACGACCCAGCCATCGCCGCAGAGCTGCGGGATCGCGTTGTAGCCGCCTTCGGGAATGAGATGCGCCGAGTATTCCTTGACCTCGGAACCCTCGATCAGCGGCGCCACCGACGGATGCTGCTTGAAGCGCTCGAGCAGACCATAGGGCGTCTCGCCGGTCTTCTGGAAGTCGGAGACGAGACAGCCGATACCGAGCGATATGCACTCCTTGTTGGAGTAGATGAAGCCCATACCGGTCATCCCGCGGGAGATCGTGCCGACGGCCTCGATCACCGCGCCCTCATCGCCCTTGAGATTGAAGCGCGCCTCGATCGTCTCGCGCGGCAGGAAGTGCATCTCCTTGACCGCCAGCGCGACGCTCTCCGGCTTCGGCCGCTCACGCAGGCCAGCGCGGGTGCCGAGCAGGCCGTTGACCCCCTCGGCGAGCACGACGACATCGGCATGAATCTCGCCATCGCGCCGGTCGGTCTTGACACCGATCACCTTGCCATAGGCGTCCTGCGCCAGCTCGGTGACCGTGGTCTCACACAGCACGGTCGCGCCGGCTTCCTTGACCTTGGACGAGAACCATTTGTCGAACTGGGCGCGGATGATCGTGTAGCGGTTCGGCTTCTCCTCGTTGAAGTCGTCCGACTTGTAGTGCAGGCCGACATGCGACTTGTCGTCGAGCATCCAGAAGCGTTGCTCGACCAGATGCCGCTCGAGCGGCGCTTCCTCGCGGAAGTCGGGAATGAGCTTCTCCAGCATGTCGGCGTAGAGGATCGCGCCCTGTACGTTTTTCGAGCCGGAATACTCACCGCGCTCGAGTTGCAGCACCTTCATGCCGCGCTTGGCCATGGTCAGCGCAGCCGCATTGCCGGCCATGCCGGCGCCTACGACGATCGCGTCGAAACGTTCCTCGATCATTGCCCTGCTCCCTCTCTGGTGCCTAGCTTGCGATGCGGTCGCGCGAATGCGGCGAAAGACGCGCGCGGAATGCCTCGGTCAACGCCGGCAGCAGCCGGATCGCGTCGGTAACGATGCCGACATGCGCGAAGTCGAAGATCGGCGCGTTCTTGTCGGTGTTGATGGCGACGATCAGGTCGGCGCCCTCGACGCCGACCCGATGCTGGATCGCGCCGGAGATGCCGGCGGCAATATAGAGCTTGGGGCGAATGGTCTTGCCGGTCTGCCCGATCTGGCGATCGGAGGTGACCCAGCCCTTCTGCACCAGCGGTCGCGAGCAGCCGAACTCGGCGCCGAGCACGGCGGCAAGCCCCTTGACGAGTTGGAAGTTCTCCGGCGAGCCGAGCCCCAGCCCACCCGCGACGACGACGTCGGCATAAGCGAGATTGGACTTTGCCGAGTCGCGATCTGGAATGAAGGACAGCACCTTGGTGACGATGTCCTCTTCGACCAGCCCGAGCTTGTGCTCGATCACGCGCGTCGCAGGCTTTTCCACGCGATCCGGCATCGGCATGACGCGCGGGCGCACCGTCGCCATCTGCGGCCGGTAGTTCAACGTGTAGATCGTGCAGAGCAGCGAGCCGCCGAAGGTCGGCCGCGTGGCCGCCAGCGAGCCGTCGGCATCGACGTCGAGCTCCGTGCAGTCGGCGGTCAGGCCGGTGAGCAGGGTCGTCGCCACCGAGCCCGCGAGATCGCGGCCGAGCGTGGTGGCACCGAGCAGCAGGATCTCCGGCTTGAACGTGTTGACGACGTCGGTCAACGCCTTCGTATACGCCTCGTTGCGATAATCCGTGAGAACGTCGTCGGACACGATATAAGCGAGATCCGCGCCGTAACAGAACGACTCGGCTGCAGCATGCTGAACGGCTTCACCGGGCGGGCCGATGACGACGGCCGCGAGGTCGACCTTGAGCTTGTCGGCGAGCTTGCGGCCGGCGCCCATCAGCTCCCACGAGACCGGGTGAACCTGGCCGCGCTCCTGCTCGATGAATACCCAGACGTGCTTGTAGGCCTTGAAATGCTCCGGCAGCTCCTTCTTGGTCGCGGCGCGACCGGCTGCGGCAGGCGGTGCTTTGGTGGGTTCGCTCATGGTCGTCGTTCCCTTGATCCGTCAAAAGCCGTTGGTCAGAAGCCGTGCGCCGATGAGATCAGTTCGGCTTCCAGCTTCGGCTGGCGCTTGAAAAGCTCCTCGATCAGCGCCTCAGCCGGCGGGCGATTGGCGAAATCGACGAAGACAGCCTTCTCGGCGCGGGCCGACGGCGCGAACACGCGCTTGACGATGGTCGGCGAGCCCTTCAGGCCGCACTTGGAGATGTCCTCGACACCGGCGTCCTTGGCGCTCCAGGTCACGATCTGCGCCCGGGCGGCGCGCAGCGCGTCGGACATGGCGCCGCGGCGGATCTCGTTGGTGGCCTCCAGCATCGTGACAAGACAAGGCAGCTTGGTCTTGAGCACCTGCACGCCGCCTTCCGAGCGGCGCTCGGCTTCGATGGTGCGCGCGGCGGGATCGACCTCGTTGATCTTGGCCACATAGGTCAGTTGCAACAGGCCGAGGCGCTTGGCGATGCCGGGCCCGACCTGCGCGGTGTCGCCGTCGATCGTCTGCTTGCCGGTGAACACGATGTCGGGCGCGCCGAACGTCTCGCTGATCTTGCGGATGGCGGTGGCCAGCGCATAGGTCGTCGCCAGCGTATCGGCACCGGCGAAGAAGCGATCCGTCAGCAGCACGGCGCGATCGGCCCCGTAGGTGAGCGCGCGGCGCAGTGAGTCTTCGGCGGACGGCGGCCCCATCGTCAGGACCGTCACCTCGCCGCCGAACTTGTCGCGCAGCTGCAGCGCGGCTTCCAGCGCGAACAGGTCGTAGGGATTGATGATGGTCGGCACACCCTGGCGCATGATGGTGTTGGTCACCGGGTGGACGCGGATCTGCGCGGAGTCCGGGACCTGCTTGATGCAGACGACGATATGCATGCGATCACTCCGGTGTTGAGCCTGCGATGAGGACAGCAATTGTCGTACCAGTTTGGATCGCAACGAATATCGATCCGGATTCAATAGGTTGGCGCAGGCGCCTGCGTGGCTGCTCGGGATCGGCGCAGAGGTCCGACACGTCGCAAGCAACACGCGTCGGGAATACGACAGAGGCTGCTCGGCAAGCCGACGGCCTTGAAAGCAGAAGCGCCGCCAGTGGAGCTGGCGGCGCTTGCTGTTGTCGTGATGAGTTCGCCTGCTACTTGAGCGTCGTCAGCGACACGAACGGCTTGGCCGCCGGCTTCGGCGGCGCCACGGCTTCCTTGAGCACCTTGAATACGCGCTGGTCGAGGGGCGTCGATACCACGAAGTCCTGGTAGGCCTGCTCGAGGAACGACTTGCAGCGCGTCGCGATCTCCTCGTTGGGGACATCCGAGAAGTCCTCGCTGACGAGATACTGCCCCATCCGCCTCAGGATGTGCAGGCGGCAGACGTTCAGCACCTTCGGATCATAGTCGACGCCGAGCAGCTTGAAGAACTCCTCTGCCGCTGACGTCTGCTTCAGTTGCTCGAGCACATTCGGTGTTGCCGCAGTCATTGCTTCGCTCCTTGAGTCAAAGTCGGGTCGACCTCGCATCCGTTGACCGGCACCGGTGGCGGTGGCCCCTGGCGCACCTTCTGCCGGACATGCGCGAGCTGCGCTTCGAGGAACTCGATGCGGTCGAGCATCACCGACAGCGCCTCGCCGACCGGATCGGGCATCAGGTGATGGTCGAGATCGATGCGTCCGACCGTGCGACGGTGCGTGAACTCCGGCCGCACGACCTTGGCTGGAATGCCGACTACGGTGACATCCGGCGGCGTGCTCTGGATGACGACGGAGTTGGCGCCCACGCGCGTGCGCGGACCGATCGTGATCGGTCCGAGAATCTTGGCGCCGGCACCGACGACGACGCCGTTCTCCAAGGTCGGATGGCGCTTGCCCGGCGACCACGACGTGCCGCCCAGCGTGACGCCGTGATACAGCGTGACATCGTCGCCGACCTCGGCGGTCTCGCCGATCACGACACAGGCGCCGTGGTCGATGAAGAAACGGTGACCGATCTGCGCGCCCGGATGAATGTCGACATTCGACAGGAAACGTCCGAGCCATGACAGCAGCCGGGCCGGAAACCGCCAGCCGCGGATCCACAGCCGGTGCGCCAGGCGATGCCAGATCAGCGCGTGGATGCCGGGATAGGTCAAAAGGGTCTCGATCTCGCTGCGCGCCGCCGGATCGCGCGAGCGGACGCAGCCGATGTCCTCGCGGATCAGCCGGAACAGCGAGGGCGGGCTGGCTTCGGCGGCGACAGGCTTGGCGATCGGGTTGTCCACGATATCGGTCATGCTCAGGCAAAGCTCGCGTGCGGGTGATCACAGACTTCGCGCCAGATGGCGGCAACGGCTTCCTTCGGCACCGGCCCCTTGTGCGCGACCGCATGCTTGCGCACGCGCGCGAGGATACGTTGCGCCTGGTCGGCGCTTGCCGGCAGGCGCAGATCCGACAGCAGCGAGGTGATCGCTGAAAGACCTGAATGCTTGCCGATCACGATCCGGTTGGAGCGGCCGAACAGCATCGGATCGAGCGCCTGGTAGGTACGCTGGTCCTTCAGCAGACCGTCGACGTGAATGCCCGACTCGTGGGTGAAGACATGCTCGCCCACGATCGCCTTGTTGAGCGGAATCGCGCGCGCCGCGGCGGCGGCCACGACATTGGCGACGTGATCGAGCTCGGCCAGCACGATGCCGGTCTCGCGGCCGTAGAGCTGCCGCAGTGCGACGGCGACCTCCTCCAGCGGTGCATTACCGGCACGTTCGCCGAGCCCGATCACCGTGACGGATGCGTGCGTCGCGCCCGCCTTGACCGCGGCCAGCGTGTTGGCGGTGGCGAGACCAAGATCGTCATGGCCGTGAAATTCGATCTCCAGGTCGGTCGTCGCGCGCAAGGCTCCGACCAGCGCCGAGGTCGCATCTGGATCGAGCACGCTCAGCGTATCGGCGACACGGAAACGGCGCGCTCCGAGCGCCTTTGCGGTCGCGATCACTTCGGTAAGAAAGCCGACATCCGCGCGCGACGAGTCCTCGCCGCCGACGGCGACCGCCAATCCTCGGCTCCTGGCGTAACCCACGACGCGCTTGAGCAGCTCCAGCGCAGCACTCCGGCCGCCGCCGAGCTTGGCGGCGATCTGCACGTCCGATGTCGGGATGGAGACATTCACCATCGACACGCCGGCGGCGATCGCGGCATCGACGTCGGCCTCGCGCATCCGGCACCAGCCGATGATGGTCGCGGGCAGGCCGGCCTCGACGATGGCGCGGATGGCGGCGATCTCGTCGGCCCCCATCGCGGGCGTGCCGGCCTCGATCTCGGGAACGCCAGCCCGCGCCAGCGCGCGGGCGATCGCGACCTTCTCGATGAGGGCGAAGGCGACGCCCGGGGCCTGCTCGCCATCGCGGAGCGTGGTGTCGTTCAAGATGACCCGGGGCATCGGGCTCTCGCTCCCAAGGCCAGGGCCGGCATCCCGGGCATTCCTGATGATAGTCTTGGGCCCGCGCGGTCCGAGGACGTCAGGCATTCACTTGCTCCGTCGCAACCTGTGTCGACCGCCAGAGCACGACGCTCGCCACGGCCTGCCTGTCACTCAGCAACGGCCATGCCAGGGCCGGACATCACCCTACTCGCTTGAATATGCGTGAGTTTTCCGAACGGGCGAGATTGTCGGTTTTGTAACAGGGTCGGAAATCGGACGTGCCGGAGATGGAAAGACTTGCGGCCGACGCGGCGGCCCGCGCCTTAGCCGTGGCGTCTGCGACGCAGGTGGATGACGACGTCGACGCGCTCCATGGCGTAGCCCGGCAGCGGCTCGGGCAGTCGATCGAACGCCACGATGTCGGGCACATCGACGAGTTCGCCTTCATCCTCGTAGAAGAAGTGCGGATGCACCGTGGTGTTGGTATCGAAGAACGACCGCGAGCCGTCCACTCCGATCTGCCGCAACAGTCCGAGCTCCACAAACTGATTGAGCGTGTTGTAGATGGTGGCCTGCGAGATCTTCATGCCGGTGGCGACCGCCTCGGCATAGAGCACGTCGGCGGTGATGTGGCGGTCGCCGTTGCCGAACAGGATGCGGCTGAGCTGCTGGCGCTGCTGGGTCGGGCGCAAGCCGGCCAGCCGCAGCGCGTCCTCGCAGCGGCGCATCAGGGCCTCGCCGGCCTCGCAGGTCTCGGCTTCGGGGCAACGTCCATGCTCGGAGTTGCACGGAGATCCAAGCTGGGGGTCCATCAACATCGTCTCAGTCCTTGTACTCACATTGCGGCGGTGGCCGCCTCCTGCAGCGCCACCTCGCGGCGCCGCTCGGCCATCCGGCTCTCGCCGCTCTCCTCGCCGAAGCAGAGCGCGAAATCGTTGCACTGGGTGCAGACCGGCGTCGTGCACATCACGAAGCCGTCGTCCTCGCACAGCATGCGATAGAAGAACCGCTTCCAGCGCATGTTTCTCGTGTTGCGGCTCGCCAGCGGCCCGAAATGGCGCAGCAGCAGGCGGGACAATTCGGACCGCTCGCGCAAGCCGAGGTCTTCCCAGAGATGGTTCGGCTCCATCGCGCGCCGCGCGACCATCGCCGCGAGCCAGCGGCTGACGTCGCCATCGGTCGAACGCTGCGCGACGAGCAGATCGCGCACCATCACGATCTCGTCGTCATCCGGCGCTGGAGCTGCGCCGTTGATCGGCAGCCAGGTTGAATCGATCGCCGCGGCGGGAAACAGCTGCGCCAGCAGCGCAATCAGCTCGACGGTCGAAAGCCCGGCGCGCTCAGCGAGCGCACCATGCTCCATCGCCGACACGGCGAGGATCGAGGCGATCACGTGGCGGTCGAAGTTGAAGTCGTCGTCGATCACCGCCTCGGCTGGGTCGTTGCCTGTCAGCAGGCGGTAGATCTGCCGGCCATGATGCCGCTTGTCGTCTTCGAAGGCGAGCGGTGCTTGCAGGTTCACCGCGGCGGCATGCGACGTATCGACGATTGCGATGGTCATGGCGCGATCTCCTATCGAGGCCGATGAGAGTTCGAAGAAGAGGTACCGGCCTTCCGACGGGAGGAAGGCCGGTACCAAGACTGCTTAAGCCGTTGCGGCGAGTTCGGCGGCAGTCTTTCCGATCTGGCTCTCGTCGACCGCCTTCATGATGCCGTGCTCCATCAGCATGTCCTCGAGCTCGTCCATCGTGATCGGAGTCGGGATGATGCCCTTGCCGGCATTGCCGTGGATCTTGGTCGCCAGGTTGCGGTAGTGGTTGGCCTGGACCGACTCCGGCGCATATTCCAGCACGGTCATGCGGCGGAGCTCGGCGTGCTGCACGATGTTGTCGCGCGGCACGAAGTAGATCAGCTGCGTGCCGAGCTTCTTGGCGAGAGCCTCAGCCAGCTCCAGCTCCTTGTCGGTCTGGCGCTCGTTGCAGACCAGGCCGCCCAGGCGCACGCCGCCGGAGTTCGCATACTTCAGAATGCCCTTGGAGATGTTGTTGGCGGCATACATCGCCATCATCTCGCCGGACATCACGATGTAGATCTCCTGCGCCTTGTTCTCGCGGATCGGCATCGCGAAGCCGCCGCAGACCACGTCGCCGAGCACGTCGTAGGACACGTAGTCGATGTCCTCATAGGCGCCGTTCTCTTCCAGGAAGTTGATCGAGGTGATGACGCCGCGGCCAGCGCAGCCGACGCCCGGCTCCGGACCGCCGGACTCGACGCAGCGGATGTCGCGATAGCCGACCTTCATGACCTCTTCGATCTCGAGGTCCTCGACGCTGCCGGCGGCAGCGGCCAGGCTCAGGATGGTGTCCTGCGCCTTGGCGTGCAGGATCAGGCGGGTGGAATCCGCCTTGGGGTCGCAGCCGACGATCAGGATCCGATGACCCATCTCGGCCAGCGCGGCCAGGGTGTTTTGCGACGTCGTCGACTTGCCGATGCCGCCCTTGCCGTAGAATGCGATTTGTCGCAGCGATGACATTCTGCTCTCCATCAACCGATTGCTATAGCCGCGCCCGCTTGCAGCGGGGCGTGACCGCGTCCTCTCATGTGTCCGAACCGGCAGACGGGTTATTGGGAAGGAGAGCATCGCTCGTCCGAAGCGTCGGCGTGCACTCAGCCCTCAACCATTGCCTGAACGGAGTTTTGCAACGGCTGTGCCAGCGCCCGGGGCGAACGAAAAAGGTCATGTTTTGAACGAGATGAAGCGCAATCCGCTGGTCGCAGCGGCTTGTTGCAAACCCGACATCGGAACGCTTCGCAAGATGTGATGGTGCGCCGCACTGTCCGAAACGACACAACAAACGCAGGCTTTCAGCGGCGAAAAGCCCGGAACGACTCTTGCTAGATGCTCCCCTGCAGCCTTGCGGCCAAGGATCTTGCGAAGATTTGAGGAGGATGCTGATGCAGATCGGAGTTGAAACGGCGAAAGCGGTGGACCAGCGGCGCGTGTTCGTGATCGATGACGACGAGATTACGCGCGCCGCCCTGCAGTTCATGCTGCACGATGAGATCGAGACCCACGAGCTGGCGACACCGGAAGAGGCCTATGAGAAGGGCGTCGACTGGCTGGCGCCGAACGTGGTGCTGCTCGGGGTCTCCTTTCTCAAGCAGCGCGGGCCTGAGCTGGTGCGCGAGATCGCCGCCAAATTCAAGGGCGTTCGGATCCTGATCGTGACGGCGAAGGCGGACGAGGCGATCGCGATCGAAGGGCTCAAGGCGGGCGCGCATGGCGCAGTGATCAAGCCGCTCACCATCGAGTCGGTGCGCAAGAAGGTCGACACCATTCTCGGCCGCGCCGGTGGCGCGCAGCTGGTCCAGCTCGGCGGGCTCTGACGTGACCACCGTCGTGTTCTACGAGAAGCCGGGCTGCGGCACCAATGCCCGGCAGAAGCTGATGCTGACGCGCGCCGGCCATGAGGTCGAATCCAGGAATCTCCTGACAGAACCGTGGACAGGCGAGCGGCTGCGCGCCTACTTCGCCGGGACGCCGGTGTGGTCCTGGTTCAACCCGGCCTCGCCCCGCGTCAAGGCAGGCGAGATCGAGCCGGAGGCGATCGAAGCCGTCGCCGCGATCGATCTGATGCTCGAGGACCCGCTGCTGATCCGCCGGCCGCTGATCGAAGCCGACGGCTTGCGCTGCGCCGGCTTCGACCGCGAGCCGGTGCTGTCGCTGCTGCAGCGGGAGGATGACCTCGACGGCGTCCAGGGCTGCACGCGTCCCGAGGCGTCGCCCTGCCCGGAGCCGCGCTGAGCGGCTCCGGTCAAGACGTCAGCGCTTCAGCACCATCACCAGACGGTCGACGCGCTTGCCCTGCTTGAAGTGGGATTCGACGATCTCGTCGATATCTTCGGGCTTGGTCGGCCGATACCAGATGCCATCGGGATAGACCACCATCATCGGACCGGCGCTGCAAAAGCCGAAGCAGCCGGCGGCGGTGACGCCGACATCCGTCAGCCGCTGCGCCTCGATCGTCTTGGTCAGCCGGTCCCACAGCGGCTGGACACCGAGCGCGCCGCAGCTGCCGCGCGGATGACCGGGCGGACGCTGCGTCAGGCAGACGAAGGCGTGGTACTTGTAGAGCTGCGGAATCTCGAAATCGTCATCCGCCTCGACGACGCTGCCATCGCTCATGATGCGGCCGCCTTGATGCCCTTGTCGGCCAGCATGGTCGCGAGTTCGCCGGCCTGGAACATCTCGCGCACGATGTCGCAGCCGCCGACGAACTCACCCTTCACGTAGAGCTGGGGAATGGTCGGCCAGTTGGAGAACTCCTTGATGCCCTCGCGGATGAAGGGATCGGCCAGTACGTTGACGCTCTCATAGGGGACGTCGAGCTTGGCCAGGATCTGCGCCACCGCGGCGGAGAAACCGCATTGCGGCGCCGCCGGCACGCCCTTCATGAAGAGAACGATGTCGTTGCTTTCGATCAGCTTCTGAATGCGTTCGGATGTCGACATTGTATTGTCCTTTCGTCCCTGGAGGTGTCGCGGCAGCGATCATTTCGGCAATGACGTCTCGAGCGCCAGCGCATGCAGCACGCCGCCCATCTGGCCTTTGAGGGCCGAATAGACCATCTGATGCTGCTGCACCCGGCTCTTCCCGGCGAAAGCCTGCGAGGTGACGCGTGCCGAGTAGTGGTCGCCGTCACCGGCCAGATCTTCGATCACGACGACTGCATCCGGGAACGCCTCCTTGATCAGACGTTCGATATCAGTTGCTGCCATCGCCATCGCTCTGTCTCCCGCTGGATTGATGACAGCGTCATGCAAGCTCCGAACCAGCCAATTGCAGCTCCTGAGCCCTGTGCCTGCTCTGCCCAAGCGCCGAATTGACGATGGTCGCGTCGGCTTTGCGACAAGCACGACGATGCGACCCAGGCGTGGCGTTCAAAATCCAACATGCCCGCGCGTTTTGGCCCGCTTCGCGGCGATGAGGGCCTCTGCTGCACCACCGCAAAACGGTCCGCGTCTTGCACTGATTTGATCGAGGTCAATGCAGATGCTCGAACTCGTCAGCGAACCCGACACGATCAACTTCGGCGATCTTCCCGAGGAGATCGACGCGCTGCTGCAGCAGGGGGTGGCGGCGTATCGCCGCGATCACGCGCGCGCCGACCGGCTGTTTCGCCAGGCGCTGGCGGCCGCCCCGCAGGAGCTGCCGACGTATTTCTGCCTCTATAAGATTCACACCTATCAAGGCCATCTCGACGAAGCCAAGGCGGTGGCCGAACTCGGCCTTGCCGAAGCCGCAAGACAGGCCGGCTGGTCGTCGGATTGGCGGCATTGGGTGCCGCATGATCCGATGCCCGACGGCGCCGGGCGCTTCGCGCTCTACACGCTGAAGGCGCTGGCCTTCATCCATCTGCGCAAGAACGATCCCGAGCGCGCGGGCGAGATGCTCGCAGCGCTGCGCCAGCTCGATCCGGCCGGTGCGGTCGGATGGCCGGTCGTGGCGGCGCTCGCCGACGGACTCGGCGCGGAATGAGGCCCAGCCATGCAGCATCCCAAGCGCAATCTCGACACGACTTCGAACGACCATCCCCCGGTGCGAACCAGGACCAAGAGAGGAACCAACGCATGATGAGCATGCACGCCGCTCCCCCTCCCTCCCCGTCGCAGAGCGCCCTCGCGACCGGCTCCCAGGACGCCGCCGAGAGTGTGATCGCTGCGCTGCGGACAGTGTACGATCCGGAGATTCCGGTGAACGTCTACGACCTCGGCCTCGTCTATCGCATCGCGCATGAAGGCGGCGGTGCCGTCGAGATCGACATGACGCTCACGGCGCCGGGCTGCCCCGTCGCCAGCGAGATCGTCCGCATGGTCGAGGACGCTGTGCAGGCCGTCGACGGGGTCGTCTCCGTCAAGGTGACGCTCGTGTTCGAGCCGCCGTGGGACAAGTCACGAATGTCCGAAGAGACTGCCCTGGAACTGGGCTTGTTGTAACGCGCGCCGGCCGCGCCAACGGAAGCAGGAGCATCACATGGCCACAGAGAGCACCATCAAGCTCACCGCCCATGACGGGCACACCTTCCAGGCGTTCCGTGCCGATCCGGCCGACACGCCAAAGGGCGCCATCGTCGTGCTGACGGACGGCAGCGGCAGCGGCAAGGTCCGCAAGGTCGCCGATGCCTTCGCCGCGAGCGGCTATGTCGTGATCGCGCCGGAGCTGACACCGCCGGCGTCGGTCGAGACCCCGGCAGACGGCGAGCCGCCGGCAGCGGCACAGGATCCGGTCGCTCCTCTGCTCGCCGAGATCCAGTCGACCGTCGACAGCGTCAAGGACTGCGGCAAGGTGGCCGTGGTCGGCTATGGCGCCGGCGGCGGCCTCGCTTACAGCGCCGCGAACCGTGTGTCCGGTCTTGCCTGCGCCGTCAGCTACTACGCGACCGGCGTGGTCGACGCCGCCGGGGCCAAGCGCAAGGTCCCGACCCTGCTGCACTTCGGTGAGGCGGATGCGGTCGTGCCGTTTCCGGCTGTGAGCATGTTCCGCGCCCACCATCCCGAGGTCAGCGCCTTCTCCTATCCCAACGCCGCCCACGACTTCGACGCCGAGGGCGCCAGCTACGACGAGGCCGCCAGCGCGCTGGCGCAGGAGCGTACGCTCGCCTGGATCTCGCAATATGTCGTCGGCCAGCCGCCGATCACCTTGAAGAACGCCGGCGCCTACGCGCTCGCCAAGACCGACAAGAAAAAGAAGAAAAAGGCGGATGACGACATGGGACCGCCGGCTGACTGACACCCGATCGAGCGAGCGTCGAAATGCAGCCGACCACCATCCTGATCGACGAACGGCCGCGCTGCGTGGTGCGGCCGAACGACACCAAGGACCTGAATCGTTTCATCCGCAACGGCAAGCCCTACCTGCTCGCCGAAGCGCCCGACGGCAAGATCACCCACCGCAGCGCCAGCGAGGCCGAGCTGATGCATTGGCAGAATGCTTTGGCGTTGCACCGCGCCTGGGGCGGCGATGAGGAGAGCTTCTTCGGCGTTCCATTGTATTAGTTGGAATTCGTAGGCGCGCAGGGTGGGCAAAGGCGCCACCGGCGGTCGTGAGTTAGCACCGCTCGACGTGCGCCGTGCCCACCATTCAACAGCGGCACTGCCGATCAGGCGGCCGGTGGGCACGCTTCGCTTTGCTCACCCTACGCTTTGTATCTCCGTCATTGCGAGCGAACAGCGAAGCGAAGCAATCCAGCGGCTAAACTGCACATCCTCTCTGTTGCCCCTGGATCGCTTCGCTGACGCTCGCGATGACGACTATGATTCACGCTCCGCTGTCATGCCCGCGCAGGCGGGCATCCAATAGGCCGCGGCCTCTCGGTGGACTCACGGACGCCTCGGCGTACTGGATCGCCCGGTCAAGCCGGGCGATGACGCCGTGGCGGGGCGACACTGTCCACCATCGTCATTGCGAGCGTAGCGGCGTAGCGAAGCAATTCAGAGCCCCGCGACGACTCTGGATTGCCTCGTCGCCTTCGGCTCCTCGCAATGACGACTGAGACGGTGACCCGGCCTCACGGCCGCGCCGCACGTGCATCGTGTGGGTTGCCGGCTTGGTTGCGCATCCAGTCGGCCAACTTCGTCATGGCGGCGTCGACATCCTGGCGAGCCGCCACATCCGCTACCGTCTCCTCGAGCGCACCGCGCATGCACAGCAGCCACGCGTCGCGCTCCGCGTTGCCGATCGGAAACCCCAGGTGGCGTTGGCGCAGCCGCGGATGGCCCTTCTCCGGAGAGTAAAGTTTCGGGCCGCCGAGCCATTCCGAGAGATAGCGCTTCAGGATGACTTTGATCGGCCCTAGATTGGTGCCGTGCATGTCCCGGATCGTCTTGGCCTCAGGCAGCGTGTCCATGCGATGGTAGAACGATTCGACCAGTCGATCGACCACGACGGCGCCGCCGATCCGCTCATAGGGCGTGACCACCGGCCCTGTCGCCGACGTGTCCGTTTCTGTCGCACCCGCGTCCGCCATCCGATCAGTCCTGCTTCTATTCGTCCAAGCTCGGCTGCAGGATCACCTCGGCCGGCGCGCCCGGCCCCTGCTCGGCCACGAGCTCCAGCGCATCGACCCGCGACAATCCGGCGCCGGAATCCATCAGCACGATAGCGTCCTTGGGCATGCTGGCAAGAGCCTCGATCAGCTTGGCGACGGTCACGGGGCCTCCCTCATGCGGCGTCAAGACCGGCGACGGGCGCGCCGGTCTCATCGAAGTGCAGCGTCACCGGATCCTCGTCGAGCATGACGATCTCGGCGCTGCGCAACACCCCGCTGGCGTGGTAGCCGTAGCGGTGCGTCAGCTCGATCTCGCCATAGACGACCTTCTCGAACCCGGTCAGCGCGCCCGCGGCATTGAAATAGCCGCGGATGAACGTATTGCGGTTCGACAGCTGCTCCGGCGCGATCTCCGTCACCAGGCGCAGCGGCAGCTTGACGCCCGTATACGAGACGAAGAACTGAACCGTATCGGTGCTCATGCCGCCACTCGCGTCGATCGCCCGCAGCGTCGTCGTCAGGCGACGGCGGCGGCCTTCAGGGCCTCGACCTGGTCGCGGGCGACCTTGAAGACGCCGCGGCCGCCGGCGAAGGTCTGATAGGCCTTCATGCCGATCGCATCGCTCAGCTTGTTGAACCATTGCTGCGGCGTGAGCGCCGCCGGCCGCTCGCTGATCTCGGCGACCGTGCCATCCGGAGCGAAACGAACGTGAAGCGTGATGTTATCCATGTGATCCTCCTGTTACAGACCTGACGAGAAGCCGAGCAGCTCGATCTTGACGTTCTCGGTGCCGAGGATCGTCGCCTGGCACGCGAGGCGGGACTTGGAACCAACGCCCACGATGGTGTCCAGCTTCTCATTTTCGAGCTTGCTGACCTTCGACACGCCCTTGCGTCCTTCCTGCAGGAAGATGTGGCACGAGCCGCACTTGGCCTGCCCCTCGCACTTGTGCGGGATCTCGACCTCGGCGGCGAGCAGCGCCGCGAGAATGGTGGTGCCCTCGCCCACCTCGATCGTCTTGCCGGATGGCATGACCGTCAGAGTTGCCATTTGGAGTCTCCTTCTTAGGTTTGAGGTCAGAACTCGTCAGTAGATCGCCGCGCCCGCTCCGACATTGACCGAGGCGTCCTTCATCGTGGCGACGATGAAGGCGATCTGGTCGGTGGTCAGATGGACGTGGAATGGCAGGGCCACGACGCGATCGGCGACCTTCTCGGTCACGAGATAGTCGCCGCGACGATAGCCCATGTCGAAATAGTGCCGCTGCAGGTGCAGCGGATTGGAATAGGCGACGGCCTCGACCTGCTCGACCCGGAGGTCCTCGACGATCGAGTCGCGGCTCGATTTCGAGAACCGCGTCCCCAGATGCACCTGGTAGAGAAACCAGTTCACCTCGGTGACGTCAGGACCGACATAGGGATCCTTGATGCCCTCGAACGATTGCACCTCGCTGTAGTAGATCTGCTCGATCAGCTTGCGGCGCTCGAGGATCTCGTCGATGCGCTTCAATTGGGCAAGTCCCAGCGCTGCGGTGACGTCGCTCATGACCGCCTGATGCGACGGGGTACTGCAAACGACGACCGAGGCCCGCTCGTCGAGACGGTGCGAGCGATGCCGGCGCACCGCAACCGCGATGTCGACGTCATCGGTGACGATCATGCCGCCCTCGCCGCAGGTCAGCGCAAATGGTTGAGCGAAGTCGAATACAGAGGCTGCGCCGAACGTGCCGACCAGGGCGCCCTGATATTTCGAGCCGATCGCCTCGCTCGAATCCTCGATCAACGGCAGATCATGCGCCTTTGCGATCGCCTGCAGCTCGGTCCATTTGGCCGGATGGCCGTTGGTGTTGCCGGCCAGGATCGCCTTGGTCCGCGCGGTAATCCGCGCCTCGATCTTGCTGGGCGCCAGCGTGCCGGAGTAGTAGTCGATATCAGAAAATACCGGCTTTGCGCCGGCGATGCTGATCGCGTGCGCGACCTCGCGGAACGAATAGGACGATGCGATCACCTCGTCGCCGGCTCCGATGCCCATCGCCTTGAGCACGAGCAGCAGGCCGAGCGTTCCGCTCGGAACCGCGATGGCATATTTGCGTCCGAGATAGGCCGCGAATGCAGCCTCGAACTCTTCGACGAGCGGACCAGTGGACAGCCGCGGCGAGCGCAAGGTCGCCTCGACCGCCGCGATCTCCGCCGTCGTGATGTCGGGATCGGACAGCGGGATGAAGTCGGAGCCGACCGGCGTCAGCTCGACCTCGTCCTGCTCCTGCCTGTCGGCGTCATGCACCAGATAGGGCTTGGTCATGATCAGCTCCGCTTCGCCAGGATCAGGCCGGTGGCCTTGGCGGGATCGTCGGTGACGCCGGCACAATGCTCGCTGGCGTCGAGCAGATGCAGATCGAACGCCGCGTAGCTGCGGAACGGCGCCTCCGTCACATCCGAGGCGTCGCAGCGCGTCAGAACCAGCTTGGGAAAGCGCTGGCGCAGCTCGGCGAACGCCGTGCTCCCGGCGTCAGGTTGGTCGAGGATCTGCGCGATCTCATTCAGTTCCTGCTCGGCCAATGCCATCTCACCCGTCCTCCTCGTTACTGCCAGAAGATCCGCTCGGGGTCGGCGTTCAGCTCGTCGACCGCCGCGGTCAACCGCTGGTGCACACTGTGCAGCTCCCAGATCCCCCTCGCGTGATCTCTCCAGAACAGCTTCCACATGGTCTTCGCCGGGTCATGACGCAGCAGCGCCACGTCGATCACCCCGCCGTCCTTGTCGATGTTGCGCGAGCAGCACGGACTGCGGACCTGATAACCCTGATCGACCGGCACGACCGCCGGCTCGACATAGCGGTAACGCTTGCGCGACCTCAGCGCGCGCTCGATCCGCTTGCGATCCAACTCGTTGGGATGCGCGGGCAGGATGAGACTGGGCTTAAGCGCGGTTGCCACCATGGCTCATCATCGCCCCTCACACCGGGACGATCTCCTCTTCCAGACAGCCCACCACCAGCTTCTCGCCGAACTCGACGAGATAAATCGGCATGTTCGCCTCGGTGTGCGTGCCGACCTGGACGATCTCGCCCATGTCGCCGACGCCCACGAGCTTGGCCTCGGCCGGCGCGTTCGGGAATGAGCCGTCATTGACCAAGTCGATCAGCGCCTTCACGCGCTGGCCCCACTGGTATTTCGGCATCCGCGGTTCGATCATGATCTGTACGCTCCCGGCAGCGGCAGCTCGTCCTCGGCCTCCCCGCGGGGAACGGTGGATTCGAGCTCCTTGCGTTTCATGCCGACGCGGTTTCCGCTTTCGAGAAACTCGACGCCGTAGATGTAGAACTGCTGCAGGAAGGTGCCGATCGAGACGACGTAGCCGATCTCGCCCTTCTTCGCGAGGATCTCGCCGATCTCCTTGCCTGCGTAGGTGCCGTCGTTGCGGATCGTGCGCTTCGCCTTCACCTTCTCGCCGAACGTGAAGTATGGCGGCGCCGACAGCTCCACGACCTCGCTGTCACGAACGATGTTGCTCATGCCGGTTTCTCCATCGCTGCTCCCGAACGGTTGTCGAGCCGGCTCCGCGCCATCTCCTGCACCAGCGGATCCTCGTCGCGCGCGAGCTCGGCGAGTTCGCCGAGCGGGATGCGGCTCGCGACCTCATGGCGCACGCGCCAGTCGGCATCCTTGCGCATGGCTGTGAGGAGGTCGGGCGCCAGGCGCTCCGCGATCTCCAGCCGCACCCGCGCATCGGGATCGCTGATCATGCCGAGCAGCCAGTCGCTCGGGATGCGCCGCGCGACGACACGGCGGACCTCGGCTTCGGGATCGCCCATCATGCGGCCGAGCACGGACGGGACGATCCGGCGCGCAACGACGAGCCGGACGTAATAGTCGTCGTCCATCATCATCGGCATCAGGTCTTCGGGATCGAGCACGGTCGCGATGCGGATGCGGACCTCGCGGTGCGGATCATGGCGCAGCCGCAGCACAAGACGTTTCGGCAGCCGCCGCGCCGCATTCCAGCGCACCGTTTCCTCGGGATCGTCGAGCAGCGGTGGCAGATAAAACGGGCTGGCATGCTTGGCCGCGATCGCCCGCACCTCGAAATGCGGATGCTTGACGAAATCGTTGGCGAGCGCCGGATTCCAGTTGAAGAAGCGGTCGATGCGCCGCGCGTAGCGGTCGTGCACGCAGGCGTGGCGGAGCTTGCAGCCGCCGGCCGCGCTCAGCTGCTCGTGGGCGCAGCCGCTACAGCTGATCTCGTTGCCCTGCCAGTCGATGGCTTCGTCGATGTCGTCACTCATCGTCGAGCTCCACCCGGTCGACCACCTCCAGCAGCACGCGCGCGCCGATCTTGTCGCTGGGATCGAGCTCGAGCAGCTTCTGCACCGCGAGCCGCCCTTCGACGAGATTGCCGAGCCGCATCTGCAAGTAAGCATAGCCCTTCAAGGTGAACATGAAGAAGCGCGGCAGCATGTGGTCGAAGCTGCCGAATTCGGCATGCTCCGGCCGGACGTCGCGCCAATGCGGCGGCAGATGGTTCTCAATTGCGGCCTTGGCCAGGCAGCGCTTGGCGATGCGCAGCGCGTCGTTGAGCCGCCCCTTGTAGAAATAGAACCGGTAAAAGCCGATCAGAACTGCGGCATGATCCGGCGCCAGCGCCTCGGCCTGCTTGAGATGGGCCTCGGCGACGTCGTCGAGGTGATAGCTCTGACTGGCCTGCCACAGCTGACGCTCGGCCTCCTCCGGCAGTCCGCCACCGAGCAGCGCGTCGGCGAGCAGCGCGTCCTCGATGGCAGTCTGGGAGGTGGGCCGGGCATCGGTCGGCATTGTTCGTTGTCCTAGTCCTGCAGCGCCTTCAGCGCGTGGCTGGAGCACGACACCTGCTTCGGGTCGTGGAACACGAGGCCGGTCTGGGTCGCGGTATCCGCGAAATCGATGGTGACGCCGTCGAGCAGCAGGCGGCTCTCGGCCGGCAGGAACAGCTTGACGCCGTCGCGCTCGACCACGGCGTCGCCGGCGAGCGGCGTCGCGAGCACGCTGATGTCCGCGGCGAGACCCGAGCAGCCGCCGGGCGACACCGCGAGGCGGAAGCCGGCGCCGGCGCCGCCGTCGGCCCGCAGCATCATGCGCATGAATTTCTGCGCAGCTGGCGTGAGCGTAAAGTTCATCGGGGTCTCCTCAGGCCGGCGGCTGATAGCGCGGGAACGAATTGTCGATGACGCAGGTGTTGTCGACCGGGCACACCGCGGCGCATTGCGGCTCGTCGAAATGGCCGATGCACTCGGTGCACTTCTTGGGGTCGATCACGAAGGTGCCGTTCTTCTCGGAGATCGCCACGTTCGGGCATTCGGGCTCGCAGGCCGAGCAGCTCGTGCATTGCGAAGCAATGATCTTCAAAGTCATGAAACGCTCCTGTCGAAAGGGGCCGGCGGCGCCGGAGCGCCGCCGGGATCGGATCTCACGCCGCCGAGGTCAGGGCGCCCTGGCGGATCTCGGCGTCGCCGCGCACGACGTGCTGGATCTCGCCGCTGTTGACCTTGTCGAGGTAGCTCTTGAACCAGGCGATCGCCGACTTCTCGATGAACTCGTGGGCGAACTGGTCGACCGGCTCGATGCCGGCGGCCTGCAGGTCGCTCTTCGGGCAGCCGCCGATCTTGGCCACGAACACCGCATGGCAGTCGTTGATGGCGCGGATCACGGTCTCCAGGCTGTCCTCGTCGCCATAGCCGCCCTGGCAGTACAAATCGACGCGGCGGTGACCGACGAACTTCGCACCGGCCGTGGAGAGTTCGTAGACCTGGAACTCCTTGGCGTGGCCGAAATGCTCGTTGATCAGGCCCGAGCCCTTGGTCGCCACCGCGACCAGCAGCTTGATGTCGCTGGACTGGCCGGCGAGCGAGGCGAGCTCCTCCTGGCGGGCGACGACCTTGGCGACGCGCTCGCTCTCGACTGCCTCCTGGTAGGCCTTGCGGCTGTCGATGTCGTAGTTCACCTCCATCGCCATGATCTTGTCGGTGGTGAACTCCGCGGAGCGGTCCTCGCCGAGCAGGCCGACGGCGTCGGCGCGGCACTGGCGGCAGTGCCGCATCATGTTCATCTCGCCTTCGCACTCGTCCTGCAGCGCCTTCAGCTCCTGCGCGGTCGGGCCGCGCTGGCCGGTCAGGCCGAACACGGTGCCGTGCTCGGGCGAGGAGATCAGCGGCATGATGTTGTGCAGGAAGGCGCCGCGCGACTTCACCGCCTTGTTGACCTCGACGAGGTGCTTGTCGTTGACGCCCGGGATCATCACCGAGTTGACCTTGCACAGGATGCCGCGCTCGGTCAGCATCTCCAGGCCCTGCAGCTGGCGGTCGGTGAGCAGCTTGGCCGCCTCGACGCCGGTGTAGCGCTTGTGCTTCCAGAACACCCAGGGATAGATCTTGGCGCCGATCTCGGGGTCGACCATGTTGATGGTGATCGTGACGTGGTCGACGTTGAAGCCGGCGATGGTGTCGACATGGTCGGGCAGCGCGAGACCGTTGGTCGACAGGCAGAGCTTGATGTCGGGCGCGGTGCGCGCGATCAGCTCGAAGGTCTTGAACGTCTTCTCGGGGTTGGCGAGCGGATCGCCGGGGCCGGCGATGCCGAGCACGGTCATCTGCGGAATGGTCGAGGCGACGGCGAGCACCTTCTTGGCGGCCTGCTCCGGCGAGAGCTTCTCGCTGACGACGCCCGGACGCGACTCGTTGGCGCAGTCATATTTGCGGTTGCAGTAGTTGCACTGGATGTTGCAGGCGGGCGCCACGGCGACATGCATGCGCGCGTAGTGATGATGCGCCTCTTCGCTGTAACAGGGATGGTTCTTCACCTTCTCCCAGATCTCCGGCGGGAGGTCGTTCTCGCCGGCGCCGGAGCCGCAGCTCGCCTTGCCGCTGCCGCCCGAGGTGCCGCAGCCCTTGTGTTCTGCGATGGTCTGCATCACCGAGCTCAGCTTGTCGCCGTCCGGTATCGTCGCCTGTTCGTGCTGCACTGACGCGTCCATGTCCGCTCCTTAACGTTGCTGGCGAGCCGCAAACCGCCTTGGAAAGGAGTTCAGCAACTCGCGTGCCACGCCGCGGACAAGATCATTCCTGCGAACTATCAACGCCTTAGCAAATTCATTGCGGCTGTCGCCTTGCCAACATGCGAAAGCCTCTCGTTTGATGCGTTGTTAGAAACGTTACAGACTCGGATCGAGCAGACGACGCACAGCAAAACAGCGCGGCTTGCAGCCGCGCTGTTTTGCCAGTGACAGCCCGCGTTCAGCCGCCGATAATGATCTCGGTCGCCCGCGCCAGCGGGATCGCGATCGGCGTCAGCCGCTCGGCGATGAAGAACTTCAGCTCGTTCTTCGACAGCGTGTCCGGCTCAACCAGGACGTAGTGCTCGGTGCCCGAGCGCTTGATGACCTGACGGCCATAGGTCCGCAGCAGCTGGTCGTTGAAGCGGCAGCCGATGAACAGGAAGCCGCGATCGGTGCGGCGATCCTTCACGGTGTCGGGAATCGGCGTCTGAATGTCGATGTCGGTCAGGACCTCGACATAGTCGGCGTCGGTGATCAGGAAGTTCTTGGCCGGAGTGATGCCGCCATGCGGCTTGTACAGCAGCGTGGTCCAGCCATTGGCCTTCTCACGATCGCTCTCGCCGCCCGCGGCGTCGTAGAAGCGATACCAGCGGTCTTCGCCGATATGGGCGCGGGTGATGCCCTGAACCTCGCCCCAGTCGCTGCGGCCGGCCAGCGCAGTGCGCATCGCGCCGTCATACCAGCTGTCGACGATCATCGGTAGCGGCAGCGACGCCAGATGCTGCTGCAGCGGCGTCGGCGCAACGGGAGCTGCGAACGCCTCCGCCATCAGCGCCGTGACCGTCGAGCGGTGGCGCGTGCTCTCGATGTGCTGCGCCGAGGCCCAGGCGTTGCCCTTGGCGCGGCGCGGCAGCGCCACCTTGGTGCCGAAGAACGCAGCCAGGGCTTCCGGATTCATCGGCACGGCAGCGCCGGACTGTTCCGACACGGCCGGCCCCAGGAACGGAACGACCTTGCCCGCCTTGAGCTTGGCGACGACGTCCTTCAGCAACGCCTCGGCGTCGGCCTGCTTGATGATGTCGATATGAGGAAGCGGCGCATTCATCACTCGTCCCCTTCTCCACCGCGCTTGCGCGCATTGATCGTGATCGGCAGCCGCGTGTCAGCGGCCATCTGCGGCAGCTCGAGCACCCAGCCATTGGCGATGCGGATCCAGCCGCCCCACAGGGTCTCGTGCTCGGACTCGACGATCGGCTCCTCCAGGTCCTTCTTGGGGACGTAGATGGAGAGGCCGGTTTCCGGCGAGCGGCGGATCATGACTTTCATTGCGTGAGCTCCGTGGGACGAAGGGCGTCCGCCGCGGTTGACGGATGATGTTGCAGCCAGGACGGCGAGGTCTCGCGGAGACGGCCGACGATGTCGGGCAGCACGGCCAGCACACGCGTGATGTCGTCGTCGGTGGTGTCGCGCGACAGCGAAAACCGGACGGCGCCGCGCAGCAGATCCGGCGGCACGCTCATCGCCCTGAGCACATGCGACGGCTCCATCGAGCCGGAGGCGCAGGCAGAGCCCAGCGAGGCGGCGATGCCGGCCTGGTTCAGCCGCATCACGATCGGCTCGCCTTCGAGATGCTGGAACGCGATATTGGCGGTGTTCGGGAGTCGCTGCGCAACGTCGCCGAGCACGGCGCAATGGCCGACGCCCTGGATGATGCCCTGCTCCAGCCGGTCGCGCAGCGCGCGCACCCGGCCCTGCTCGTCGGCGAGATGTTGTGCGGCGAGTTCGGCCGCCTTGCCGAGGCCGATGATGGCGGGCACGTTCTCGGTGCCGCCACGCCGGCGGCGCTCCTGCGGGCCACCACGCACCAGCGGCGCGAACGGCGTGCCCTTCCTGACATACAGCGCACCGATGCCCTTCGGCCCGTGCAGCTTGTGTCCGGACAGCGACAGCATGTCGACGCCGGCGGACTTCAGATCGATGGCGAGCTTGCCGACGGCCTGCACGGCATCCGTATGGAACAGCGCGCCGGCATCATGTGCGAGCTTCGCCAGTTCCTGAATTGGATTCAGAGTACCGGTCTCGTTGTTGGCCCACATCACCGAGGCGATCGCGGTGCGCGGCCCAAGCGCGCGCTTGTAGGCGTCGATATCGAGCCGCCCGGCGGCATCGACACCGATCAAGTGCACCGATACTCCACGCTTGTCCCGGAGATGCTCGACCAGCGACAGAATCGCTGGATGCTCCACCGCCGTCGTAACGATCTCGTCGCGGCCGTCTTGCGTCTCCAGCGCCGAGAGGATCGCGGTATTGTCGGATTCCGTCCCGCCCGACGTGTAGACGATCTCGTGGTCGAACGCGGCGCCCAGCAGCGCCTGCAGGCTCTTGCGCGCCTGGCGGACGGCGCCCGCGACCTCGCTGCCGAAGGCATGCGAGGACGACGCGTTGCCGAACTGGTCCGTGAAGAACGGCAACATCGCCGCGACGACCTCGGGGTCGACGCGCGTCGTGGCGTTGTTGTCGAGGTACACCGGACGCACGGCCGCTCCTTAATGCCGCGCCTTCGCAGCGCCGGCCACCGGAACGAGACGGACGAATTCGCCGAGCTTCTCGATCATGCGGGCCTGGATGCCTTCCAGGGTCGCGCTGGCGAGCTTGCAGAAGATGCAGGCGCCCGCGAGCTTGACCATGATTTTGTTGCCGTCGATCTCGACGAGCTCGCAATCGCCGCCGTCGCGCTTGAGGTTCGGGCGGACCTCCTCGATCACGGCCCGGATGACCCGCTCGCGCTCGCTCATCTGAGCCGGCGCTTCGACGATGCCCTGGGTTTCGACCAGCATGATGTCACTTCTCTCGTGTTGATGGATCAAGCGAAGGATTTAAGCGAAGGACTTGCCGCAGCCGCAGCTCGACTTGGCGTTGGGGTTCTCGAAGGTGAAGCCGGAGCCTTCCAGCGCGACGACGAAATCGATCGTGGTGCCCTCGAGATATTCGAGGCTCTTGTGATCGACGAGCACGCGCACACCCTCGCGTTCGATCACGGTGTCCTCCGGCTCGCTGCCGCTGACGAGACCCATGTTGTATTTGAGCCCGGCGCAGCCGCCGGCCTCGACCATGATCCGGAGGCCGTCGACCGGCTTGTCGGAGGTCGTGATCGCGTTGCGCACCGCGTTGATGGCACTGTCGGTCAGGTTGATCATCATCGTCTGGCCTTTCCCATTCGGCTGTTGCGAACGGAATTGGCAAGTCTCGTGCCATGCATCAATCGCCTGAAAGAACAGGGCTTTTCGCGATGTCGCTGTGGCGTTTCCGACGCGTGTCGGCTTTGCGACAGGCGCGCCTCGCGTCGTGTCGCGCCCGCGACGCCGCGGTGTCGCGGCGCAAACCCGACAATCGACGGGCCCGACGGGCAGAAATTCCAGGCAAATCAACGCACAACACACATCGGCAGACAACTTGCATCACCGCCCTTTTGACCGCGCCGTGCGGCGAACGGCTCATGAAGGACATGCGAGGGGATTGCTGATGACGACATTGGAGAAGACGGTTGCGATCGAGACCACCGCGCTCGCGCAGCTCGACAAGGAAGGACGGCTGCTCAACGCCGTGCTGAAGGCGCCGACCACGAAGCCCGGACGGTTCGGCTTCCGCGGCGACATCGCGTTGAAATTCCAGACCCAGGTCGCGGACGAGAAGCGTCCGCCGGATTTCTCGATCGAGCAGGTGCTGACGATCGTCAATGACGGCGAGCCGACCATCCCGGTGCTGGTCGGCTACATCCATTCGCTCGCCTATCTCGAGACGGCGGTCGAGGTGCTCAAAGGCCTGCTGAAGCCGGACGGCAGCTACTTCATGTTCTGCAACAACATCGACCTGCTGGCGAAGTACCGCATCAAGATGGGCGACGTCACGTTCTACGTCCTGCCCTGCGACGAATCGACGGTCTGGAAGGAGATGATGGATCTCCTGGGCATCGACAAGAACGACATCAAGAAGCTCGACACCGCCGGCAAGCTCGACTACGTGCTCGACGCAGCGGTGAAGTTCAGCGAGAGCTACGAGGTCATCGCCTATGCCGACGCGCTGGCCAAGATGGAGCCGGTGAAGAACCGCAATGAAAACCGGCCGGTCTGAGGTTTTCTTACCATCTCCACAGCTGTCATGCCCGCGCAGGCGGGCATCCAGTACGCCGCGGCATACGATGTTGAACCGAGGTGTCACGGCGTACTGGATCGTCCGCCTTCGCGGACGATGACAGTCGGGGTTACATAACTTGAGGTGCCAAGACGTTAGAAGCGCCTCAAGCAACGTGAAGTCCCGGCCCTCGCGCCGGAGCTTCATTTGAGATCTCAGCCTTCCTCACACTGCATACCCGCCTCTTCCTCGTCGTCCTCGTCATCCTCGACCAGGGTCACGCCGGTGACGCAGATGTCGCCGTCGATGACCGACAGCGCCACCGGCGTCAGGCTCTCGCCCTTGCAGGGTCCGTCGACGCACATGCCGGTGCCGATCTCGAACAGCGAGCCGTGCTTGCCGCAGAGGATGCGCAGGCCGTTGCCGTCCATGAACTGGTTGCGCTCCCAGTCCAGATTCACCTTGTCGTGCGGGCACATGTTCAGATAGCCGAACACCTGCTTGCCCCAGCGGATCACGAAGATCGGCCAGGGGCGATGGCTGCCGTCCTCCGCCACGATCATGAGCTGGAAGCCCATGGCACGGCGGCTCGGGATGTCGTTGAAGCTGCAGATGGCGTAGGCGACGTCGGTCGTCATGTCAGGCCTCATCGATGTCTGGCGCATGTCCGACATTGCCGCTTTCAGTGCGATGAGAGCGGCGGTCGGCTCGCTGAGGAACCGCGTTGCAAGATTCGCGCAACTCCGCCGCCGACCGTCCCTTCTCGCTGTTGCGAGAGACTGGCACAGAACTTGAAAATTTCTCCTGCAAAGGCCTCTCTTTGTAAGGAGATCGACATGAACGTGACACTGGACTTCGTCGAAAGCTCACTCGACGACATCAAGGCGGCTCTCGACGGCGGCACGCTGACCGTCTACTCGGTGGCGCGGCCGATCACCGCCGACAAGGCGGTCGATCGCAGTGGCGTGCTCGCGACCTTCACCTTCGGCTCGCCCGCGTTCGGGCCCTCGGTCGACGGCCTGGAGCAGCCGAACTTCGTCGCCGCGGCGGTGCCCGCCGCTACCGTCGGCACGCCCGGCTTTGCCCGCGCCCGCAAGGCCGACGGCACCACGGTCGCCGATTTTTCCGCCGGCCCTGGCGAGCGCGAAATCAAGTTCACCGAAGTGTCCTGCTCGCCCGGCGCGCCGGTCACGGTCGCGACCTTCAAGATCATCGCCGATGGCGGCTGGCCGGAGCGTCCCGAGTACTACGATAGCCATCCGCGCCCGGGCTATGCGATGCCGAAGACGCTCTGACGCGCAGACACGCGTCAGCCAGATTGGCCCCTCATCGAGAGCGCATGCATGAGCAGAGATCCTTCCGACGCCCTGGTCAGCTCCGAATGGCTGGCGCAGCATCTCGCCGATCCCGGCATCAAGATCCTCGACTGCACCTGGCATCATCCGAGCACCAATCTCGACGGCCGCACGCAATATCGCGGCCGGCACCTGCCGGGCTCGGTGCATTTCGACATCGACCAGGTCGCCGACAAGACCAACCCGCTGCCGCACATGCTGCCGACGGCGGAGGACTTTGCTCACAAGGTCGGGCTGCTCGGCATCAGCAATTCAGACCGCGTCATCGTCTATGACCGCCACTATGGCGGCTCGGCCGCGGGCCGGGTGTGGTGGATGTTCCGCGTCTTCGGCCACGATAACGTTGCCCTGCTCGATGGCGGCTTCGGCAAATGGACCAAGGAGAAGCAGCCCGCCGAGATGACCCCGGTCCGCCCGGCGCCGGCGAGCTTCACGGCGAGCGTCCGGCCAGAGCTGGTCGCGACCTCGGCGCAGGTTCAGGAGGCGCTGCAGAGTGGCGCCCAGCTCGTCGACGCCCGCGGCCCCGGCAAGTTCGACGGGACGCAGCCGGACGTCTTCACCTTCAAGCGCCAGGGCCACATTCCCGGCGCCATCAACCTGCCCTGGGCCGATCTGGTCGATCCCGATACGGGTGTGCTGCTGCCGCCCGACGCGCTCGCCGCGCGCTTCGCGGCCGCCGGCATCGACTTGGCGAAGCCGATCGTCACCACCTGCGCCTCGGGCATCACCTCGTGCATGCTGGCGCTGGCGCTGTACCGGCTCGGCGTTCCCACCGTCGCCGTGCATGACGGCGCCTGGGCGGAATGGAGCCAGCTCGACGACACGCCGGCGGCGGCGTGACCTCAGGACCTCAATGACGGGAGCACACGCATGGCAAAGACCCTGGTGAAGACCACGCAGGACGGCCGCAAGGTCGAGGTGATCGGCCTCGCGATCTGCCTCGACGGTGAGCTCGAGGCGTTCGAGCTGGTCGAGGTCAAGCTGCATCCGAACCGTCGCAAGATCTGGGAGGCCGCGCCCGATGCCACCCACATGGCCGGCCGGATCACGCTGACGAAGGAGGAGGCGGCGATCGTCGAGGGCGCCTTCGCCGGCGCGCAGTCCGAGATCCTCGCCAGCCCCGCCGCGATCAACGAACGCTTCCGGATCGCAGCGATGTGGAAGGCACGGGAACAGGGGATCGAGTAGGTCCCGAGCTGGCTTTTGGAGTATCCCGCCTCCATCCGCCGTCATTCCGGGGCGCGCGCAGCGCGAGCCCGGAATCCATAGCCACAGGCGGTCATGAGGCACGAGATGTCCGTGGCGCTCGTCCTCCCGGACAACCGCCGTTCGTGGTTATGGATTCCGGGCTCGCGCTGCGCGCGCCCCGGAATGACCGGTGGACGGACATTGCCTTATATCTGATGGCGGTAGTTCCGGGAGACGCTGAGTGCTGCTGCCGTCATCGCGAGCGCAGCGAGGCGATCCAGGGCGGTGCTTGGACTCTGGGACGGCCGTGGATATCCGGCCGACTATTGGAAGATCCGCCCGCGGTAATGGTAGCTGCCACCGTCGTCCACATCGAACAGCTCGCCGATGTCCGGATGCTTCACAGGCTCGCCTGACACGTCCGCCACCAGGTTCTGCTCCGGCACGTAGGCGATGTAGCTGCTGTCGCCGCATTCGGCGAGCAGATAGTAGAACGGCTGCTTCTTGTCGAGCCTGGCGTCCATGGTAATGGCGCGCCAGCCCTCTTCCTCGGAAAACGACAAATCGACGTCGAACACGACGCCGCGCAGATCGTAGACGCGGTGCCGGGTCACCTGGCCGATCGTGAACTTTGCTTCCATCCGCAGCATGGCCGCACGCCCGATAGGATCACGCCGCCGGCGAATGGGTCTGGCAGTTGGTCGGGCAGACCCGGGCGCAGGCGCCGCAGCCGATGCAGGCGCCGGTGTCGTGCATGACCATGATCTTCTTCTCGACCTCGTCATCCTCGTCGTCGTCGAGCTCGACGAACTCGCCCTCGTCGTTGATGCCCTTCAGGGTCATGACCTCGCGGCCGCAGACCTTGTAGCAGCGGCCGCAGCCGATGCATTTGGCCGGGTCGATCGCGACCAGATAGTCCGGCCGCCAGTCGCGGCCGTCGCGGGTTGAATTGGACATGGTGGCAGGTCCTTGTGCGGGCTTTACGCGGCCTCGAGCTTCTTCAGCTCGGCCCGCTTCTTCTCCAGCTCGGCAAATGCCTCGTGTGCCTTCTGCGCGGTCGGCAGGATCTGGTCCCAGTTGACGGGCAGCTCCTCCGACAGATCGTGCAGGTTCATCTTGGCATCCATGGCGCGGGCCGACAGCTTCTTGATCTCGGCCTTCAATGTATCCAGGTCGCTCATCGTCTCATCCTCGCCTTCAGTAATTCGCGACGTCCTTGAACTTCTCGATCATCTCGACGCCGGACTTGACGAACTTGTCGCCCTCGTCGGCCAGCTTGCCGAGATTGTCGAAGCCGAAACGGTGCACGTCGCGCAGCTGCTTGTTGACCACGATCAGCCGGCCGCCGATCAGCACCATGCGGCCGAAGCCTTCATGGCTCATCTTCAGCATCGGCGAGATCATCACGCCGGTGGCCTTCTCGATCGACAGCGCGATCGCGTTGAAGAACAGCTCCAGCCGCCAGATCGTCTCGGGATCGGGATCGCCGATGATGGGCAGCGCGCGCCGCTTCTCCTTGTCCAGGATGTAGGGCTCGAGCAGCTCGACATCCTTCTTGCCTTCCCACGCGCCATGGGTGTCCTGGGCGCGCCAGACCTTGATCAGCTCCTTGACGAAAGGGCGCTGCTCGGCAGGGACGACTTCTTCTACGACTGCGGTATCAGACATGTGCGTTTCCTCATTCCTCGAAATCGAGCGCGCGTTCCTGACCTTTGGCCAAAGCTTTGCGCAGCCACGGCGGCGGCGTGCCCTTCAGCACCGCCTGCAGCTTGCCGAGCAGATCGGTGATCTCCTCGGGCTGGGTGACCTTCATCGGATGGATGTTGTTGGCGACGACGCGGGCCGCGCCGGAGCCGCCGATCGCCGCGACATAGAGGATCGCGCAGTCCTTGATCGCCTCGATCTTCGGCGCCAGCTTGTCCTCGTTGCCGTCCTCCTTGAGATCGCCATCGAACTCGACGGCCTCGAGGAAGCGGTAGCCCTCGGGATCGAGATCGTAGATCGCGATATTCTTGGCCCAGCCGAAATGGGCGTCGACGCGTTTCAGATCCTGGGTAGCGAATGCGACTTTCATGTCGTCGGTCCTTTCTCCTGACGCGTCAATGCAAGGGTGCCACGACCGCGGACTCGGGCGTCGCCTGCTGGAAATCCTTCCAGGGATCGATCCAGGTGTCCGGTGTCGGCTGATGGTTGTCCTCCCGGTCGGCGATGATCAGATTGGCGAGCGCGAAGATGAGATCGCGGGTGCCGCGATAGCCGACCGTCAGCAGATGCCCTGCGCCCAGGCGGTCGAACATCGGAAAGCCGATCCGATAGAACGGGATCTTCAGCCGCGCGGCCGCCTGGCGGCCATGCGAATGCGTCATCATCAGCCCGCAGTCGCGCTCCTTCGCACGCGTCTCCAGATCCTCGAGATCGCCGATCAGCACCTCCTCGCACGGCATGCGCTCGAGCACCGGTGATTGCGTGGTGGTGATGGCGACGGAGATCTCGGCGCCCATGTCGTGCAGCATGCTCGCGACGTCGAACAGCAGATCCGGCTCGGCGCCGATGGCGAGCTTGCGGCCGCCGATGTGGAAATGCGCATCCAGCATCGCATCCGCGAGCTGGCCGCGCTGGCGGCGATACTTCGCCGGCACCGGACGCCCCGAGATCTCGCTGAGGAACGACATGAACTCATCGTTCGGCAGCAGGCCGCAGAGCCGCTCGAACAGCCGGTACGGCACACCGGTCCTGGCCTGCATCGCCTCCGCCGCGCGCTTCATCTGCGCCCCGATCGCGATCGTCCAGCTCGCGCTGCCCATGGTCGCGATCTCTTCCAGTCCGATGCCGCCGATCGTCGTCGGCGTGAACTCGTCGGGGATGTGGCCGTCGAGCGAGCCACCGATATCCGGCAGGAACGAGGGCTCCAGGCCGAAATCCTCGAAGATGGTGCGGAGCTCTTCGATATCGCCCGGCGTCAGATGGCAGCCGGGCAGCACGTTGACCCGCGCTGGATCGCGTCGCGTCGAGGTCGGCTTGTCGACGAGCACCTCGACCATCTTGGCAACCGTCTTGTCCCAACCATCCTGGAACGCATCCTTGAAGTCCGGTGTCGAGACGTAGACCAGCGGATAATTGGCGAGCTCCGGGTGCTTCTCGCGGATCAGCTTGATATAGCCGTCGACGTCGTCGCCCTTGGTCTCGGTGACTCCGGTCGAGCAGATGCCGATGATCTCCGGCTTCTGCTTCTTGTAGATGTTGAGGATCGCCTGCTCGACATTCTCGTAGCCGCCGAGCACGGTGGCGACCTCGCTCATGGCCGTCGTCTGCATCGGCACCGCTTCCTTGAAGTGGCGCACGAACAGCGTCAGGCCGAACGAGGTGCAGCCCTGCGAGCCGTGCAGCAGCGGCATCGCGCCACGCAGGCCGAGGAAGGCGAACGAGCCGCCGATCGGCTGGCTCATCTTCAGCGGATTGACCGCGCAGGCCTTCTTTCCGATGGTGACCTTGGCCATGAGCGCCACCCTATTCCGCCGCCTGCAGCAGTTCCGCCGGCGCCTTCTGCGCCGTAAGAATGTCTTCGACCCGACCGGCGCAGGCACCGCAGCCGCCCGACGCGTTGGTGTGGGTCCGGACGCCGGCGACGTCGGTCAGGCCATGCGCCTTGATCGCATCTTCGATGGTGCCGAGATCGACCGACTTGCAGTGGCAGATCTTCTTGGCGCGGCGCGCGGCTTCCGCCGCCACGGGATCAGCCGCGAGCGCAGCAGCTTCCGCATCGGCCTGCGCAATCGCCTTGGCCTGCCAATTGTTGCTGGCGGTCTCCCAGGGCGCCCGCTTGCGCAGCTGCTCCCACATCGGGTTGTAGATCGCCTTGTCGATCTCGGCGACCAGCTTCACCATGCCAATGTAGCCCATGAAGGCGTGCGAGCGTTCCTGGTTGATGTCGAGCCAGGGCATCGCGGCCTTCAGCGCCACGAATTGCGACTTGCCGCCCGACAGCATGATGTCGGCCTTGGCGTCCTTGAGCATCTTGTACATCTCGCGGGGCGCCATATCGTCGATCATATGCGCGTCCTGACCCATCAGCTCCTTGATGCGCTCCTTGTCCTCCTTGGTGGACTTCTTGACGGAGGTGCCGACCAGTTCCATGCCGGCCTCCTGCAGCGCCGCCACCACCGACCACGACTTCACGCCGCCGGTGATCAGCAGCACCTTCTTGCCGGTGAGCCGCTTCTTGAACGGCTCGATCGCCGCCCAGGCCTTGGCCTCCTCGCGCGCGATCACGGCCTCGGTGCGGTCCAGCAAATCGGACGGCGCGCCGCGCTCGACCAGCAGACGCGCGATCTCGCGCAGCGAGTCCGAGGAGTCCTGGATGCCGTAGAACGAGCCTTCGAAGAACGGAATGCCATAGCGCTCCTCCATCTTGCGGGCGACGTTGATCATCGCCTTGGAGCACACCATCATCGCCGCGCGGGCGCGGTGCGACGACGCCACCTCCTTGTAGCGGCCGTCGCCGGAGATGCAGGCGGAGATGCGGATGCCGAGCTCGTCGAACAGCGGCTTCACCTGCCAGAGCTCGCCGGACAGATTGTATTCGCCGATGATGTTGAGATCGTAGGGCGTCGTGACCTCCGGCTCGACGGTGCCGATGACGTGATCGAGCAGCGCCTCGCCGGCGAGCTTGTTGCCGAGATTCTTCGGGCCGACGAAGCCGGGCGAATTGACGGGAATGCAGGGCTTGCCGAACTTGGCCGAGGCCGCCTTGCAGACCGCGTTGATGTCGTCGCCGGTCATGGCGGGCACGCAGGTCTGGTAGACGAAGACCGCCGGCGGATCGTATTTCTCGATGATTTCCTTGATCGCCTTGTAGAGGCGCTTCTCGCCGCCGAACACGACGTCGGTCTCATTGATGTCGGTGGTGAAACCGGTGCGCCAGATCTGCGAGCCCGACGATGCCGCACCGCGGTTGTCCCAGGAATTGCCTTCGCAGGCGATCGGTCCGTGCACGAGATGCGCGACGTCGGTCAGCGGCTGCAACGCGACCTTGGCGCCGTCGAAGGCGCAGCCGCCGGCCGCGCCGCCCGGCTGCAGCTGCTTGGTGCAACCCTTCTTGCGCTCGGCCTCGGACTTGTTGGCGTTCTTGCCGCAACCCGGCTCGTTGAAGACGTTCTGGATCGTGGCAGACAGCGAGCTCATCGGCTTCTCCTGTTGGCGGACCTTCTGCGCGTCTCTTCTTGGAGAGGAGGCTCCGGCCGTTTCCGACCTTCCCCTGAGCCTCATCGTCCCGATCGAAGCGCGGCGGCCCTTGAAGGACCGCCGCGCGCCGTGACTTAGCGGATGATGTCGAAGCTGTAGTCCGACTTGGCCGGCACGTTGGTGTTGCGGTCGATCTCGTCGAAGATCTTGTCGAGGATCGTGACCAGCACGTTCAGGCCGCCTTGATAACCCCACACCGGATAGCGGTGCTTGTGGTGGCGATCGAAGATCGGGAAGCCGATGCGGATCAGCGGCGTGCCGGTGTCGCGCTCCAGATACTTGCCGTAGGTGTTGCCGATCAGGAAGTCGACCGGCTCGGTGAACAGCAGCGACCGCATGTGCCAGAGATCCTTGCCGGGATACACATTGCAGTTCTTGCCGAACGGCGAGCTGTCGAACACCGCCTGCACCTTCTCGGCCCAGTGCTTGTTGCCGTTGGTGGCGAGCACGTGGGTCGGCTCGGCGCCCAGTTCCAGCAGGAACGCAGCGAGGCCGAGGCAGAGATCCGGATCGCCATAGATCGCGAACTTCTTGCCATGGATGTGCGCGCTGGAGTCGGCGATGGCGTCGACCAGGCGGCCGCGCTCCAGCGCGAGCGATTCCGGGATCTCCTTGCCGGTGATCCGGGACAGCGCCATCACGAACGCGTCGGTGCCGGTCACGCCGACCGGATGGTTGAAGGCGACGACTTCCTGGCCGTGGTTGCCGATGAAGGGCAGCGTCTTCTCGGTGCAGTATTCCTGCATCGAGATGGTCGCCTTGGCGTGGATCGCATTGGCCGCATCCTCCAAGGTCGTGCCGCCGTCATACATGCGGAACTCGCCGTCGGTCGGGGTGTCGAACACGTTCGAATTGTCGCCGAGGATGGTGTACTCGATCCCCATCGCCTCGAAGATGTGCTTCACTTCCTTGATGTTGCCGACGGTGTAGCCATCGAAACCGCCGATGAAGTTGATCTTCTCGTTCGGAACGCGCTCCAGCTTCGGCGCGGTGCCGGCCTTGCCGTCCCAGAAGTGCTCGAGAATGCCCTTCATCGCATTGTCGTAGCCGGTGACATGGCTGCCGACGAAGGCGGGCGTATGAGCGAACGGCACATCGAATTCGGCGGGAACCGAGCCCTTCTCCTTGGACGTCTTGATGAAGGCGTTGAGGTCGTCACCGATGACTTCCGCCATGCAGGTGGTGGAGACCGCGATCATCGACGGCTTGTACATGTTGTAGGCGTTGGCGAGGCCGTCGATCATGTTGTTCAGGCCGCCGAACACAGCCGCGTCCTCGGTCATCGACGACGACACGCAGGAGCTCGGCTCCTTGAAGTGGCGCGACAGATGGCTGCGATAATAGGCGACGCAGCCCTGCGAGCCGTGCACGAACGGCAGCGTCTTCTCGAAGCCGACCGCGACGAACACCGCGCCGAGCGGCTGGCAGGCCTTGGCCGGGTTGACGGTCAGCGCCTCGCGGGCAAAATTCTTCTCGCGGTATTCGGGCGTCTTGGCCCATTCTCTGATACGCTCGACTTCCGCGGGATCGCGCGGATTTTCGAACATCTTCTTCTTGTTGGCCAGCATCTGCTGGTATTCGGGACCACGGAAAAGCTCGAAGTGATCGAGCACATGTTCGGCAGACTGCGTCATGGGATAACCCTCTCTATTTTCCTGTGTCGATCAGGGAGCGCTGGCTCTCCGCCGAAGGAGAGCCAGGCCGTGGGTGGTGGTGATTACTCGGCTGCCTGAAGCAACGGCTTGGGCGCCTGCTTCCAGGGAGCCTTTGCCATCTTCCAGACCGGCGAGTTGATGGCCATGTCCATGTCGCGGGCGAAGATCGCGAACCCGTCATAGCCATGGTAGGGACCCGAGTAGTCCCACGAGTGCATCTGGCGGAACGGCACGCCCATCTTCTGGAACACGTACTTTTCCTTGATGCCCGAGCCGACCAGGTCCGGCTGGACCTTCTCGACGAACTTCTCGAACTCGTAGCCGGTGACGTCGTCATAGATCAGCGTGCCGTCCTTGACGTAGTGCTGGGCGGTGCGCTGATAGTCGTCATTGTGACCGAACTCGTAACCGGTGCCGACGACCTCCATGCCGAGGTCCTCATAGGCGCCGATCACGTGGCGCGGACGCAGGCCGCCGACGAACAGCATCACGGTCTTGCCTTCGAGGCGCGGCCGATACTTGGCGATCACGGCATCCATCAGGGGCTGGTACTTGGCGATGACGCGCTCGGCACCTTCCTTGATCTTGTCGTCGAAATAGCTGGCGATCTTGCGCAGCGACTCGGCGATCTTGCTCGGCCCGAAGAAGTTGTACTCGCACCACGGAATATTGTACTTCTCTTCCATGTGACGCGAGATGTAGTTCATCGAGCGGTAGCAGTGCAGCACGTTCAGCTTCGCCTTCGGCGTCGCCTCGAGCTCCGCTAGCGAACCGTCGCCCGACCACTGGGCGATCACGCGCAGGCCCATCTCCTCGAGCAGGATGCGCGAGGACCAGGCGTCGCCGCCGATGTTGTAGTCGCCGATGATCGCGACGTCGTAATCCGACGGCTCGAAGCGCGGCGCGGCATCGGCCGGCAGCTTGTCGAACACCCAATCCCGGATCGCGTCGTTTGCGATGTGGTGACCGAGCGACTGGGAAACGCCGCGGAACCCTTCGCAGCGGACGGGGACGATGGTCTTGCCGTCATACTCCTTGGACTTGACCTTGGAGACCGCCTCGATGTCGTCGCCGATCAGGCCGATCGGGCATTCCGACTGCACGGTGATGCCGTTGTTGAGCGGGAACAGCTCCTGGATTTCGTCCATGATCTTGGCGAGCTTCTTGTCGCCGCCGAAGACGATGTCCTTTTCCTGGAAATCGGAGGTGAACTGCATCGTCACGAAGGTGTCGATGCCGGTCGTGCCGATATAGTAGTTGCGGCGTGCCGCCCAGGAATACTGGCCGCAGCCGACCGGGCCGTGGCTGATGTGGATCATGTCCTTGATCGGGCCCCACACCACGCCCTTCGAGCCGGCGTAGGCGCAGCCACGGATGGTCATGACGCCGGGGATCGACTTGATGTTCGACTTGACGCCGCAGTCCGACTTGCCGTTCTCATGCACGTTGAGATGCTTGGCGCGGCGCTTGGCGGTCTTCTCCGGATAGACCTTCAGAACCTCGGCGATCAGTTCCTTGTTGCGCGCCTTGATCTCGGCGACGCTTTGTTTCTCGGTAACGCTCATCTGGCTTTCCTCGATGATCGGTTGCGGGGGTCACCCGGCCCTTCCGATGAAGGACCGGGCGACCGGTGGCGGTTATGCCGTGGCGGCGAGCTCGGCGGCGGTCTTGCCGATCTGGCTCTCGTCGACCGCCTTCATGATGCCGTGCTCCATCAGCATGTCCTCGAGCTCGTCCATCGTGATCGGAGTCGGGATGATGCCCTTGCCGGCATTGCCGTGGATCTTGGTCGCCAGGTTGCGGTAGTGGTTGGCCTGGACCGACTCCGGCGCATATTCCAGCACGGTCATGCGGCGGAGCTCGGCGTGCTGCACGATGTTGTCGCGCGGCACGAAGTAGATCAGCTGCGTGCCGAGCTTCTTGGCGAGAGCCTCAGCCAGCTCCAGCTCCTTGTCGGTCTGGCGCTCGTTGCAGACCAGGCCGCCCAGGCGCACGCCGCCGGAGTTCGCATACTTCAGAATGCCCTTGGAGATGTTGTTGGCGGCATACATCGCCATCATCTCGCCGGACATCACGATGTAGATCTCCTGCGCCTTGTTCTCGCGGATCGGCATCGCGAAGCCGCCGCAGACCACGTCGCCGAGCACGTCGTAGGACACGTAGTCGATGTCCTCATAGGCGCCGTTCTCTTCCAGGAAGTTGATCGAGGTGATGACGCCGCGGCCAGCGCAGCCGACGCCCGGCTCCGGACCGCCGGACTCGACGCAGCGGATGTCGCGATAGCCGACCTTCATGACCTCTTCGATCTCGAGGTCCTCGACGCTGCCGGCGGCAGCGGCCAGGCTCAGGATGGTGTCCTGCGCCTTGGCGTGCAGGATCAGGCGGGTGGAATCCGCCTTGGGGTCGCAGCCGACGATCAGGATCCGGTGACCCATCTCGGCCAGCGCGGCCAGCGTGTTCTGCGACGTCGTCGACTTGCCGATGCCGCCCTTGCCGTAAAATGCGATTTGTCGAAGTGATGACATTCTGCTCTCCATCAACCGATTGCCAATGTCCCGCATGCGCCTTGCATGACCAGGACCGCGTCCTCTCTCCAGAACCGGCAGACGGGTTATTGGGAAGGAGAGCATCGCTCGTCCGAAGCGTCGGCGTGCACTCAGCCCTCAACCTTTGCCTGAACAGAGTTTTGCAACGGCTGTGCCAGAGCTTTGGAATCGTTAAAAAGGCCATGTTTTGAAAGAGATGCGGCCAAGCTCGGCACTAGGATGTACTTGTTGCAAACCCGACATCGGGGCTTTTCACCCGACGCTCCCACGACGTGCTGTCCGAAACGACACATGTCGCCGCAGGCTCCACGCAGCGCGCCGGCAAACATCCTGCGACAGCGATGCGTGAGGCCTGCTCAGGGCGCGGTACGGAGTTTGCTTGATGTAGATCAAACCCGCCTCCGAACGGGCCAGAAGGAGTATTCCGATGTCGAGCAGGACGTGCGTCTTTGTCATTGAAGCCGATCAGGTGATCCGCTCGGCGCTCGGCTATATCCTCAGCGAGCGTCACGAGACCTTCACCTTTGCAGAGACCGCGGATGCACTCACCAAGGCGAACCGCGCCACGCCCGATGCCGTGCTGGTCGGGAGCAGCATCCTCGAGGACGACGGTGCCGAGACCGTCGGCATGCTCGCCCGCAAGCTGCATCAGGCCGGCATCATCGTCGTGGCGGGGTCGACCAAGTCGCCGCTGGCGCTGGCGGGCCTGCGCCAGGGAGCCGAGGCGATCATTGCCAAGCCGATCACCTTCGACGGTGTGACGCATGCGGTGGATTCGGTGCTGGCCCGACGCGGAACGGAGCCAGCGGCAACGCGGCCGGTGGTGGTGGAAATCAGCAGATGACCAGGAGAGAATCATGTTGAAGATGACCCAGGCCCCGACGCCGGGAACACCGGACATCGAGGACATCGTCGAGAACTTCACCCTGCTCGACGACTGGGACGACCGCTACCGCTACGTCATCGAGCTCGGCCGCGGCCTGACGCCCCTGCCCGACGCCGACCGCAACGACGGCAACAAGGTCCCGGGCTGCACGAGCCAGGTCTGGGTCGCGACATCGGTGCGGCATGGCAGTGCTGCGCCAGTCCTCGACTTCGTCGGCGACAGCGATGCCCACATCGTGCGCGGCCTGGTTGCGATCCTGCTCGCGATGGTGTCCGGCCGCACCGCGCCGGAGATCCTCGCCGCCGATCCGATCGCCCTGTTCGAGAAGCTCGGCCTGCGCGAGCACCTGACGCCGCAACGATCGAACGGCTTCCGCTCGATGGTGAGCCGGATCAAGACGGATGCGCAGGCGGCGATGGCTGCGGCGTAGGTTTTGATTGGCTGGTTTGCTGGTTTGATCGAGCCCTTATAGCGCGCCATACTCGGTGCACCCCCTCCCCTTGTGGAAGAGGGTGGCGGCCGAAGGCCGCCCGGTGAGGGGTTCTCTTCGCGTACTCAGACGGTCGTGACTCGCGGAGACAACCCCTCACCCGAGTGTGTCCGGAGCTGATCGCGGTGTAGCCCTCTCCCACAACGGGAGAGGGCGCAGTCATGGGCACCGCTTCTTCGCAACAATGGCGGCCGAAAGATCCGCCTTACGAGAAAAACTCCTGCGCCTTCCTCAGCGCGCGCACGAGCACGTCGACCTCTTCTCGCGTGTTGTACATCGCGAACGACGCCCGGCAGGTCGCCGTGACGCCGAACCTCTCCAGCAACGGCATCGCGCAATGGGTGCCGGCGCGCACCGCGACGCCGGCGCGGTCGATGACGGTGGCAAAGTCGTGGGCGTGGGCACCCTGCATCTCGAACGAGACGATGGCGCCCTTGTCGGCGGCGTTGCCGATGATGCGCAGCGAGTTGATCTCGCGCAGCTGCTCGGTGGCATAGGCGACGAGGTCATGCTCGTGCGCGGCGATCCGCTGCTTGCCGATCGAGGCGACGTAGTCGATGGCGGCGCCGAGACCGGCGGCTTCGACGATCGGCGGCGTGCCGGCCTCGAAGCGGTGCGGCGGGTCGCCATAGGTGACGAAGTCCCGCGACACCTCGCGGATCATCTCGCCGCCGCCGTTGAACGGCGGCATCGATGCCAAGAGCTCGCGCTTGCCATAGAGCGCGCCGATCCCGGTCGGGCCGTAGATCTTGTGCCCGGTGATACAGTAGAAGTCGGCGTCGAGATCGCGGACGTCGACCTCCATGTGCACGGCGGCCTGCGAGCCGTCGATCAGCACCGGAATGCCGCGGTCATGCGCGATGCGGATGACCTCCTTCACCGGCACGACAGTGCCGAGCACGTTCGACATCTGCGTCATCGCCACCATCTTGGTGCGCGGGCTCAGCAGCTTCTCGAACTCGTCGAGCAGGAAGTTGCCGTCGTCATCGACCGGAGCCCATTTGATGACGGCGCCCTGGCGCTCCCTGAGGAAATGCCAGGGGATGATGTTGGCATGGTGCTCCATGATCGAGAGCACGATCTCGTCGCCCGGTCCGATGCGCTCGCGGCCGAAGGTCTGGGCAACGAGGTTCACCGCCTCGGTCGCACCCCGCGTAAAGATGATCTGCTCGGGGCTCTCGGCATTGAGGAAGGTCGCCACCTTGGCCCGGGCGCCCTCATAGGCTTCGGTGGCGGCGTTCGCGAGATAATGCAGCCCGCGATGCACGTTGGCGTATTCGGACGTGTAGACCTGGTTCATCCGGTCGAGCACAGACTGCGGCTTCTGCGCTGACGCAGCGTTGTCGAGATAGACCAGCGGCTTGCCGTGCACCTGCATGCCGAGGATGGGGAAATCCGCCCGGATGCGGCCGACGTCGTAGCCGCTTCCGCTCACCGCTGCATGCATCATCTACTCCCGTCGCCCGAGCCAGCCCAGCATCGCCTCCGTCAGCGCCGCCCGCACGTTTTCATTGGCTGCGCCCTCGATGATCTCGCCGATGAAGGCCTGAATCAGCAGCGCTTTCGCTTCCGCCGGCGGAATGCCGCGGGCCATCAGATAGAACAGCAGCTCGTCGTCGATCGCCCCGGTCGTGGTGCCGTGGCCGCACTGGACGTCGTCGGCGAAGATTTCGAGCTCCGGCTTGCTGTCGGCCTCGGCCTCGTCGGACAGCAGCAGCGCCCGCGACATCATCTTGGCGTCGGTCTTCTGCGCACCGGGGGCGACCGTGATCTTGCCCTGGAACACCGCGCGGGCGGTGTCGCCGACGACAGCCTTGAAGGTCTCGCGGCTCTGGCCGTTCTCGGCGGCATGCTCGATCGCAAGCGTGGTGTCGGCATGCTGCGTGCCCGACAGCAGCGCGCCGCCGCGGATGTCGGCGACGGTGCCCTCGCCCGCCAGGCGGACGAACAGCTGGTTGCGGATCAGGCTGCCGCCGGCGACGAAGCCGAGCTGATTGAAGGTCGCGCGCGCCCCGATGTTGGCGAGCAGCGAGCCGATGTGCAGCGCGCCGTTGCCCTCACCGACCACCTTGATGTGGTCGATCCGCGCCTCGTCACCAACGACGAGCTGCATTGCCGTGTTGACCTGATACTCGCTGCCATCGGGCCCCAGATGCGACTCGACGATCGTCGCGCTGGCGCCGGCGCCGATGTTCACCAGCGAGCGGGTGAACATCGAGGTCGCGACCCAGTTGGTCGTGACGAAGGCGACATGGATCGGCCGGCTCAATGCGGTCCCCGGGGCGACCAGGATGACGACGCCATTGGCCGCCAGCGCGGTGTTGAGCGCCAGCGCCGGATCGTCGTCCGGCACGACGGGACCGAGACGCTGCGACAGCAGCGGCTTGTCGGCGGCGAGCGCATCGGACATCGGCTGGATGGTGAGGCCCGGCTCGAGATCGGCGAGATCCGACAACTCCGGCACGAAGGCGCCGTCGACGACCATCAGCTTGCGGAAGCCGGCGCCGGCAAACAAGTCGCGCGCCTCGCGCGCCTTCGCCTTGGCGGCGTCGTCCGGCAGCGAGGCGAGCCGCTTCGCCTCCTTCATCTGGGTGCGCAGATCGGTGTAGCGCCACGCCTCGACGCGACGGTGCGGCAGGCCGACCGCATTGAAGCGATCGAAGGCGGCGGCGCGCACCGCCGTGATCTCCTCGCCCCCGGGCAGATAGCGGCGGGCGCCCTGGTACAGGTCGGCCAGTCCGAGCTCGGCCTTGGTCTTGCGGATCGCGACGCCCATATCCTTGCTCCCCTGCCTTACGCGGCTTCGCTCTGGTACTGGGCGTAGCCGGTCGCCTCGAGCTCGCGCGCGAGATCCGCGCCGCCGGTGCGGACGATGCGGCCCGCCGCGAAGACGTGGACGATGTCCGGGACGATGTAATCGAGCAGCCGCTGATAGTGGGTGATCACGATCATGCCGCGCTCCGCCGAGCGCAGCGCGTTGACGCCGTTCGCGACCACCTTCAGCGCGTCGATGTCGAGGCCCGAATCGGTCTCGTCGAGCACGCAAAGCGAGGGCTGCAGCAGCGCCATCTGCAGGGTCTCGTTGCGCTTCTTCTCGCCGCCGGAGAAGCCGACATTGAGCGGCCGCTTGAGCATGTCGGCGTCGATGTTCAGGGTCTTGGCGATCTCGCGCACGCGCTTGATCAGGTCGGGCGACGACAGCTCCTCCTCGCCGCGCGCCTTGCGCTGGGCGTTGAAGGCAGCACGCAAGAACGTCAGAGTCGCGACGCCCGGGATCTCCAGCGGATATTGGAACGCGAGGAACACGCCCTTGGCGGCGCGCTCGTCGGCCGACATCGCCAGCAGGTCCTCGCCGTTGAGATAGACCTCACCGGCGGTGATCTCATAGCCGGGCTTGCCGGCGAGCACATAGGAGAGCGTCGACTTGCCGGCGCCGTTCGGGCCCATGATGGCGTGGATCTCGCCCTTGTTCACGGTCAGGTCCAGGCCCTGGATGATCTTGCGACCACCGGAGATCTCGGCATGAAGCCCCTTGATTTCGAGCAAGGCCGTCATCGAACACTCCTCATCTGTTGTCGCCGCGCGCGACGTCCTTATCCGACTGAACCTTCGAGGCTGATCGAGATCAGCTTCTGCGCCTCGACCGCGAACTCCATCGGCAGCTGCTGCAGCACGTCCTTGACGAAGCCGTTGACGACCAGGCCGACCGCCTCCTCCTGGCTGAGGCCGCGCTGGATGCAGTAGAACAGCACGTCCTCGGAGATCTTCGAGGTCGTGGCCTCGTGCTCGAACACCGCCGAGGAATTCTTGGCCTCGATGTAGGGCACGGTGTGCGCGCCGCATTTGTCGCCGATCAGCAGCGAGTCGCAGGCGGTGAAGTTGCGCGCGCCGGAGGCCTTGCGGTGGGCGCTGACGAGGCCGCGATAGGTGTTCTGCGATTTGCCGGCTGCGATGCCCTTGGAGATGATGCGGCTCGACGTGTTCTTGCCGAGATGGATCATCTTGGTGCCAGAGTCGACCTGCTGGAAGCCGTTGGAGATCGCGATCGAGTAGAACTCGCCGCTGGAGTTATCGCCGCGCAGGATGCAGCTCGGATATTTCCAGGTGATCGCCGATCCCGTCTCGACCTGGGTCCAGGAGATCTTCGAATTCGCGCCGCGGCAGTCACCGCGCTTGGTGACGAAATTGTAGATGCCGCCGACGCCCTCGGAATTGCCGGGGTACCAGTTCTGCACCGTCGAATACTTGATCTCGGCATCATCCAGCGCGACCAGCTCGACGACGGCCGCATGAAGCTGGTTCTCGTCGCGCTGCGGCGCCGTGCAGCCTTCGAGATAGGAGACGTAGGCGCCCTTGTCGGCGATGATCAGGGTGCGCTCGAACTGGCCGGTGTTGCGCTCGTTGATGCGGAAATAGGTCGACAGCTCCATCGGGCAACGGACGCCCGGCGGGATGTAGACGAACGAGCCGTCGGAGAACACAGCCGAATTGAGCGTGGCAAAATAGTTGTCGGTGGTCGGCACCACCGTGCCGAGATATTTCTGCACCAGGTCCGGATGCTCGCGCAGCGCCTCGGAGATCGGCATGAAGATCACGCCGGCCTTCTTCAGCTCCTCCTTGAAGGTCGTGGCCACCGATACCGAATCGAACACGGCATCGACCGCGATCTTGGTGCGCGGCGCGGCCGCCTCGCCGTCCTCGGTCTCCACGGCGGCGGCGGGGCGCTCGACGCCTTCGAGGATCTCGACCTCACGCAGGGGAATGCCGAGCTTCTCATAGGTCTTGAGAATTTCGGGGTCGATCTCGTCGAGCGAGGAGACCTTCTTCTTCGGCTTCGGCGCCGAATAGTAATAGAGATCCTGATAGTCGATCTTTGGATATCCGACGCGGGCCCAGGTCGGCTCGGCCATGGTCAGCCAGCGGCGATACGCCTCCAGCCGCCATTCCAGCATCCAGGCCGGCTCATTCTTCTTCGCCGAGATGAAGCGGATGGTGTCTTCCGACAGCCCTTTCGGAGCCTTCTCGGATTCGATCTGCGTCTCGAACCCGTAACGATATTGATCGACGTCAATGCCCTTGACCCGATCAATGGTCTCCTGAACCGCTGCCATCTCTCACTCCGCTTCCAAGGCTCAACAAGGCGCCCACGTCAGGCGGGCACGCAGGTGTCCGGCACCGGACAGACGGCAGCGCATTGCGGCGCGTCGAAGTGGCCTTCGCACTCCGTGCACTTCTTCGGATCGATGATGTACATGTCGTTCTTCAGCCGGATGGCCGCATTCGGACATTCGAACTCACAGGCTCCGCAGACCGTGCATTGTGAGGCGATGATCTTGTAGGTCATGTGCCGCTCCCCGCGCTCTCAGCGACATCGGACGATGTCATTCGGGCATGATCTTTCAAGCGCCGTGCCAGAGCTCATTTGGTTGATTTCTAAGGAGGATTCTAAATGTCGCTCGACGCAGCAGCTGTCGTTCTCCCGACAGCATGTCGCAGATGCGACAGGGCGGCAGCAGCTGTGGTCGAACGAGCTACTCGTGGCCTGGCGGCAAGTTGCGCTGTCCTCCGCCACGCGGTTGAAGCGGGCGCGCGTCTCTCCTCCGTCATTCCGGGGCGTGCGCAGCACGAGCCCGGAATCCATCGGGCGGCAGAGCAGGTGGAAAAATGGATTCCGGGCTCGTCGCGCTTCGCGCGCCGCCCCGGAATGACGGCGAGATTGGAAATCCCCCGCAGGGTCCAGCGCGGATCATCAAAGCAGAAAGGGCGCGCATCCGCGCGCCCTTTTCTCAGTTCCAGGCCTCAGTTCCAAGCCTCAGTGCCGAGTCAATCCACTCAGAACCGCTTGACCTCGATGTTGTGCTTCTTCAGCGCGTAGCCGATCTGGCGTGGCGTCAGACCGAGCAGGCGCGCGGCCTTGGCCTGGACCCAGCCGGAGCGCTCCATCGCCTGGACGATGCGGTCGCGCTCGGGCACGGCACCGCCGTCCATGGCCTCGGAGTACTCACCGTCGTCGGCCTCAGCCGCAGGCAGGTCGGCCGGCGGTTCGATCGGCGCGGAGGTGCGCGGCAGGATCGGCAGCGGCACCATCGGCTGGCCGCGTGGCGGCGGCGGGGTCACCGTGTTGCCCTTCCACAGGATCGCCGACATGCACTCGTTGCGGCTGCAGGCGAAATCGTCCATCCCGATCGCCGAGCCCGACGCCATGGTGGCGGTCCGCTGCACGCAGTTCTCCAGCTCGCGCACATTGCCGGGGAAGCCGCAATGCATCAGCACCTCGATGGCGCTGACGTCGAAGGTGAGATCGCGCTCGTTCTCGCAATTGAAGCGGCGCAGGAACTCGCGCGCCAGCTGCGGGATGTCGCTGCGGCGCTCGCGCAGCGGCGGCAGCTTGATCGGCACGACGCTGATCCGGTAGTAGAGGTCGGCGCGGAACTCGTTGCGCGACACCGCCTCTTCCAGGTTGCGGTTGGTCGCGGTGACGATGCGCACGTCGACCTTGATGGTCTGGTTGCCACCGACGCGCTCGAACTCCTGCTCCTGCAGCACCCGCAACAGCTTGGCCTGGAACGCCGGCGAGATCTCGCCGATCTCGTCCAGAAACAGGGTGCCCTTGTCGGCGAGCTCGAAGCGGCCCTTGCGCGAATTGATCGCACCGGTGAAGGCGCCCTTCTCGTGCCCGAACAGCTCCGATTCCAGCACCGTCTCCGGCAACGCCGCGCAGTTGATCTTGATGAAGGGGCGCTTGGCGCGGTTCGACAATTCATGAATCGCCTTGGCCACCAGCTCCTTGCCGGTGCCGGATTCGCCGCGCAGCAGCACCGGCGCGTTCGACTTGGCGACGACGTTGATCTTCTCGAGCAGCGCGCGCAGCGCCGGGCTGTCGCCGACGATGCCGTCGACCAGCACCTTCTTGCCCTTAGCTGGCGCCGGCTTCAGCTCGAGCAGCTCCTTCTGCAGCCGGTGGCTCTCCGCCATCAGCCGCTCGCGATCGCGTGCGACGACCCGATGCAGCTTGATGGTCTGGCCAATCAGGTTGGCAACCATCGTCAGGAAACGAACGTCGGAGTCGAGCCGGAACACGGCGCGGCCATCCCAGACACGATCGATCGTCAAGGTGCCGACGACGCGCTGGTCGATGCGAATGGGAACGCCGAGAAACGACACGCGGGTGTCGGCTCCGGCCCCGAGCGTAGCCGCGTCGGCGGCGCTGAAGGCGGGATGATCGGCGACGTTCTCCGCGATCAGCGGCACCGCCGTCGCGACGATCTGGTCGATCGCCTTCTGCGGCAGCCGCTCGCGATAGCGCTGGTCGCTGCCCTCGCTCCACCCGGCCCCGACGGCGAGATCCGGGATGCCGTCGTCGGCGAGCAGCGACACCACGCCGTGGCGCATCTGCATGAAGGATTGCAGCAGGTTGACGACGTTGGCGAGGGTGATTTCCAGCCGCGTCGGCGCGGCCAGGATTTTCGAAATCTCGAAAATTCCCGTCAGGGCAATCTCGCTCAGCGGGATCGGGGCGGCGTTGGACCTGACGTCCTGAGCTTCGACCTGACGTGTTTCCGTTTGGACCATGGTCGCTTCTCTGATCGTCACGGACGCTTCATTGCGACCGCCCGTGATTGTAGGTGTTCTAACATCCTCCCCTAACTGCAGATGATTGTCGTGCCTAACTTTGCTGCATTGCCGCAGAAGTAGTGTGCAACGAATGGAGCAAAAAAGCCGCAGCCTTTCATGATGTTAACAAATTAGTTTACACCCCGCATGGCGAGTGCGTTGCATGAGCCGGCGAGGCGGAAAACCGCCCGCGTCACGAATTCGCGTTGTCTTCCCGACGCCTGATATTTGCCGACCTAGACGCCGCGCGCGATCGGCTTGAATCGAGCGGACCTGAACACCAACTTTCCACGCCCGCCGTGGCACTCGCGGCCCCCGGCTGCCAGCCCGCGGCCTGTTTTCTTCACATCTCTCTTCACATCACCGTGTCGTCCGCACCATGCGGCGATCAACCTACAGGTGCTGACCTCCATTGATCTGGATCTCCTCGCCGGTCACGTAGCTGGCAGCATCCGAGCACAGGAAGAACAGCACCTTCGCCACCTCCTCCGGCGCGCCGATCCGGCGCATCGGAATCAGCGGCGAGAACCGCGCCTCCGTCTCGGGCGACACCATCTCGGTCTTGATCTCGCCCGGCGCGATGGCGTTGACGCGAATGCCGTGCGGCGCGAAGTCGTGCGCCATCTCGCGGGTCAGGCAGGCGAGCGCCGCCTTGGAGGTCGCATAGGCTGTGCCCGCAAACGGATGGACGCGCGTGCCGACGATCGACGTCACGTTGACCACCGCCCCCTGCCCGCGCTTCAGCTCCTCGAACAGGCCGCGGGCCAGCAGGATCGGACCGAGGAAGTTGACATGGAAGACGGTCATCCAGGTCTCGACCGAGGTCGACAGCGAGTCGAGCCGGCCGCCATCCTCGGCCTTCGGCGAGATTGCGGCATTGTTGATGAGCGCGTGCAGCGGCGCGCCGTCGAGCCTTTCCTTGATGTCGGCGATGGCGCGCGGGATCGCCTTGCGATCGCTGAGGTCGAACTGGACATGATTGTCCGGCCCGGCATCCCAGGGACAGCGGACGCCGTCGAACGGCTGGCGCGAGCAGGTGATGATGCGCCAGCCGGCATCGGAGAACAGCCGGGCCGTCGCGTGACCAATGCCGCGCGAGCCGCCGGTCAGCACCAGCGTCTTCTGCTCGCTGCGCCGAGAACGTTCAACGGCCGCGACGTCCCGATGGAACGGACATGACGCAGCGCTTGCCGCGGCGTCATCCGCGGCCGACTCGCGAACATCCTGGTCGAGATCGAGGCTCACCTCATGCTGTCCTGATCATCACGCCGCGATGCCATCCGGCTGCCGACCAACCGGGCGGGGCGCGGCAGCCGCGGATCGGTCCGCGGTATTGCCATGCTGCGGTTGTGCAGATTCCGGGCCAGCGAAAACCGCGCGCAAAGCCGCTCATTCCTGTCGCGTTCGCGACAGATTGGCGGCTTCAGGACAGTGCCAGCGTCGGCTTTCCCCCGTGCCTCGGGCAAGCCTCTCAATCCGCAGCCTTTTTCAAGATGGAGGGTGATGGTCCAACTCTTGCTCAACGGACTGCACGGTCGAAATGGAAGCGGGCTTTCCAGTCTGACCAATGGACAGCCACGAGACGCCAACACCGTATGGACCGGGACATGGGGACGAATGCAGTGCGCTTCGCCGTGGTCCTTGGCACGAATGAAATTGCTTCGGCGATCGGCGTCCATCTTCACCGCGAAGGCTACTGCGTGGTGCTGTCGCATGACCCGAACCCGCCCGTGCTCCGGCGCAAGATGGCGTTCCACGACGCGCTGTTCGGCGACGCCGCCCGCGTCGAGAATGTGATCGGCGCGCGCGTCGAGAGCACGATGGACGTGTTCAAGGCGCTGGCCGGCCCGCAGCACGTCCTGGTCACCTGGCTCGGCCTGCTCGATCTGCTGCCGGTGCGCGGCATCGACGTGCTGATCGATGCGCGGATGCAGACGCGGGAGGTGACGCCGAATCTGCGCGGCATGACGCGCTTCTCGATCGGCATCGGCCCGGGCTTCTCACCGTCGGTCAATTGCGACGTCGCGATCGAGACCCGGCCGGATCGGCTCGCGCAGATCGTGCGCGACGGCTGGACGCTGGCCAAGGACGACGCCTGCCAGCTCGGCGGCATCGGCGCCGAGCGGCTGGTGCGCTCACCTCACGAGGGCCGCTGGCACACGCCGGTCGAGATCGGCACCCGGATCTACAAGGGCTTCGTCATCGGCCATCTCTCCGGCATCGCGATCACCGCGCCCTATGATGGCATCCTACGCGGCATCGTCCGCGACGGCAGCGATGTGACGGCTGGCGTTGCGCTGGCCGAGATCGATCCGCGCGGCCGGCACGCGCAATGGACCGGCATCGACACCCAGGGACAGGCGCTGGCGCAGGCCGCCATCGCCGCGATCCGCAAACACACGGCCGGTGGTGTCCGTGCAAGCGCCGCCAGCCCGCGCTGATACCGCCGCTTTGAACGATTCTGACTAGCCCGCCCGGACGGCCTCGGCCTTCGCAACCGGCTTGGCATCGCCGTTGCTTATCGTTGGCAGGAGCGAGCAACAGCCATGATCATTTGTTCCTGCAACGTCATCAGCGACACCGCCATTCGTGACGTCGTCACGACGGCCGACACCATCTTCGGCTCGCCGGCGCAAGTGTATGATTGCCTGGGCTGCTCGGTCCAATGCGGCCTCTGCTCGCGCTCGGTGAAACGGATTCTCGACGAACGGCAGGGCGAAACCGCCACCGCGAGGGTCTGGCCGGTGCACGCCGAGCCCGCGCCGTGCGAGCTGATGTCGGTGGCGTGAGGCGACAACAACGCGCGCGTGTCGCATCGCGCGCTGTCGGATGTCGGACAATCCGACACCAATTGCCGGAGCAGCGCTGGTTTCGGTCCTCCCCGGTGAGGAGGCCGCAGCGCCGTCTGAACCAAGATGCCGGTCGCGGCCGAACCGCACCGTCGACGCCTCAGATGAACGGCTTGCCGCCGGTGACCGCGACCGTCGTTCCCGACGTGTAGCTCGACAGCGGGTCCGCCAGCATCACATAGGCCGTCGCGAGCTCCGCCGGCTGGCCGGCCCGCTTCATCGGGACCTGCTGGCCGAAGCTCGTCACCTTCTCCTCCGGCATGGTCGAGGGGATCAGCGGCGTCCAGATCGGCCCGGGCGCCACGGCATTGGCGCGGATGCCCTTCTCGGCGAGCATCTGGGCAAGGCCGCCGGTGAAATTCTGGATCGCGCCTTTTGTGGTGGCGTAGGCGAGCAGGCTCGGATTGGGCATGTCGGAATTGACGGAGGCGGTGTTGACGATGGCGCTGCCCGGCTTCATGTGCGGCACCGCCGCTTTCGTGAGATAGAACATGGCGTGAATGTTGGTGCGGAACGTCATCTCCCATTCGTCGTCCGAGATGTCGCCGATGTCGCTGAAGGTGGCCTGGTGCGCGGCGTTGTTGACGAGGATGTCGATGCCGCCGAGCTCGTCGACGGCGCGCTGGATGATCGCCTTGCAGTGCGATGCGTCCTGGATGTCGCCCGGCATCAGCACCGCCTTGCGTCCTTCCTTTTCGATCAGCTGCTGCACCTCCCGAGCGTCCTCATGCTCCGCGAGATAGGCGATCAGCACGTCGGCCCCCTCGCGTGCATAGGCGATCGCGACCGCGCGGCCGATGCCGCTGTCGCCGCCGGTGATCACAGCCTTCTTGCCGGCCAGCCTGCCGGAGCCCCTGTAACTGGTCTCACCGTGGTCGGGCCTCGGCCGCATCGCCGCCGTCGTGCCTGGCATGGCTTGCTGCTGCGGCGGGAACGGCGGCGCGGGGTGGTGGTCGGACATGACTGTTCTCCTGACGGTTGCTGCAGCTTCAATCGCAGGATCGGACGGCTGTTCCTGCAACGCGGCCCGCGGGGGAACGTCAGCACCAGCCCGCGCATTGCCTCGACCGAACAGTCGGAAGGATCAGGCAATGGCAAACGACCTCCCCATCAACGGACGCGAGCCCGACCGCTCCGAAGACGACATCCAGCGCAATCAGCTCGGCCCGCGCGGCGTGCCCGGCGCGAAGGACCCGGCGAAGATGACGCCGCAACGTGAGAAGAAGACGCCGGATGATGTCGATCCCGGACATACGGCGTGAGGGTGTTGACGCGAGGCGAGTGAAGCGATCGAGGTCTACCACTCTCGCCACCCGTGCCGCTGCCCCTCACCCCGACCCTCTCCCCGTGAAGAACGGGGAGAGGGAGCGCAGCGCCGATCAGGCGACGACGAGAACTCACAATGGGCACGCCATGCATTTCGACGCTGACCCGTGGTCGGGGGCAGTCTTGGGCACGCGGCGAACATCCGCCGATTGATAGTCAGCCTTTGTTTTGGCAGATGCAGCGCGAGCTCTCGCCGCACGCGCAGTGCGCCCCCTCTCCCCGTTCTTACGGGGAGAGGGTTGGGGTGAGGGGCAGCCACACACGGGAAGTCGCAATGAAGGCCCCCGCCCTCCTCTCGCCGCCCAACCCCGAACCTCACCTCAATGCGTCTTGCTCTCGCCCCACTTCTCCAAGTCCTTCGCCGCCTCGGAGCGTTGCTCCTTCTCCGGCTTCTCCGCCCAGGGCTTGTCGGTCTGCTTCATCGAGCCCCAGTCGCTCTCCTGTCGCGGATCGTCCTTCGGTGTTTCCTTGCTCATCTGGTCTTCCTTCGGTTGGTGGCGTGGCGTTCAGGTCGGCAGCATCGTTGGCGGAGGAGCGGTCGCTTCGTCGTGCAACTGCTCCATGTTGCGGACGTCGCGTTCGGCCTGATACCAGAACTCATCCTCACGGCCCTCCGGCCGCCCGGACTGCTCCCACAGCGCATGCGCGCGCTCCCGGATGCGCTGCTGCAGATGTGCATCGTCGGTCTGTTCCATGGTGATCCTCGCCAGGCTGGAGCCCCCTGCCGCGATGAGCGGGAAGCCGCGCAGGTCTCATCGACTGCATGACCTGGTAGCAATCAGGCAGCGGAGACGAAGTTCCAGCGCGGGTGCGCGCGGGACCATGCGCCGCAGCCGCATTGCGCGTCACGAAGGCCTCGATCGGTCGCGCTCAGCTCAGATTACCCGGCAGGAAGCAGCGGATCGAGGTGCCGAGCGAGCCCTTGATCGGCCACACCATCGTGCGGCCGGCGCGATTGGGCTCGGTGATCACGGCATCGTCCGGCACGACGATCCATTGGCCGTCGAGCCGCACCCGATAGTGCGTGCCTTCCAGATCCCAATCCGGATCGGAGACAGCGAAGCCGTCGGCGTCCGAGCAGCACGGGCCGCGTCCGCTCCTGAGGCTGTCGAACCAGCCCTTGAGTGGCGAGTTGGCATAGCGGCCGTCGTCACGTGCGACGGCGTTGTGGAACGGCAGCGCAGCCAGCAAGGCTGCGCTGCTCAGCACAGGCAGAGTTCTGGCAGAGTTCTGGACATCTGATCACCGCAAGCTACCGGCGCGTGCTCCGGACTGCGGCTCACGCCCGTCGCAAGTAGCTCGTTGAACGCGCCGTCCGATCGTCGGTTCCTAGGCCCGGCTCACGCCGCATCCGCGGGCACCATGGCCTCGATCGTGACACCCGTGCCGCTCGAGGCGACCGTCAACGTGCCGCCGAGCGCCAGCAGCCGTTCGCGCATGCCGGTCAGCCCGAATCCGAGCTTGTGCTCGGGCTTGAGCCCGTGTCCGTCATCACGCACGCACACCCGCGTGTAGTTGCGGCGGTGCCCGGCCATGGTCTGCTGCAGCGGCTCGATGGTGACGTCGACCGCAGTCGCCTCGGCATGGCGGAACACGTTGGTCAGCGCCTCCTGCACGACGCGATAGATCGTCAGCTCCGAGGTCTCGTTGCTGCGCACGAGATCATCGGCGAACGTCGTCGCGATCGCCACCTCCGGCCGCGACTCCCGCCACAGCCGCACCAAGGCGCCGAGCGCCTCGCGCAGGCCAAGCTCGGCGAGACCGACGGGGCGCAGCCGCTCCAGGATGCGGCGGTTGAACTGCTGCACGGCATTGACCTGGTCGAGGATGGCCTGGCCGTGCCGGCGCATCGCGGCGACATCGATCGTCTTCGCCTCCGGCAGCCGCATCAGGGCGCTGGCATGCGCGCGCAGCGCGAACAGATGCGGCCCGAACTCGTCGTGCAGCTCGCGCGCGATCTCCTTGCGCTCGATGTCCTGCAGCGAGACGGTGCGCTCCGCCAGACGGCGCTTCTCCTCTACGGCCTCGCCGAGCGCGCCGGCGAGATGATTGAGCTTGGCGCAGAGCGCGGCAAGCTCGGGCGCGCCGCCCGGCTTGACCCGGGCGTCATAGGCGCCGGCCTCGATCCGGCTCATCGCCTCGGACAAATCTGCCAGCGGCGCCAGCGCGCGGCCGACGACGAGCATGGTGATCCCGAAAATCGCCATCGCAATCGCCGAGCCGACGACGAGCTGGGTGACGATGCCGTCCCAGATCTCGGCGATCTCGTCGTCGGGATGCGACGTGATCACCAGCGTATCGGGCTTGCCCGCCACGACCACGGGCATGCTGACCGACGTCTTGTCCGGATGCACGAGCGCGATGAACCACCCCGGCGCGGCCCGGTCCCCGGCGCTGGACGACCGCTCGCGCTGAGCCGGCAGGGCCTGCCTGACGACGCTGACATGCCGCAGCTGCCCGAGATCGCTGACGATGCGGTTCAGGCGGGACTCCGGGTCCGGCGCGTCATTGACCTCGTCCATGATGGTCTCGACGAAGGCACGCGCGAGGCGGATCACGCTCTGATCCTCGGCCAGCACGCGCGGCGCCGCCTCGAGCACCAGCCGGCCGATGTTGACGGCGAGACCCAGCGTCAGCACCAGCGCGAGCAGCACGTTGATGCGCCTGCGCAACGACCAATTCTGCCACATTATCTCCGCCTCAAAGCCACCGTGTTTCACGCGCACTTACATTGACAGACAAATCCGCCAGCGATCTAATTGCAACATGATGCAACATCGCGCTGCTCGCATCCATGATGCATTGCAATAATGACGCGAGATGGAAGTCCGGGACCCCAAGGCATGCGCGTTCTGATCGTCGATGACCATCCCATTGTGGCATCCGGCTGCCGGGCCCTGCTCTCGACCGACCCGGAGCTGGAGCTGATCGAGGCGGCGGATGCCGAGAGCGGTGAAGCGAGCTTCATCGCGCGCCGGCCGGACGTCTGCGTCGTCGACATCAACCTGCCGACCGTGTCCGGTTTCGAGCTGGCGCGCCGCATCCTCGGCCGCGATGCCAATGCCCGGCTGATCATGTTCAGCATGAACGACGACCCGGTGTTCGCAGCGCGCGCCATCGACATCGGCGCCAAGGGCTATGTGTCGAAGAGCGGCGATCCGAACGATCTCGCCGAGGCGATCCGCGAGGTCGCGCGCGGCGGCAGCTACCTGCCGCCGGCGATCGCCCGCAGCATCGCCTTCGCCGGCTCCGCGGTGGCGCAGAGCCCGCTGGCGAAACTGACGTCGCGCGAGCTGGAGATCCTCCGGCTGCTCAGCGCCGGCAAGAGCCTGTCCGAGATTGCCTGGCTGATCCACTCGTCCTACAAGACCGTCGCCAACACCTCCTCGATCATCCGCCAGAAGCTCGGCGTGCGAACGTCCGGCGAGCTGGTGCGTCTGGCGATCGAGAACGGCGTGGCCTGATTGGCGTTGACTGAACGACGCAGCGTAGAGCACGTTGGCGACACGTTCGCCGACCGCCCAGACATCATTGCCGCACAGGTGATCCCATGACGCTCACGACCGTCTCGCAGAACAAGTCCCATGGCGGCGTCCAGGGCGTCTATCGCCACGCCAGCCAGGAGACCAAGACCGAGATGACGTTCTCGGTGTTCGTGCCGCCGCATGCCGACGGCGCCAAGCTGCCGGTCGTCTGGTATCTGTCGGGCCTCACCTGCACCCACGCCAATGTCACCGAGAAGGGCGAGTTCCGCGCCGCCTGCGCCGAGCTCGGCCTCGTCTTCGTCGCGCCCGACACCTCGCCGCGCGGCGACGGCGTGCCCGGCGATCCCAACAATGCCTATGATTTCGGCCTCGGCGCCGGCTTCTATGTCGATGCGACCGAGGCACCATTCGCAAAGAACTACCGGATGTGGAGCTATGTCACCGAGGAGCTGCCGAGCGTAGTGGCGGCGAACTTCCCGGTCGACCCGCGCCGGCAGTCGGTGATGGGCCATTCGATGGGCGGCCATGGCGCGCTCACGGTGGCGCTGCGCAACCCGGACCGCTATCGCGCGGCCAGCGCGTTCTCGCCGATCGTGGCGCCGTCGCAGGTGCCGTGGGGCGAGAAGGCATTGGGCGGCTATCTCGGTTCCGACAAGGCGGCCTGGCGCAAGCACGATGCGGTGGCGCTGATCGAGGACGGCGCCCGGGTCTCCGACCTGCTGGTCGATGTCGGAACCGCCGACCAGTTCCTGACGCAACAGCTGCGGCCGGAGCTGCTCAAGGCCGCCTGCGAGAAGGCCAACATCCCGCTGCTGCTGCGCAAGCAGGACGGCTACGACCACAGCTACTACTTCATCTCCACCTACATGGCCGATCATCTGCGCTGGCACGCCGCGCGTCTGGGACGCTGACGTCAGCCGCAGCCTGATTTGCCCGGCGGGCGCGATGACGCCCATGCGGCGGCGATGTCGCCGTCGCCACGGTCCGGTCATAGCGTGCGCGCGCGGACCGATTTCCGCTGACGGCGCAAGGCCATCACCCCTGTCCAGTCCCGGCGCGAAAAAGAATCTCGTTTCTCTTTTCCAGAACTTGTGATTGAGTAGCCCCATCCCGCCTCGTCGAGAGGGCGTATCGCGGTCGTCACGAACGTGGAGGTGGGGTGCGGTGGACGCCGGCGGCGCGCAGCATGCTCGTGAGAGTGTGCCGACGAACGCGTCACGGCGTACGGCCAAGTCGCGTGGTCCTGGCATCCCGATGCCGATGCCCCCGCGGCGGCGCGCGAGAAGCGTGTCGTTGCGCACGGTGACCAGAAAGCCCGGCGCACCGGGGAGAACGCGAAGCAACCGTGAAAACCATCGCGCAGGGAGGGCCGGGATGTCCCAGCCGAACCTGTGGTACCTGCCGCCTGCATTTTCTTCTGCAGGCGGGCCATGGGGGCGGCAGGCTCCCGGCCTTCCCTGCGCCTCTTGTGTTTTCCGAGAGGCCATCGACACGCAAAGCTCGGGCGTCAGCGGCCGCGAGAGTGCACTATCATGTCTCGACAACTACTGCGCCTGCGGAGCGCCGTAGTTCGGCGCCAGCAGGCGGTTGCGGATCAGCCAGGCCATGGTGCGGGTCCAGGACTCGTCGGTGTTGCCGCGCATGTCCGCGGTCATCGCCGCGACCGGCTTTCCGGTGTGGGCGTCGCGCAGATAGATGTTCATGTTGAGGATGAGATTGGAGACTTTCTGCACGGTCCCGGTGATGGCGAGATCGGCGCCGATGTCGCCAGCCAGCTTGACGTCGCAGCCGCCGCAGGCCTGCAGATTGCTGTGGTGCGCCGCATCGTTGACAGGCGCGATGTCGAGCACGCGAAATCTGCCGGACTCCTGCAGCGCCGACCGCAGCTGCTCGGCGGCGTGCATCAGCCGGGCCTGTTCGTCCTTGCGCGGGCCCTGCACCTCGCCTTGCAGGCTGGTGTCGATCAGCTCGAAATCGAACACCGCCACCTTGGGCGGCTCGGCGCGTGCAGATGTCGTCAACGTCAGGATGAGGAACGCGAGGAGAACAGCAGCTTTCAAGGTCGTGATCCGAAATGACGCCGCAGCGGCCAAAAGTGGGGTTGAAAGCTAGGCCAATTCGTTCATCTTGCAAGATGAAACCTCGCCGAAAAACGACGAGGGAACAATGGGAGGACATGTGGTCCTTGGAGTTCTGGCCCGATCCCTGATCGGCGCGGTCGGCCTCGTGGCCGCCGCAACAGCAGGCCGCGCCGCGGAGCCGATCGACATTGCGATCGGCTATCTCGGCCGTGCGGGCGTGCCGCAGACCTTGTCGCCGCTCGACCAGCCGGCGGCCGATGACGGCGTGGCCGGCGCGAAGCTCGCGATCGAGGACAACAACACCACCGGCAAATTCCTCAACCAGCGCTTCACGCTGATCGACCGCAAGGTCAAGGACGATGAGGACGCAGCCCAGGCCGCCAACGAGCTCGCCGCAAAGACGGGCTTCATCCTGGCGGATCTGCCGGCGGATGCGTTGCTGAAGGTCGCCGACAGCCTGCGCGGCCGTGGCATCACGCTGCTCAACGTCGGCGCCACCGACGACCGGCTGCGCGAGCAGGACTGCCGCGCCAATGTCATCCACGTCGCCCCAACGCGCTCGATGCTCGCCGACGGCCTCGCGCAATATCTGGTGTGGAAGCAGTGGAAGCGCTGGCTGCTCGTCACCGGCTCGCATGACAAGGACAAGCTGTTCGCCGATGCGCTGCGCCGCGCCGCGACGCGCTTCGGTGCCAAGATCGTGGAGGAGCGCACCTTCGAGGACACCGGCGGGGCGCGCCGCACCGACTCCGGCGTGACCTTGATCCAGCGGCAGATGCCGGTGTTCACGCAAAAGGCGCCGGCCTACGATGTGCTGGTCGCGGCCGACGAGAGCGAGGTGTTCGCCAACTATCTGCCCTATCGCACCTGGGATGCGCGTCCCGTCGCGGGCTCCGCAGGCCTGCGGCCGACGAGCTGGGACCCGGCACAGGACCAATGGGGCGCCACGCAGTTGCAGAACCGCTTCATGAAGCTGGCCTCACGCCGGATGGACGCTTTGGACATGCAGGCCTGGATGGCCGTGCGCATGGTCGGCGAAGCCGCCTCCCGCACCAACTCCGGCGACGCCAAGGCGATGAGCGACTATCTCAAGGGCCCGAACTTCACCATCGCCGCCTTCAAGGGCACGCGGCTCTCCTTGCGCGACTGGAACCTGCAACTCCGCCAGCCGATCCTGCTCGCCGACGGCCGCATGATCGTCTCGGTCTCCCCGCAGGAGGGTTTCCTGCACCAGGTCTCCGAGCTCGACACGCTCGGTGTCGACCGCCCCGAAACCAAGTGCAAGCTGCAATGATGTCGGATTGGATGATGTTGATGGAGATGGTTGGTCCGACAGATCAGGCCAAAGCGGTAGCAGCTCCGTGGCCTCATGGTTCTCGAGGCGATGCGAACGCAGCGCCTGAACGCGCCTACGGCGCTCCTCACCGTGAGGGTCTTGAGCGCGAACGGGGCGACGAAGGAAGTCCCGGATTTCGCCACATACACCACCCTCGTCCTGAGGAGCCCGCCAAAGGCGGGCGTCTCGAAGGACGGCCGCAGCTTCGCAGGTGTGTCGGCATGGCAGCATTACTGCTCACCGCCGCACTCTCGCTGGCCACCATCGCCCCCGCCTCCGCCTACGTCGCCTTCGTCTCGAACGAAAAGGGCAACACGGTCTCCGTCATCGACACCGACAGCTGGACCGTGACCAAGACCATCAAGGTCGGCCAGCGCCCACGCGGGATTGCGTTCACCCGGGACGGCAAGTTCGTGATGGTGGCGGTCGGCGACGACGACACCATCCAGGTGATCGATGCCAAGAAGATGGAGGTGGTCGACACCCTGCCCTCCGGCCCCGATCCCGAGCTGTTCGCGCAGGATGCCCAGGGCAAGACGCTCTATGTCGCCAATGAGAACGACAACACTGTCACCGTGCTCGACCTCGAGAAGCGCATCCGTATCGGCGACGTCCAGGTGGGCGTCGAGCCGGAGGGCATGATGCTGAGCCCCGACGGCAAGATCCTGATATGCACGTCCGAGACCACCAATATGGCGCATTTCATCGACACGGCGACGCGAAAGATCGTGGCGAATGTGCTGGTCGATGCGCGGCCGCGCTACGCCGAGTTCAAGACCGACGGCTCCGAGCTGTGGGTGTCGGCCGAGATCGGCGGCACCGTCTCGATCATCGATCCCGCCAAGCGCGAGGTGACCGGCAAGATCAAGTTCGCCGTGCCCGGCCTGCGCAGCGAGGCCATCCAGCCCGTCGGCATCGCCCTGACCAAGGACGGCAAGACCGGCTTCGTCGCGCTCGGCCCGGCCAACCGGGTCGCCGTCGTCGACGGAACGACCCACGAGGTGAAGAAATATCTGCTGGTCGGACAGCGCGTCTGGCACATGGAGTTCACGCCGGATGAGAAATATCTGCTCGTCACCAACGGCGTCTCCAACGACGTCTCGGTGATCGACGTCGCCGCGCAGAAGGTGATCAAGACGATCCAGGTCGGCGAGCTGCCCTGGGGCATCACGATTGCACAGCCATGATGACGCAGAACGCACCCGCCCTCGACGCGACGGGCCCAAGGCCGCAGCCGGCGTCCGATCAGGTGCCGGCGCTCTCGGTTGCCGGCGTCAGCCATTCCTATGGCGCACGCAAGGCGCTCAAAGACGTCAGCTTCACCGTGAAGCCCGCGAGCTTCACCGCCCTGCTCGGCCTCAACGGCGCCGGCAAGAGCACGCTGTTCTCGCTGATCACGCGGCTGTTCGCAGTTCAGTCCGGACAGATCAACATCTTCGGCCATGACATCGGCCGCACGCCGGGCGAGGCGCTGCGGCTGCTCGGCGTCGTGTTCCAGCCGCGTACGGTCGATCTCGATCTGTCGCTGCGGCAGAACCTGCTCTACCACGCCGCGCTGCACGGCATTGCGCGCCGCGAGGCGCTTGCCCGGAGCGAGGAGCTGCTGGCCCGCATCGGCCTTGCCGACCGCGCCGGCAACAAGGTGCGCGACCTGTCGGGCGGCCAGATGCGCCGCCTGGAGATCGCCCGCGCGCTGCTGCACCGGCCGCGCCTGCTGCTGCTCGACGAGGCCACCGTCGGGCTCGACGTCAAGGCCCGTGCCGACATCGTCGGTCATGTCCGCCAGCTCGTCACCGAGCAGGGCATCGGCGTACTCTGGGCGACGCATCTGTTCGACGAGATCGCCGCGACGGATGATCTCGTGGTCCTGCATCAGGGCCGCGTGCTGGCGCGCGGTCTCGTGCCGCAGGTGATCGCCGAGGCCGGCGCCTCCGACGTGAATGCCGCGTTTGCGCGGTTGACGACACAGCCCAGCCAGTCCAGCGCTTCTCCACTGCGGAGCGCAGAGTCATGACCGTCACGACCGTCCACTCACCCGCGCCCGCACGAAGCGGCTTCTCGGCCGGCGAATACATCACCTGCCTCATCGGCATCGTCTGGCGCGAGGGGCTGCGCTTCCTGCATCAGCGCGAACGCTTCGTGTCGGCGCTGGTGCGGCCGCTGGTGTGGCTGTTCATCTTCGCCGCCGGCTTCCGCCAGGTGCTAGGCATCTCGATCATCCCGCCCTACGAGACCTACATTCTCTACGAGGTCTATATCGCGCCCGGCCTGATGGCGATGATCCAGCTGTTCAACGGCATGCAGTCGTCGCTGTCGATGGTCTACGACCGCGAGATGGGCAACATGCGCACCCTCTTGGTGAGCCCGCTGCCGCGCGGCTATCTGCTGTTCTGCAAGCTCCTCGCCGGCACCGCCGTCTCCGTGCTCCAGGTCTACGCCTTCCTGGTCATCGCCTGGTTCTGGGACATCACGCCGCCGCCGATGGGCTATCTCACCGTGCTGCCGGCCCTGATCCTGTCCGGCTTGATGCTCGGCGCGCTGGGCATGCTGATCTCCTCCGGCATCAAGCAGCTGGAGAACTTTGCCGGCGTCATGAACTTCGTGATCTTCCCGATGTTCTTCGCCTCGTCGGCGCTCTACCCCTTGTGGCGCGTCGAGGAAGGCAGCCCGTGGCTTGCGTATCTCTGCGAAGCCAATCCCTTCACCCACGCGGTCGAGCTCATTCGGTTTGCGCTGTACGGCAAGCTGAACTGGGTGTCGCTCGCGGTGGTCGGCGGCTGCACCGCCGTGTTCATGATCGGCGCGATTCTGGCCTACGATCCGTCGCGCGGGTTTGTCAGGCGGGGTCCCGGAGGCGAGGCATGAGGGTGAGATCGAGTTTGCTGGCCATCGGCCTGATCGCATCGGCCGCCACCGCGCAAGCGGCCGATCCGCGCTATCCCGACTGGCCCTGCCCGCAGGCCAAGGTGCCGGAGATCTCGATTGCAGCGGTCTGGGCCGGCCCCCCGATCGACGATGTCGGCACGAGCTGGAAGGACGATGCCAAGATTGCCGCGCTCGTCGCGAAGCTCGCCGCACGCCGCATCCCGCTGGAGCAGGCGCAGAAGGACGTCGCCGATTTCCTCACCGGCACGGCCGACGAGAAGACCCGCAAGGGCAAGCTGCTGTTCGCCGGCCTGTTCGACACCCTCAACGCCCAGCGGACCTCGGTCATGAATGGGCTCGAACGTGTGATGCGCAAGCAGCGCGAGGCCGTCGACAAGGTGCGCGGCGACACCATCGCGCTCCAGGGAATGCACAGCAGCGCCTCGCCGGATCAGGCCAAGATCGAGGAGATGACCAACCAGCTGAACTGGGAGACGCGGATCTTCGAGGACCGCCGGAGCGTGATGAAGTTCGTCTGCGAGGTCCCGACCGCGATCGACCAGCGCCTCTTCGCGCTCGCCCGCGAGATCCAGCAGGACATGGAGTAGCTCTGCGGATGTCCTACCCGCGACCCGATCGCTCACTCCTCCGGCCGCGGCTCTGGCTGCGTCTGCTGCAGCGGCAGGTCGGCGCGAGCCCAGCCATCAGTGCCGTCGGGGTACCAGGCGACGTTGCGGTAGCCGTAGGTCAGCGCGCGCTTGGCGGCGTTCCACGACATCCAGCAGTCTTCGAGGCAGTAGAACACGAGCAAGCGACCCAGATCGCCGTCGGACGCGCGTGCCAGTCCTCGCTTCAGGTAGTCCTCCGTCGGCGCCGCCAGCACGCCATAGCCGGTGTCAGGCAGCCAGATGCTGCCGGGAATGTCGAGGCGCGGCTGCTCGCGCCACACCGTTCCGGCCGGCAGGTTCTTCGGCTTGGGCGGCCGCGGCAGCACGTCGATGAAGGCTGCGGACCTGGCGTGCCAGATGGCTTCGGTCTCCTGCGTCGACAGCACACGCGCGCCGGCCAGCGTGGTCGGCACCGGCGCGCGGTAGTTCTCGGTCCGATAGCTGTCCGGCTCGACCACGAGCTCATCAGCCCACGCGGCCGCCGCGATCAGCAGCAGCACGCCGGCCAGGACAGCTGCGGTGAGCCGAACGAGCATGATGCCTACTTGGCAGCCTCCGCGGTGATCAGATGATTGCTCTCATCCAGCAGCGGCACGCCGTAGTCGAGCAGGATCTTGTTGATCTCGCTCTGGTTCTCCTGGATCAGCTTGTTGAGTTGCCGGCGCCAGTTCTGGTCCGCGCCGCGCACGCCCATCGCGATCCGGTAGATCAGCTTCGGCCCCGACGTCTCCTTGACCAGCGGCGTCACGCGGAGTTGCGGGCTCGCCTGTTTCGCATAGTAGCCGGCCATCGGCCCCCACAGCACGCCGGCATCGATCTCGCCGGACTTCAGATCGTTGATCATCGCCTCGGCCGAGGAATCCACGCGCGTATCGACCATCAGGGGATAGGGCTTCGCCGTCGGCATCAGCCCGGCGAGCGCCATGTTGGTCGCGGGCGGCGTCCCCGCCACGATACCGATGTGCTTGCCCTTGAGCTTCGCGTCCTCCAAGGTCGTCACGTCGGCAAGCTCGGAGCCCGGCTTCGTCACGATCGCGTAGGCCGTCCGGTAGTAGGGACTCGTGCTCTGCACCAGATCGTCCCCTTGCGGGAAGCCCATGATGACGTCACAGCGATGCGACCCGAGCGTCATGCGCACGAAGCCGGTGGCCTGCGGAAAGAACGTATAGTCGACCTTCTTCTGCAGCTTGGCGGCCAGGAAATCGGCCAGCTTGTTCTCGAAGCCCTCGCCCTTCTCGTTGGAGAACGGCAGGTTGCGGGGGTCGGCGCAGACCCTCAGCACCTTGGGATCGACCAGCTCGATCGACAGGTCCAGGCCGTCATTGCTCTGGGCGTAACAGGCGGCCGGTCCGAGCAGACTAAGCCCCGCGGCAACGGCCAGCGAGCAGACAACAGTGCGACGCTTCGTCATTCTTATTTCCATCCCTATGGAGCGCATCGAGGTATTTTTGAAAATGCTAGGCCGCCTGCCTCGCGGGCGCAACAGCTGCTGTCATCGCGAAGAGTTGACCGTCTGTTGCGCCGCAGCGCCTGCGGGTTGTCGCACATGAGCAAGGCGAGCCGATGATGAAGCAACTCATTCTCGCCATCGCCGCATGGGGCGCCGTTGCGATCGGCAGCTCGGCCGATGCGGGGGCGTCACAACTCGAGGTCAGCGAGATTGCGCCCGGCGTGTTCGTGCATATCGGCCAGACGGCGCTGATGAACGCAGAGAACGAAGGCGCCATCGCCAATGTGGGCTTCGTCATCGGCAACGACGCGGTCGCCGTCATCGACACCGGCGGCAGCGTCCGGGAAGGACGCGCTCTGCTCGCCGCGATCCGCGCCCGCACCACCAAGCCGGTCCGCTATGTCATCAACACCCATGCTCACCCGGATCACGTGTTCGGGAACGCCGCCTTCGAGGGCGAGGGAGCAAGCTTCGTCGGCGCCAAGAACCTGCCCCGCGCGCTCGCCGTGCGCGGACCACATTATATCGAGGCGTTCCGACGGCTGATGGGCGCCGAGTTGATCGACGAGGTGCGCCTCGTCGCCCCCGCGATCCTCGTCGATGACCAGACGGTGCTCGACCTGGGCGGCCGCGCGCTCACGCTGAAGGCCTGGAGCACCGCACATAGCGACTGCGATCTCACCGTCTATGATGACCGGAGCCAGACTCTGTTTGCCGGCGATCTCGTGTTCCTGCGCCACATCCCCGTGATGGATGGCAGCCTGCGTGGCTGGATTGCGGACCTTGCGGGGCTCGCGACGATCCCCGCCGCGCGCGTGGTGCCGGGTCATGGACCCGTCAGCGAATGGCCCCTGGCGCTCAGCGATGAGCAGCGCTACCTCGACACATTGGCCAGCGACGTTCGCGAGCTGATCAAGGCGGGCAAGCCAATTGCGGATGCGGCGGGAGCCGCCAGGTCGGAACGGGACAAATGGGAGCTGTTTGGCGACTATAATGCGCGCAACGCCACGGCGGCATTCTCGGAATTGGAATGGGAATGACCTCGGGGACGCGCTATGATCTTCAACCTGCCAGAACGCTTTTGGAGGACTGCGCCATGATCCGGCTCCGCCTGCCGTCCACATTGCTTCTCGGGGTATGCCTCGCATTCGCCTTCGCACCTGCGAAAGCCGCCGATGGCTACGATCCCTGGCCGGGACTGGTCCAGGACATCTTCAACAACAAGGCGATGCAGGACGGCGCCAATGTGCTGTCGATCGAGATGCCGACGCGCGCCGAGGATGCCTCGGTGGTTCCGGTCACCCTGCGCAGCAAGCTGTCGCCGGCCGACGGGCGCCGCATCAGGACCATCACGCTGGTGATCGACCAGAATCCGGCGCCGATGGCGGCCAAGTTCACGCTCGGCCCCGATGCCAACGTGAGCGCGATCTCGACCCGCGTCCGCGTCAACAACTACACGGATGTCCATGCCGTGGCCGAGCTGACCGACGGCCAGCTCTACGTCGTGAAGACGTTCGTGAAGGCCTCCGGCGGCTGCTCGGCGCCGGCGGCGAAGAATCCGGACGAGGCCAAGGCGCGGATCGGCCAGATGCGTTACAGGCAGTTCGCGCAAGCCGGCGAAGGCGCCACCAGCGGCATGCGTGAAGCGCAGGTGATGGTTGGCCATCCGAACAATTCCGGACTGCAGATGGACCAGTTGACGCAGCTGTACATCCCCGCCTTCTTCGTCGATCAGCTGACGCTGTCGCAGGACGGCAGCCTCGTGCTGTCGGTCGAGGGCGGCATTTCGATCTCGGAGGATCCGAACATCCGCTTCACCTATGTATCCAACGGCGCCAAGCACTTCCGTGCCGAGGCCCGGGATACGCAGGGCCACGTGTTCGAGCGCGAGTGGCCGGCGGAGGGTTCAGGCACCTGATGGAGGGGCAAGGCCGAACGGCATCAGAAGCATCTCACTTCGGCCTCGGCCTGCGCGCGGCGGAGATCGTTCAGCGCGTTGGCGGCCTGCTCGGAGGTGCGGAACTGGGTGCCGAGATTGCTCTTCACCTGGGACATGCTGAGCACGGTCTCAGCCGTGACATAGCGCTCATAGGGAATGATCGAGGCGATCACGTCGATCGAGCAGGAGCATCGCGCGATCGACTGGCGGGACTCGCCATTCGCCTTCATGCAGCCGAACACATATTCGGCCCGGGCCGAGGTCGGATAGTCGTTGAGATCCTCGGCACGAGACGGAGCACTCGTGCCGATCATGGCGACACAAAAGGCGACAATCGGTCCTACCGAAACAGCACAACGCATCACAGTCCTCCGCGGCATCGCAGCCGAAGCTATGCTAAGGGAATGAGGCTGAAAAGAACACTCCTCGAGGAAACGCAGACGGGCTCATGATGCGGATCGGTCGCTTGTTGATCGCACTATTCGCCTGCGCCGTGCTGCCGGTTTCGGCATGCTGCGCCGCCGAGACCGTCCGGGTTGCAGTGCAGAAGACCGGCACATTCGCCTGGGAACTGGCTGTCATCCGCGCGCACCAGCTCGACAAGCAGGCGGATATCGCGATCGATGCGGTCGAGCTCGCAAGTCCCGAGGCCGGCAAGATCGCGTTGCGCGCCGGCAATGCCGACATCATGGTGTCGGACTGGCTCTGGGTCTCGCGCGAGCGCACGCTCGGCGCCAAGCTGACCTTCTTCCCCTATTCGAGCGCGCTCGGCGCCGTGATGGTGCCGGCCAATTCGCCGCTCAAGACACTCGCCGATCTCAAGGGACGCAAGCTCGCAGTGGCCGGCGGCCCGCTGGACAAGAGCTGGCTGTTGCTGCAAGCCGCTCTGAAGCGCGACGGCGTCGAATTGAAGTCGCAGGCGACTATCACCTATGGCGCGCCGCCGCTGCTCGCCGCCAAGCTCGCCGACGGCGAAATGGACGCCGGCTTGAACTACTGGAATTTCTGCGCGGCGCTCGAGGCCAAGGGCTTCCGCCGCCTCGCTGGTGTCGAGGATCTGCTGCCGCCGTTCGGCGCCAAGGGCCGCACGGCGATGATCGGCTACGTGTTCGACGAGGACTGGGCCGGCAAACATCGCGATCTCGTTGCACGCTTTCTGTCCGTCACGGCCAAGGCCAAGGAGATCCTGGCCAAGTCGGACGCCGACTGGCAGACCATCGCGCCTCTGACCGGCGCGCCGGACGAGGCCACATTGCGCGCCTATCGCAATCGGTACCGCGAGGGCATTCCGCGCCGCTCAGTTGCGGAGGAAGAGGCCGACGCCCGCATTCTCTATGGCGTGCTCGCCGCGATCGGCGGTCGCGATCTGGTCGGCCCCGCCGCTGAGCTCAGCCCCGGCACCTATTACAGGGCGAATGCGAGGGATTAGTGCTGCGGCTGTTGTCCTTTGCGCTTCTGCTGGCCACCTGGTGGGTGGCCGCGACCGTCGCCGGCAGCACCAAGCTGCCGCCCCCCTCGGCCGTGCTGGCGGTTGCAGTGGCGGAGGCCAGGTCTGGCGCGCTGTTTCTGCATCTCGGCGCCACGCTCGCCCGTGTCGCGCTGGCCTTCACGCTCTCGATGGCGATCGGGTCGGCGCTCGGCTACTGGATGGGGCGCAGCCGGCTCGCCAACCGCCTCGGCGATCCCTGGCTGATCCTGCTGCTCAATCTGCCGGCGCTGGTGGTGATCGTGCTCGCTTATATCTGGGCCGGCCTCACCGAGGTCGCCGCCATCGCCGCGATCGCGATCAACAAGCTGCCGACGGCCGTCGTGACCTTGCGCGAGGGCGCCCGCGCGCTCGATCCGTCGCTGGATGAGATGGCGAAGGTGTTCGCCTTCCCGCGCGGCCGAATCCTGCGCCATGTCCTGCTGCCGCAGCTTGCGCCTTATATCGCGGCTGCCGCGCGTTCGGGCCTGTCGCTGGTCTGGAAGATCGTGCTGGTGGCCGAACTGCTTGGTCGGCCCAACGGCATCGGCTTCGAGATCGGCGTCGCTTTCCAGCTGTTCGACATCCCGCTGCTGCTCGCCTACTCGCTCAGCTTCGCCGCCGTGGTGCTCGTGATCGAAGCCGTCATCGTCCAGCCGTTCGAGCAGCGCGCATCAAGGTGGCGGCTCCGTGCGGCTTGAGGTCGATATCAGATCGAAGAGCTACACCAGCGCCAATGGCAAGCGCCAGGAGGTGATCAGCGGCATCGCGTTTGCGCTGCAAAGGGGCGAGGTCGGCGTCGTCGTCGGCCCGTCCGGCTGCGGCAAGAGCACGATGCTGCGAATCCTTGCCGGGCTCGACCTCGACTATCAAGGCCAGGTGTCGCAACCCGCCGGCGCGCGGCTGGCGATGGTGTTTCAGGAGCCGCGATTGTTGCCGTGGCGATCCGTGGAGGACAACGTCAGGCTCGCGGCGCCCGATGTGGCGGAGGACCGGCTGGCCGCGATCTTCGGCGTGCTCGAGCTCGGAGCCCACCGCACGCATTTTCCAGGAGAGCTGTCGCTCGGCCTCGCCCGCCGCGTGGCTCTGGCGCGGGCCTTTGCCGTCGAGCCGGACTTCCTCATCCTGGATGAGCCACTGGCTTCGCTCGACGACGCGCTGGCCGCGCGGCTGCGCGAGGAGATCGCGACGCTGGTCGCTTCGCGGCCGATGATCACGCTCCTCGTCACGCACAGCATGGACGACGCCGTGCGGCTCGGGGATCGCATCTTCCTGTTGTCCTCGCGCCCTGCCCGCCTGCTTCACGCGGTCACGATCGACGTGCCGCGCGCGCAGCGCAGCAACGCGGATGTCGCTGCGCTCAAGGCCGATCTGGCGCGATTGGATTTTTCCGTGTCATAGTCATGGCAATCGATGGACATCGGACGCTCGGGACATGCCATGAGACTCGCCTTTGCCGTGACGGCCATCCTTCTGTCGGCCCTGCCGACCACCAGCTTCGCGCAGGGCAAAGGCATCCGGCTGTGGAATCTGACCACCGCGACGATGACCGGCTTCCAGCTGTCGCCGGCCGGCCAGAACAATTGGGGACCGAACCAGACCTTGAACGACAAGGACAAGGAGCTCGATCACGACGAGCGGTTGAAGCTGACCGGGATCGAGCCCGGACGCTACGATGCCAAAGTGAGCTATTCCGGCGACCGCCAATGCATCGTCCGCGACCTCGACGTCAAGCCCGACGCCATCATCCAGGTCGCGGACAAGGACCTCAAGGAGTGCACGAACTAAGCCGCGAAGCGACTCAGGCCTTGTCGTTGCTATGGGGGTACTCGCAGCGCCACCGCACCGCCGTCCATTTCGGGTGCTCGCCGACCCATCGGGCGATATAGGGCGGCGCCTTCATCGCACATTGCTGCAATGAAGCTCCGCCATCGGCGAAAACGAGATGCCGCTCTTCGCAGTTGGATGGCGACAGGACCGCGCAGACGGTGATGACGAGATCGATGGGGCTCATGGCTCAGTGTCCTTCGATAAGCCTGACGACGACAGACTATCTCAAACTACGACGACGGGCTGCATCGGTTTCCCGGTCCACACCAGATTATGGTGGAACCGGTCGGAAACGACCATCATCCGGCCCATCGAGTCCAGACGCTTGATCCGGACCGGCAGATCGGCTGCAATGTCCGTGGTCGATCGACCTTTAAAAAAGCGCATGCGGAGGAAGCAGATGCCCAAGGTTCTCGTACTCTACAAGACGCCGAAGAGCGCCGAGGCGTTCGACAAGCACTACATGAATGTCCATGTCCCCTTGGCAAAGAAGATTCCGGGCCTGAAGAGCTACGACATCAGCCGCGGCCCGGTGAATGGGCCGGCAGGTCCCACCAACATCCACCTCGTCGCCACCCTGGTGTTTGACTCGATGCAGGCGCTGCAGGCGGGGATGGGCTCGGCCGAGGGCAAGGCGGCAGCGGGGGATCTGCCCAATTTCGCCGACGGCGGCGTGGACCTCTATATCTTCGACACGCAGGACGTCTGAGCGATCGACGATCGCATTCGTTCGACGGCTCGCCGTTACGTCCGATCGGCCGATGCGCCGGTCGGCCCCGACAATGGATCCGCCAAGCCAGCCCGAAGCAGACGTCGCTCGGGTGGCTTGGCAGATCGCTAGTCGCTACTTGCGCGCCGCGCAGGCATACATGTTGATTTCCATGCCCACCGGCACTTCGACGATCTTCGGTGTCTTCCAGGCCATTTCGAGCTCCCAAATTCAGACTATCATTGACTGGCGCTTCGCTCGCGCCAACGCCGAAGCTAGGACCGCGTCCGAGAGAACGCAAGGCTCGACGGCCCGGAGCGCGTCCGGTTGCTAGTCGCTTGCTTGAACGAAGCGAACGCCCACGGCCGGACGTGACGGCGTTCCGCCTCATTTCTCACACGAGATCGCGACAATCCCCGCCCTGTCAGGGTTTCTGCCGCTCACGCGCCGCCCGGCTGCACGTAGCAGAACACATATCGGTTGCGGCTCAGGAAGATGATGCCGTGACCTGTGGGATTTCCCTTGTCCCATTTCAGCTTGTGATCAGGGACCTCGATTTCGGTGCCGATATCGACGTGCGGACGCCCACGTGGTGCATCGGGCCTGTCATCGGTGATGACCACATAGGTCTTGCCATCCCGCACATGGATCTCGTCGGCAAAATACGCGTCAGCCTCACCGCAACACGACGACGTCGGCGCGTCGGGCTGCATCAGGGCTTCGTACCATTGGCGCAACGCCGGATCGGCTGCTCCCCATTGCCCGACATCACGCGCACTCGCACTCACCCAGAGGCAACAAAGCATGCCGAGCCAAAGGATGGTTCGTGTCATCCGCCACTCCTCATGTTAGCCCGGCATGCTGCAACGAAGCAATGTTCATGCCGCAAAGCAGCATGAACGAGATGAGATCCTGCAGCTCGCAAGCGCGCTGCAGGCACAATGGCCTGACTGCCCAGCTCGGGCTGACTGGGATGATGTCCCGATCGAGCGGTGCTGACTGCCAGCTTTTCGTATTGACGCTTCCCGATTTCGAGCGGAGTGTTGTTCCCGCAGCGTCAGGATAGGCGCGCATAAAAATCTTGGAGGAAATGAATGAAGCGGATCGCGCTGGCCGCAGGCCTCGCCATTTTTGCATCACATGGTGCAAGCGCGCAGAGTGCCGATCAGTTGATCAAGGGTGCAACTGATACGGCGAACGTCCTCAATTACGGCATGGGCTACAATCTGCAGCGGTTCAGCTCGCTCACGCAGATCAACAAGGACAACGCCAAGAATCTCGTTCCGGTCTGGAACTACAGCTTTGCCGATGACCGCAGTGAGGAATCGCAGCCGCTGGTGTACCAGGGCGTGCTCTACGTCACGACCCACAATGCGACGATGGCGGTCGACGCCAAGACCGGCAAGCAGATCTGGAAGAGCAAGATCGAATATCCGGCAGAGACGCCGCGCGTGGTCTGCTGCGGCATCATCAACCGTGGCGCCGCGCTGTACGACGGTAAGCTGTTCCGAACGACGCTCGATGCCAACGTGATCGCGCTCGATGCCAAGACCGGCAAGGAGCTGTGGCGACAGAAGGCCGCGGATATCAAGGAAGGCTATTCGATGACGGTCGCGCCGCTCGTCGCCAATGGCGTCGTGCTGACCGGCATCTCTGGCGCCGAGTTCGGCACGCGTGGCTTCATCGATGGCTGGGATCCGGCGACCGGCAAGCATCTGTGGCGAACCCACACCGTTCCGAGCCCGGACGAGCCCGGCGGCGACACCTGGAAGGGCGACACCTGGAAGCTCGGTGGCGGCTCGACCTGGATCACGGGATCGTACGACCCCGAGCAGAACACCGTGTTCTGGGGCGTCGGCAACCCCGGCCCATTCAACGCGGCAGTGCGCCCGGGCGACAATCTCTACACCTGCTCGGTGCTCGCGCTCGATCCGAAGACCGGCAAGATCAAATGGCACTTCCAGTTCTCGCCGAACAATCCGTTCGACTATGACGCCGTCGCCGAGATGGTGCTTGCCGACATGAACGTCGAAGGCAAGCCGACCAAGGTGCTGATGAACGCCAACCGTAACGGCTTCTTCTACGTGCTCGATCGCACCAACGGCAAGCTGCTCGCCGCCAACCCCTATGTGAAGGTGAACTGGGCCTCCAGCATCGACATGAAGACCGGCAAGCCGGTCGAGACCGATGTCACGCGTGATGCGCGCGAGGGCAAGAAGGTCACCGTTTACCCCTCGATTCTCGGCGGCAAGAACTGGGAGCCGATGTCGTTCAATCCGCAGACCGGCTTGGCTTACGCCAACACGCTGGTGTTCGGCGGCCACTACAAGACCGAGCCGGCGACCTATAAGGCCGGCGAGTGGTACCTCGGCATGGATCTGACTGACCTCTGGGATTGGCCGGAAGGTCCGCGCGGTCAGCTCAAGGCCATCGATCCGATGACCGGCAAGACCAAATGGGAGCAGCCGAGCGACATCCCGCGCTTCTCCGGTGTGCTGTCGACCGCGGGCGGCGTGGTGTTCTCGGGCAAGCTGACCGGCGAGTTCGAGGCGTTCGACGCCGACAGCGGCAAGAAGCTCTGGCAGTTCCAGACCGGCTCCGGCATCGAAGGCCAGCCCGTCACCTGGCAGCAGGACGGCGTTCAATATGTCGCCGTGACCTCCGGCTATGGCGGCGTATACTCGCTGTTCTCAGGTGACGAGCGCCTCGCCAACGTTCCCGCTGGCGGCTCGCTCTGGGTCTTCGCGGTCAAGAACTGAGTGCGGATTGCCCGTGAGACAGAACATGTTCATGAGAACGGCGGCGACCTTCGCCGCCGTCGTGGCGACGTCGGCCGTGCTTTCCGCGGCCGCCTTCGCTCAGCAGCAGGACGGCACCGCCGCTCACAGCCCGATCGACCTCGGCAAGACGACATTCGCGCAGAAATGCTCGCATTGCCATGGCCCGAACATGGTGACCTCCGGCACGGTCACTCCCGACCTGCGCCGCTTTCCCGACGATCAGCCGCGTTTCGTCACCACGGTAAAGCAAGGCAAGAACGGCCGCATGCCCCCCTGGGGTGACATTCTCAGCGATGACGAGATCACCGCGCTTTGGGCCTATGTCTCGAGCCGGAGAGCGCAGTGATGCACCGTCTCGTCTATTGCGTGGCGGCATTCATGATGTTGACGGCATCGACAGCGGCCAAGGCCACTGACGATGTCCTCCGACTCTGCCTCGACGAAAATCTTCCGCCGCTGTCGCTCCATCATCGCGGCAAACCCGGCAGCGGCTTTGACGTCCTGCTGGGCCAGGCAATCGCTGACCGTCTCGGCAGGACGCTCGAAATCCAGTGGTTCGAGAGCAAGCTGGACGAGGACTCATCTCCGGCACTGGAAGCGAACGCGCTGCTGTCGGACGGACGCTGTTCACTGCTGGGGAGCTATCCCTTCACGCAGGACGGGCTGGTCGCGCCTGGGGTCAAAACGGCGAAGTTACCGGATTTCGATGGCGCGACGCGCGACGATCGCCGGCGCCGCGTTGCGCTCGACAAGCTGATGCCGAGCAGGCCTTACCTGTTCTCGAGCTTGACCGTCGTTCTCGGCCCGGCCGCCAAAGCGCGTCGGATCAGTGATATCGGCGATCTGGCCGGGCTGCGGCTCGCGATCGAAAGCGGCACGTTGGCGGACGCGATCCTGATGACGTTCGACAAGGGCCGCCTGATCGACGACATCACTCATCTGATTCCGACGCGGGATGATCTGCTCGGCGCTCTGGAACAGGGAAAGTTCGAAGCAACGCTGCTTGATGGCAGACGCTTCGATGCCTACCGGGCCGCTCATCCCGACAGCAAGCTCGTCGCCTCCGGCTACAATTATCCGATCGGCGCCAACCGGGGTTATGTCGCACTGTCCGGTTCGGCGGAACTGCTGGCGGCGGTCAATAAGATCCTGGCGGAGTTGGAAGGGTCTGGAGAGCTTGCCAAGCTGGCAGGGACTGCCGGCCTGACCTATCTGCCGCCCCGCGCGCCAATCATTCTTGGTGATGCGTTCCAGAAAATCATCCGGAGCGGCGCACGCTAGAGCATGAACCGGAAAAGTGCGCAGCGGTTTTCCGAAAAGATCATGCGCAAACAACAATCTAAAGCGCGATGACGATTCGTCCTGATCTCATCGCGCTTTAGCGCGGCTGCATATTCAATCCGCGCGCGCTGCCGTCTTGTGAACCGACGAAGGCACCACACCGAAATACTTCCGGAACACGCGACTGAAATGCGACGAGCTCGAAAAGCCCCATGAGAACGCGACGTCCGTGATGGTCTTGCCGGTCTGCGTCTCCAGCTCCTGGCGGCAATGCTGCAGCCGGGCGCGCCAGATATAGTCGCTCACGGTCATGCCACGGTCGCTGAAGACCATATGAAGATAGCGCTTGGTACAACCTAAGGCTGCCGAAATCTGATCGATGCAGAGGTCGGGATCGCGAAGGTGCTCGCGGATGAAAGCCTGTGCCCTGATGTAGACGGCCTCGGGTCCGGCACGATCCAGCATCCGATCGGCTTCGCGGAGCGGCAGCAGCAGCAGATCGATCAGCGACTCGGCGACGCTGGCCGCCGAGTTCGGAGACAGCCGGGTCGCCTCATCGAAGGCGGCATGCGTCACGTCGTGCGCGATCCGGCCGGTGCCGCTGCGCGCCGACAGCTTGTAGGCCGGCATCTTCTCGGACCGGAAGCCGCGCTCCTGCAGCAGTTCCTTGGGCACGATCACGACGTCATGGCGCGTCAGCGCAGGGCTGATGATGGTGTGCGGCGACGAGACGTCATAGGCCAGGCAATCGCCGGGGCCGATCTCGATCTGGCGGCCATCCTGCTCGAAGTAGGAGGTTCCGTAGGTCTGGAACAGAATCTTGATGTAGGGATGCGCAACCTTCTGCGCACGGGCATAGGTATGCGCAATGCGGTGCTGGCTGGCCTCGATCTGGCACAGCTTCAGCCGCGACACCGTCGTGAAATTGATACGGCCCTCGAACGAAGCCCCCTCGAGAGGGTCGACATCGAAACGTCCGCAGAGATCGGTCAGTGCATCTGACCAACGCTGTATCTGGCTCCTGGGCGAAAACCCCGAGGTAGTAAGCGAGCGGATCGTATCGGACATATTCATCCACCGATTCAAGATCGAGACGCAACGGGTCCGCCGCAGGACGGCGGATGAGAATGCTGCAAGATTACTCCGATTTTAAGGCCGCGATATCCCTCGCGACGCATCAGTTCCATAAAACGCCCGCAACGATCCTCCGCCTTCGTCCCTGTAAGGTCAAGAAAAACATCAACCTTCGGTGGAACCCGCATGCTGTGAATTGATGCTCTGCAACAAGAATGCGCCCGATGTTGCGGACCAGCAAAGCAAAATCTCCTGCAAAAACTTCGGTTCGCTTCACTCTTGAGCAAGCTCTTTTCTCTTTTGGGCAAGTTTCCCGATCGGGAAGTGGATAATCAATGATGCCGAAAACGAATACTGGGCCGCTTTCTGCGGAACCTCAGTTGAACCCGGGAGGAAAGACGATGCGAAGAGTGCTACTCGCAACATGTCTGACGTCAGTCGCGGCGCTCGCCGCGGGTGGCGCATGGGCCAGCGAAGAACTGGTCAAGATGTCGGCCAACCCGAAGGACTGGGTGATGCCGGCGGGAGACTACGCCAACACGCGTTACTCCAAGCTCAACCAGATCAACGCGCAGAACGTCGGCAAGCTGCAGGTCGCGTGGACCTTCTCCACGGGCGTGCTGCGCGGCCATGAAGGCGGACCGATCATCGTCGGCAACATGATGTATGTGCATACGCCGTTCCCGAACAAGGTCTACGCCATCGATCTGGCGAACGACAACAAGATCGTCTGGAAGTACGAGCCCAAGCAGGATCCGAACGTCATTCCGGTGATGTGCTGCGACACGGTGAATCGTGGCGTCGCTTATGGTGACGGCAAGATCTTCCTGCACCAGGCCGACGACAAGCTGGTGGCGATCGATGCCAAGAGCGGCCAGCAGGTCTGGACCGCCGTCAACGGCGATCCGAGCAAGGGCCAGACCGGCACCTCGGCGCCGCTCGTCGTCAAGGACAAGGTCCTGGTCGGCACCTCCGGCGGCGAGTTCGGCGTCAACTGCCACCTGACGGCGTACGACATCAAGACCGGCAAGCAGGCCTGGAGAGCACATTCTCAAGGTCCGGACGACCAGATCCTGTTCGATGCGAACACCACGTCGCTCGGCAAGCCGGTCGGCAAGGACTCGAGCCTGAAGACCTGGCAGGGCGACCAGTGGAAGACCGGTGGCGGCTGCACCTGGGGCTGGATCTCCTACGATCCGCAGCTCGACATGGTCTACTACGGATCGGGCAACCCCTCGACCTGGAATCCGAAGCAGCGTCCCGGCGACAACAAATGGTCGATGACGATCTTCGCGCGCGCGGCCGACACCGGCGTCGCGAAATGGGTCTATCAGATGACGCCGCACGACGAGTGGGACTATGACGGCGTCAACGAGATGATCCTGTCGGATCAGGCGGTCAACGGCCAGCCGCGCAAGCTGCTGACCCACTTCGACCGCAACGGTCTCGCCTATACGCTCGATCGGTCCAATGGCGAGCTCCTGGTCGCCGAGAAGTACGATCCGAAGGTCAATTGGACCACGGGCGTCGACATGGACAAGAACTCGGCGACCTATGGCCGCCCGAAGGTCGTCGACCAGTACTCGACCGACAAGCAGGGCGAGGACGTCAACACCAAGGGCATCTGTCCGGCGGCGCTCGGCACCAAGGATCAGCAGCCGGCCGCCTACTCGCCGGAGACGCAGTTGTTCTATGTACCGACCAACCATGTCTGCATGGACTACGAGCCCTTCAAGGTGAGCTACACCGCAGGTCAGCCCTATGTCGGCGCGACGCTGTCGATGTATCCGCCTGCGGGTGACACCCATATGGGCAACTTCATCGCTTGGGACGGCAAGACCGGCAAGATCGTCTGGTCGAACAAGGAGCCGTTCTCGGTGTGGTCGGGCGCGCTCGCAACGGCCGGCGGCGTGGTGTTCTACGGAACGCTCGAAGGCTACCTCAAGGCTGTCGACGCCAAGACGGGCAAGGAGCTCTACAAGTTCAAGACTCCGTCCGGCATCATCGGCAACGTCACGACCTATGAGAATGGCGGCAAGCAGTACGTTGCCGTGCTCTCGGGTGTCGGCGGCTGGGCCGGTATCGGTCTTGCAGCGGGCCTGACGGATCCGACCGCCGGTCTCGGTGCCGTCGGCGGCTACGCGGCGCTGAGCAACTACACCGCGCTCGGCGGCACGCTCACCGTGTTCTCGCTCCCGCAGCAGTGAGCTGAGCAATCTGCTTCCGGCGCATGGATCTTGTCCATGCGCCGGTTCGCCTGCCTCGAAAATTTGGGGATGACGCCCTTGCGTAAGATTCTGATTGCGGTCGCCGCGGCCCTGTGCGCGGCAGCCGGCACCATGAGTGTGGCCGGGAACGCCTGGGCGGAAGGCCCGGGAGATCCAACGGCCGTCAAGTCCGAAGACGGGAAGTATTTCGATAAGGATGGCGATCCAACCTACAAGGTGGGCGCCGATGGATCGGTGGACTGGTACACCTACTCCGGATACCGCCGTTATCATTCCGAATGCCACGTCTGCCACGGCCCCGACGGCATGGGCTCCACCTACGCGCCGGCGCTCAAGGACTCGGTCAAGAACATGAGCTATGGCGACTTCATCGGCGTCATCGCCAGTGGCCGCAAGAATGTCAGCTCGTCCCAGGAAAACGTCATGCCGGCCTTCGGCGACAATCCGAACGTGGCCTGCTACATGGACGATCTCTACATCTACCTGCGCGCCCGCGGCAATGACGCGGTGGGACGCGTCCGCCCGGCCAAGCATGAGGGCAAGCCGCCTGCCTATACGGAAGCGGAGAACTCCTGCATGGGCAAGAAATGATCGACGATGGGGACCGCGAGCTGGGCAGCGTCGCGGGCCCGAGAGACTGAAACAGGAGTTTGAGACATGAAGACGCGCGCCGCGGTCGCTTTCGAAGCCAAGAAACCGCTGGAGATCGTCGAGGTGGACCTCGAAGGGCCGAAGGCCGGCGAGGTTCTGGTCGAGATCAAGGCGACCGGCATCTGCCATACCGATGCCTATACGCTCGACGGTTTCGACAGTGAGGGTATCTTCCCCTCGATCCTCGGCCATGAGGGCGCCGGCATCGTGCGCGAGGTCGGCCCCGGCGTCACCTCGGTGAAGGCCGGCGATCACGTGATTCCGCTGTACACGCCGGAATGCCGGCAGTGCAAGAGCTGCCTCAGCCGCAAGACCAATCTCTGCACCGCGATCAGGGCGACGCAGGGCAAGGGCCTGATGCCCGACGGCACCTCGCGCTTCAGCTACAAGGGCCAGACGATCTACCACTACATGGGCTGCTCGACCTTCTCGAACTTCACGGTGTTGCCCGAGATTGCGGTGGCGAAGATCCGCGAGGACGCACCGTTCGACAAGAGCTGCTACATCGGTTGCGGCGTCACCACGGGCGTCGGCGCCGTGGTCAACACGGCCAAGGTCACGCCGGGTTCGAACGTGATCGTGTTCGGCCTCGGCGGCATCGGTCTCAACGTCATCCAGGGCGCCCGGATGGCGGGCGCCGACAAGATCATCGGCGTCGACCTGAACGACGGCAAGGAGGAATGGGGCCGTCGTTTCGGCATGACCCATTTCGTCAATCCCAAGAAGGTCACCGGCGACATCGTCCAACATCTGGTCGCGCTGACCGACGGCGGCGCCGACTACACCTTCGACTGCACCGGCAACACCACCGTCATGCGTCAGGCGCTGGAAGCCTGCCATCGCGGCTGGGGCGAATCGATCATCATCGGTGTCGCCGAAGCCGGCAAGGAAATCGCCACCCGCCCGTTCCAGCTCGTCACCGGACGCGTCTGGAAGGGCACGGCGTTCGGCGGCGCGCGCGGGCGCACCGACGTTCCCAAGATCGTCGATTGGTACATGAACGGAAAGATCGAAATCGATCCGATGATCACCCACACGCTCACGCTCGAAGAGATCAACAAGGGCTTCGACCTGATGCATGAGGGCAAATCGATCCGTTCCGTCGTCGTGTTCTGACCCCAAGCACGCAAACATGAGGAGGATTGCGCCATGACTGTCCACATCCATCCGTCCGTTGACAACGGCGTCAAACAGGGAAGCGGCCACTTCGCCGGCGGCACGCTGGTCTGCAAGTGCCACGATCGCCCGGTGAAGGTCGGCATCACCGGTGACGTGGCTCACAACCACGCCTGCGGCTGCACCAAGTGCTGGAAGCCATCCGGCGCGACCTTCTCCGTCGTGGCCGTCGTGCCGCGGCAGAACGTCGCGGTTCTGGAGAACGGCGACAAGCTGAAGATCGTCGATCCCTCCGCCGTCATCCAGCGCTATGCCTGCACCGGTTGCGGCACGCACATGTATGGCCGCATCGAGAACACCGGTCACCCGTTCTACGGCCTCGACTTCATTCACCCCGAGCTGTTCCAGGAGCAGGGCTCGGCCGCACCGGGCTTCGCCGCCTTCGTTTCCTCGGTGATCGAATCGGGCGTGAAGCCGGAGCAGATGGGCGAGATCCGGGCGAGGCTGAAGGAGCTGGGGCTCGAGCCCTATGACTGCCTGTCGCCGGCCCTCATGGATGCGATTGCCACCCACGTGGCGAAAGCAAAGGCGGCCTGACGGCCGCAACGTACCAAGCGTACCAACTGAAGCGTTCCTTCCTGAAGACTTGGTGCCTCGCCTGCCTATGTGCCGGCGAGGCATTCTTTCTTTTGGCCGGCCCTCCCTCGACGCCCTTGCTGACGTTGTATCCGGTCTCGCGATGCGCGAAGGCGCGCCGCCAATGCCATCGCTTCGAATTGCACCGCACGGGACCGCGTACAGCTGGTGGCAGCGCCTGCAACACACGCGCCTGTGTAGACCGGCATCCCTCCCGGTCTGCTATCATGAGTGGCTTTCCGACAACTCAATTGATCCGGCGCGTGCACCAGGGACATGTGGTCCCGCGCGCGTCCACCAACGATCAGAACCAACGACCATTGGTCCGACAGAGCGAGGGCGAACATGATCAAGGTGAAAATCAACGGACAGGAGCAGAGCTGGGATGGCGATCCGAGCCTGCCGCTGCTGTGGTATCTGCGCGATGAGCTCGGGCTCACGGGGAGTAAATATGGCTGCGGCCAGGCGCTGTGCGGCGCCTGCACCGTGATGGTCGACAAGGAGGCCGCGCGCGCCTGCATCACCGCGGTGTCGGATGTCGCGGGCCGCGAGGTCACCACCATCGAAGGCCTGCATCCGACCGGCGACCACCCGGTGCAGAAGGCGTGGCGGCAGGTCAACGTCCCGCAATGCGGCTTCTGCCAGGCCGGGCAGATCATGCAGGCGGCGGCGCTGCTCAACCAGAATCCGAAGCCCTCGCATGATCAGATTCGCGACGCGATGGCCGGCAACATCTGCCGCTGCGGTTGCTATCAGCGCATCGAGAATGCGGTCCATCTGGCCTCGACGGGGGTGTGATCATGAGCATCATCGCAAATCCCGAGATCGCAAAGCCCGCATCGCGCCGCGGCTTCGAACGGCATCTCAAGGTGGAAAACGTTTCGCGTCGCGCAATTCTGCAGACGCTGGGACTGGCCGGCGGCTTCGTGCTCGCCGCCCCCTTGTTGTCGCGCCCGGCGTTCGCCGCCTATGAGACCGGCGCCGGCAAGATGCCGCATGGCACCGTGGTCGATCCCAAGATCTTCGTGTCGATCGCACCCGACGGCATCGTGTCGATCCTCGCCCATCGCTCTGAGATGGGCACGGGCGTGCGCACCAGCCTGCCGCTGATCGTCGCCGAGGAGATGGAGGCCGATTGGTCGCGCGTGCGCGTCGTGCAGGCGCCCGGCGACGAGGTGAAGTTCGGCAACCAGGATACCGACGGCTCGCGCAGCACGCGGCACTATCTCCTGCCGATGCGCCAGATCGGCGCGATGGCGCGGGCGATGCTGGAGGCGGCTGCCGCCAAGAAGCTCGGCGTGCCCGCAAGCGAGGTGAAGGCGGTCAACCATGAGGTCGTGCACAGCGCCAGCGGCAAGCGCCTCGGCTTCGGCGAGCTCGCGGCCGACGCCGCCAGCCAGCCGGTGCCCGCGGTCGACACCATCAAGCTCAAGTCGCCGAAAGACTTTCGCTATCTCGGCAAGGGCCAGGTCAGCATCGTCGACCTGCACGACATCACCGTCGGCAAGGCGCATTATGGTGCCGATGTCCGCCTGCCCGGCATGAAGTACGCGGTCATCGCCCGGCCGCCGGTCACCGGCGGCAAGGTGAAGTCGTTCGATCCGGCCGAGGCGCTCAAGGTGTCCGGCGTCGAGAAGGTGCTCGAGGTCAAGGGCTGGCCGTGGCCGTCGAAGTTCCAGCCGCTTGGCGGCGTCGCCGTGATCGCGCGCAACACCGGTGCGGCGATCAAGGGCCGCGACGCGTTGAAGGTCGAATGGGACGACGGCCCCAATGCAGCCTACGACTCCGTCGCCTACCGCGCCGAGCTCGAATCGGCCGCGCGCCAGCCCGGACTCGTCGTGCGCCAGGAAGGTGATGTCGAAGCGGCGCTGAAATCGGCCGACAAGGTCATCATCGGCGAGTACTATCTGCCGCATTTCGCCCATGCCAGCATGGAGCCGCCGGTCGCGGTGGCCGACGTCAAGGGCGACAAGGCCGAGATCTGGGCGCCGGTGCAGAGCCCCGGCGGCACCCGCGAGGATGTCGCCAAGACGCTGCAGATCCCGATCGAGAACGTGACGGTCAACGTCACCCTGCTCGGCGGCGGTTTCGGCCGCAAATCGAAATGCGACTTCGCGCTCGAAGCCGCCCTGCTCTCCAAGGAGCTGGGCGCGCCCGTGAAGGTGCAGTGGACGCGTGACGACGACATCCAGCACGACTTCCTGCACACCGTCTCGGTGGAAAGGATCGAGGCCGGGCTCGACAAGTCCGGCAAAGTGGTGGCGTGGCGTCACCGCAGCGTTGCGCCGACGATCCTGTCGACCTTTGCGGCGGGCGCTGATCACGCCGCGCCGTTCGAGCTCGGCATGGGCCTCGTCGACATGCCGTTCGAGATCGCCAACATCCAGTGCGAGAACCCCGCTGCCAAGGCGATGACCCGCATCGGCTGGTTCCGCTCGGTCTCGAACATCCCGCGCGCCTTCGCCGTGCAATCGATGATGGGAGAGATCGCCGCCGCCACCGGTCGCGACCAGAAGGACATGCTGCTCGAACTGATCGGCAGTCCGCGCATCGTCAAGCTCGCTTCGGTGAAGGATCTCTGGAACTACGGCGAGCCCTATGAGAGCTACCCGATCGATACCGGGCGGCTGCGCCGGGTCGTCGAGTTCGTCGCCGAGAAGGGCAATTGGGGCCGCAAGGTCGGCAAGGGCCGTGGCCTCGGCATCGCCGCTCATCGCAGCTTCGTCAGCTACATCGCCACCATCGTCGAGGTCGAGGTCGACGACAAGGGCAAGCTGACGGTGCACCAGGTCGACAGCGCGATCGATTGCGGTGTCTTCGTCAACCCCGAACGCATCGCCTCGCAGCTCGAAGGTGCCGCGATCATGGGACTGAGCCTCGCCAAATACGGCGAAGTCAGCTTCAAGAACGGCCGGGTGCAGCAGCGCAACTTCGACGACCATCCGGTGGTCCGGATCGACGAGGCACCGCTCATCACCAACGTCCACATCGTGCCGGCTGATCCCGAAACGCCGCCGAGCGGCGTCGGCGAGCCGGGCGTGCCGCCGTTTGCGCCGGCGCTGGCCAACGCGATCTTTGCCGCCACCGGCAAGCGTCTGCGCGCGCTGCCGATCGGCAAGCAGCTCGCGATCTAAGACGACGAGCCCGTCATCGGCCGGAGCGATCCGGCCGATGATCCCTTCAACAGAACGGCAACGAGCTAGCGGCCGTAGCGTACCGAGGCATAACGGCCGATCACGGCGCCGCGGGCCTGTCCCGGCGCACCGGCCACGCCATGAGGCGTGCTGCCGCAATCCTGGCGCAGCGGTGCCGGCGCGACCTTCGGGGCAACGGCGGCATTCGGCTGCCCCTCGACGAGCTTGGTCACCAGCGAGCGCAGCCGCTGGTTCTCGATCTCCAGCTCCTTCAAATGGCGCAGGGCAGGACTGGTGAGACCGCCATAGCGCTGGCGCCAGCGATAAAAGGTGCGCAGCGACACGCCGGCCGTGCTGCAAATTTCGGCAATCGGAACACCCGACTCCGCCTCGCAAAGCAAAACCAGGATCTCGTGCTCGGTGTGCAGGGAACGTCGCATGCTCACAGACCCCTACGCGGCCAACAGGTCTATTCTCGCATGAATTCCATGAGCTTGGTAGTACCCAGGCGCATGGCCCTCGGGACCGCGCGTCACCGATGCGCACGGCGGGAACGGTCAAGGGCGACGGCGTGGAATCGCCGGGGTCTGCCGGCGCCACGTCGCCGATTGGCAAAATTGACATCAGCGGAAGACGTCCCGTCGATCTGCCGGGGCCGTGAGCAAAGCTGACCAGTTTTTGGCATTGCCGCCCGCCGCATCCTGCCTTGTTATCAGCGCCGAGACCCGAGCCCGACGGAGACAGCCCATGTCCAAACGCCACGAGATTCCCGCGACGCATGAGAGCATGGTGTGGGGCTATCTCGACAGCACGACCCCACCGGTCCTCGAGGTCGCCTCCGGCGACACCGTGACGCTGCATTCGTTCCCGGCCGGCGGCAAGGAAACCCTCCCCGAAGACCGCAGCATCGTTCCGCCCGCCTATCTCACCGCGCTTGACACCATGATCCAGGGGCCGGGCCCGCATTTCATCACCGGGCCCGTCTATGTGAAGGGCGCGCAGCCCGGCGATACGCTGCAGGTCGACATCCTCAGCTGCAAGGTCAGCCAGGACTGGGGCTTCGTCTCGATCCTGCCTTTGCTCGGCACCCTGCCCGAGGAATTCACCGACTACGAGACCATCCACCCGAAGGTCGATCACGAGCGCCAGGTCTGCATCATGCCCTGGGGCACGGAGATCGCGCTCGATCCGTTCTTCGGCATCATCGCCACCGCGCCGCCGCCGGCGTGGGGGCGGTGCGGCTCGCCGGTGCCGCGCAGCTTCGGCGGCAACATGGACAACAAGGAGCTGCGGCCCGGCACGACGCTGTATCTGCCCGTGTTCAACGATGGCGCGCTGTTCTTCGCCGGCGACGGCCACGGCGTGCAGGGCGACGGCGAGGTCTGCATCACCGCGCTGGAGACCGGCGTCAGCGGCACCTTCCGCCTCACCGTGCGCAAGGACATGGATGTCACCTGGCCGTTCGCCGAGAATGCCACGCACCTGATGTCGATCGGCCTCGACGAGGATCTCGACGACGCCGCCAAGCAGGCGGTGCGCGAGATGGTCAAGCACGTCTGCGCCCGCACCAACCTGTCGCGCAACCAGGCCTACATGCTGTGCTCGCTGGCCGGCAATCTGCGCGTCACCCAGCTGGTCGACGGCAACAAGGGCATCCACATGCTGCTGCCGAAGGCGTATCTCTAGTCCCTCCTCTACCGGTTGACGAAGCGGTCGTGCGCGCTCAGCACGACCTGGCCGGTGGCATCGACGGCCTGGAAGGTGACGTCCGCATCCACGGGCGCGGACATCGTCAGCGTCACGCGCAGCGTCTCCGAGCCGTCCGGCTCGACCTCGATGGCATCCGCGGCCACATGGCCGATGATGGCGAGCGCCGCTTCGACACCGCTGACGCCGAGCGTGAAGCTCTGCACCGCCGAAGACTTGTTGAGCAGCTTGACGGTGTAGGCGTTGCGCACCGAGCCGTCCGACAGCCGCACCGACAAGGGATCGCGATCGTGCTGGACCGACAGCACCGCGGTGGTCTTGGTCACGAACGACACCGCGATCACCGCCGCCAGCGTGACACAGGCGAGCGCAAGCCCGATGGTCTTCGGCCGGACCAGCCGCGAGACGCGGGGCTCGGCAGCGCGGCCACGTTCGATGTTGCGCCAGCTCTCGTAGTCGATCAGGCCGCGCGGCCGGTCGAGCTTGGCCATCACGCCGTCGCAGGCGTCGACGCACAGGCCGCAATTGATGCAGGCGAAGCTCGGCCCCTGGCGGATGTCGATGCCGATCGGGCAGACCGCGACGCAGGCGCCGCAATCGACGCAGTCGCCGGCCGGCTCGCCCAGCGCGCGGGCCTCGGCCGCCTTCTTTGCCGACATCCGGACCTCGCCGCGATAGTCGCGGTAATTCACGGTGAAGGCCTCGGGATCCCAGATCGCGCCCTGCAGCCGGGGCCACGGGCACATGAAGGTGCAGACCTGCTCGCGCGCAAAGCCGGCGAGACCGTAGGTCGTGCCCGCGAACACCAGCGTCCAGGTCAGCGCCGTCGCCGACATCTCGCCATGCAGGACATCGCGCACCAGTTCCGGCGCATCGGTGAAGTAGAAGATCAACGTGCCGCCGGTGCCGAGCGCGATCATGATCCATAACGCGTGCTTGGTCGCGATCTGCGCGATCCGCTTCGCCGTCAGCGGCGCGCCGATGTTCTTCAGCCGCTGCCGCCGGTCGCCCTCGACGAGGCGTTCGACCAGCAGGAACAGGTCGGTCCAGACCGTCTGTGGGCAGGCGAAACCGCACCACAGGCGGCCGGCCAGCGCGTTCACCAGGACGAGGATGAAGGTCGCGAGCAGCATCGCCGCAGTGATGAGATAGAGGTCCTGCGGCCAGATCTCGGCGGGGCCGAGATAGAGCCGTCCATGGGCGAAATCGAGCAGCACCGCCTGCTCCGGCGCGTTCGGGCCGCGGTCCCAGCGCAGGAACGGCGTGACGTAATAGACGCCGAGCGTCAGCACCAGGATCAGCCATTTGAGCCGACGGATCGGTCCCTTGACGCCTTGCGGAACCACGGGACCGCCGACCTGGCGTGGCGACCGTGCCGGCTTGCGCACCGGCGCCGGGCGGTGAGCCGGGGACTGGCTTTGGCCCTTCTCCTGCGCCATGCGGCGCGTCCTGGCGTGATCGATCTCGATGGTGATGGCCACGTCTGCCCTCGTTCGCTTGCCTGTTGCGGGCGACGATAAAGGGCGGTGCCCGACGGCTCTTTGTCGGCCCACAAACTTGCGAACGGCTGGCAGCGGCTGTTTGCGCGGGAACAACGATGACCGGTGGCCGGCAGGCGATGAGGACCCCGGCGCCGCGAGCGCCACGGCGGCAGGCGCGGCATCCGGAGGGATGATGGCGGCTGCCGCCCTTTGGGATAACAGCACGCACGGCGACGCTCGCTGCACGCCTCTCCCCGCGTGCGGGGAGAGGCCGGATTGCATCGAGAGATGCAATCCGGGTGAGGGGGGCTCTCCGCAGGGCCGGTGCGCGTGGCTGCCCCTCACCCCAACCCTCTCCCCGTGAAGGACGGGGAGAGGGAGCGCACCATCCGTCGCGGCGACCAGCTTCATCTTATTTGACAGGAGTAGATGCGCAGCAGGTTGACCTCGTATCCTCCTCCCCTCAAACAATCCTGATCGACATGTCCGGCAGCCCCTCGAGCTTGCACAGCAGCACGTCACCCTTGACCACCGGGCCGACATTTTCCGGCGTGCCGGAATAGATGATATCGCCCGCCTTCAATTCGAACGCTTCCGACAGCTTCGCAATCTGCTCGGCGACGCTCCAGATCATCTTGGTGAGATCGGAGTTCTGCCGGACCGTGCCGTTGACCGCGAGCGAGATCGCGCCCTTGGTGAAATGGCCGACCTTCGCCACCGGATGGATCGGTCCGAGCACGGCGGCATGGTCAAAACTCTTGCCGATCTCCCACGGCTTCTTCTCGGCGGCCATCCCGTTCTGCAGGTCGCGCCGCGTCATGTCGAGGCCGAGCGCGTAGCCATAGACGTGATCGAGCGCCTGCTCGGCGGGGATGTTGGTGCCGCCGGATTTGAGCGCCGCGACCAGCTCGACCTCGTGGTGATAGTTCTTGGTCAGCGACGGATACGGATGCTCGGCGACCTCGCCGATGCTGACGTTCTGGATCGCATCGGTCGGCTTCTGGAAGAAGAACGGCGGCTCGCGATTCGGATCGGAGCCGCGCTCGATCGCATGCGCCGCGTAGTTGCGGCCGATGCAATAGATGCGGCGCACCGGAAATACGCCTTGCTCGCCGACGATCGGAATCGTGGTCGCCGGCACGGCGAAGATCGGCTTCGGTCCCGCCTGTGCAGCAGCCGGTTGTGTCTCCGCCATGATCGCGGCCGCCGCAGCCATGCTGCCGGCGCCAGCAAGAAGATTGCGGCGTGAGGTGGGTGCCATCTGGGTTCCTCCTGGATTCAGCCGTTGAGACCGGCCGAGATGCTCGTGGTGAGGCGTCCGCTTCGACGCCCGCGAACTAATAAGCATATCCAGTATGCCAGCGCTACCGGGCGCGCAGGCGTCATTGCTCTCGCGGCGCAACACGCGCCCGAAGGGATGATCGGGACCCTCACGGACAACGCGAGGGCGCAGGGAAGGCCGGACCTCGACTGAGGCCCGTGGCCCGCCTGCGAAAAAAATGCAGGCGGCAGGTACCACAGGTCCAGCCGGACAGACCCGGCCCTCCCTGCGCGATGGCTTTACGGCTTACTCCGCGCTCTCCCCAGGGACCGGCTGTCTTGCCCCTGTCATCCGCACCATCGTCGGCGCGAACTTGATCTCAGCACCGGGAGACCAGGACCACACGGCTTGACCGTGCGCATCGAACCGTTCGTCGGCGCGATTGCTCACGCTGCGGCCCGACACGCCCATCGCATCCCGCATCAACGCTCGTGACGACCGCGATACGCCCCTTAATCGAGACGGGATGGGTGCATACAATCATGATTTCTGTAAAAAAGAAAGACCTATTTTCCGGGTTACCGGATTTTTTTCGGTAAATCGGCAGATTGGCCGCTGGCGAGCGCGGTTGACGGAGGTGGCCGCGATGGCCGCAGGTTGGGCGAACGGGCGCACAAAGGGCGGCTGCGTACCCACCGTCCATCAGGCGAAAACCGGCCACATCGTGGTCACGCGCGCGAAACAGCCGGTGAGAGACGCGGACAGACTTGCAAGCACGCCTTTGCCTGCTCTACCTCTTGAACGTGGCGACCTGATCCGATTTGAGCCGGGAGAAGCGGAAGTTGCAGTGGCTCGCCCCACCGGCGAGAGTCTGGGTCCGTTCAAGACGGATGCCGCGCGCCGCATAGGCAACGAAGTCCAGCCCGCAGATGTTTGGCAGAATGTCCAGATCGCCATGACTGGCTGCGAACTTGCAGAAGCCGCAGGCCTTGTAGTCGATCCCGAATTCGAACCCGTCCCCAGGGGCGGGCTCGACGAAATCGTAGACGAAGTCACCGGGGAATTCACTTCGGTGGCTTTCCGAGGCGCTCAACGCCGCCTGGTCGCGGAGCAATCGCTGGTTCTCCGGCGACATGAAAGACCGTCCCGCGGCGAGACGGTCTGCTTCAGGCTCGGCGAGGAGTTGCGCATTGTAGACCTCCTGTTCGATGTCGCCGATCACTGCGGGTTTCAGCCCGTGTCGCCGAAGCACCCGGCTCATCGCCACGAATCCGATCAGCCGCATGAAGAAGTCGCTCATGCGGCTCGCAATGCCGCCGACATACGGCATCTGAGCGAGCACGATGTCGAATTCCTCCATGATCTCGTCGCTGATTGTGCCGAGGTCCAACAATCCGGCCCGCTCGCGCAACAGGGGGCGGGAAAGCGTGACACGTTGGCGCATAGCCGATTGCATGGCGCTGCGCTGTGTCTGGTAGAATGGATGGATATCGGGCATCGAACACCTCTTCGAAGACTGTGCTGCGACGCCTGCCGTTCCAGGGCCGCGGGCTTGCACACAAATCGTAGACGGGAGCATGCGCGCGCTTCAAAGCAAAGTTTCTGCCCCTCAGCGATAGAAAATCTATTGCAAGCGCATGTGGCAGCCGTGCCAGAGTACGAAACAATGACCTACAGCCTTCCTCCATTGAACGCGCTCCGTGCCTTCGAGGCCGCGGCGAGACATCTCAGCTTCAAGCTGGCGGCACATGAGCTGCACGTGACACCCGCCGCTGTCGGGCAGCACGTGAAGGCCCTGGAGCTACGCCTCGGCGTGCGCCTGTTCGCGCGGCTGCACAAGCAACTCGTGCTGACCGCAGATGGGCAGGCCTATCTGGTCGGAGTCTCCGATGGCTTTCGCCGCATTGCAGACGCGACCTTGCAACTCAAGCCTCGATGCGCCGTACTGCTGCAGGTGGGCGTGCCTGAGAACTTCGAGTTGCGACGCCTCGACCTGGAGAATTTCCGCAGCACCCATCCGGACATTGGTCTACGCATCTTGCAGCCTGCCGGCTTGCATGAGTTGGTCGAAGGGAAGGTCGATGCGCTGATCGGCCGCGGGTTGGGCAGCCATCCAGGCTATCGCTGCGACAGGATCGACAAAGGCACGGGAGTGGGAGACTGGCTCATGGCACCTGAGGGCACGGCGGAGTGCCCGGAAGTCATGAGCCTGCGCGACTGGTTGCACTCCCGATCGGCTGGGGCCATGCGCACGGAACGGCGCCGATCAGGGGAGATCGGTCTCTCTCGGCGTTGAAGCATCGCTCGCGCCGTCGCATTCCATATCGCAGAGCTGCCGCCGATGATGCACCGTTAGCGGCGTCATGATCGTCGTTCATTTGCCGTTCGGCCACGATGATCCATTGTTCGTCAGACATGCGGCCTAGTCGGATGGAACCCGACGCCTCCTGAGATGTTGCTCCGCTGTTCCACCCAGCAAAGCGAGAATAAGTTGAACCGCCGTCAGTTCATTCAATCTGCGGCTGCGATTCCGGTCGCCGCATCACTCGTGCCGAGCGCGGGAGCCGCAGCGCCAGCTGCTCAGCCGTTCAATGCGGCCTATGTGCGCGATCTCGCGCGCAATCTCGCCGCCAAGCCATATGCCGCGCCGGACAATCAGCTGCCGGACGCGCTGGCCAAGCTCGACTACGACGCCTATCGCTCGATCCGCTTCCTGCCGGATCACGCGCTGTGGCGCGGCGAGAACCTGCCGTTTCAGGCGCAGTTCTTCCATCGCGGCTCGATCTACAAGGACCGCGTCGACATCTACGAGGTCACGGACGGACAGGCCAAGCCAGTGGCCTATCGCCCCGAGGACTTCGCGTTCGGTCCGCAGGTGGCCGCGTTCCCGGCGGCGGATCTCGGCTTTGCCGGCTTTCGCATTCACGCGCCGATGAACCGGCCCGACTATTACGACGAGGTCTGCGTGTTCCTGGGCGCGAGCTATTTCCGCGCCGTGTCCAAGGGCGAGCTCTACGGGCTGTCCGCGCGCGGGCTGTCGATCGACACCGGCGAAGCGAAGGGCGAGGAGTTTCCGGTCTTCAAGGCGTTCTGGCTGGAGAAGCCGACGGCCGGCGCCACCGCGATGGTCGTGCATGCGCTGCTCGACAGCAAGAGCGCCACAGGCTCCTACCGCTTCACCATCCGTCCAGGCGACACCACAGTGTTCGACGTCGAGGCCTCGCTCTATCCACGCGTCGAGATCGGCCACGCCGGACTGGCGCCGATGACCAGCATGTTCTTCTTCGGTCCGAACGACCGCAACGAGGCCGACGACTTCCGGCCCGCGGTGCACGATTCCGATGGACTCGCGATGTTCAACGGCAAGGGCGAGCAGCTCTGGCGTCCGCTGAGCAATCCGCGCGACCTCCAGGTCAGCGTCTTCAACGATCTCAATCCGCGCGGCTTCGGCCTGATGCAGCGGGAACGAAAATACACCGCCTACCAGGATCTCGAGTCGCATTTCGAGCAGCGGCCGAGCCTGTGGATCGAGCCGATCGGCGATTGGGGCGAAGGCGCCGTGGTGCTGTTCGAGATCCCGACCAAGCAGGAGATCCACGACAACATCGCCGCATTCTGGCGGCCGAAGACGCCGCTCGCCGCCAAGGGCGAGCACAACATGACCTATCGGCTGCATTGGGGGCCGGACAGGCCGAAGCCACACGCGCTGGCGCGCTTCACGCGCACCGGCGTCGGCGCCCGCGGCGAAGGCCGGCTGTTCGTGCTCGAGCTGGAGGGCGACGCCTTGAAGGGCATCGATCCGGCGACGGTCAAGGGCGTGGTCAGCGCGGCGAAGTCCGAGGTGACGAACGTCGTAGCGCAGCCCAACCCCGAAACGGGAGGCTGGCGGCTCAGCTTCCAGTGCGCGGTCAGCGACGCTCCGGTCGAGCTCAGGGCGGAGCTGGTCGCCAACGACAAGCTCATCTCAGAGAGCTGGATCTATCGGTGGACGCCATGACCGCCACCCAGCTGCTGCGCTCCGATCAGGCCGCGGGTTCGGGCTTTCTCCCGGCCGAGGCGCCGCTCGCGATGGTGCCGAAGCCGCTCAACGATCGCGCGCCCCCCAGGCGCGATGTCACGAGCGGGCCGCGCATCGCCTTCCGTCGCAGTCTCGTGTTTCTTGGTACCGCCGCCCTGACGCTTGCGGGCTGCACCAAGATGTATGAGGTCGTCGAGGTTGGCGGCGTGACGGTGCTCGAGAGTCTGGTGCTCGTGCTGTTCTCGATCCTGCTCGCCTGGATCGCATTTGCCTTTGTGTCGGCGCTGGCCGGCTTCGGCGCGATGTTCGCACGGCGGCGCGACACGATCGCGATCGACGTCGACGGTCCCCTGCCCGCCCTCGCAAGCCGTACGGCGATGCTACTGCCGACCTACAACGAGGATCCGCACGCGGTGATGGTGCGGCTGCGCGCCATGATCGAGTCGATCGCCGAGACCGGCCAGGCCGAGCGCTTCGACTGGTTTCTGCTCAGCGACACCACCGATCCGGACATCTGGATCGGCGAGGAGGCAGCGTTCCTGGCTTTGCGCCAAGTCTGCAGCAGTGCCCGCGTGTTCTACCGGCACCGCGCCGACAATGTCGCGCGCAAGGCCGGCAACATTGCCGAATGGGTCCAGCGCTTCGGCGCCGCCTATGACCACATGCTGATCCTCGATGCGGACAGCCTGATGAGCGGCGCGACCGTGGTGCGGCTGGCGCATGCCATGGAGCAGGCACCGCAGGCGGCGCTGATCCAGACCCTGCCCGTGATCGTCAACGGCACCAGCCTGTTCGCGCGGCTGCAGCAATTCGCCGGGCGGCTCTACGGACCGCTGATCGCCGCCGGCAATGCCTGGTGGTACGGCGCCGAGGGCAACTACTGGGGCCACAATGCGATCATTCGCGTCGAAGCATTCGCGCAGGACGCGGCGCTGCCGGAGCTGCCCGGACGAAAGCCGTTCGGCGGCCATATTCTCAGCCACGACTTCATCGAGGCCGCGCTGATGCGCCGCGCAGGCTGGGGGATCTACATGACCGTCGACCTCGACGGCAGCTACGAGGAGGTGCCGCCCTCGCTGATCGACCATGCCGCGCGCGACCGGCGCTGGTGCCAGGGCAATCTGCAGCATCTGGCAGTGCTGCCGGCACGCGGGCTGCATTGGGTATCGCGGCTGCATCTGCTGATCGGCATCGGCGCCTATGTCACTGCGCCGCTGTGGTTCGCCTTCCTCGTGCTCGGCATTCTCATTTCGCTGCAGGCCAACTTCGTCCGCCCCGAATACTTCCCCAAGGGCTTTGCGCTGTTTCCGACCTGGCCGGCCCAGGATCCCGTGCTCGCCGCCCAGGTCTTCGCCGCGACGCTCGGCCTGCTGATGATTCCGAAGCTGCTGGCCTGTATCGCGACGCTGTTCCGCCGTCACAGGCGCCGCGGCTTCGGCGGCGGGTTGCGGTTATGCGCTGCCGTGCTCGCCGAAACGGTGCTTGCAGCGTTGATCGCACCTTCGATGATGATCTTCCAGTCGATCGCGGTGATCGAGATCCTGCTCGGCCGCGACGCCGGCTGGCAGGTGCAGCGCCGCAGCGACGGCGGGGTCAGCCGGCGGGAGATCTATCGCAAGTTCGCGCTGCCGACATTGTGCGGCCTCGCGATGGCCGCCAGCGCCTATGCGGTGTCGTTGCCTCTGCTGGCGTGGATGTCGCCGGTGATCGCCGGCCTCGTGCTGTCGATTCCGATCGGCCTCCTCACCGGCGGACGCAGCACCGGCGCGGGCCTGTTCACCACGCCCGAGGACCGCTCTCCTCCCGCGGTACTGGTCCGCGCCCGACAGCTTGCGGATGAGCCGGAGCCGCGCCGCGCCCCCGCGCTGGTCGCGTTGCAGCGGAATGCCGAACTGCGACGGCAGCACGTCGACGCCTTGCCTGCCACGCCGCGGCGCAAGCCGGGCGACATCAATGTCGAACTGGCGACGGCGAAAGCCCGGATTGCCGACGCGACCAGCTTCGACGAAGCGACAGGCTTCCTCTCCCGCCGAGAAATGCTCGCCGTGCTCAACGACCGCGCGACGCTGGAACGGCTGGTTGCGCTGCCTGCTGCAAAGGCCTGAGCCTCCGCCCTACTTCGTCAGATGCGCCGAGGCGATGGCCTGCTGGAACAGCGCCGTCAGCGCCGTGCCGATGCTTCCGCTCGAATCGACCTCGTAGTAGTAGCCGGGGCTGGCGCAGGACTTCATGATGCCGCCGATCGAGTCGCGCCACGGCGCGATGTAGGTCGTGTACCAGCTGTTGTTGGTGATCGCGAGATAGGTGGTGTAGAGCACTGCGATCTTGATGCCGCGGGCCTTCAGCGCGGTGCAGGTCGTGGTGTTGAGCGGCTCCTGGCAGCGTCCGCCGGACAGCACGGTCTTGCTGCACGTGGTCGGATAGGAATAATCAGCGACGCCGTCGGAGACGAAGAACAGCCATTTCTGCGGCTTCGACGACGAGCCGTCGCCCTGGGTCGGGATCACCCCGTTCATGGCCGACATGGTGCCGTCGAAATCGGTGCACATGTCGTTGTTGTAGCCGCTATAGGGAATGGTCATCAGGTCGAGCGAGCTGACCGACGACTTCACCGAGGACATGCTCGAGGACAGGCTGGCGATGGTCGTCAGCCCCAGCGAGCCGCAATCGCTGCCCAGGCTGTAGACCGCCATCCGATACTGATTGCTGACGACCTGGCTTGCGGTCGCAGTGTCCGTCAGCGACTGGGTCGCGGACCTCACGACGTCGATCCGCATCGTCACGCCCTTGTTCTTGGCGATCTGATAGTAGCTGTTGGTCTGCAGCGTCTTCTTCGAGCTCGACGTATAGGTGTCGTGGCAGGCGAAGGCGCATTTGTCGGAGGTCGCGTTCTGCAGCTTGGTCATGTCGGCCGTGGTCGCGCCGAGGCCCTGCGACGGCGAATTGTCGACCAGCACGTAGAAGTCCATGTAGGTCGGGAACGAGGCCGAGGCCGACGAGGACGTGGAGATCGTCATGGTCGGATAGCCGAACATGTACATGAATACGGTCTTCACCACCACGTTGGCGGTGCCCGTCACGGTTCGCGCGGTCACGCTATCTGCGATGTCGATGTTCAGCGCGTTCGATGACAGGTTGTGCGCCGACATCTGGCCGTTGAACATGTTGGTCGCCGCCGTCTTGGCGTCGGACGCACTGCCGCGCATCGCCGTATAGCCGGTCGCCGCCAGCATGGCGGCATCGAGCGAGGCAGCCAGCTTGGCCTTGGCCCGCACGGCCATCGAATAGTCGATGGCCGAGCCGACGAAGGCCAGGATCGGCAGCAGCGCCAGCGCGAAGATGATGGCGATATTACCGCTGTCGTTGCGCTGGAACCGCGACAGAAGCGTGAGGTACTGATGTCCGGCCGACAAGGCTCAAAACTCCGACAAACAAGATCCGTTGCGGACGATGTTGCGGACCAACCGTTGCGTTGGAATTGATGGAATTGCAGAGAGTCGGTTACATCCTGTTTCCGATTGTCCTAAACGGTGCCTTCGCACCATCGCCCCCCGCATGACTGACATGCAGCGGCCCTCGCGAGGCCCCTTCGGGGCGTGAGCGGTGATGGATGCGACGGCTCCTGCATGCCTCCGATTGGGACGGCGCCCCTCCTCTGGTACCCCGATTGCAAAGTGGCGACGCGGATAGCATAGTCCGCGCGTTTTTCGGCGCCCGACGCGCTGATTCTCGAGGGGGTTTTGGGGACGACGATGGCAGATGCCGATCTTGATGCCGTGATCCGGCAACTGGCCAAGCAGCAGAACAAGACCATTCTGGCGGCGGCCAAGAAGCGGCGGGACCGTTTCAACGGCATGGCGGTCAAGGCCAAGGACAAGGACGCCAAGGAGCGCTTCAAGATGCTCGCCCGTGAGGCGGTCGAGCAGGCCAATGCCGCCGCGCGCCGGCTGCTGATCTCGGCCGACAACGTTGCCGACAGCTATGCCCGCGCGATGCGGCAGGCCGCCGCGGCCGAGCTGCCCAAGGTCCCCGACAAGAAGGCGCCGGAGAAGAAGGCCGACAAGCCGTCCGATGCCGCGCCGGCCAAGGCTTCCCGCGGCAAGGCGAGCAAGACGCCTCCCACGAAGACCGGACCGAAGAAGCCTGCCAAGACGAAGGCCTGAGCTGACCCGGAACGTGAGCCGGGCGACGAGCGCCCACACCGGCCAGCGCCTCGTCGTCTGATCTCGGAACGTGCCGCGCCACGCGTGGCACGGTGAAAATTCGCGCGCTCATAGCAACCATCGTCGCGGCTCAGACTTGCTCCGGAGGTCTTGGTGACGCGGAGATGGGAATGAAGGCGCTGGTCTGGCATGGCAAAGAGGACATCCGCTGCGACACGGTCAGCGATCCCGAGATCGAGCATCCGCGTGACGCGATCATCAAGGTGACGAGCTGCGCGATCTGCGGCTCGGACCTGCATCTGTTCCACAACTACATCCCGGCGATGATGCCGGGCGACATCATGGGCCACGAGACCATGGGCGAGGTCGTCGAGGTCGGCTCCGGCGTCAACGGCAAGCTCAAGAAGGGCGACCGCATCGTCGTGCCCTTCACCATCATCTGCGGCGAGTGCGAGCAGTGCAAGCGCGGCAATTTCTCGGTCTGCGAGACCACCAACCGCAACAAGCATCTCGCCGAGAAGGTGTTCGGCCATACCACGGCGGGCCTGTTCGGCTACACGCATCTGACCGGCGGCTATCCGGGCGGCCAGGCCGAATATCTGCGCGTGCCTTATGCCGACGCCACCCACATCAAGGTGCCCGACGGCATCACGGACGAGCAGGCGCTGTTTCTCAGCGACATCTTCCCGACGGGCTGGCAGGGCGCGGCGCAATGCGACATCGAGCCCGACGATACGGTCGCAGTGTGGGGCTGCGGCCCGGTCGGACAGATGGCGATCCGCAGCGCCATCCTGCTCGGGGCCAAGCAGGTGGTCGCGATCGACCGCATCCCGGAGCGGCTGGCGATGGCCGAGGCCGGCGGCGCCATCACCATCAACTTCGACAAAGAGAGCGTGGTCGAAAGGCTGAACGAGCTGACCGACAACAAGGGCCCGGAGAAATGCATCGACTGCGTCGGCTTCGAGAGCCATATCAGCATGGCACAGCCCGACAGCGTGCTCGATCGCGCCAAGCAGATGTTCATGCTCGAGAACGATCGTCCGCACGCACTGCGCGAGATCATCTATGTCTGCAGGCCTGGCGGCATCGTCTCGATCCCCGGCGTCTACTCGGGCTTCTCGGACATGGTGCCGATGGGCGCGCTGATGAACAAGGGGCTGACGATCCGCACCGGTCAGACCCACGTCAACCGCTGGACCGAGGATCTGAAGCAGCGCATCGCCGAAGGCCAGATCGACCCGTCCTTCGTCATCACCCACACCGTGCCGCTGGCGCAGGGCCCCGAGATGTATCGCGCGTTCCGCGACAAGCAGGACAGCTGCGTCAAGGTCGTGTTGAAGCCGTAAGGGAAGCGCAAAGCATGTTTCATTTTTCCAATCTCGTCAGGTCCAAGGGCGACCCCAAGATCATCGCGACCGGCCCGAGCTCGCTGACTGCGGCCGACCGGCTGGCGCGGGGGCTCGGCTGGTTCTCGATCGCGCTCGGCACGCTCGAGCTGCTGGCCCCGCATCGGGTGACGCGCGCGCTCGGCATGGACGGCCGCGAGGGCCTGGTCCGCGCCTATGGTGTCCGCGAGCTGCTCGCCGGCGTCATGACGCTGTCGGTCGAGAAGAAGGCCGGCCTGTGGAGCCGCGTGGCCGGCGACGGGCTCGACATGGCGACGCTGCTCGGCGAGGTCAGGCCGAGCAACCCGCGCGTCGGCACCGTCATGGCTGCGCTGGTGATGGTCGGCGGCATCACGGTCCTGGACTATCTCGCAGCCCAGGACGTCGCACGGCAGCACGATGCGCGGCGCGGCCGCAAGCGGCTCTATTTCGATCGCAGCGGCTTCCCGAAGGGCGTCACCGCTGCGCGCGGCGCGGCAGCACTGCCGCGTGCGACGAGCACCCCCGCGGCGACCTGAGCTGGCCTTGCAGCTAAGGCTTCAGGGCGACCGTGAACAGGCGGAAACCCGCGATCTTCGGAAACGCCTCGGCGGCTTCCGGCGAGGCCAGTGCGACCACGGCCGCGTTCACCTCGCCGTTGCTGAGCCGGGTGATCGCGGTCGCCTGCCCTTCCAGCAGCAGCACCTCGGATGCACCGGCGGCATTCATGGCCGTCGTGATCCTCGCATTGGATTTGGCATAGCGTTCATCGATCGCGATCACCTTGCCGCTGAGATCGGCCAGGCCCCGCACGGTCGGGCGCGCCAGCACCACGGCCACGAGATGGCTGTCGGCAGGCCCCTCCGGGACACGTAGCGCGGTCATGCGCTCGGCCAGCTCGGCCGCCACCGTGACCGCTGCGACCATGACCTCGCTCTGAACCTTGCCCGGGGCGGGCGGGGTATCCTTCGCGGGCGACGGAATCTTGACGACCGGCGCGGAGGCGCCGTCGGCCGGCGGGACCGGCTCGGGCGACGGCTTGTCGGAAGATGACTTGTCGGAGAATGATCTGGGCGCCGGCGCGGCGGGCGGCTTTTCAGGCGGCCTTGCGGTGGCGACCTGCGGAGGCAAGCGTCGCTTGGCCGCGCGGGCGTGCTTGCGTTGCAGGGCCGCACGACGCGCAACGGCGGAGGTCTTCTTCGCTTTGGCCACCTTCTCGGAGGGCGCCAGCGACGCCGGCTGACCGGCGGCAGCATTGTCCGCGCAGGCGTTGCCGCTCAGATCCACGCAAGGCGCCGCGACCTGCGGCATGACCGGACGGCTGCATCCTGCCAGAGCCAAGACTGATACGACGGCCAACGCGCCAATACAAAGCGCTCTCACTTTCCCGCTCCTGACGACTCTCCTGCGCGCCCCACGCGCCCCTCGTTGGCCTCCTATTTCCACGGAGATGCGTTAAACTCAGGCTTAAGCGCCGGTCCGGGCCGGTGGTCTCAGCGCGGCGTGGTTAATGTCCAGCGCATGAAGCGGCAGCGTCGGCCGAGCAGGTTCTTCGTAGCGCGATCAAACAAGTCGCGGGGAACAGCAGCCGGACCGGGCGCGATCTGTGGTAGTGTTTGTACGGCATGGAAAGGTGGGGGCGAGCAGATGTACTTCTCCAGGACGGCGTCGGCCGCGTGCGTCGCGATGGGGCTCTGCCTCGGAACCGCGAGCGCCGACACCATCGCCCGCTACGACTGCACGATCGTCGGCACGATGGGCCTCGAGCCGATCGGCGACCGTCCCGGTCACATGCTGGTCAGCTTCCAATATTCGTGCATCGGCACCGACGGGTTGATGAAGGGCGCGACCTACACCGCCAACGTCGCCTCCGAATGGGAGAACCAGAAGGGCCGATATCTGTACGGCGCCGGCATTCACCGCAGCACGGACGGCTATGCCGTGGCCGTGCTGAGCGAAGGTGCGGGCTCGGTGGTGATGAAGGACGGCACGCCGGCCATCTCCGAGGCCACAGGCAAGGTCGTGTTCAAGCTGGCCTCGGGGCGTTTTGCGGCGCTGGCCGGACGCACGGTGAATTTCACCGCGCGGCTGGTCGGGCCTGGGCACCTCGTCTACGAATTGACGGATTGACCGGCGCGCGGCCCCCGCGAAGGCGGCACGAATTTCCGTTGATCGGATCAGCGCACGCCGCCATGTTGGACCGCCTGCTGTCGGGGCGGAACGAACCGCCGCCGCCGATGTTTTCGAACTTGCGAAGGATGCTCCATGGCCAAGACAGACCCCGCTGCCGGCAAGCCGATCGCCAACGCCGCGCTCGCCAACATTCCGCGGCTGATCACGGCCTATTATGCGCTGAAGCCCGACCCGCACGAGCCCACCCAGCGGGTCGCTTTCGGCACCTCGGGCCATCGCGGCTCGTCGCTGAAGACCGGCTTCAACGAGAACCACATTCTCGCCACCACGCAGGCGCTGTGCGACTACCGGCGCCAGCAGGGTCTCGACGGTCCCCTCTTCGTCGGCATCGACACCCATGCGCTGGCCGAGCCGGCGCTCGCCAGCGCGCTGGAGGTGTTCGGCGCCAACGGCGTCGAGGTGATGATCGACAAGGACGGCGGCTACACGCCGACGCCGGTGATCTCGCACGCCATCATCTCCTACAACAAGGGCCGCACGGCGCATCTCGCCGACGGCGTCGTCATCACGCCGTCACATAATCCGCCCGACGACGGCGGCTACAAATACAATCCGCCGCATGGCGGCCCGGCTGATACCGACGCCACGGGCGAGATCGAGCGCCAGGCCAATGTCTATCTCGCCAACGACCTCGATGGCGTGTCGCGCATCAGCTACAATCAGGCCAAGCAGCGCGGCTCGGTGCATCCGCACGACTACATCACGCCCTATGTCGCCGATCTCGCCAACACGGTGGATCTCGACGCGGTGAAGGCCTCCGGCGTCAAGATCGGCATCGATCCGCTCGGTGGTGCCGCCATCGCCTATTGGGCGCCGATCATCGAGCGCTACGGCCTCGACGCCACGATCGTCAACGATGTCGTCGATCCGACCTTCCGCTTCATGACTGCGGATTGGGACGGCAAGATCCGCATGGATTGCTCATCGCCCTATGCGATGGCGAGCCTGATCGCGATGCGCGAGCGCTTCGACGTCGCCTTCGCCAACGATACCGATGCCGATCGCCATGGCATCGTGACGCGCACCGGCGGGCTGATGAACCCGAACCATTATCTGGCGACCGCGATCTCCTATCTGTTCGCGCACAGGCCGGACTGGCGCAGCGACGCCGCGATCGGCAAGACCATCGTGTCGAGCTCCCTGATCGATCGCGTTGCCCGGAAGCTCGGCCGCAAGCTGGTCGAGACGCCCGTCGGCTTCAAATGGTTCGTCGAGGGCCTGGGCACCGGCAGCTTCGGCTTCGCCGGCGAAGAGAGCGCGGGCGCTTCGTTCCTCAAGCGCGACGGCACGGTGTGGACCACCGACAAGGACGGCCTCATCCTCGGCCTGCTCGCCGCCGAGATCATGGCCAAGCGCGGCCGCGACCCGAGCGAGCTCTACAAGGAGCTCACGGCGGAGCTCGGCGCCCCCGTCTATGAACGCATCGACGTGCCGGCCAGCCCGCCGCAGAAGGCGGCGCTGAAGGCGTTGACGCCGGAGACGCTGAACCTGAAGGAGCTCGCCGGCGACCCCGTCCGCGTCGTGCACACCAAGGCGCCCGGCAACGGCCAGTCGTTCGGCGGCATCAAGGTCGAAACCGAATACGGCTGGTTCGCCGCCCGCCCCTCCGGCACCGAGGACGTCAACAAGCTCTACGCCGAAAGTTTTCGCGACGCCGAGCATCTCAAGCGCATCCAGAGCGAGGCGCAGGCCGCGCTGGCGAAGGTCGCGTAGCAACGGCCATCATGGGGGTTCGAAGCGTGTGTGACGACGTGCACATTCGCTTCGGCCACGTTGCATCATGATCCCCGTCACAGGCTGCATCGGGCAGCCGAGATCACAGGGACCAACAATCATGAACCGTCTGATCGCTCTGCTTGCCGCCGCTGCCGCCCTCTCCGTCAGCCTGCTTGCGAGTTCGGCGACACCGTCGGCCGCGCTCGATCTCAGCTGGGTGAGCAACAAGCCGTATGTGAATTGCCTTACGAACGCGCACAAAGTGGCCATGACCTATCCGCCCGCGCAGCGCGGCTATTGGGACGACAAGCTGCGCCGGGCCTGCAACCGCGGCTATTATCCGAACCGCCCGGGCGTCCAGTATTGATGGCCGCACAATGATGCGCGCGGCGGCTGACGAGCCGACGCGAAACGACCGGCCCGCACGGCAAGCGCCTTGCGGGCCTTGACATCTTGGATGGCCTCGCGCGGCCAACGCCGGTTGCGTTCCCGCCGTTTCCCTTTTTGCCGCGGTTCGGATATCGATGGGCGCACAAGGGATTAGACAGCCATCGGTGAGACCGGATGCGAAGCTCTTCGACTGCCTTGCGCGTCACCTTCAGCGCGCTTGCAACCTCGTTCATGCTGGTTGTCAGCGCCGCCGCGCAAATGGCGCCGGAGGCCACAGCGCCGCGGCCGAAGCCCGCGCCGTCGATGCGGGCGGCAGCCTGCCATAACGGCCAGAGCTTCGACCGCTTTCTCGCCGAGCTGAAGCAGCGTGCGATCGCCGAGGGCGTGTCGCAGCGCGCGATTGCCGCCGCCTCGCCCTACCTCACCTATGATCAGGGGATCGTCAACCGCGACCGCGGCCAGCGCGTGTTCGGCCAGCTGTTCACCGAGTTCGCCGGCCGGATGGCGGCGGCCTACCGGATGCAGAACGGTCAGCAGCACATCAGGATGCACGCGGCGGCATTCGCACGCGCCGAAAAGGACTACGGCGTGCCGCCCGCGGTCATTGCAGCGTTCTGGGGCCTGGAGAGTGATTTCGGCGCCAACATGGGCAATCTGCCGGTGCTGCCCTCGCTGGTGTCGCTGGCCTATGACTGCCGCCGCAGCGAGCGTTTTCAGAACGAGACGATCGCCGCCCTCAAGGTCATCGACCGCGGCGATCTCACGCCCCCCGAGATGATCGGCTCCTGGGCCGGCGAGTTGGGTCAGACCCAGTTCCTGCCGACGCATTACGTGACCTACGCCGTCGACTATGACGGCGACGGCCGCCGCGACCTGCTGCGCAGCGCGCCCGACGTGATCGGCTCCACCGCGAACTACATCGCGACCGGGCTGAAGTGGCGCCGCGGCGAGCCGTGGCTGGAGGAAATCCGCGTCCCCCAGACATTCCCGTGGGAGCAGGCCGATCTCACCGTCAAGGCGCCGCGCAGCAAATGGGCCGGCCTAGGAGTGACCTATGCCGACGGCCGGCCGCTGCCGAGCGATGCGCTGGAAGCCTCGGTGCTGCTGCCGATGGGCCGCAACGGCCCGGCTTTCCTCGCCTACGCCAATTTCGCCGCCTACACCGAGTGGAACAATTCGCTGATCTATTCGACCACTGCCGCCTACCTCGCCACCCGCATCGCCGGCGCCGCGCCGATGCGCAAGCCGACTGCCCCGGTCGCGCAGCTGCCGTTCAACGAAATCAAGGAGCTGCAGACGCTGCTGGTGAAAGCCGGCTTCGATGTCGGCAAGGTGGACGGCGTGCTGGGCCAGCAGAGCCGCATCGCGGTCAAGACCATGCAGCAGCGGCTCGGGCTTCCGGCGGATTCCTGGCCGACGGCGGAGCTGCTGGCGCGGATGCGAGGCGGCTCGCCGCGGGCGGCGGCAGCGACATCGCCGAGGTGAATCGGACGGCGGACGCAAAACCGCAAGAAGATGCAGTTGCATTCTCTTGGACGCCGCCCCATCTCGGGAACACGCATCGTTTGCGCCGTCTCCTCCCTCAGCGAGAGCATCATGTCCTTCTACGATTCGACCGTGCCGGCCTACCTCCCGATCCTCGGCAGCCTGTCCGGCCTGCTCAGCAAGGCGGAGGCCCATTGCGAGGCCAAGAAGATTGCTCCGGAGGTGATGCTCGGCGCCCGGCTGTATCCGGACATGCTGCCGCTCTCCAGGCAGATCCAGCTCGCCTGCGACTTCGCCGCCAAGGGCTGCGCACGGCTGACGCACAGCGAGATCCCGAGCACTCCCGACACCGAGATGAGCTTTGCCGAGCTGCGCCAGCGGCTTGCCAAGACCATCGACTATCTGAAGACGTTCACGCCGGCGCAGTTCGACGGTGCTGATAGCCGCGACGTGACCTTCCCGGCTGCGGGCGGCGTCAGCATGACGCTGAAGGGCCAGGACTTCGTCAACCGGGTCTCGTTTCCGAACTTCTATTTTCACGCCGCGATCGCGCACGGCATCCTGCGCCACAACGGGGTCGAGATCGGCAAGCGGGACTTCCTGGGCGTCGCCTGACACGGCGTTCTCTGTTTGATCGCCGGTTTCGCCACGCGGACATGTCCGGCCGGCAAGGTCGCGGTTCTCGTCTGCGCCCGGCGGATACCTCGCGGCATTGCGGCGCCCGCGGCAATGCACAATTGACCACAACCCCTTCTCTCTTGCTGGAAAGATCCCGATGAGCACATCGAAACTGTTCGAACGGTACGAGCTGGGTCCGATCACCCTGGCCAATCGCGTCGTGATGGCGCCGCTGACGCGCAACCGCGCCATCGAAGGCCTTGTCGCCGGCCCACTGACGGCCACCTACTATGCCCAGCGCGCCAGCGCAGGGCTGTTGATCACCGAAGCGAGCCAGGTGTCGCAGCAGGGCCAGGGCTACCAGGACACGCCCGGAATCTATTCGAAGGAGCAGATCGCCGGCTGGCGCAAGGTGACCGACGCCGTGCACGCCAAGGGCGGCCGCATCTACGTCCAGCTCTGGCATGTCGGGCGCATCTCTCACGTCTCGCTGCAGCCGAATGGCGGCGCACCGGTTGCGCCCTCCGCCATCCCTGCCAAGACCAAGACCTTCGTCGGCGGCGCCTTCACGGACGTCTCGACACCACGCGCGCTGGAGCTGAGCGAAATTCCGGGCATCGTCGAGGCCTTCAAGCAGGCCGCACTCAACGCGATCGAAGCCGGCTTCGACGGCGTCGAGATCCATGGCGCCAACGGCTATCTCCTCGACCAGTTCGCCAAGGACGGCGCCAACAAGCGCACCGACGCCTATGGCGGATCGATCGAGAACCGGGCCCGGCTGATGCTCGAGGTTGCCAGGGCCGTCGCCGGTGCCATCGGCGCCGAGAAGACCGGCATCCGCCTGTCGCCGGTGACCCCCGCCAACGACATCTCCGATTCCAACCCGCAGGCCCTGTTCGACTACATCGTCGACCAGCTCGACGCACTCAACCTCGTCTACATCCACGTCATCGAGGGCGCCACCGGCGGGCCACGCGACAATGCGCCATTCGACTACGCGTCGTTGCGCAAGCGCTTCAAGGGCACCTATATCGCCAACAATGGCTATGACCGCGCCCTCGCCGACAAGCAGCTCGACGCCGGCTCCGCCGACCTGATCGCCTTCGGCAAGCCGTTCATCTCAAATCCCGATCTGGTCGAACGTCTCAAGACCGGCGCCCCGCTCAACGAGCTGGACCGCGCCACGCTGTATGGCGGCGGCGAGAAGGGCTACACGGACTATCCGACGCTCGGCGCGGCGCAGGCGGCGGAGTAGTCAAGCTCTTGCGGGATGGATAAAGCGCCGCCATCAGGCGGCGCGTGTCTCCTCCTGCATCCACACTGGCAGTGGTGGGCCCGGCGCAAGGCGAGACCGCGTCTGACGCGATATCTCGCCCGCGCCTTTGCCCACCCTACCGTGCTCGCGACCTGTCGTTCCAACTACGTCATGCTTCCCGGCAGGAAGCAGCGCACATCGATGCGCAGGCCGGTATTGAGCTCGCGATAATATACCGGCCACACCATGGTCCGCCCGGCACGATTGGGCTCGGTCACCACGGCTTCGTCCGGAACGATCCACCACTGACCTTCGATGCGAACGCGGTAGCGTCCGTCCTTCATGTCCCAGTCCATGTCCGACAGCGCCGTGCCGTCGGCATCCGAGCAGCACGGCCCCTTCGCCGAGCGCAATTTCTCGAACCAGCTCTTGAGCGGCGAGTTGGCATAGCGTCCATCGACATCGCGCGCCATCGCGGCGGGGAGCAGCCACGAACACGACGCGAGGCCGATCGCGAGCGCCGCTGCGGAAACAACAGCTAGGGACCTCGATGACTGGCCGCTCATATCCATCACCTCATTGTTCGATGCGAGAGATGGGCAATAGCTCGTCGATCTTCGTGGCATAAGTTCGCAGTCATCAACGACGATCCATGGCGATCGCGTCGATCTCCCAATTTTCTGGATGCAGGGCAGATTCATTCACCGGGAAGCCGGGACGTATTCCTGCATCTCCATGCTCATGCGTCCGTGCTCGATCGATGGCGTTCGATGGGACTCGCACATCGGGAACGTTTTGCGCATGAGAACGCATATGCGTAGGAGACCGTCATCTGCGCACGCCACCTTCCGCCGTCGTCGCCGGCTTGACCGCGGCGATCCAGCGCGCCGAGGCAGTCGTGATCACATCGATGGCCGTGGCGTACTGCGCCAAAGCACCGGGTTGCGAGCGCAGGCAGCAGAGCGGACTGAGCAGCACGGTCACCGGTGGCGACACGCGCGCAAAAGGCCGGGATCGCTCCCGGCCCTCGTGCCTATCTACACACGGCGCAAACGCCGCTGATCAAAACTCCGCGCGCACCTTCAGCACGGCGGACTGTTCGAGATACTGGCTGCCCATGACGGCATTGTAGCCGAGCGAGATGGACTGGCGTTCTCCGAAGGCCACCAGCTTCAGCGCGGCGCCGAGCTCGGCGAGGTTGCGTTCGGGCGACGGACCGGCGGCGACGAAGCTCGCACCGCCACCGGCGAAGCTCGCCGTCACGTTCTGGGCGGTGTTGCCGAACTCGTGCCGCCAGGCGGCCAGCGTCTCCAGTCCGAAGCCGTAGGTGGATGTGACCAGCAGTGGCACGGTCGAGCGGACGCCGAGATTGGAGCGCACCGAATTGGTGGTCTGCTTGGCGACCGTCAGCGCAGCGCCGGCGGCGCTGGTCTCCGTATAGGCCTGCTGATCGAGACGGGCGTAGGTCACGCCTGCGAACGGCGTCAGCACGGCCTCGCCGAGCTTGACCGGAACGCCGAACTCGCCGCGCACCAGGCTCAGCCAGCCCTTGTGGCTGCCCGACGCGGCGTCGGTGAAGCCCGCGAAATTGATGCGGCGCGTGGTCGTGTAGTCGATCAGAGCGAGGCCGGCAGAGCCGTTGACGTACCAGGACGGCTGGACATAGGCGCCGTAGACCGTGCCCTGATAGTGCTGCATCCCCACCGCATCGCCCGCAGCGGTGCGATCGTCCATGCTGCTGGTGGCGTAGCCGAACGCGGCGCCGACGCGGAACGCACTGTCGATCCGCTGATCGATGCCCGCGACGAGACCGCCGGTGTTGCCCGAATAGCCGGCGACTCCGGCCACGTCGTGCTGCGACACGTTGGTGCCGATCAGGCTTCCCCATACGCTGCGCTCGGGCTCTGGGGCGATGGCCGGGGCCTTCAGAGCCGGACGAGCCTTGGTGGCGCCATACGCCATCAGCATCGACGTCAATGGATCGGTCTCGGACGCGAAGGCCGAGGCGACGCGCGAATTGGCGGACGGCCCCGCGGCTGCGGCCGTGAGGCGATTGTCGATCTGCCCCTGGAACAGCGCTGCGGTGCTGAGCGGCACCTGGACCTGCGCGCCGTTCACGAACGGACGGAGTTGATCGCCGGCGTTGCGCACCTCGCGGTCAGAGCCGAGGCTCTGGACGGCGCCGCCCAGCGCCTGCACCTGCGCATTGCTGCCGGCATAGCCGAACAGGCCATTCAGCGCAGCGAGGCTGCTCGGCGAGATGCCGGCAATGGTCGACGGCGACCGCACCGTTGCGTTCAGCAGCAGAGCGCCCGTGGCCGTATCGGCGGTGAATCCCACGAGCGCGCTGGAGAAGTCGACGTCGAGCGGCGTCGCCGACACCGAGGTCGCCACCCGGTACACATCGCCATTGCGCACGATACCCTGTAGCGTCGGGGCAACCGTGCCCGCGCCGGCAAAGGTCAACGTACCCGTGATACTGCCGAGCTTCGCCGAGGGCGAGACGGCGGTGCCGCCGGGTCCGAAGATCGTCGTCCTCAGCACCGCACCGTCGACCAGTTGGACTCCGGCCGCACCATTGACCGTGACCTGCGACTTCATCAGATCGAGCATGCCGAAATTGACGACGCTGGCGAGACTTGTCACGCCGTCGAGCGTCAGCGCGTTCGTGCCAAGTCCATTCTGGGCGATGACGTTGCCGCTGAAGCCCGTGCCCTTGAGCAGGATGGTGTTGGTGGCGTCATCCTGATCGTTGATCACGATGTCGCCGCCGAGCTTGCCCGTGTTGACCAGGTTGAAGACGCGCTCGCCGAAGAAGGTGGCGGCGACATTGGTGGTGGCGGCGCACAGCGGATCGGTGGTGTTGGTGCCCGCGGTCGGACAGGCGTTGCCGTTGGCGTCGGTCCCGGCGCCGGAACTGGCGAAGGTTCCGGCGACCGTACCCGCCGTCCCCTTGGCGAATGATCCGCGCGAGGCGCTCTGATCGACCGAGATCGACCCCGAGATCGTGCCGCTGTTGGTCACCTCGTGCTCGCCCGAGCCGAGATAGATGTTGCCCTGGATCAGGCCGGCATTGGCGATGACGCTGTCACGCGGGCCCGAGTTCGAGCCGCTGCCCGTCAGCGGGAAGGTCGAGCCTGCGGCAAGACCTGCGGCCGTGGTCAGCGGGTTGGTGTCCAGCGCGAGAATATCGCCCTTGATGACGCCGCTGGCGTTGTTGGTCAGGGTCAGCGCCTTGGTTTCGGCGACGGTGACGTTTCCGTTCGAGTCGAACTTGTAGAGCGGCGAGTCAGGGTTGCTGCCGGGAATGGTCTCGAACTCGGCGCCGGCGAAGGCTGCGATCGCCCAATGGCCATCATAGAACCGGCTCGCCGCGGTCCAGCCGGTGTTGGCGATCGTGCCCGAGTTGGCAATCGTCGTGTCGGCACGGCCGTAATAGCCCGCCGCGAAATTGCCGGTTGCCGAGATCGTGCCACCGGCCCGGTTGTTGACCACGAAGCTGTTGGTGTTGTCGTCCGAAAACAGCGCCGAGATGATCGGCAGGTTCGTGCTATTGTAGCGTCCCGTCGCGGTCGTGCCGATCGAGACGTTCAGGTTCGCCGCGTTGAACGTGCCGAACGAATTCTGAGTGACGGCGAGCGTCCCCGTGTTGTTGACCGTGAATCTGTTGACCTGGCTGTCGGCGACGATGACGTGCAGCCGTCCAGCGCTGAGCTGGGTGACGGTGAGCCCGAGCCAACCCGCATTGTTGATGACGACGTTGTTGACCGCCGGATCTTCATCATTCGAGAAATTGGCTACGATCATGCCGCGGTTGGCAAGACCGGTCTGATTGCTGGTGGTGAGATTGCGAATCGCCGTCGCATCCAGGGTGATGGTGGTCGTCGGCGGATTCGGATTGTAACCAGTGGCGGGAAAGGCCGGGTTGGCCGGCGTGTAGGCATTGCTGCCGTTCGTCGGCGCCGTTGCAGCGGCCGCGTCATACACCGTGACCGCGGAGGTGATGGCCCCGCTGCAGGTCACCGTCAGGCCGGGCGTCGTACACTCGGCCCTTGCTTCGCCCGCGACCATCCATGTCGACAACAAAACGAAACTCGCGGCAGCCGCTTCGCTGCGCTTCCTGCTCTTTGATTTCACCTGACGCCCCAACTTTACGCATTACATGCACTTTCTTGTTGGTTCCAAATTGTATCGAAATATTGACGTGAGTCAGCGCGGCGAAAGTTTCTCGAAATGCCAGGGACATTTTCCAACCGACTTATTAGTAATCACTTCGACAAACAACTAACGACGACAAATCATCTTGCGACCGGCCGATTTCGCGTCAGAGATGCAGTCCACCGAAGGCATGCGCAAAAACAAAGAGGGCCGGGATTTCTCCCGACCCTCTTGCCACGGCGGGGGGCTTCCGTGGCACGGCGCGATGCGCCTATGGTCATTGGCGGTTCGTTCCGAACGCTCAGAACTTCGCCCGGATGCCCGCATAGGCAGCCAGCGGCATGCCCGGCACCATGCTGCGCGGATCGTTGAACGCGAATGCGTTGCCGCCACCGGCCGTGTTGAAGCCGGCGACATCGAACACGGCACCCGCCGAATAGTAGCGCTGATTGAACAGGTTCTGCACCAGCCCGAACACCTCGACGTTCTTCGTCACCTGATAGGACGTATTGAGATTCACGACCCAATAGGACGGAACCTTCGGATAGACGTTGGTCTCGTCGCGCAGCAGATACTGACTGCCGACATAGTTGAGGCTCGCACCGACCTTCCAGGCATCGGTCACCGCATATTCGGCGCCGAGCTTCAGGCGATGCGCCGGAATGCCGGGGATGTGATTGCCGGAGACCACGCCCACGGGCACGCCCAGGAACGGGTCGTTGACGTCGAAGGCGCTGCGGAAGGTGGCGTCGATGAAGGTGTAGTTGGCGTAGGCGGTCCACCGGTTCCAGGCGAGATCGACCTTGGCCTCGACGCCCTGCCGCAGGGTGGTGCCGGCGTTCTTGAAATAGCCACGCACGGGATTGGCGGGGTCGACGACGTTGATGATGTCGTCCGAATTCTCGGTGCGGAACACGCTGAGGCCCCAGCGCAGTCGCCAGCCGTCATCGACGGAGACCGCCTTGATCGGCGCCTTGCGATAGGCCGGCAGATCGGCCGCCATCGCCGAACGGCCGCCGGAGATCTCGCCGCGCAGGCCGCCTTCGATGGTGCGCGACACCACCTGCTTGAGCGGCGGATCGGCGATCAGGAAGTTGTCGATCAAGCAGGGATTGGCGGGATCGGAGCAGCCGAGCTCGAGCGGCGTCGGCGCGCGGTTGGCCTCCGAGTAGCCGGCATAGGCGGTCATGTTCGGCGTGATCTTGTAGGTCAGGCCGACCACCGGATTGAAGCGCTGGAAATTGTTGTTGGTGTTCAGGAGCGGCGCAAAGCCGGTCTGGTCGCGCAGGTTGATCTGCGCCCAGTTGAAGCGGCCGCCCGCCGTCAGCGCCAGTTGCGAGGTGATGTCGAAGGTGTTGGTGGCGTAGATGCCGAGATAGGTGTTCTTGGCATTCAGGTTGACCGGCGCGAGGCCGGCATTCGGCTGATCGACGTAGACGCCGAGGCCGGTGACGAACAGATTGTTGTCGACGGTGCCGAGCTCGGAGGTCGCCTGGAAGTTGGTATTGCCGTGATCGACGCTGGCGCCGACCACGAAATGATTGTCGTGACCGAACAGCTGCGTCGTCGAGGTCGCCTGCAGCGAGCCGCCATAGCTGGCAGTCTTGACGGTATTGCGGTCGATCTGGCCGAGCGCCGCATCGGCGGCCAGCGTGTTGGCAGTCGGGCCGTTGCGGTTCATCTGGAACTCAGTGCCGGCGGCATCGCTGAGACAGAATTCTCCGGGGAACGCGCCCGCGGGGTCGCAGGCCGCAACCTCGGTGCCATTGCCGTCGACGCGCGCGGATTTGTAGTTGCGGTAGTACCCGTTGGCCTGGATCGACAGCGTATCCGTCGGCGTCCACTTGGCGCTGGCCTGGATCATCTGCATCTGCAGATGTAGCGACTGCGGCCAGGTGTAGACGCTGGACCAGCGCCGGTTCAGCATCTCGATCGGGGTGGCCGCCACCGAGCCGAGCTTGTTGTCGGCGCCGGTGAAGGAGAGATGGAATTCGGTCGTGTCGCCACGCGCGCCGAAATCGGCATACATGCGCCGGATCTGCGAGGCCGACGAGTAGTCGCGCCAGCCGCGGTCATAGGCACCTTCGGCGGCGATATAGGCCGAATAGGTGCCGTTGTTCCAGCCGTATTGCGCGCCCGACTGGATGCGGCCGAACGAGCCTCCGAACAGCTGGGTCTCGGCGCCCTGGTAGTTGAAGCCGTTCTTCATCTCGATGGACATCGCGCCGCCGGTGGCGTTGAGGCCGAACAGCGGATTGTTCGGCATCAGGGTCATGCGCGCGATCGCCATCTCCGGGATCAGGTCCCAGTTCACGATGTCGCCGAAGGCCTCGTTGATGCGGGTGCCGTTCTGGTAGACGGCGATGCCCTGCGGCGTGCCGAGCACGGGCGAGGCGGTCTGGCCGCGATAGTCGAGGTCACGCTGGAACGGGTTGCCGGTCTGGTCGCTCAGCGAGACGCCGGGCACCGATTGCAGGATGCCGTCGAGCAGCGACGGCGTCCGGGTGCGATCGAGATCCCTCGCGGTGATCGTCTGCACGTTGGAAGGGATCTTGTCCTTCGCCATTTCGCTGCCCTGGACGGGCGAGACGCCGACCACCTCGATGGTCTCCAATGTCTGCTGCGCGAAGGCAGCCGTAGGCAGCAACGCGCACGTCGCGAGAAGAGCGCTCTTCAGCGCCGAGAGTCTGGTCAAGACGTCCCCCAGTTTCTTGTCGACCGATCCCGGCAACAGCTCACGCCCCTGAGCCTCACACGTGCCGAAACCAGTCAATTCCAACAGAATATGAACGGTAACATTCGTAAACAGCGGCCAATACTGCCGCAATGGGGATTATTCTTCCCGCTTTAGGGACATTTTTCCCGGATCCGGAAACTCGCAACGATTTCGCCAAGCTTACTCCTCGGCTCGGCCGCATTGTCGCACTCGGTTCTGGTTTGCAAGGGAACTCGCATTATAAGGGACGTCGGCGCAGCCGGCGCTAGGGGCGAGACCTTCATCGGATGTACCGCGTTCTGCTCGTCGATGACCACCCGGTCGTGATCACGGCCTGCCGCTGGCTGCTGAACGAGGCCGGGATCGGCGCGCTGACCGCGGCGCATGACGCCGAGAGCGCGTACGCGGCCTATCTCCGCGATCCGCCGGACGTCGCCATCGTCGATTTGCGCCTGCGGGGCGATGACCTCGGCGGCATCGGCCTGATCGAGCGAATGCGATCCCACGACCCGCGCCCCCGGATCCTGGTCTTCAGCATGTTGGGCGATCCGCGCATCGTCCGCTCCGCCATCGAGGCCGGCGCCAGCGGCTATTTGCTGAAGGATGCACCGCCGCAGGAGCTGCCGAAAGCGCTGGAGCAGGTGCGGGCCGGCGGCACCTATCTCGATCCGCAACTGGCCATGCGCATCGCGCTGCTGCGCAAGGAGGCCGATGGAACGGAGGCGACGTCACTGACGCCGCGCGAGCGTCAGGCGCTCGCGCTGCTGGCTGAGGCGAAATCCTACCAGGCGATCGCCGATCATCTCGGGATCAGCTACAAGACGGTCATCAACCTGACCTACCGGTTGCGGCAGAAGCTCGGCGCGCGCAGCCTGCCCGACCTGGTTCGTCTGGCCGTGGAGATGTCCCGACCGGGCCTGTGAGCGCTTGCCCAGCGTTGGTGGCCGGATCCGCTCAGCCTGTGATGCGGATGCGCTCAAAGTCGGAGGGCCCGCAACGATCGCGTCGTCGCGGGCCCTCGGCATCGATAGCAACAGGTCACGCAGAACGCGCGCTCACTTCAGCAGCTTGGCCACCGACTTCAGTTCCTTCGAATCGAGCGTGCCGTCATTGTCCGGGTCGGCTGCCTTGAAGCGGCCGGCCACCAGCGCGAGATACTCGTCCTTGGTCAGCGTGCCGTCATTGTCCGGATCAGCGGCCTTCAGGTCCTTGGCCGAGACGCGGCCGCGCAACTCCTTGGCATCGAGCGTGCCGTCATGGTCGCGATCGAGCTTGTCGAACAGCGCACCGGCGGCCGCGCGGATCTCGTTCATGTCGGCGGTGCCGTCCTTGTCGGGATCGATCGAGGTCAGCAGCTTGGAGGGAGCGGGCGCACTGACCGCCACCGTCGCCGTGCCGACGATCGCGGCCATGCCAACCGCGGCCGCCGTCGTCATCAGTTTCCAATTCATCGAATTGATCCTTTGTCTCCGCCGTCCGATCGGGGCGGCGATGAAGGGGTGCAGTAACAACGTATGCGAGCGTCGCTGGTTCTGCCGCGACACGACATGCACACTACGGAACTATGCGAGGTTCCGCCCTTTCGCAAGTGCAAGAAGCCGACGCGCGGGAAAATTGCGCCCGACGTGTCGGGACTAGAACCTGGGACCGTGCAGGAAGTATCTCCCGGGGCGATCGCGGCGAGGCCTCCTGTCCGAGCTGTCGGCGTTGTCTCGCGCCTCGGCCCGGGCGTTGGCGGTCATGCCACGTTCGTGCCTGCTCGTTCGGGAACGGTGCGGCGTGGCGTGGGCAGAGGCGTCCCTTTGAGTCATGGCTTCTGCGCCACCGGTCCGAGACCGCGCGGTCTGATGGCGGCCGCAGCCCGGCGCGGTGGACTCGGCACATGTTTTCCTGGCCGCGTCCTTCCTGGCCTGCAGCTGGCTCCACCAGGCTTCGAGGTCTTCGCGCAGCAGCTTCTCCCGCGCAAGACCGGGTTCGGACAGGCTCATCAAGGCGAACAGCGTCACGGTGATCACCACAGCAAGCCGCCGGACGGACCGCGTGGACGTGCGGCGACGTTGATCGTTGGCGTGAGTCACGGGCGTATCCGATCTCTGGCTGATCCGATCATCAGCAACGCGTGTTGCGATGCATGTCTTCCATCGCTCTATGACCTGAATGTGTTTGCAACGCGCCACATTCATCACCGAGCTGAGATTCACTCGCGACTCCAGCGCCATATTCGATCGGTCAAAAACTCCCGATCGACTTGCCAAAACATCCCTATTGCCGCTGACGCCTGCACCTGGACGACAAAATGCGGCGATACGCAACTGATCGTTTCCCGATTGTGTCACCTTTCAGCCGGGACCGCCGCATGTTTTCGCCGTGCCGACTCGTTAGTTCGTCAGCGAGGGGAGTGCGGGGACAATGGTGTCGACGGATCAGACAAGGGTAGGCCGGGCGAGACGATGGGTCTGCCGCGCCATCACCTGTGCTGTCCTGCTGTCACCCGTCGCCGCCGCGGCCGAGGAGATTCAGGGCAACGATCCTGCCTCGCCCGGACATTTTCAGGTCGAGCAACGCTTCGGCTATCTCACGACGTTCAATCCGCAGCAGAACGGCGGACGGCGCGTGCCGCAGCGCGCGCTCACCGGTGAGACCGAGATCGGGTACTCGCCGACCGAATGGTACGAGATCGCGCTGACCTCGCCCTATGCGTTCGCGCGCGCCAACGTGCCGATGGCGCTGGGCAACGTCATGGACAACGGCGTGCCCGGCTACTCATTCCAGTCCGGCGGCGTCACGATTCGCCAGACCTTCATCCAGGGCGACCGGCTTGAGCGCACGGTGTTCGTCGGCCTCGTCTCGCGCACCATCCTGGCGCCGCAGGGCGGGCTCACGCCGGATCTGTGGGTTGCCAACAAGGCCGGCGCCGGCCAGCCCGGTGCGCCGCGCTTCGTGCAGGAGGCGACGCCGCGCGTGGCGCAGATGATCACGCCGATCGTCGGCGTCAACCTGCCCAACGACTATCAGCTGATCTTCAACGCCAACATGACCTTCGGCGTCGTCGGTGCCGGCTCGGCCTTCGAGCCCTCGATCCGTTTCGTCAAGCGCCTGAACGACCGCTGGACCGTCGGCATCGAGCATTTCGCCAACCTCGGCCCGCTCGGCCACGTCCTGCCGTGGCATCAGCAGATGCAGACGCTCTACGCCGTTGCCGACACCAGATTCAAAGGCTTCGAGTTCAGCTTCGGCGTCGGCTACGGCCTGACCAACAACTCGCGCGGCCTCGCGGTCAAGACCAGCATCGGCAAGGATTTCTGACCTCGGCCCCGCTGTCGGCCCCTCATCTCATCCTCAATCATAAGAAAAGGACACTCCTCATGCGTCGCCTCGTCACCGCCTACGCCATGCTCGCACTGGCAGGCTCTGCCGCTTACGCCGAAGACGGTCCGCGCTTTCTCAACCGCACCGGCCAGACCATCGTGAAGATGTATCTGGCGGCCGCCGGCACCAAGAACTGGGGCGCCGATCAGTGCAAGAACGACGACGAAGGCATGGTCGACCACAACGAGCGCATGACCTTGGTTGGCGTGAAATCGGGCCGCTATGACATCAAGCTGTCCGAACAAGGCGGCCGTACCTGCGTCGCCAAGAACATCGAGCTCAAGGAAGGCGCGCAGTTCATCGTGCGCGATACCGATCTCACCGAATGCTCGAAGTAGACTGAACGCGATGAGGCCGCTCAGCGCGGCCTCATGTTGAGCGGCACCGTCCGCGACTCCTGCGCCTGCCTCATGACGGGAGGAAAGCGCGGAAACGGCGCGGCGCGATCGATGATGGACAGCGCCGCGCGATCCAGCGCCGGAGAGCCCGAACTGCGGCTGAGCCGGCGCGACAGCAGCCGGCCGTTGCGATCGATGACGACGCTGACCATCGCCGTGCCGCTGGCGCCGTTGCCGTCGGATGGATAGGCAACATGACGGCGGATATGCGCCACCACTTCCGCGTTCCAGGACGCCTGTCCCTCACGCGAGCCGACGCTGTCCTCGCCGGGATTTGGCGCAGACGCCACGCGTGACGGCCGGCTCGGCGCTGCGGCAGCCGGCTTCGGCGGCGCGGGCTTCTTCTCGGCCTTCTCCCTCGCCTCCTTCTTCTCGACCGGCTTGCGCTCGACGCGCTCGGGCGGCGGAGCAGGTTTCGTCTCAGGCGGCTTCGCCTCGATCGGCTTGGGCGGCGGCGGGGGCGGCAGCACGACGTCGTCCGCGCGCGGCGGCTCGGGCGCAAGCGCGACCTGCGGCATCGGCTCTGGCGAGGCAATCACCTCCGGCACCGGCTCCGGCTGGGCCGCCACCTGCGGCTCCGGGTCAGGTTGAGGTTGCGGCACCGGCTCGGCGACGGCCTCGCGGGCAACCGGCTCTTGCTTGAGCGGCTCGTCCTGCGGCGGCTCCACCGGAGGGGTCGGCTCCGCCGCCGGTGCTTCTTGCGCCGGGGCCGCCGGCTCGCTCACGACTGCCGGGGTGAACACCACATCGAACGCCGGCGCCTCGGCACGTCCCAGCGGCGCGGCACGCAGCAACAAATAGCCCGCGGCGAGCCCGACATGCAGCCCAGCCACCACCAGTGCAGCGACGGTCCACAGCGTCCGCTCGCGGCGCTCCTCATGGTCGAACGGATCGAGCGTCAGGACGCTCACTGCGCGCCCCGGTCTTCCAAGGCGACCAGCGCCACCTTCGTGTAGCCGGCGCGGCGCAGCGTGTTCATCAGCGCCATCACCTCGCCATAGGGCAGCGTCTGGTCGGCACGCAGCAGCACGCGCTGGCCATGATCGGACTTGGTCGCCGCGTCGAGGGAGGCCGCGATGTCGGCCTGCGCGACGCCCTGATCGCCGACCGCGAGCGAGCGGTCAGCCTTGAAGGTCACGAAGACGGGCGTCTCCGCGCGCGGCTGCGGCTCGGCCGAAATCGCCGGCAGATTGACGGGGATGTCGACGGTGGCGAGCGGCGCGGCCACCATGAAGATGATCAGCAGCACCAGCATGACGTCGATGAACGGCGTCACGTTGATGTCGTGCGTCTCCTCGAACTCGTCGGTGCGCCGGGCAAGCTTGACGGCCATGGCTCACTCCGCGGGATTAGCGATCGACAGCATCGGCGCGTCCACGGCGCGGATGGCGCTGCGCCGCGCTTCGGCTGGCCCGGAATGCTGCCGATCGAGATCGCGGCTGAGCAGGCGCATCACCGCCACGGAGGCATCGGCGATCACAGCGCGATAGCCGCCGGTCGCACGCGCGAACAGGTTGTAGATGACGACGGCAGGAATCGCCGCGGCGAGGCCGAAGGCGGTGGCGAGCAGCGCCTCCGCAATACCCGGCGCGACCACCGCGAGGTTGGTCGTGTGAGCATGCGAGATGCCGATGAAGCTGTTCATGATGCCCCAGACGGTGCCGAACAGGCCGACGAACGGTCCGACGGCACCGACGGTCGCGAGAATGCCGATGCCGCGCCCGATCCGCGCGACCGCTGCCGCCTCGATCCGCTCGAACTGCCAGGAGACGCGCTCCTTGATGCCGTCGGCGGGCAGTCCACGCGACTTGTCGATCTCGTCGTCGGCCACGGCCAGCAGCCGGCCGACGACACCATCCGCGGCGGAAATCCGACCCGACGCATCCGACAAGGCGCGCGCCGCCATCGCGATGCCGAGCGCATTGCGGGCCGCGCGCAACGCCGAGCGAAGCTGAATGGTCTTCACCACCAGCACGGTCCAGGTCGCCACCGACGCCAGCGCAAGCCCGATCATGACGGCCTTCACGACGACGTCGGCCTGCATGAACATGGTCCAGGGCGACAACGCTTCCGGCAGCGTGCTCGCGATATTGGCGATGTGCGCCTGATCCATGGCCGTACTCCCTCGATGGCCCCGTGCTTCCTGATCGCGATGCCGGCGCCTGATCGCATGACGCAACGCCGGATCGTGTCGAGGCCTTGTTGTTTCGCGTCGTTGGGGCAAAGTCGCGGCGAAATGGCAACGATGCCGGCGAAGAAAGAGTGCCGCCTGTCGTCATCGCCTTCAAGGCACTTGGCACGTGGAATATGTCCCAGGCGATCCGGGAATAATTCCCGGACGAGACGGGCACGCGGCTCAAATCGCCGTCAATAGACCGGCAATAGAAAAGGCCGGGATTGCTCCCGGCCTCAGGTGACTGGATCGCCCGGTCAAGCCGGGCGATCGCTGTTGTCAGGCGCTTACTTGGCCTCGGCGCGCTTCGGCGGGGTCGCCGGCCACGACTTGATCAGCGTGTCGTAGTCGACGGTCTCGCCCTTCGGCTTCTCGTTCGCGAGCTTGCGCTGCGGAGCGATGTTGCCGTCCTTGGCCGACTTGTTGAACCAGAACTCGGCCGATTCCTTCTTGTTCAGCTTCGGACCGCACTCACCCTGCACCTTGGACTTCTCGAGACGCTCGAGGACGGAGTCCTGAGCGGCCGCGAGCGCGTCCATCGCCTGCTGCGGGGTCTTCGCACCGGACGACGCATCGCCGATGTTCTGCCACCACAGCTGCGCCAGCTTCGGATAGTCGGGCACGTTGTTCCCGGTCGGGGTCCACTGCACGCGCGCGGGCGAGCGGTAGAACTCGATCAGGCCGCCGAGCTTCGGCGCACGCTCGGTGAACGACTTGTCCCAGATGTCGGATTCACGGATGAAGGTGAGGCCGACATGGCTCTTCTTGAGAGACACCGTCTTCGAGACGATGAACTGCAGGTACAGCCAGGCGGCCTTGCGGCGATCCGGCGGGGTCGACTTCAGGAGCGTCGCAGAGCCGGCGTCCTGGTAGCCGAGCTTCATGCCTTCCTTCCAGTAGGAGCCGTGCGGCGACGGAGCCATGCGCCACTTCGGCGTGCCGTCCGCATTCACGACCGGCAGGCCGGGCTTCACCATGTCGGCGGTGAAGGCGGTGTACCAGAAGATCTGCTGGGCGACGTTGCCCTGCGCCGGCACCGGGCCGGCCTCGGAGAAGGTCATGCCCTGCGCCTGCGGCGGCGCATACTTCTTCATCCAGTCGAGGTACTTCGCGATCGAGTAGACCGCGGCCGGACCGTTGGTGTCGCCGCCGCGCTCGACCGAGGAGCCGACCGGACGGCAGCCTTCCATGCGGATGCCCCATTCGTCGACCGGCAGGCCGTTCGGGATGCCCTTGTCGCCGTTGCCGGCCATCGACAGCCAGGCGTCGGTGAAGCGCCAGCCGAGCGAGGGATCCTTCTTGCCGTAGTCCATGTGGCCATAGACCTTGACGCCGTTGATCTCCTTGACGTCGTTGGTGAAGAACTCGGCGATGTCCTCATAGGCCGACCAGTTCACGGGCACGCCGAGATCGTAGCCATACTTGGCCTTGAACTTGGCCTTGTAGTCCGGGTTGGTGAACCAGTCGTAGCGGAACCAATACAGGTTCGCGAACTGCTGGACCGGCAACTGATAGAGCTTGCCGTCGGGGCCGGTCGTGAACGACTTGCCGATGAAGTCGTTGACGTCCAGACCGGGATTGGTGACGTCCTTGCCTTCGCCCTTCATGTAGTCCGACAGCGCGACGGTCTGGCCGTAGCGGAAGTGGGTGCCGATCAGGTCGGAATCGTTGATCCAGCCGTCATAGACGTTCTTGCCGGACTGCATCTGGGTCTGCAGCTTCTCGACCACGTCGCCTTCCTGGATCAGGTCGTGCTTCAGCTTGATGCCGGTGATCTCGCTGAACGCCTTGGCCAGGGTCTTGGCCTCGTACTCGTGCGTCGTGATGGTCTCGGAGACGACGTTGATCTCCATGCCCTTGAAGGGCTCGGCCGCCTTGGCGAACCACTCGAGCTCCTTCTTCTGCTCTTCCTTCGACAGGGTCGACGGCTGGAACTCGCTGTCGATCCACTTCTGGATGGTGGCGTCGTCGGCTCGCGCCGGAATGGACAACGTCATGGTCGCGGCGAACAGCGCAACGGCGCTGGTCATCGCAAGATAACTGGCCTTGCTCAGGTGATGCTTCCGTTTCAAGTGTCGCATGGTTTCCTCCTTGCAGCGACAGACGTATTCCAGGTCCGGGTTGGCCCCGGATCTGCCCTTCTTCGCTCGCGTCAGACGGTGCGAAAGATCGCAACGGCAGACGCAAGCGAAATTGCGGTCGCGAGCCACAGGCTCGAGACCTCAAGACCTTCCTCGCCGATCGGCAAGGTCGCAATCGTATCTGTCCCGACCAGCCCGATCCATGCCAGATGGATAACGGCGGCAGATATCAGCGAGATGAACAGCCGGTCGCCGCGCGTGGTCGGAATGCGCAGCACGCCGACGCGTTCGGCTTCCGGATAGCGCGCGGCGAGCAGCGTCATGATGACGAGCGTGCAGGCCAGCGCGACGAAGAAGATCGCGGTCGGCGCCGTCCAGGCCATCCATGCGATGCTGTCCATGGCTAGTAGCTCCAGGCGATGATGAGCCCCCTCCCCCGCTTGCGGGGGAAGGTCGGGGTAAGGGCGCCACGAGTCGGACTGCCCGAGAGGATGGAGGCTCCCACCCGCATCGCATCTGACGATGCGATGCGACCTTCCCCGCAAGCGGGAGAGGTGCGGCAGCGGCCCTGGAGATACGAGCGCTCGATCATCACACCCGTCCCAGCGCGAAGCCGCGCGCGATGTAGTTGCGGACGAACCAGATGACGAGCGCACCGGGGATGATGGTCAGCACGCCGGCGGCGGCGAGCAGGCCCCAATCCATGCCGGCGGCCGAAACCGTGCGCGTCATCACCGCCGAGATCGGCTTGGCGTCGACCGACGTCAGCGTGCGCGCGAGCAGCAGCTCGACCCAGGAGAACATGAAGCAGAAGAACGCGGCGACGCCGATGCCGCTCGCGATCAAGGGCACCAGGATCTTCACGAAGAAGCGCGGAAAGGAATAGCCGTCGAGGAACGCGGTCTCGTCGATCTCGCGCGGCACCGACGACACGAAGCCCTCGAGGATCCACACCGCCAGCGGGATGTTGAAGATGCAGTGCGCCAACGCCACCGCCCAGGGCGTATCGAACAGGCCGATCGCCGAGTACAGGTTGAAGAAGGGCAGCGCATAGACCGCGGCCGGCGCCATGCGGTTCGACAACAGCCAGAAGAACAGGTGCTTGTCGCCGAGGAAGCGGTAGCGCGAGAACGCATAGGCCGCCGGCAGCGCCACCAGAATCGAGATCACCGTGTTGATGATCACGTATTTCAGCGAGTTGATATAGCCGGAGTACCAGCTCTCGTCGGTAAAGATCCTGACGTAGTTGGCCAGCGTCGGCTGATGCGGCCAGAGCGTCATCGTCGTGACGATCTCGTTGTTGGTCTTGAAGCTCATGTTGACGAGCCAGTAAATCGGCAGCAGCAGGAAGACCAGGAACAGCGAGATGATGATGCGGCGGCCCGGAATGGTGTTCATCACGCGCCCCCCTCCACCGGCCGGCGCTCGGCGCCGGCATTGGTCATGATGGTGTAGAACACCCAGCAGACGATCAGGATGATCAGATTGTAGACCAGCGACAGCGCAGCCGCCTTGCCGAGGTCGAACTGGCCGAGCGCGATCTTGACGAGCTCGATCGAGATGAAGGTGGTGGAATTGCCCGGCCCGCCGCCGGTGACCACGAACGGCTCGGTGTAGATCATGAAGCTGTCCATGAAGCGCAGCAGCACGGCGATCAGCAGTACGCGATGCATCTTCGGCAGCTGGATCGCGGTGAACACCGCCCAGCGCGAGGCGCCGTCGATCTGCGCGGCCTGATAATAGGCATCGGGAATCGACTTCAGGCCCGCATAGCACAGCAGCGCCACCAGGCTGGTCCAATGCCAGACGTCCATGACGATGACGGTCGCCCAGGCATCGAACTCGTTCGAGACGTAATTATAGTCGATGCCGAGGCCGTTCAGGGTGTAGCCGAGCAGCCCGATGTCGGGCCGGCCGAAGATCTGCCAGATCGTGCCGACCACGTTCCACGGAATCAGCAGCGGCAGCGCCAGCACGACGAGGCAGAACGCCACCGTCCAGCCGCCCCGCGGCATCGACAGCGCCACGACGATGCCGAGCGGCACCTCGATGGCGAGGATCGCGGCGGAGAACATCAGGTTGCGGCCGAGCGAGGCGAGGAAGCGGCCGCCGAGATCCGTCGAGGGATCGAGCAGCTCCTTGAACCAGCCGACGCCGTTCCAGAAGAACTGGTTGTTGCCGAAGGTGTCCTGCATCGAATAGTTCACCACCGTCATCAGCGGCAGGATCGCCGAGAACGCAACCAGCAGGAACACCGGCAGCACCAGGAACCAGGCCTTGTTGTTGATGGTCTTGTCCATCACTCAGGCTCCCTCGACCAGACGGCTGTCGGCATAGACGTGGACATTGGCCGGATTGAACTTCAGCCCGACCGCCGACCCCGACGGCGAGAAACCGGCCGGCAGGCGCGCGGCAAACTTGACGTCGCCGACGCGGACGCGTGCGAAGCGGATCCGGCCGAGATCATCGACCCGTTCGATGTTGGCGTCGAGCAGCCCCGGCCCGGGCGCGGCGACGTCGACGAATTCCGGGCGCACGCCGATCTCGATCTTCGCGCCGGCCGGCAGCGCATCGTAGCTGCGCGCCAGCGTCAGCGTGTGGCCGTCGATCCGCGCCTCGCGGCCCTTCACCTCGGCGGCGAGGATGTTCATGCCGGGCGAACCGATGAAATAGCCGACGAAGGTATGCGCGGGCTTGTCGAACAGCTCGGCCGGCGTGCCGCTCTGCACGACACGGCCGTCATGCATGACGACGACGGTGTCGGCGAAGGTCAGCGCCTCCGTCTGATCGTGGGTGACGTAGATCATCGTCAAGTCGAGCTCGCGATGCAGCGCCTTCAGCTTCGAGCGCAGCTGCCATTTCAGCTCGGGATCGATCACCGTCAGCGGCTCATCGAACAGCACCGCGGCGACGTCGGAGCGCACTAGGCCGCGGCCGAGCGAGATCTTCTGCTTGGCATCGGCCGTAAGTCGGGTGGCCTTGCGGTTCAGGTGCGGCGTGAGATCCAGCAGACGCGCGATCTCCGCGACCCGCTTGTCGATCTCGGCCCTGGGCACGCCGCGGTTCTTCAGCGGAAAAGCGAGATTCTCGCCGACCGTCATCGTGTCGTAGATCACCGGGAATTGGAACACCTGCGCGATGTTGCGCTCGCGGGTCGAGCGTTGCGTGATGTCGGTGCCGTCGAACAGGATCTTGCCGTGCGAGGGCGTGAGGATGCCGGAGATCAGGTTGAGCAGCGTGGTCTTGCCGCAGCCGGAGGGGCCGAGCAGCGCATAGGCGCCGCCCTGCCGCCAGGTCATCGTGACCGGCTTCAGCGCGTAGCTCTCGACATCGCTGCCGTTGCCGTAGGAGTGGGCGAGACCTTCGAGGTCAATGCGGGCCATGCGGCATCTCCCTCAAGTCGCCGGCGCCGCGACCAGGCGGTCGCTGGCATCGAACACGAATACGTTGGATGGATCGAGCACGGCATCGAGGATCTCGCCGGGCTCGTATTCATGGACGCCATGGAGCACGGCGACCCAGTTCATGCCGTCGCGCGTCAGATGCACGAAGCTCTCCGAGCCCGTGATCTCGGTGACCGAGACGGTCGCCGGAAAAGCATGGCGGCCGTGGTTGCCCTCTCCCTTGGCCAGCCCGAGCTGATGCGGACGGAAGCCGACGCGGTAGGAGCCATCCGGCAAATTGGCATACAGCCCGACGGCCGGCGCATTGACGCTGTCGGAATAATGCACGCTGTCGCCGCGCTTCTGAATCTCGACCGTGTTCATCGGCGGATCCGAGAACACCTGGCCGACGCGCAGCGTGTCTGGACGGCGATACACCGCCGTGGTGTCGCCCACCTGCAGGGCCTGGCCTTCCCACATGCACACGGTGCGGCCGCCGAGCAGCAGCGCTTCCGACGGCTCGGTGGTGGCGTAGACGAAGATTGCGCCCGACGCCTCGAAGATGCGCGGCAGCTCGGTGCGCAATTCCTCGCGCAGCTTGTAGTCGAGATTGGCGAGGGGTTCGTCGAGCAGCACCAGATCCGCGCCCTTGACCAAAGCGCGCGCAATCGCCGTGCGCTGCTGCTGGCCGCCGGAGAGCTGCAGCGGCGTGCGCTTCAGATAGGGCTCGAGCCGCAGCAGCCGGGCCGCTTCGGCGACGCGCTTCTCGATCTCCTCGCGCGACTTGCCCTGCACCCGCAACGGCGAGGCGATGTTCTCATAGACCGTCAGCGACGGATAGTTGATGAACTGCTGATAGACCATCGCGACCGAGCGCTGCCGCACGTCGGCGCCGGTGACGTCTTTGCCGTCGACCAGCACACGCCCCGTCGTCGGCTTGTCCAAGCCGGCGAGCAGCCGCATGATCGAGGTCTTGCCGGACAGCGTCGGCCCAAGCAGCACGCTCAGCGTGCCGCGCTGCAAGGTCAGCGAGACGTCGCGAATGGTCGTGACGCCGTCGACGATGCGCGAGACGTGATCGAGCGTCACGCTCATGCGCGTCCCCCGGCTTCACGCGGCGTCACGGCCTTCTGCTCCCGGTTGGCAATGATCCACGCGTCCAGCGCGGCAATCTCAGCCGCCGACATCCGCAACCCCAGCTTCGATCGCCGCCACACGATGTCCTCGGCCGTCAACGCCCACTCATTCGTCATCAGGTACCTGACTTCGCGCTCCGTCAAGGTGCCACCAAAATCCTGGCCGAGATCGGCCGAAGATGTCGCACCCGCCAGCATGGTCTTGGCCCGCGTGCCATAGGCATGCGCGATGCGCTTCGCATGTGCATCCGACAGGAACGGGCAGGCCTTGCGGAGATCGGCGATCAGCGGCGCGACGGCCGAAACCTTCATGTCGCCACCGGGCAGCGACGCCTTGCCGGTCCAGCCTTCCTCCGCCTTGGCGCCGTTCAGATAGGGCGCAAGCCGCTCCAGCGCCTCTTCCGACAACCGCCGATAGGTGGTGATCTTGCCGCCATAGATCGACAGCAGCGGCAGGCCGCCGGGCGTGTCGAGCTCGAACACGTAGTCGCGCGTTGCCGCCTTGGCCTCGCTGGCGCCGTCGTCATACAGCGGACGCACGCCCGAATAGCTCCATACCACGTCGGCGGGCGCCACCGGCTTGGCAATGTACTCGCCGACCGCGGCGCAGAGATAGGCGATCTCCTCGTCGGTCGCCTTCACCTTGGCAGGGTCGCCCTGATAGTCGCGATCGGTGGTGCCGATCAGCGTGAAATCCTGCTGATAGGGAATCGCGAAGATGATGCGGCCGTCGGCGTTCTGGAAGATATAGGCGCGGTCGTGGTCGTAGAGCTTGCGCACCACGATATGCGACCCCTGCACCAGCCGCACTTTTGCTTTCGCATTGACGCCGGCGCCGGTCGCCAGAACCTGCTCGACCCAGGGACCGGCGGCATTGACCAGCGCGCGCGCCTTGATCGTCTCGCGCTCGCCTGTCTGGGTGTTCTCGGTGGTGACCAGCCAATGGCTGCCGTCCTGGCGGATCTCGGTCGCACGGGTGCGGGTGCGGATCACGGCCCCCCGATCGGCGGCGTCGCGCGCGGTCAGCACGACCAGGCGGGCATCGTCGACGAAGCAGTCGGAATATTCGAAGCCGGTGGCATAGCGCCCCGGGATCAGCGGCCGGCCGACCTCGTCGCTGCGCAGGTTGACCGATCGCGTCGGCGGCAGCAGCTTGCGGCCGCCAAGATGGTCATAGAGAAACAGGCCGAGGCGCAGCAGCCAGGCTGGGCGCAGGCCGGAATGATGCGGCAGCACGAAGCGCAGCGGGCGAATGATGTGGGGCGCGATCTGCCAGAGGATCTCGCGCTCGATCAGCGCCTCGCGGACCAGGCGGAACTCGTAATACTCGAGATAGCGCAAGCCGCCGTGAACGAGCTTGGTCGACCAGGACGAGGTTCCGCTCGCCAGATCGTTCATTTCGCACAGGAAAACGGAGTTTCCGCGCCCGGCCGCATCGCGTGCGATGCCGCAGCCATTCACGCCGCCTCCGATGATGGCGAGGTCGTAGATTCGCTCCAACAGACGCATCCCCCGGCAATCGCCTTGACCGCAGCGATTTCACTTTCGGTTTCGAGTTAAACACAAACGAAAGTGAAAGCAAATCGAAATTCGCATGTTGGGCCGAGATTGGGCAGAACCTGCCCAATCCGGGATCAAACAGCCTTTGAGGGTGTCGGAAAGTCAGGCGCGGCGAAGCACAGCCGACGAGCTGGTTTCGGTTGGCTCTGCGGTGTCATCCGTCTCGTCCACGGGCATGGCCGAGACGACCTCGATGCCGCGGCTATGGCAAAGGGCAGCGAGCCCATCCGGCAAGGGACGGTCGGTGACGAAAGTCTGGATCTGGCTGAGATGGGCGATACGCACCGGCGCGCTGCGGTGGAGCTTGGTGGAATCGGCGACCAGCATCACGCTACGGGCATTGGCGATGATCGCCTGGGCCACCTGCACCTCGCGATAGTCGAAGTCGAGCAGCGCGCCCTCCTCATCGATCGCGGAGGCGCCGATGATGGCATAGTCGACCTTGAACTGGCCGATCAGCTGCGTCGCCGTCGAGCCGACGACGCCGCCGTCGGAGCGCCGCACGCTGCCGCCGGCAACGATCACTTCGATGCGCGGATGCGGATAGAGCAGCATCGCGACATTGAGATTGTTGGTGATGACCAGCAGGTCCTGATGCGAGGTCAGTGCGCTCGCCACCTCCTCGGTCGTGGTGCCGATATTGATGAACAGCGAGGAGCCGTTCGGGATGCGCGCGGCCGCGATCGCGCCGATCGCCTTCTTCTCGTCGGCAGCGACGAAGCGCCGCGCCTCATAGGCCAGATTCTCGACTCCCGAGGCGATGATCGCGCCGCCGTGAATGCGCGTCAGCGCGCGCTGCTCGCACAGGTCGTTGAGGTCCTTGCGGATCGTCTGGGCCGACACTTCGAACCGGCGCGCAAGATCCTCGACCATGACGCGGCCGGAGGCGCGGGCGATGTTGAGAATGTCGGTCTGACGTTGAGAGAGGACGGCCATGGCAAGCTTTCGAAACGAGCTGCACCATGGTGATGCTGATCGAGTCAAGGGTCAATGCACGAGGCGCCTGAACGCACCGCAGCAATCGCCGGACCGTCAGAGAGGCAGCACCACATCCTGAGGCAGAGGCGATCGCCCTCGTCCCGAGATCCGCTCAGGCCGCTGCGCTCAGCTCGCCCGTGACGATCCGAAGCGCGGCGCGCTCGGCCTCGCGGGCGTTGCGAAACACCTGGCCCTCGAGCGCATTGAAGCGATGCGACGCCGCGAAGAAGCGGAAGCCGCCGCGGTCGCGCACGACGATTCCCGCCGCCTGGGAGCTGACCTCGATGATGTAGGTGTCGGACATTGCGAAATCCCGTCGTTCATTCCGGGGCTTATAACCGAGCGCCGAGAGGAATGTTCCCTGCGGCGCCCGCAGCTTCGGTCCATGCGGAATGTCAACAGGCGATTTTGTCCATGGTGTGTTTGACCGATGCCCGGTTGATGATGAGGTGTTGTCGTTTGCATTGTGCCGCAGCGCAAACGAATTGCAGCGGACGGCACGGACGAAGCGACCCGGCACGCGGATCGTGATCTTGCCATCGGCGGCACCGGCCCGGGCAGCGCCAGATCAGTGCGGATCATCCGGGACCAGAGTGGCCTTGCGATGCGACGCGTCGGCGCCGCTCAAGCGGTCGTGGTGATGGCCGAGCAGTTGATAGATCGTGCGAAGATCCTGCAGCACCTCGACATGATGCTGGCGGAACGCATTGAGCTGAATCTCATACACCCCGATCTTCCGTTCGGCATGGAGAAGGCGCTGCTGCAACTTCTTGAGCACCTCCAAGGTCAGCTTCTCTTCGACATCCGACATGGATTCTCTCCCACCCTGTTCGCGCAAGATGCCCCCGATCGTTTCCCGCGCATCGGCCATTTCTTCCGGCCTGTTTGTTGCCGCCCCAAGCGAGCATTCGATCGCGTGCGAACTCTCTACGGAGACCCGCAATGCGGCGGACACACGGCATCGCCGCCATCGCGCAACCTCAACTTGCAATCATCGTAAACGTGCCCGGCCTCGGTCTGCCTTTCACGGCAGCGAATGCATGCTTGCGGGCTTTCGCGCACGCGATCTCGGTGAACGCGAGCCGCCGGAGCGTGGTTCCCCGATCAAGGTCGCGTCAGGAGCCTCACGCATTGACGGAGGTTATTGACGCCGCAGCGGAGCCATCCGCGTGATCAGGTCGCGATCACGCCGTCGCGCTTGATCGGCTGCGGGCGGCCGTCATCGTCGATCGAGACGTAGGTGAAGTTGCCGTCGGTGACCAGAATCGGCTGCTCCTCCTTCCGGCGCAGCACCCAGGCCTCGAGCCGCACCGTCATCGAGGTGCGGCCGATGCGCACCAGATGCGCATACACCGAGACGAGATCGCCGACATACACGGCCTTGCGGAAGTTCATCGCCTCGATCGCCACCGTAACGGTGCGCGACTTCGCGACCTTGGCTGCGAACACGCCGCCGCCGACATCCATCTGGCTGAGCAGCCAGCCGCCGAAGATGTCGCCATTGGCGTTGGTGTCGGCCGGCATCGCCAGGGTGCGGATGCAGAGATCGCCGCGCGGCTCGGCCGGCGCGGCATGAGCGGCAGATGCTTGGGCGGCAGATTCGGTCACGTCAGTCGGTCTCCAATTCGCGGCGCTCGGCGAGAGGCGCTCAGTCCGGCCGGATCATCTCGAACATGTCTTCGGCCTTGATCTCGAAATAGTCGCCGCGGCGGCCGGCGCGCACGATCGGATGCGCCAGCGCGGTCTGGTAGACGCCGTCCTTGATCAGCGCCTTGTCGATGTGCACGGCGACGACCTCGCCGAGCGTCAGCCAAGCCTGGGCCTTGGTGCCGTCGGCGCCCTGCAGCTGAATGATCTGCGTGACCTTGCACTCGAACGCCACCGGGCTCTCGCCGACACGGGGCACGTCGACGAACTTGCACGGCACCGGCGTGACGCCGGCCAGCGCGAACTCGTCGACATCGCGCGCGACATGCGCGGCGGAGGCGTTCATCTGCTTGGCGAGATCGCGCGTCACCAGGTTCCAGACGAACTCGCCGGTATCCTGGATGTTGGCGACGGAATCCTTCCACTGCGTCGAGGAGAAGCCGATGATCGGCGGCGTATAGTTGAAGGCGTTGAAGAAGCTGTAGGGGGCCAGATTGGCGTTGCCCTTGCCGTCGCGCGAGGAGATCCAGCCGATCGGGCGCGGCGCGACGATGGCGTTGAAGGGATCGTGCTTGAGGCCGTGGCCGTTCTTCGGTTCGTAGAAATGCAGATCCCGTTCGGTCACGCCGTCGTCCCTTCCGTCATTGCTGGCAATGACGGAGAACTTAGCTTGCAGCGCCCTTCGAACCAAGCCCCACCAGGACGAAATCGATCATCTCGTCGATGGTCGGTCCCGGCTTGGTGGCGCATTGCGCGATCATCTGGGGATGGAAGAAGCGCATCATCGCCGTGCAGGCACATTTTGCCGCCAGCGGAAGGTCGGAAATGGCGAACTCGCCCGACGCGGCGCCCTGCCCGATCACGCGGCCGATGATCTCCGTGATCAGCAGCATGTGGCACTCGCAGACCTCCCAGCTCTGCTCCATCGCCACCGCGACCATCTCGTGCAGCTTGTTGTCGCCGACATAGCGCTCGGTGTTCATGCGGTGGATGGTGCCGAGCAGCTCGCGCAGCCGCGGCGCGACCGGGCCGGGGCGCTCGGCGATCGCCATCGCCGCCGCCTCGACCTGCCCCATCAACGTCCGCGCGACGCCCTCATGGATCGCCTTCTTCGAGTCGAAGAACCGGTAGACGTTCGCCGGGCTCATGCGGAGCTCCTTGGCGATGTCGGCGACGGTCGTCTTCTGGTAGCCGATCTGTCGAAACAGGCGCTCCGCCACGACGAGGATGCGTTCGCGGGTATCGGGTTCGATGTGTTCGGAAACCAGCGTCATCATGCCTGCGATCTTGTTGATCCCTTATTCGGCTGCCTCGGCGAGCGGAAGCGCCGGGGCCGGTCCATCAACGTGCTGCGCTGCAGAATGATCCGTCGCACCTGCCCCGCGCTCGTCCAGACTCTTGCGGAACCATAGGGCATACAGGCCCGGCAAGTACAGCAGCGTCAGAAAGGTCGCAACGAACAAACCGCCCATGATGGTGATCGCCATCGGCCCCCAGAACGCCGAGCGCGACAGCGGGATCATCGCCAGGATCGCGGCCAGCGCGGTCAGCACCACTGGGCGGGCGCGGCGCACCGTGGCCTCGATGATCGCCTCGCGCCGGGTCAGGCCGGAGGCGACATCGTGCTCGATCTGATCGACCAGGATCACGGTGTTGCGCATGATCATGCCGGCCAGCGCGATCAGGCCGAGCAGCGCCACGAAGCCGAACGGCGCATTGGCGACGTTCAGTCCCAGCGAGGCGCCGATGATGCCGAGCGGGGCGGTCAGGAACACCAGGAACAGCCGCGAGAAGCTCTGCAGCTGAATCATCAGCAAGGTCAGCATCACGATCGCCATCAGCGGGAACAGCGCGAAGATCGACGCATTGCCCTTGGCCGATTCCTCGATCGCGCCGCCCATCTCGATGCGGTAGGCCGGATCGAGCTTGGCCCTGATGTCGGCGAGCTTCGGCCAGATCTGGTTGGTGACGTCGGGCGCCTGCACGCCGTCTGCGACGTCGGCGCGCACCGTGATCGCCATGTCGCGGTTGCGCCGCCACAGGATCGGCTCCTCGTGCGCATACTCGATCTTGGCGATCTGCTGCAGCGGTACGGCGACGCCGTTGCGCGAGGTGATGGTGAGGTCGCCGACGCCGGCGAGATCGAGCCGCTCGGACGGCACGGCGCGGGCGATCACGCCGACCTTCTCGATGCCGTCGCGGATCGTCGTCACCTGCACGCCGGAGATCAGCATCGCCAGCGACTGCGAGACGTCCTGCGGCGTCAGGCCCAGCGCGCGGGCGCGGTCCTGGTCGACGACGAGCTTGAGGTACGGCGACTGCTCGTTCCAGTCGAGCTGCGGATCCCTGACGTTCGGATTCTGCCGGACGACGTCGCGCACCTCGCGCGCGATCTCGCGCACCTTGGCGGTGTCCGGGCCGATCACGCGGAACTGCACGGGGAAGCCGACCGGCGGGCCGAAATTGAAACGGTCGACGCGGACTCGCGCCTCGTTGAGGTCGCCATTGGCCGCGGCCGTCTCGATCTTCGCCTTGATGCGCTCGCGCGCGGCGACGTCCTTGGCGACGATGACGATCTCGGCGAACGCCTCGTTCGGCAGCTGCGGCGACAGGCCGAGCCAGAACCGCGGCGAACCCTGCCCGACATAGGCGGTGAAGGTCTCGATGTCCTTGTCGTCCTTCAACAGCGCCTCGGCCTTGCGCGCGGCCTTCTCGGTGACGTTGAAGGCGGTGCCCTCCGGCAGACGCAGCTGCAGGAACAGCTCCGGCCGCTCCGACAGTGGGAAGAACTGCTGCTGGACGTGGCCGAAGGCGACGATCGAGGCGGCGAACACGCCGACCGTCGCGGCGACCGTGGTGATGCGATGCGTCACGCACCAGCGCACGACGGCGCGCAGGCCACGATACATCCGCGTGTTGTAGACGGCGTGCTCATCATGGCCGTGATGCGCCTTCATGTCCGGCAGCAGCTTCACGCCGATATAGGGGGTGAAGATGACCGCGACGAACCACGAGGCGACCAGCGCGATGGCGACGATCCAGAAGATGCTGCCGGTGTACTCGCCGACCGCCGAATTGGCGAAGCCGATCGGCAGGAAGCCGGCGGCGGTCACCAGCGTGCCGGTGAGCATCGGGAATGCGGTGGATTCCCAGGCATAGGACGCCGCGCGGACGCGGTCCCAGCCCTGCTCCATCTTCACCACCATCATCTCGACCGCGATGATCGCGTCATCGACCAGCAGGCCGAGCGCAATGATGAGAGCACCGAGCGAAATCCGGTGCAGATCGAGCCCCATGGCGCTCATCGCGATGAACACGATGCCGAGCACCAGCGGCACCGACAGCGCCACCACGATGCCGGTGCGCCAGCCCAGCGCCAGGAACGAGACGAACAGCACGATGACCAGCGCTTCGACGAAGGAGTGCACGAACTCGCCGACCGCGGTCTCGACCACCTTCGGCTGATCGGCGATCTGCTTCAGCTCGATGCCCTGCGGCACCGCCTTCATGAAGTCGGCGGAAGCGGCGTGAACGTCCTTGCCGAGCTCGAGGATGTTGGCGCCCTTGGCGGTGACGACGCCGATGCCGAGCGCAGGCTTGCCCTCCTGATGCACCTTGTAGGTCGGCGGATCGACGAAGCCGTGCGAGATGGTGGCGATATCGCCGAGCCGGAACACGCGGCCATTGCTCTCCACCGGAGTCTCTGCGACCGCCTTGGCGCCGTCGAGCGCGCCGGTGACGCGCAGCGGCACACGCTGCGACGACGTCTCGACCGTACCGGCGGGAGTCACGTTGTTCTGCTTGGCAAGCGAATCGAACAGCGCCTGCGCGGTGAGGCCGAGCGTCGCCAGCTTGGCGTGGCTGAACTCGACATAGATGCGCTCGTCCTGGGTGCCGTAAAGGTTGACCTTGGTGACGCCGTTGACCTTGAGCAGGCGCTGCCGCAGGCCCTCGGCGACCTTCTTGAGCTGCGCGTAGTCGGCGCCGTCGCCGGTCATCATGAACAGGATCGAATCGACGTCGGAGAACTCGTCGTTGACGAATGGTCCGAGCACGCCCGAGGGCAGCGAGCCCTGCACGTCGGCGAGCTTCTTGCGCAGCAGATAGAACAGATATGGCACGTCCTTCGGCGGCGTCGAATCGCGGAAGGTAACCTGCATCGCCGCGAAGGCCGGCTTCGAATAGGTCTGAACCTTCTCGAAGTAAGGCAGCTCCTGCAGCTTCTTCTCGATGGGATCGGCGACCTGGCTCTGCATCTCCGTGGCGGTGGCGCCGGGCCACATCACCGAGACGTTGACGACCTTGACGGTGAAGAACGGGTCCTCGGCGCGCCCCAGCCGCTCGTAGGAGATGAAGCCGAACAGGCCCAGCGCCACGATCAGGAACAGCACCAGCGGCGGATGGCTGACCGCCCAGGCCGACAGATTGAACCGCTTCATGGCACGCTCCCCGATGATCCGAAGTCTTTAGTTCAGGCCGACAGTCTCAGTGACCGTCATTGCGAGCGAAGCGAAGCAATCCAGAGTCGCACGCGTAGCCCTGGATCACTTCGTCGCTGCGCTCCTCGCAATGACGGCCGTGTTTGGTCTCGTCATTCCGGGGCGCTCGCATTAGCGAGCGAACCCGGAATCTCGAGGTTCCGGGTCTGGTCCTTCGGACCATCCCGGAACGACGCGCATCAGAACGTCAGCGCCGAGACCACGCGCACCTTCTGCGCGGGGTCGATCTTCTGCACGCCGAGCGCCACCACCTTCTCGCCCTCGTCGACACCTGACGTGACCAGCACGTCCTTGCTGTCGTAGGCCTTCACCTTGACCGGCTTCAGCGTCACCTCGCCCTTGTCGTTGACGACGTAGAGCGAGGGATCGCGGCCGTCGCTGAACAGCGCCGACAGCGGCAGCCGCGCCACGCGCGTGGTGGCGGGGTCGGACAGCGTGAGCGTCGCAGTCATGCCGAGCGAGACGCTGTCCTTGGCGTCCGGCAGCGAGAATTTTGCGAGATAGGTGCGGGTCGCGGGATCGGCCGCGGGCGCGATCTCGCGCAGCCGCGCCGCGTAGGTCTTGCCGGTCTCCGACCAAAGCGACACCGTCGCGACGCCGTTCTTGGCGCGGTCCAGCAAGGTCTCGGGGATCGCGACCACCGCCTCCTTCTCGGCGAAGCGCGCGACGCGGATCGCGGCCTGGCCGGCGGCGACGACAACGCCGGGCTCGATCATCGAGGCGGTGACGACACCGCGGGCATCTGCGACCAGCGTCGCGTAGGACAGCGAGTTGCGTGTCAGTTCGACCGAACGCTCGGCGCGATTGAGCCGCGCGCGGGCTTCATCCGCGGACGCCTTGGCCTGGTCCATCTGCGCATCCGTGGTCCAGCCCTTGGCGCGCAATTCCTTGGCGCGGGTCTCGGCCGCGGAGGCTTGCGCCAGCACGCCGGTGGCGGCGCGGAATTCGGCCTCGGCCTGCTCGGCCTGCAGCTTCAGGTCGACCTCGTCGAGCGTGGCGAGCGGCTGGCCGACCTCCACCGTCTGGCCGACCTCAACCAGGCGCTTGGCAACCTTGCCGGCGACGCGGAAACCGATGTCGGCCTCGATCCGCGGCCGGATGGTGCCGACGAAACTGCGCTCCGGCGTCTCGGCCTCAAAATGGACGGTTGCGACCAGGACCGGCCGGACAGGCTCGGCTTTCTGGGCGACGGTCTCATTACAGCCGGCCAAGGCAACGGCCGCCGCGGCCAGCACAACGCCGCTCAACAGCCTGGAAAAGCTGGAAAAAACCTGCTGGACGAGCATCGGACACCCCTTCGCTGCTGTTGCGAGAGAGTGTCGAGTGTCGAGTGACGATTGTCAATAATCGTCATAGATCATCACTTCGTGACCGTTAAGACATGTTGCCGCAGGTGCTCAGGAGAAGGGCAGATCTCGATTGGCGGGAGCGTCCATCACCCTACGGTGTCATTCCGGGGCGACCGCGACAGCGGTCGAACCCGGAATCTCGAGCTTGGTTTGCACCACAGCGACTCATCTCGGGATTCCGGGTTCGGTCGCTGTCGCGACCACCCCGGAATGACGGCGCCTGGTCCCAACACACGGTGTCCGCAGTGCGGATCACCGCACGCGCTCACTCCGCCGGCGCCTGGCCGGCGAACTCCACCTTGCTTTCATGGCCGCCGAAGAACACCAGGAGCCCCGCAATCAGCGGCAGCGCCGACAATGCGAGCAGGCCATGCGTCGTCGAGCCCGTCGTGTCCTTGATCCAGCCGACCAGATAGGGACCGCCGAAGCCGGCGAGATTGCCGATCGAGTTGATCAGCGCGATGGCGCCGGCGGCGGCCGTGCCCGACAGCCACGCCGTCGGCAACGTCCAGAACACGCCGAACACGCAGAACACGCCGATCGCGGCGAAGGTCAGCGCGACCATCGTCAGCGTGGGATCGCCGATCTGGCTCGATGCCGCCAGCGCAATCGCGATCAGGATCATCGGCGCGCCGACATGCACGACGCGCTCGCGCGTCGCATCGGAATGACGCGCCCACAGGATCATCGCGACGGTGCCGAACGCATAGGGGATCGCGGTGACGAAGCCGGTCTGCGTATTCGTCAGGCCGAACGCCTTGACGATCTGCGGCAGCCAGAACTGCATGCCGTAGAGCGCGCCGACGAAGCCGAAATAGATCAGGCTGAGCACGATCACCTTCGGCGACGACAGCGCCTCGCCAAGCGTCATGTGTCCCGCCGCCTGCTTGGCCGCGGTCTCCGCCTCGAGCCTGGCCGCGAGCCAGGCCTTCTGCTCCGCCGACAGCCAGGTCGCGTGCTCCGGCCGGTCGGTCAGATAGAACCAGGTGACGACACCGAGCAGCACCGAAGGGATACCCTCGATGATGAACAGCCACTGCCAGCCTTGCAATCCCATCAGTCCGTGCATGCCGAGCAGCAGGCCCGACACCGGCGCACCGATCACGGTCGAGATCGGCACGGCAACCGCAAAGGCGGCAAGGAAGCGGGCGCGATACTGCGCCGGGTACCAATAAGTGAGATAGAGGATGATGCCTGGGAAGAAGCCCGCCTCGGCGACGCCGAGCAGGAAGCGCAGCGCGTAGAAGCTCCAGGGACCCGAGACCAGCGCCATCAGCGCCGAGATGATCCCCCAGGTGACCATGATGCGCGCGATCCACCGGCTGGCGCCGAATTTCTCCAGCGCCAGATTGCTCGGCACCTCGAAGATGAAATAGCCGATGAAGAAGATGCCCGCCCCCCAGGCGAACACCAGCGGGGAGAATTTCAGCTCGGCGTTCATCGTCAGCGCGGCGAAGCCGAGATTGACGCGGTCGAGATAGGAGAAGAAATAAGCGAGCACCAGGAACGGAATCAGCCGCCACGAAATGACGCGGATGGTTGCGGCCTCGATGTCGGACCGGCCAGACGCGGCGGGACGAATGGTTGACGAGCTCATCGATCTCCTCCCGGGAGCATTGCAGAGTTTGATAGTTGATGGCGGTGTTGAGCATCAACGGTGGCAAGTCAATTGGAAAACAAGCAATCCCACAGCATGTCGGTGCATCGCGGGCGCGCGGCGTGCGCATGGCGAGCTCAGGGCCTGATGCTCCCGGCCGCGCCGGCTCGACACGCATCGCCGTCACGACACGCCCCATTGTCGTCCCGGCGAAAGCCGGGACCCATACCCCCAGCGTGCAGTTTGAGGCACGCTGGTGATTGGCTTTTTCGCAACTCACATCGGCCGCGGCGTCTGGGTCCCGGATCGGCGCTGTTCCGCGCGGACGCGCGTCACAGCTTGTCCGGGACGACAGTGGAGGGTGGCCGACCATGACGCGACTGAATGAGCACCGCCGTGCGTTGGCCCTGGCGTCGGCACTGATCGTCATCGCGCTCGGCCTCGCCTTGCGCTTCTACGGTCTGGGCCTCGGCCTTCCCGCCTTCATCGTCAAATACGGCGGTTCCATCCTCTGGGCGACGATGGTGTACATGCTGCTGGTCGCGCTGCTGCCGCTGAGGTCATGGCGGCAGATCGGCGGGCTCGCGCTCGCCGTCGCCGTGACCGTCGAGGCGAGCCGGCTGATCCATACGCCCTGGCTCGACAGCTTCCGCCTGACGCTGGCCGGCGCGCTGCTGCTCGGGCGCATTTTTTCGCTGTGGAACATCGTCGCCTATGCGATCGGCATCCTCATCGGCATGGCGATCGATCGGATCACGTTGCGGTCTCCTCGGCCTAACAGCACGGCGAAAGATGCTGCCAATTTGTAACTCCGTCATGCCCGGGCTTGTCCCGCCTGCGCGGCCGAAGCCGCTTCGGCGCGGCGAAGGCCCGGGCATCCACGTCGTTCCCAATATGCCGGATGACGTGGATGGCCGGGACAAGCCCGGCCATGACGACGTGGAGATGGACGAGCGCAAAACTGCCGTCCCAATGCGATCGCCCAGCACGGCTTAGGTTGCCTGGGGCGAGGCTCCATGCCGGCTGAGATCTCAGTTCGAATCGGCACCGGCGCGGCTGAAGAAAGCCATCAGTTCCTCCGCCAGGACGGCCGGCTGCTCCTCCGGGATATAGTGGCCGCACGAGCCAATGGTGATGCCATCGACGTGCTCAGCGACCTCCCTGAGCGGCGCGGCCATGTCGACGATCGATCCCTGATCGGCACCGACCGCCAGCACCGGCGGCTTGAGTTTGCCTTTGGCTTTCAGCTCGCGGTTCTGATCCGCCGACAGTGCGGCCGCACGATAATAGCCAAGTCCCGCGCGCAGGCCGCCGGCCTTGGTCAGCACGCGCGCGTATTCGTCGAGATCGCTCTCGGAGAATGCTTCGGGATTGGCACCCTTGCGGCGCAGGAACCAGGCGAGATAGTCGCGCTCGCGGCCCTGGATCAGCATCTCCGGAAGGTCCGCGACGACGTGGAACGAGAAGTGCCAGGTGCGCCACGCGCGGTCCGGCGCGTAGGGCAAAGCCTCGGGCAAGGTCACGCCGGGAATCCCGGCATCCAGCAGCGCCAGGCTTTGCACCGCATCTCCGAACAGTGCCGTATAGGGATAGGCCACCCACGCGCCGATGTCGTGGCCGACGAGATGATGGCTGGTGACGCCAAGCTGCTGCAGCAGGCGATGCACGGACGTGGCGAGCGTCTGGGTGTCGTAGCCATCAGCCGGCCGGTCCGAGTCGCCCTGCCCCGGGAAATCGATCGCAATGACGCGATAACGCGCGTCCAGCAGCGGCATGACCTTGCGCCAAGCGAACCAGCTCTCTGGAAAGCCGGCAAGCAGCACGACGACCTCGCCGTCAGGCCGGCCTCCGCTGACATAGTGTAGCCTGAGGCCGTCGATGGTCTCGAACCGGTGCGTGAAGCCGGACAGCGCGGCGTCATCGCGCGCGAACGGCTCCGCCGGGACCAGCCGCGACGGAGCTTGGGGAGAAACGGCGTTCATCAATTCCGACATGGATCATCCTCGTTATTATAGAACAAATGTTTCCTAATTTCGCGCAACATCACGCGAACAGGGCCGCGGCTTGTTTTGCGACCTTCGTCATCTCGCCCTTGGTGCGTCCCGTTTTGCCGACCACCCGCAAGCCCTGGATGACGCAGAACAGAGCCCCCGCCGCGACCTCCGCATCGAGATCCGGCCGGATCGATCCGTCGGCCTGGCCGAGCCTGATCAGGTCGCGCAACAGGGTCTCGACCCGGCGCAACGAATTGCGGACCTTGGCCGCGGCCTCCGCATCCAAGGTGGCGAGCTCGGTGGCGCTGGTAACGACCAGACAGCCGCGCCGGCCCTCGCTGTCGCTGGCGGACTCCGCATAGAATGCCAGCAAGGCCTCCAGTCTGTCGCGGCCGCGTTGTTGCGCATCGAGCCGCTCGCGCAGCTGCCGGTCGCGGCGCGCGATGTAGTAGTCCAGCGTCGCCAGGAAAATCGCGCTCTTGTCCGCGAAGGCCTTGTAGAGGCTGCCGGTGGCAAGCTTCATCGCAGCCCGCAATTCCGCCAGCGAGGCGCCGTGGTAGCCACGCTCGCTGAACACCACCAGCGCCCTGCCGAGGGCGGTGTCCATGTCGAACTCGCGCGGCCGGCCTGGCCCGCGGCGCTCGGATGAATTCGTCTGCGGCTTCGTCATGCCCCCTTTTAGGGAACATTTGTTTCCAAATCAAGCCGGATGAGCGCTCGGTCTGGCGGAAGGTCAATCGCCGAGCTGAAACCGCTGGAACCGGTGCAGTTCGTCCTCGATGGTCCGCTTCAGCGCCTTGCGATGGTCGCCGCGCGCCGCCTTGCCCTGGCCGACCCAGCTCCATTTCTGCATCAGCAGCTTGCTGTTCTGCCGGTCGGTCTTCAAATCGATCGCCGCGACGATCTCCTCGCCGACCAGAACGGGTAGCGCAAAGTAGCCGAACAGCCGCTTGTCCTTCGGAACATAGGCCTCGAAGCGATGGTCGTAGTCGAAGATCGCCTGCGTCCGCTTGCGCTGGATGATCAGCGGATCGAACGGTGACAGGATGTGCACACGCGCAGGGTCGATCGCGATCGCCTCCTCCAGCGCGGCCGGCATCGCCCAATGCTCGTGCCTGCCGCCGCCCTCCAGCGCGACCGGCACAAGTTCGCCACGGCGGACCCGCGCGTCGATGACCCGTCGCACATCCGCCTTGCGCGGCGCATTGAGATGGCAGAGCGAGTCCAGGCTGACGACGCCCTGCGCGCGCAGGCCGCGGTCGAGCAGATAGGCTGCGATCTCGCGCTCGGTGGCGCCCTTCGGCAGCCGGTCCCAGCCGAAATGGCGGGTGGTGAGATCGTAGGTCTTGAGCATGCCGTCGCGGCCGGCGACCGTCAGCGTGCCCTCGTAGAAGCCGAGCTGCAGCGCCCGTTTCGACGGCTTGCGGCTGGCCCAGGCGTGGTCCTTCTCCCGCAGCTCATCGTCGTCGATGTCGCGGATGGTCAGCGCGCCGCCCTGGCGGATCAGCCGCATCACCTTGCGCGAATCCTCAGGCTTGACGGTCTGCAGCCAGCGATGTCCTTCGCGGCGATAGCGCCGCATCGCCGGCACGAAAAAGCGGAAGTCCTGCACCGGCACGTAGGACAGCGCATGGGTCCAATATTCGAAGACGGTCTTGTCGCTGCTCTGCGCCTGCCTGAGATCGGCACGCCGATAGGCCGGGATGCGGCTGAACAGGATGTGGTGGTGGCAGCGCTCGATCACGTTGATGGTGTCGATCTGCACATAGCCGAGATGCGCGATCGCCGCCGCGACGGCTTGCGGGCCGGCGCCGAACGGCGCCTCGGTGTCGAGGCGCTGGGCGCGCAGCCAGAGACGACGTGCGGTGATCTTCGACAACGGAATGGGAGCAGGAACGGCGGCCATGACGGCGCGATCGTGCGAGATTCGGCGGTGCTCCCGCAACGCCAATCATGCCTGACAGATCCGGTTCGGGAACCTATGGCTTGCTCTTTTCTGGGATGCTGCCGGTGGCGATCTCGGCCTTGCAGCTGGCGCGGCCCGGATCCGGCGCGCGGCATTTGTAGATCCGTCCGGTCAGGCGGTCGACCAGCCAGGCCGTATCCTCCGAGGGACTTTCCAGCCCGACATAACGGTTGCCGACCGCGGTGATCAGCGTCGACAGCAGGATCGCCGCGGCGATGATGCCGGCGCCGATCAGCGTCGACATGGAACTCGTCGATCCCGACGAGTCCTGGCTGCTGGCCCGATGGGACTGGTAGTCGCGCCTGGGGGATGAGTTGAACACGGCTATGCTTTTCCGTTGGCGTTTCTTGACTTCAATCGTTTGTTGCCCGCCTCGCTTCCCACGGTTTGCGATTTTTTTCCGGCGAGAGATATCCGGTAGAACCGCATCTGGCCGATTTGTTGTTCGCAGACCGGCCACGCGCCGATGGCTTTGCGACAACCTCGCAGCAGTGGGGCGCGCGACCGGTCATGCGTGATATCGATCACATTCGAACGTTTTGAACCCGTTCTATCGTCCAAGCATCCAATGGCTATGAGCCATGACCACCCGAGGATGACGACGATGACCGCATATTTTGGACGTATTGCAGTTCGAGCGGCGGCATTGACCGCCATGCTGACGATGAGCGCCGGCGCCGCGCTCGCCGGCGAGGCGGTGTCCGCCGATCAGATCCTGAACGCGCTGAAGCCGAAATCCGCCACCCGTGGCATCTCGGTCGGACCGCAGACGGCCCCGCAGGTCGATGCGGCGACGCAGGCCAAGCAATCCGCCTTCATCGACAGCATGCGCAACCGCAAGACCCGCTCGCTGTCGCTCGGCGAGCGCGAGCAGATCGCCGAGCTGGCGGCGACCAAGCCGAAGATCGATCTCGAGATCCAGTTCGACTACAACTCGGCCGAGATCAGCAAGGCCTCGATGCCTGCGGTGCAGGAGCTCGGCAAGGCGCTGTCCGATCCCAACCTGAAGGGCTCGACCTTCGTGGTCGCCGGCCATACCGACGGCATCGGCGGCGACGGCTTCAACCAGGATCTGTCCGAGCGTCGCGCCGACACCATCAAGCGCTATCTGGTCGAGAAGTTCGGCCTGACCGGCCAGGACCTCGTGACCGTCGGCTATGGCAAGACCAAGCTGAAGGATGCCGCCAACCCGGCCGATCCGCTCAACCGGCGTGTGCAGGTCGTCAACATGGACACCAAGACCGCGGCGAAGTGAGCGCTCCGCCGCGCGTATCGCCCCGCTTGCCGACGGTCCCCGGCAGGTGGGGCGCTTTTTGCCCTGTCAGATCCAGCTCTGGAACAGCATCAGCCGGGTGAACGTCCGCATCGTCGTGCCGATGAAGGCGGCGCTGATCGGCAGCATCAGGGCGAAGCCGAGCATCGCGATCGCGACATAGGCCCACATCACCCGGCGCGGCCATCGCAGCAGCACATGGACGAGCGCGAGGCTCGCGAGCGTTGCCGACGGCAGATAGTAGTAGAGAAAGCTCAGCGCGCGCGGCAGCAGCGCCCAGGGCAGATAGCAGCCGAGATAGAACGTCAGGATCAGGAACGCCGCCGCGCTGCGTTGTGCGACGAAATCCCTGACGCAGACAGCGAGCGCCGGCAGCGCCGGCCACAGCACCAGCGGATTGCCGAGCAGCACCACCGCGGCAATGTCGGTCTCGCTCGCCTTGTCGAACAGGAACCAGACGGGGCGCACCAGCAGCGGCCAGGTCGGCCAAGCGCTCATATAGGTATGGCCGGCAATCGCCGTGGTGACGCTGTCGGCGAAGATGCGCCGCTGCGCTTCGGCGATCGCGCCGATGGACAGGCCGTGCAGCGGCACGAAGGTCGCGAGATAGCAGAGTGTGGGAGCAGCGACGAGGCAGAGCGCGATGGACGCCCATCGCAATTGCGGCCATTGCTCCGGCTGGTACCAGTCGGTCGGCTGGGGATCGCCGAACGAGGTCTGCCAGTGCTGCAGCAGCTTGATCAGGCCGACGATGAGAAGCGTCGTCAGCAGCGGAAACAGCCCGCTCCATTTGCAGGCGATCGCAAGACCGAACATCGCCCCCGCGAGCGCCAGGACGAAGTGCGGCCGCCGCAGCCTGAACGCGAACAGGAACGCCGCGATCCCGAGCAGGCTGAAGGCGAGCGCGCCGATGTCGAGCATCGCGATGCGCGCCTGCACGAACAGCATCTGGTTGAAGAAGGCGACCAGCGCGGCGGCGATCGCCGGCGACTGCGCCGCAAACAGCGCAAGGCCGCACAGATAGATCGCGGCGACGGCGAGGCCGCCGAGCACGGTACCGGGATAGCGCCACGCGAACGCATTGTCGCCGAACGTCCTGATCGACAGCGCAATGAGCTCCTTGGCGAGCGGCGGATGCATCGGGTTGAGCTGCGGCGATGCCGGCGCCAGCCCGAGCATCTGCCGCGCAGCGGGCACGTAGTGCACCTCGTCGAACACGAATTTGGGCGGCGAGGCGAGGCCGATCATCAAGATGACGTGCGTGATGACGAAGATCATGAACGCCGTGAGCGCACAGCGGCGCGCCGGCAAGGCGCCATCCTGCGCGACATCGCCGTCGTCGTCATCCTCGTCACGGCGAGCCGCAGCTGACTTCATGGGCATGCGATTGAACTGACCTCAGGGTGAGCGCAACTAAACATCGTCGACGCATCGAGGCAAACTTGTGTCCATTTTACAACAACCTCGCGCAGGGACCTCGGCTAGATTGAACGGGGAACAATCTTCGGTGTGGATATGAATCTGCGTCACCGAACCTGCGTTGCTGCGCTGTCGGCCGCCGCCTTGTTGGGCGTCGCGGGACAGGCCCGCGCCGACAATCGCATCGGCGAAGCCGTGCTGGTGCAGAAGGACGTGCTGCGCATCGCCGGCACGTCGACCAGCCCGATCAATGTCGGCGACGGCGTGGTGCGCAACGAGACGGTGCGTACCGGCACCGACAGCGCCGCACGTCTCGTCATGATCGACAGCACCAATCTTTCGCTCGGGGCCAATGCGAGCCTGACGCTCGATCGCACCGTGTTCAACGACGAGACCAGCTATCGCGACATCGCGATCCGGCTCGGCACCGGCGCGTTCCGCTTCGTCACCGGCCATTCCGAGAAGACCGCCTACAAGATCAACACGCCGCTCGCGACCATCGGCGTCCGTGGCACCATCCTCGACATCCGCTCCAGGCGCGGTGAGACCATGGTGGTGCTGCAGGAAGGTGCCTCGCGGGTCTGCACCCTCACCTTCCAATGCCTCGAGCTGACCCAGCCCGGCGACACCGCGATCATCACCGCGACCGGCCAGGGCCGCAGCGCGATCAGGAAGACCTCAAATCCGTCCTGGAGCTTCGCGGCGACCTGCACATCGACCTCGGGCCTTTGCACGGTCACCGATCTCGCCAGCAGCGCGCCGCCGCAGGACTTCACCGGCATTCTGTGCGGGCGATGACGATGCACGCACGCCGCAATCAGCTCGCTGCATGGACGGCCGCCATCGCAGGCGGGCTGCTTGCGCTCGCGGTGCAGGCGGCACCGGCCACGGCGCAGAGCAGCTGCGGCGTGGAGAATGTCGCCGCAGCGCTGTGCCCGACCCCAACGCCGTCACCGACCTCCTCACCCAGCGCAACGCCCACGCCGACCGCAACTCCGACGCCGACCCCGACGCCCTCGATCTCGCCGACACCGACGCCTGCGCCGACCGGCGCGGGAAGCAGCGCAAACTCGATCACCGGCCTCGCCGACCAGCGCTTCAACCAGATGATCACCAATCGCGTGCTCGGCCTGGTGCTGCTCGGCGTCAACGAGCAAATCAACTGCAACGACTGCATCAGCGCGTTCGGCTCGGCCGGCTCGTTCTCGGCCGGCATCCACGGCCGCAAGCAGCTCACCGGCAATCTCGCGCTGCTCGCCGGCCTCGCCTACACGCACTACAACGAGAACGGCTATCACGTGACCTCGGCGCCGATCGGCGCGTTCGCGCTGCGCTACGACTTCGCCGATTGGGGCTCGTCGCGGCCGTTCTTCGACATCGGCACGATCCTGACGCCCTATGAGAAGGTGCGCTACGGCCGCAGTTACGCGACCAGCCTCGGCAACGTCACCGTGGACGGCACCACCACGGCCTCGAACTACGCGGTCTATGGCCGCGCCGGCTGGATCAGCCGGATGTCGCCGCGCGACGAGGTCGCCGCCTCCGTCGAGCTGTGGCAGCTGTGGCAGCGCGTGGCCGGCTATCGCGATCCGGCTGCCGCCTTCAACCCGTTCGACGCCTCGGTCGCCGGCGGCACCGACCGCACCAGCCTGGTCAAGATCGGCGGCCAGTGGACGCATCTGTTCGGCTCCAGCATCGAAGCCAACGTGAATGGCGGCTATGTGCAGTCGTTCGCGAGCAGATCCGGCCTCGTCGCTACCGTGACCGGCAATGGCACGGTGACGCCGACCATGGGCAACCAGGGCTGGTTCGAGTATGGCGGCCGGCTCGGCTTCCGTCTCCAGAAGGGCTGGATCGCCGATCTGTTCGTCAACGGCACGCTCGGCCCGCAGCCGGTCGGCAACACCATCCATGGCGGCGTCGGCCTGCGCATCCATTACTAGAGCATGATCCGGAAAAGTGGAGACCGGTTTTCCGAGAAGATCATGCTCAAACAAAGAGATAAGATCATGATGCGTTTCCGCCGAAACGCATCATGATCTAGACGCCGCGCCGCTCGGCTGCCGTCCCCGTTCAAGAAATCATGACCGGTCTGCGCCCGGGCCTGCTTGACCCGCCAATGGCCGCGGTCATATTGGATGACGATCATCATTCAAATGCAACGCCGCCGGCCGGCGCGCGCGGAGGCAAAATGGACGTATCGACGGAGCCGCGCACGGCCGCACAATCCGCTGCGTCCGAAGCGACGCCCTGCCCGCCGCCTCCGGACGCCCAGCGCACGAAAGCCGCGGCGGCGCGCGCGGCCTTGCTGACCGGCCCGGTGCTGCCCACGCTCATCCGGCTCGCGCTTCCCACCATGACCGTGCTGGTGGCGCAGACCGCGGTCAACGTCGCCGAGGCGTATTATGTCGGCTTCCTCGGCACCGACGCGCTCGCCGGCGTGGCGATGGTGTTCCCGATCTTCATGCTGATGACGATGATGTCGAATGGCGGCATCGGCAGCGGCGTCTCCTCGGCGGTCGCGCGCGCCGTCGGCGCCGGCCGCAACGCCGATGCCGACGCCATCGCCTTCCACGCCATCGTGCTCGCGGTGATCGCCGGCGGCCTGTTCACGGTCACGACCGCGCTGTTCGGTCCGGCGCTGTATCACGCGCTCGGCGGCCGCGCCGGCGCGCTGGAGGCGGCGCTGCGCTATTCGAATTATCTGTTCGCGGGCGCGATCGCCGTGTGGATCGTCAATCTGCAGGCGGCGGCACTGCGCGGCGCCGGCAATGTGCGGGTGCCCGCGCTGGTCACGCTGGTCGGCGCGCTGGTCATGATCCCCGCGTCGCCGATCCTGATCTTCGGCCTCGGTCCGCTGCCGGGCCTCGGCATCGCCGGCGCCGGCATCGCCTTCGGACTGTACTATTGCGGCGCCATGCTGGTGCTGCTGCGTTATATGGCGAGCGGCCGCTCCAGCCTGCATGTCCGCGTCGCGCCGCTGCAGCTCCGGCTGTTCGCCGACATCCTCAGGGTCGGCCTGCCCACCGCGCTCAACGCCGTGCTCGTCAACCTCACCGTGATCCTGGTGACCGCGCTGGCCGGCCGCTTCGGCACTTCGGAGCTCGCCGCCTACGGTATCGCCTCGCGGCTCGACTACATCATGATCCCGATCCTGTTCGGTCTGTGCACGGCGGCCTTGACCATGGTCGGCATCAATGTCGGCGCCGGCCAGGGCGGACGCGCCCGCCGCATCGCCTGGGTCAGCGCGCTGACCGGCGCGGTGCTGGTGGGCACCATCGGGCTGGTCGTGGCGCTGCATCCGCCGCTCTGGCTGACGCTGTTCAGCCATGACCCCGACGTGCTGCGGGACGGCGCGATCTATCTGCGCACCGTGGCGCCGGCCTATGCCGCGCTCGGCTTCGGCTTCGTGCTGTCCTTTGCCGGCCAGGGCGCCGGGCACGTGCTGTGGCCTTTCGTCGGCTCCGTTTTGCGCATCCTGATCGCCGCCGGCGGCGGCGCCATCGCCGTCGTGACGCTGGGCGGCGGCATGGCCTCGCTCGCCGCAACGGTCGCGGTCTCGCTGGTCGCCTACGCGCTGGTCTGCAGCCTGGTCCTCCCGTCGGACCGGATCTGGCTCTCGGCCCGGCGCTAACCGCACGTCGACGAACAAGCGAGCGTCACCGTTTCACAACTAACAAGCGAGACTTGGAGACCACCCTCCAGAGCAGGTGTTGTGTGCAATCACCACCCCCGAGAGGTAACATCACCCTTCTGTCGACGATCGCTCCAATGGACTGATAACCCTGAGTTCCCGCGCGCAGCACACAGGTTCCGTTTCGGGAACCGGATTCAGCTCGCGGTAATGTCTCCGGCCCATGTCGTGGACTGAGGGGGCTCCGATGTGGCGGCGGCGAGCCCTGAGCAGCCAGCAGGGGAAACGTCGTAGATGACCGCATCGATTTCATCCGAGAGTCTCCGTGCCCGGTGCCGCCGGTTCTGGCGCGCCCGGGACGGCCAGATCAGCATGATCTTCGCCATCGCCATCATTCCGATCGTGATCTCGATCGGCGCCGCCGTCGACTTCTCCAAGTCGAGCGACACCAAGACCCAGCTGCAGAAGGCCGTCGATGCGGCCGTGCTGGCCGGCGTGATCCAGCCCAGCGCGCAGCAGATTTCGACGGCGACCGCGGTGTTCAAGGGCGATTTCGGCGGCCGCTTCGGCTCGTCCGCCTCGGCCGCTTTCACCTCGAACAATGATGGCACGCTCACCGGCACCGCGACGGCCACGGTGAAGACGTCGTTCCTGAACGTGATGGGTACCACCTCGCTCGGCGTGACGGCCTCGGCCACCGCCAAGGCAGGCGCGCAAAGCAAGACGCCGGTGTGCATCCTGCTCGTCAGCACGCTCAACTCGCAATCGCTGCTGGTCAATTCCGGCGCTCAGCTCAAGGCGCCGACCTGCGAGGTGCACGTGCTGTCGACGCAGAGCCCGGCCGCCATCTTCAACGCGACCTTGAACGCCAAGCGCATCTGCATCAAGGGCTCGACCATCATCAAGAACGGCGGCGTCACCCCGCCGGCCGAAACCAATTGCGCGGCGATCTCCGATCCGTTCGCCGGCACGCTGCCGGCGGTGACGGTCGGATCGTGCACCACCAACAACAAGGTGTACGATCCCGGCTCGGTCACGCTCAATCCGGGCGTCTATTGCGGCTCGACCAATTTCAACGGCTCCGGCACGCTGACGCTCAACCCGGGCCTGTACGTCATCAAGGGCACGATGACCTTCAACTCGGGCTGGACGGTCACCGGCAACGGCGTGACGTTCTATCTCGTCGATCAGAATGCCACGCTCACCTTCAACGGCAACGTCAGCGCGACGCTGTCGGCGCCGACCACTGGCACCTATGCCAACATCCTGATGTACGAGCCGAACGGCCTGTCGCCGACCAACCTGCCGATCAATGGCACCAGCGGCTCCTCCTATACCGGCCTGATGTATCTGCCGAGCCGCAACGTCACCATCAACTCGGTCTCCAACGTCAGCAGCAACAGCGTCACCATGGTGTTCAACACCCTGATCCTGAACGCCACCAACTGGTCCATCGCCCCGGGCGCACTCTCGATGTCGGTTGCCAACGGCCCGGCGGGAACGGCCTATCTGTCGAAGTAGTTGCTGCCGGGAGTCATGCTCCCGCTTGCTGCTTTGAGACATGATCTCCAAGCGATGCCGCGCAGACGGTGCACTCCCTCTCCCCGTTCTTCACGGGGAGAGGGCTGGGGTGAGGGGCAGCCCCGGTATGAACCGGGCTGATTCCTGACGTTTTAGACCGGGTTGATTCCTGACAGGCCAATTTCGTCTGATTCGAAGGAGAATCGGACGATGCCTTTCAGGGAGAGCAGTCCTGTGGAGCAGCGTATTGGGTTGTTTCGGGAGTACGACACGGGAGCCTTCACGGTGACGGAGCTGTGCGCGCGGCACGGCGTCAGCCGGGAGACGTTCTACGTATGGGAGCGCCGCCGCGCGAGCGGGGATCCGCAGTGGTTCGAGGAGAAGAGCCATGCGGTGCAGAACTGTCCGCACGCGACAGCGGACCGGTTGGTTCGGCAGATCATCGCAACTCGGCAACGGTTTCCGCATTTTGGCCCGAAGAAGATCAAGGCCTGGCTGGGGTCCGAGCGGCCCCAGGTCGACTGGCCGGCGGCTTCGACGATCGGCGACATTCTCAAGCGCGAAGGCTTGGTCCAAGCGCGACCGCGCCGGCGTCGGGCGATTGCGCAAGGCGAACTGGTGATGCCGGCGGAAGGTCCCAATGACGAATGGGCGATCGACTTCAAGGGCTGGTTTCGCACCCGGGATGGAACGCGCTGTGATCCACTGACAATCACCGACGCGGCGAGCCGTTACCTGATCGAGGTGCGCATTGTTGATCCGACCGCGACCGGTGTGAAGAACGCGATGGAGCTTGTTTTCAAGGAGATCGGACTTCCGCGCGCGATCCGCTCCGACAATGGCGTACCGTTCGGATCGACTGGAGCCGGCGGCCTCTCGACGCTCTCGATCTGGTGGCTCAAGCTCGGCATCGAGCCGCGCTACATCCCACCATCCAGCCCGCAGGACAACGGCCGGCACGAGCGCATGCATCGCACGCTGAAGGCCGAGACATCGAAGCCGCCGGCAGGCACCGCTGTCGAGCAGCAGCGCCGCTTCGACGCCTTTCGGCGCCACTTCAACGAGGAGCGGCCGCACGAGGCGCTCGGCCAAGTGGCACCCGTCAAGCTCTGGCGCTCGCCGCAGCGCTCCATGCCGAGCCGCCTCGATGACCCCTGGTACGACGCCGATCACCAAGTCCGCCGCGTGCGTCCCAACGGCGTCATCAAATGGCGCGGCGACCACGTCTTCGTCGGCGAGGCGCTCGCCGGCGAACTCATCGGTCTCACCAAGCACGAGAGCGGCAACCACATCGTCCGCTTCTCGGATCGGGACCTTGGGATCATCAATCGCGACCGCCGTTTCCTGCGCTTTGCTCCGCCGCGTGCGCGGCTCCGCGTCGCGCAGGAAACGGCGGAGACAACCCACCAATGATGGAATATTGTCAGGCATCAGCCCGGTCTAAAATGTCAGGGATCAGCCCGGTCGGACACCCACGGGCAACCATTCCATGATGCACGGCAGATCTCATGAGTCCATCAGACCTGTTCGTCGCGTGATTTCATCTTTGATGCGATCTGCTTCAGCTCCACGTCCATGGAATTGAGACCGCTCGTGTGGCTGCCCCTCACCCCGACCCTCTCCCCGTGAAGAACGGGGAGAGGGGGCGCAGCGTCGCTCGTGGCGAAGGCGCGTCGTCTCTCGCGCATCGTTCGTGCCCCCCGTCGGCCGGGCCATGGCCGGCCGACGCTTCCGTCATCGCGTCCACCTCCCCGGCTCGGCGCCGCCGAGCGCGATGGCGCCGGACGACCACCCGCTCACACCTTCGTCACCGGCCTCCCCTTGACAGCACGAGTTGTTCTAGACGATTGTTATGTTATAACATCACATACGAGGCCGCATGCCTGCTCGCCGGCACCGACCGCTCCCCCTGAAGAGACTGTTCGATCTCGATGCGCAAACTCCCCGTCACGGTCTTGTCCGGCTTCCTCGGGGCTGGGAAGACCACTTTGCTCAACCACATCCTGAACAACCGCCAGGATCTGAAGGTAGCGGTGATCGTGAACGACATGAGCGAGGTGAACATCGATGCGGACCTCGTTCGCGATGGCGGTGCCAATCTTTCGCGGACGGATGAGCAGTTGGTGGAGATGACCAATGGCTGCATCTGCTGCACCCTGCGCGACGACCTGCTGAAGGAAGTCCGCACGCTCGCCGAGAGCGGCCGCTTCGATTATCTCGTGATCGAGTCCACCGGCATCTCCGAGCCGCTGCCGGTGGCCGCGACCTTCGACTTCCGCGACGAGGACGGCATGAGCCTGTCGGACGTCGCACGGCTCGACACGATGGTCACCGTCGTCGACGCGGTGAACCTGCTGAAGGACTATGGGTCGTCCGATTTCCTGGCGCAGCGCGGCGAGGCGCTGGACGGCGACCAGCGCGCGCTGGTCGATCTGCTGGTCGAGCAGATCGAGTTCGCCGACGTGATCGTGCTGAACAAGATCGATGATGCCAGCGCGGATCAGCGCGACACCGCGCGCAAGATCATCCGGTCGCTCAATCCGGATGCCGACGTGATCGAGGCCAGCCACGGCGTCGTGCCGTTGGAGCGCGTGCTGGCGACCGGACGTTTCGACTTCGAACGCGCCCAGCAGCATCCGCTCTGGTACAATGAGCTCTACGGCTTTGCCGATCACGCGCCGGAGACCGAAACCTATGGCGTGACGAGCTTCGTCTATCGCGCCCGCCGTCCGTTCATCCCCGCCCGCTTCGATCAGTTCCTGCGCGAGCCGTGGCCGGGTGTGATTCGCGCCAAGGGTCATTTCTGGCTGGCGACGCGGCCGCAATGGCTGGGCGAGCTCAGCCAGGCGGGCGCCATCGTGCGCACCAGCGCGCTCGGCTTCTGGTGGGCCTCGGTGCCGCAAAAATTATGGCCCGAGAATCCCGACTGGCGGGCTCGCATGCTGCAGCGCTGGGACGAGATCTACGGCGACCGCCGCCAGGAGATCGTGTTCATCGGCAGCAACATGGACGAGGCCGGATTGAGCGCACGGCTCGACGCCTGCCTGTTGCCCGGCAAGCCGGCGATGGATGTCGCCGCCTGGGCCCGGCTGTCCGATCCGTTTCCGGTGTGGCGCCGCGCCAACGAGGCCGCCTGACGGGCGACCGACGAGACACACGCGCGACAGTCGCCCCTGCTTCGCGTGTGAAGGGGGCGGTACAGCCGCTCCCTGCCCGGCGGAGCCATCGCGAGATGGCTCCGCCAAATCTTCGCCGGCATTAGGATCGGGTCTCGCCGGGGTCGCGATGCACCGGATCGATCCACAGCACCGTCTCCGGCTTCTCGACCGGCTCGATGTCGATGTTGATGGCGACCGCCTCGCCGTCGCTGCGCACCAGCACACATTCCAGCACCTCGTCGGGGCTGGCATTGATTTCCTGATGCGGCACATAGGGCGGCACGAAGATGAAGTCGCCTGGACCGGCTTCGGCGGTGAATTGCAACTGCTCGCCCCAGCGCATCCGCGCCTTGCCCTTCACGACGTAGATCACGCTCTCGAGATGGCCATGATGATGCGCGCCGGTCTTGGCATCGGGCCTGATCGTCACCGTGCCGGCCCACAGCTTCTGCGCGCCGACGCGCGCGAAGTTGATCGCAGCCTTGCGGTCCATGCCCGGGGTCGACGGCACGTTGCCGTCGAGCTGATTGCCGGGAATGACGCGCACGCCGTCGTGCTTCCAGCGCTCGTCGCCGTGATCGTGGGAATGGCCGTGCGCGTGGTCGTGAGAACCTGACATTTTTCTTCTTCTCGAATTCGTGATGGTCGATAGGAACCCACATCCTAGTCGAAATGCCGCGGCGGCGCCATTCCGGTTCCCCGCGAACCTTTTCGCGCCGCCCGCGTTGATCCCGCACAGTTCACGCAAACAACGGAGAGCAACTATGGGTTCGACCATGGACAAGATCAAAGGCGCGACCAACGAAGCCATCGGCAAGGCCAAGCAGGGCATCGGCGAAGCCACCGGCAATGACCGCCTGCAGGGCGAAGGCGCCATTCAGGAAGTGAAGGGCAAGGGCCAGCAGGCGCTGGGCGATGCCAAGCAGGCCACCAAGGACGCCGTGAACACTGCGGCCGGCGCGGCGAACAAGAACCTCTGATCGAGGTGAGCGCGACAGCGCGCCGCTGACGCGGCGCTGCTGATCGCGGCAGAGCGAGATCTCAAAGCCGGCTCCTCACGGGGCCGGCTTTGCCTGTTTGTTAGTTGTGATCCCTAGGGTGGGCAAAGGCGCCGAGCTACTTCCATCGAAGCTCACCTGCCGTACCCACCATTCTGACCACACCCGCAGATCGGCGGTGGGCATGCGTGCTGCCTTGCCCACCCTACGCGACAGCAGATCGACAGCCTAGCGCTGCCTGATATAGCGCCCTCTCCCCTTGTGGGAGAGGGCATGTACGGCTCATCCACGTCCACGATGGGGTGAGGGGTCTCTCTCCACCGGATGCGCTCGTGGAGAGAAACCCCTCACCCAACCGAGTACGCTGCTCTGTCCTACATGCCCTCTCCCACAAGGGGAGAGGGCGCAGTCATCAGCACCGCATCCATGCGCAGTGCTACGTGTGAAGTTGGCGATCAGGCGTCCTACTTCACGCCCAACAACTCCACATCGAACATCAGCGTCGCGTTCGGCGGGATGACGCCGCCGGCGCCGCGGGCGCCGTAGCCGAGCTCCGGCGGAATGATCAGCGTGCGCTTGCCGCCGACCTTCATGGTGGCAACGCCCTCGTCCCAGCCGGCGATCACGCGCTTCATGCCGATCGGGAATTCGAACGGCTCGTTGCGGTCGACCGAGGAGTCGAATTTCTTGCCCTTCTGGCCATTCTCGTAGAGCCAGCCGGTGTAGTGCATCACGCAGGTCTGACCGCGCGACGGCGTGGCGCCGGTGCCTTCCTTGGTGTCGATGATCTGCAATCCGGAGGGAGTCGTCATGGTCTTTCCTGTCGGTTTGGCGGAACTGGTCTGTGCCGAGACCGGATGGAAGCCCAGCACGGCGCCGGCCGCAGCGGATGCCGCCGCCATCAGCGCAACTCTTCGATTCATCGGACGCCGCATGCTCCAGACTGCCTCTGCTCGTTCACGGGAGCCGCGGTTTAGCGCATGGCGGCGCAAGTGACCAGCCCGGCATCGGCTTCCGAAATAAATAAACCTCTTGCGCTTTATCGGAATTCATGATTGATTGCCGTCATCCCGCCTCACCGCAGAGGGGCGTTGCGCGCGATCGTCACGACACGCGAGGTGGGGATGCGATGGCCGCGGTGTTGCCGCAGCGTGTCTTCGGGCACGCCGACGAACGGCTTTGCTGCGGACGTGAAATCGCAGCGTCCTGATACCCCGACGCTGGTATCAAGCCGCGATGGCGCTGACGTGCCGCGTGGTGATGGTGGCCAACAAGCCCGGCGCACCAGGGAGACTGCGTATAAGCGTGAAGACCGTCGCGCAGGGAATGCCGGTTGAACCGGCTTTGCCTGTGGTACCTGCCGCCTGCATTTTTTTCCGCAGGCGGGCCATGGGTGAGGCCTTCACCCGGCATTCCCTGCGCCCTCTGCATGTTTGCGAGGGACGAGCGATCGCAGACCTCGGGCGATATCGCCGCGAGAACGCGCTGCCACGTCCGTCACCTGCCCCAGCTGTTTGAGCCGTGAATCTGCTCCGTCCACTGTCGTCATCCCGGACAAGCCGTGACGCGCGAAGCGCGGCATGGCGCCGATCCGGGATCCATACGCCGCAGCAGACGTGATGGGCAAAATGCCAATGACCAGCCTGCCCCGAACCGCTCCCTGGGGGTATGGGTCCCGGCTCAAGGCCGGGACGACAGCAGAGGATGCGGACACAGCAATGCCTGCGCGCAGTGATGGTGAGGTCGTTCCTGAGAACGCGCCCGCCTCAATAGCCCAGCGCGCAGCCGTCCTTGCGCGGGTCGGAGCCGCCGGTGAGCGTGCCCTTGTCCCAGTCGATCCAGATCGCCTGGCCGCCGCCGAGCGGCGAGACCACCTTGGCCGTCTTGTGGCCGATCTTCTGCAGCCCCTCGACGACCTCGGCCGGGACGCCGTCCTCGAGCTGATAGACGCCCTCGTAGTGCAGGCCGCGCGCCATATCGATGGCTTCCTGCACGTCGCAGCCATAGTCGAGAATGTTGGTGAGCACGTGGGTCTGGCCCACGGGCTGATACTGGCCGCCCATGACGCCGAACGACATCTGGGCGCGACCGGCCTTGGTGGCCAGCGCCGGGATGATGGTGTGCAGCGGCCGCTTGCCCGGACCGATGCAGTTCGGATGACCCGGCTGAATGCGGAAGCCGCCGGCGCGGTTCTGCAGGAGCACGCCGGTCTCGTTGGAGACGATCGCGGAGCCGAACGAATGCGCGATCGAGTTGATGAAGGAGCAGACGTTGCGGTCGCGGTCGACGACCGTGATGTAGACCGTCTCGGGATTCATCGGCGGCGCGACGTTGGGCAGGTCGAGCAGCTTGTCGAGGCTGATCTGCGAGATGTACTCGTCGGCGAATTCCTTGGCGAGGATGCTGGCGACCTCGGTGGTCATGTGCGCGGGATCGCCGATATGCTGCTCGCGCATCATGTAGGCGATGCGCGCGGCCTCGGCCTCGAGATGGAAGCGCTCGATGCTGAGCGGCGCGATGCGCGTGAGGTCGAAGCGCGCGAGGATGTTGAGCATGACCAGCATGGTGATGCCCGGACCGTTCGGCGGGCACTGCCAGACGTCGTGGTCCTTGTAGGTGGTGCCGATCGGCGCGGTCACCTCGGTCTGGTGGTTGGCGAAATCCTCCAGCGTATGAAGACCGCCGATGCCGCGCAGGGTCTGCACCATGTCCTCGGCGACGGCGCCGGTGTAGAAGCCCTTCGGTCCGTCCTTGGCGATCACGCGCAGGGTCTGCGCCAGCTCCGGCTGGCGGATCACGTCGCCGGCCACCGCCGCCTTGCCGCCCGGCAGGAAGTGGCGCGCGGTGTTGGTGCCGTTCTTGAGCTTCTCGAACTGGTTGTTCCAGTCGAAGGCGACGCGCGGCGCCACCACATAGCCGTCCTCGGCGGCGCGGATCGCCGGCTGCAGCAGCCGGTCGAGGCCGAGCCGGCCATGGTCGCGCAGGATACGGTCCCAGGCGTCGATCGCGCCGGGCACGGACACGGCGTGGGCCGAGGTCAGCGGTACCGAATGGATCTTGCGCTCGAGATACCAGTCGACAGTGGCCGCCGCGGGCGCCCGGCCGGAGCCGTTATAGGCCATGATCCGGCCCTCGCCCTTGGGCTGCACCAAAGCGAAGCAGTCGCCGCCGATGCCGGTCGATTGCGGCTCGATCACCCCGAGCAGGGCGCAGGCCGCCACCGCCGCGTCCGCCGCGGTGCCGCCGGCGCGCAGCACCTCGATCCCGGCCAGCGCGGCCTGCGGGTGCGAGGTTGCGATCATGCCGTTCTGGGCGTGGACCGTGGACCTGCCGGGAAAGTGGAAGCTTCTCATCGTTGCTCGCTGCGTGATCTCGTGGTGGCCGTAATGCCAGTCCCGGCCAGCTACATGGCACATTCTTTCCAGCCTCGGCAATGGCCGGGGATACCAGCTTTTCTATGGTCAGGTCTGCTGGTAAACGGCCGCATGCCCCTGACCGTCGCCGCCTTCTATCAGTTCGTCGCCCTGCCGGATGTCCGCAATCTGCGACCGCCGCTCCGGGCCTTCTGCGCCGCGCGCGGTATCAAGGGCAGCATCCTCTTGGCCGAGGAGGGCATCAACGGGACGGTCGCCGGATCGGCCGAGGCGATCGCCGCGCTGGTCGACGAGCTTTGCCAGGGAACGCTGTTCGCTGGCCGCCTCGATCACCTCGAGCTGAAATATTCTCGCGCCGCTTCCATGCCGTTCCAGCGCCTGAAGGTCCGGCTGAAGCGGGAGATCGTGACGCTCGGCGATCCCGCCGCCGATCCGACCCGCCAGGTCGGGACCTATGTCAGTCCCGCGGATTGGAACGCGCTGATCGCCGCGCCCGACATGGTCGTGCTCGACACCAGAAACGCGTTCGAGGTGGCGATGGGGACGTTCGAAGGCGCGGTCGATCCCGGCCTGCGCAGCTTCGGGCAGTTCAAGGATTTCGTGGCCAGCTCGCTCGATCCGGCGCGGCACAGGCGGGTGGCGATGTTCTGCACCGGCGGCATCCGCTGCGAGAAGGCGAGCGCGCTGCTGCTGGCGCGCGGCTTTTCCGAAGTCTACCATCTCAAGGGCGGCATCCTCAAATATCTCGAGGATGTTCCGGAGGCCGAGAGCCGCTGGCGTGGCGGCTGCTTCGTGTTCGACGAGCGGGTGGCGCTCGGTCACGGCCTGCGCGAGCTCGGCCACGCTGCCACCCCGACACACCCGGAGGGCGCGTGCCATGAGCAGCTCTGAGCAGCCGCAGTCGAGCCAGGAGCTCAGCGAGCGGATCGATGCGCTGGAGATGCGCCTGACGTTCCAGGACGACACGATCGAGACGCTGAACCAGACCATCACGGCGCAATGGCGCGAGATCGATGCGCTCAAGCGGCAGATCGCATTGCTGGTGGAGCGCCTGGCCGAGGCCCAGAGCACCGCCGAGGGGCCGCGCCATGAGCCGCCGCCGCACTACTGACGGCAGCGGCATCTCAGGCCGGAACGGTCGCCGGGGCCCTGCTCGACGGCAACTCGACGACCTCGCCGGCCATGACCATGCGGTCACGGCCGCCGTCCTTGGCAGCGTAGAGCGCGCGGTCGGCGGCTTCGATCAGCGAGGCCGGGCCGGCGGAGCGCTCGAAACCCGGACGGCAGACCGCGCCGCCGAGGCTGGCCGTCACGACGCCCCCAACGTTGTGCTCGTGGACGAGGCCGGCCGTATGCAGGGCGCGCCGGATGCGCTCGCCGAGTCGGGCGCATCCGGTGGCATCGGTGTTCGGCAGCAGGATGGCGAACTCCTCGCCGCCATAGCGGGCCACGAGGTCCGAGCTGCGCTGCGCCTCGTCAGCCAGGATGCCGGCGACGGTGTGCAGGCATTCGTCCCCCGCCGGATGGCCATAGGTGTCGTTGTAGGCCTTGAAGTGATCGATATCGATCATCAACAACGCCAGCGAAGTCCTTTCGCGGTAGGCCCTGCCCCATTCCTCCAACAGCCGCTCGTCGAAGCGGCGACGGTTGGCGAGCCCGGTGAGGCCGTCCTCGATCGCGAGCGTCTCCAGCCGGCCTTGCAGCGTCTTCTGCTGCGTCACGTCGCGGGTCACCGCGACGAAGCCGTCGAGCTCGCCATCAGGACGGCGGGTGGCACGGATGGTGGCCTCGACCCAGATCTCCGATTTGTCACGCCGACGCATCCGGTAGGTCGCGCGCGCCTCGTCCGCGGCGCCCTTCCGGAGCTGATCGAGAATCTCCTGGAGTTGCGGACGATCGAGCGGGTTGACCCCCGAGATTGCGCGCTTGCCCAGGAGCTGCGACGGATGCCAGCCGAGAACGCGCGAGGTGGAGGGCGAGACGTAGCCGATGCACTCGTCGAGCTCGATTCGCGTCACGATGTCGCTGGAGCCTTCGGCAAGCAGCCGGAAGTTCTCCTCCTTGGCGGCCAGCGCCGAAGCGAGTTGCTGCCGCTGCAACAGCTGCTTCACCAGGAAAATGCCGATCGCGATCACGAGCGCGACCAGGGAGACCAGCACCGCGAGACGGACGAAGGCCTCGCGTCTCCACGAGGTCAGCACTTCGGCTTCCAAGCGCGTGGCAAGAACAAGGAAGGGGTAACGCTGCGCGTGCTGATAGAAGCCGATGCGCCCGGAAATCTCGCCGGAGCGGCGGAAGGACAAGATGCCGGATGCGGGATGATAGGGGATCGCCTCGTCGACCGGCCGACCGAGACTTTTCGGGTCCGGCACGGAATTGTCCGCGAGCACGGCACCATCGCGGCTCATCAGACTGATCGTGCCGTGCGGCCCGACGTCGAACTGTCGGTAGTACTGAGCGAAATAGGCCACGTCGATGGTCGCCAGCACGACGCCGCCGAACCTGCCATCGGCGTGATTCCAACGCCGCGACAGGGTGATGACCCATTGCCCGCCGGACTTGCTCTGCACCGGACGGCCGATCAGCAGGGAGCGGTCGGCCGACGTGCGGTGATGAACGAAGTAGTCGCGATCCGAATTGTTGTAGTTGGTGAGCGTGACGTCCTCTGTCGTGGCGAGCCAGTCGCCGTTCTCGCCATAGGCGAAGACGCCGCGGATGCGGCCGAGGCCCGGTTTTCTCGACTTCAGGATCGTCTGCAGGCGAGCGATCGCGCCCGGCTTGCCGTCATCGGTCTCGAGCGCGGTGACGACGCCGCGCAGCAACGAATCCGCAAGCTCGACGGTGTCCTCGACATGCTGGGTCAGCGAGCGCGCAAGGTTGCCGAGATCAATCTCCGCATTGCGCATCTCCGCGTTCCGGGAGGTCCATTCGCTCCAGACACTGAAGGCAAGAATGGCGCCGCAGACGAGCGTGAGGACGCCCGCCGCCCACACTGGCAGGCGGCTTCGATCGACTCTGGTCGCAACAACGTCCATTCCGCGGGACTCTCCGGACGGCGGGAGAGTCCCATGGACATCTTATTTAACTCTGAAATGCGCCCCATCCGAAGCCGTTCGAAGCGAACCGTAAGACTACGGCAATCACCGTACAATTACGGAATTCTCGCATCCAACAAGCGCAGTTCGGCTGCCGTCGCGCTTGTTAGTTCAGCGCGCGAACACCGATCGCACCTTGTCCCAAAGTGAGGGCTCCTGGTGCTCGCGCCCATTGGCAACGTCGTCCTTCATGCGCGTCGTTGACGGCTGCTGCAGGCTGACCGGATCGGATGCAGGGAACGTGTCCATCAGTCCCTTGTCGAGCTGCGTCTTGGCTTCGCGATCGAGGCGAACGGCCTCGCGCGGATCGACGGCGTGCTTGTCGTGCGGAGCGGGGTTGAATTTCTCGGCCATGATCGATCTCCCTGTCGGACGACAACGCGGCCGCGAAACGCGTGTTCCCCGATGACCAAGGCGTCCAGCTGCCGCAGTGGCCCCCGCACCCCGGCGCTGGCGGACCGATATGAGCTTGGCCGGAACCGCCCGGCCATGTATCACGGACGGTAAGCTGTTCCCCCGAGGTTGCGGAGCCCCGAGCGTGAGTGAGACTGCCGTGAACAAGCCTTTCATCGACGTGCTGGCCGGTCAGCGCAAAAGCGTACCTCCGATCTGGATGATGCGGCAGGCTGGCCGCTATCTGCCGGAGTATCGCGAGGTCCGTGCCAAGGCGGGCGGCTTCCTCGACCTCTGCTTCAACCCGGAGCTCGCGGCGGAGGTCACGCTGCAGCCGATCCGACGCTTCGGCTTCGATGCGGCGATCATCTTCTCCGACATTCTGGTGATTCCGCACGCTCTCGGCCGCAGCGTCCGCTTCGAGGTCGGCGAGGGACCGCGGCTCGATCCGCTCGATACGCCGGAGAAGATCGCGACGCTGTCCGCGCAGGCCGACCTTTCCAAGCTGGATGCGGTGTTCGAGGCCTTGCGCCGCGTTCGTGCGGAGCTGCCGCAGAGCACCGCGCTGATCGGTTTCTGCGGCGCACCGTGGACGGTCGCGACCTACATGGTCGCCGGCCATGGCACGCCCGACCAGGCGCCGGCGCGGCTGCTCGCCTATCGTCATCCCGATGCCTTCCAGAAAATCATCGACGCGCTGGTGGACAGCTCGATCGCCTATCTCTTGAAGCAGCTCGAGGCCGGCGCCGACGCGCTGCAGATCTTCGACACCTGGGCCGGTGTGCTGTCCCCCCGCGAGTTCGCCCGCTGGTCGGTCGCACCGACCCGCCGCATCGTCGAGGGCGTGCGCAAGCTCAGGCCGGATGCCAAGATCATCGGCTTTCCGCGCGGCGCCGGCGCGCTGCTGCCTGGCTATGTCACCGAGACCGGCGTCGATGCCGTCAGCATCGACTGGACCGCGGAGCCGGGCCTGGTGCGTGAGCGGGTGCAGAGCAAGGTCGCCGTGCAGGGTAATCTCGATCCGCTGGCCTTGATCACCGGCGGCGCGGCGCTCGACCAGGCGGTCGACGACGTGCTGACGAGCTATTCAGGCGGCCGGCACATCTTCAATCTCGGCCACGGCATCCTGCCGGAGACGCCGATCGCAAATGTCGAGCAGATGCTGGCGCGCGTGCGCGCCTACAAGGGATGACCGACTAACGGGGCCGGCTGCGCTCGATCAGCTCAGCCGCGCCGTTGCCGAGCAGTTCGAGCCCGACCGCCCGGCCGAGCTCGCGCGGACGATCAGCGGGGCCGCTGCGCTGGGCCTCGATGAAGCGGCCGCCGTCCTCGTCGAGCACCGAGGCGGTCAGCGTCATCTGCGCACCGTCGATGGTCGAGAAGCCGGCGATCGGCGAGTTGCAGTGGCCGTTCAGCACCCACAGCACCTCGCGCTCGGCATCGGCGCAAGCCCGCGCCGCCGCATCGTCGATGGTCGCCAGGATGCGGCGTGTCTCGAAGTCGGCCGCAGGGCATTCGACCGCGACGATGCCCTGCCCGGCGGCCGGCAGCATGTCGGCGACTGGAAATTCGTAGGAGGCGCGGTCGGCAAGGCCGACCCGCTCAAGCCCGGAGCGCGCCATGATCAGCGCATCCGCCGGTCCCACCGCACCGCCATCCGGCAGCCGCTGCAGCTCGCCATTGTCGAGCTTGCGGATGCGGGTGTCAGCGGCGCCGCGGAAATGGATCAGCTCGGCATGTGGAAACAGCCGCCGCGCATAGGCCGCCCGGCGCACAGCATTGGTGCCGATCTTGAAGCCCCGGCCGCCATCCTTGCGAAAGTCCTCCAGCGACAGCCCTTTGCGCAGCACCAGCACGTCACCCGGCGGATCACGCGACAGCAGCGCCGCAATCACGAGACCCGGCGTCTCCTCGTTGCCGGGCATGTCCTTCAGAGAGTGCATCGCCGCGTTCAGCTTGCCGTCCAGCATCGCCCGCCGGATCTCGGCGACGAACGCTCCGCCCTTGCCGCCATGGGTCAAGAGCTTGCTGGTCTGGTCGGAGTCGCCGGTCGTCTCGAATTTGACGATCTCGATGTCGAGCGACGGAATGGCGGCCTGCAGCCGGCGCGCGATCTCCTCCGTCTGCGCCAGGGCCATCGTGCTCTTGCGGGTGCCGATCCGGAAACGTGTCACGAACTCATTCCTACGTCAGCGCGCGTCCTGCAAGATCATGTCGGAGGCCTTCTCCGCGATCATGATGACCGGCGCATTGGTGTTGCCCGAAACCAGGTCCGGCATGATCGAGGCGTCGACGACGCGCAGGCCGTCGATGCCGCGCACGCGCAAGCGCTGGTCGACCACGGCCAGCGCGTCCGTTCCCATCCGGCAGGTCGAGGTCGGATGATAGATCGTGCTGCCGGTCTGCCGGCAATAGGCCAGGATGTCGTCGTCGCTCACGATCTTGGACCCCGGATAGGCTTCATCCGAGACATACGGCTTCAGGGCGGGAGCCGCCAGAATTTTCCGCAGGATTCGGAGGCCGTCGACATTGGCGCGGCGATCGGTCTCGCTGGCGAGATAATTGATGCGGATTTCCGGCGGCACCGCCGGGTCGGCGCTCCTGATCCGCAGCGATCCCCGGCTTTCCGGCCGGAGCTGGCAGACCGAGGCGGTGAAGCCGGAGAAGGTGTGCAGCTTCTCGCCCATCTTGTCGGTCGAGAACGGGATGAAGTGGATCTGGATGTCCGGGCTCGCGAGCCGCGGATCGGTCTTGAAGAAGGCGCCGGCGGTACCGGCTGCGATCGTCAGCGGCCCCTTGCGGAAGGCCGCGTAGCGCGCACCGGCCAGCATCTTGCGCACGGGATGATTGACGATGTCGTTCAGCGTGATGCGCTGGCTGCAGCGCATGACGATGCGCACCTGCAGATGGTCCTGCAGATCGCTCCCCACACCGGGCGCATCGAGCACGACGTCGATGCCATGCTGCTTCAGCAGGTCACCAGCACCGACACCGGACAGTTGCAGCAGCTGCGGCGAATTATAGGCGCCGCTCGACACGAGGATCTCTTTGCGAGCGCGTGCTGTCCGCAGCCGGCCGCGCTGGCTGAAGGTCACGCCGCACGCCTTACGTCCTTCAAACAGGATGCGCTGGGCCAACGCGTCCGTCTCCACATGGAGATTGCTGCGGCCGAGCGCCGGCCGGAGATAAGAGACGGCGCTGCTGGCGCGGCGGCCGCGCCTTGTCGTGGTCTGGAAGAAGCCCGCGCCCTCCTGGGTCGCACCGTTGAAGTCGGCATTGAACGGCAGACCGGTTTCGACCGCCGCCTTCACGAAGGCCTCCGACAAGGGATCCTCGTGCCGCCAATCGGCGACCGGCAGCGGGCCGCCGACGCCGTGAAAATCATCGCCGCCACGCGATTGATTTTCCGCGCGCTTGAAATAGGGCAGCACGTCGTCATAGCCCCAGCCGACATTGCCGCGCTGCCGCCAGCGGTCGTAGTCCTCGTGCTGGCCGCGGACATAGAGCAGGCCGTTGATCGAGCTGGAGCCGCCGAGCACCTTGCCGCGCGGCTGGAACACCGATCGACCGTCGAGCCCAGGCTCCGGCTCGGTCTGATACATCCAGTTGACGGTCTTTTCCTTGAACAGCTTGCCGTAGCCGAGCGGGACGTGAATCCAGATGTTGGTATCCTTCGGACCCGCTTCCAGCAGCAGCACCTTGTGCCTGCCATCGCCGCTGAGCCGGTTGGCGAGAACACAGCCGGCCGAGCCGGCACCGACCACGACGTAGTCGAACTCCAGGTCCGCGTCACGCAACGCCACGCTGCCTTCCATCGCTTCCCCACCCGGCTCTCTTGTTCTTTCATCCTGGAGATACCAAAAATCCAGGACATGCAAGCGGCAAATCCGCAGGTCAGGCCGGCCCCGTCAGCCGCTGCGGCGCTCGGCGAGCAACCCCGCCGCATGCCGTGCCATCATCATCTCCTCATTGGTGTTGATCACGAACGCGCGGATGCGCGAGCGATCCGAGGAGATCACGGTTTCGCCCGCGCGATTCCTGCCCTCGTCCAGCTCGATCCCGAGCCATTCGAAGTTCTGGCAGATGCGTGCCCGGATCCGCCATGCGTGCTCGCCGATGCCGCCACAGAACACGATCGTGTCGAGGCCGGAGAGGACCGCAGCCATTGCGCCAAGCTCGCGCCTGATGCGATCGACGAAATAGTCGATCGCCTGAAGCGCCTCGGGCGTTCCGGCCGTCTCCAGCTCGCGCATGTCCTGAGACAGTCCGGACAAGCCCTTGAGACCCGAATGATGGTAGAGCAGATCGGCGACCGCCTCGGCCGTCATCCGCTGCTCCTGAAGCAGGTAGAGCACGACGCCCGGATCCAGCTGCCCGCAGCGCGTGCCCATCGGCAGGCCGTCCAGCGCGGTGAAGCCCATCGACGAGCCGATGCTCCGTCCGTCGCGGATGGCACACATCGACGCGCCATTGCCGAGATGCATCACGACCACCCGGCCCTTCTCGTCCTGCGGCGCGATCTCCTTCAACCGCGACACCACGTACTCGTAGGACAGGCCGTGAAAGCCGTAACGCCGGATGCCTTGATCGTAGAAATCGCGCGGCAACGCATAGGTATCGTTCACCCAGGGGTGGGCGCGATGGAACGCGGTGTCGAAGCAACCGACCTGCAGCGCATCGGGAAATGCACGCTGCGCGGCTCGCACGGCGGAGAGATTATGAGGCTGATGCAGCGGCGCCAGCGGGGCGAGCGTCTCCAGCCGTTGCAGGACATCGTTCTCGATGACGACTGGTCCGGCGAATGCAAGGCCGCCGTGGACGATGCGATGCCCGACCGCGTCGACCGAGGTACGACCGACGGCGCGCTGCAAGACGTCGAGCACGCGACCGAGAGCCGCCTCATGATCGGCAGCGTCGACGGCATCGATCCGTTCGTCGACGACCATGCGGTCATTCGACTTCGCAGTCAGCTTCGCCGCCGCGCTGCCCAGTCCCTCGATCTGGCCGCGCAGGATTTCGACCAGCTCGGCATCTTGCTCGAACAATGCAAACTTGATCGAGGACGAGCCCGCATTGAGGGTCAGGACGTGTCGCATTCGTCACCCCGCCTGGTCTCTCGGCAGCCCGCCGCCAGCTGTCAAACTGCAGAAAATACGACCCATTTTCATGACGATCCAAAGACAAACAAAACGCTAGGTTGCATTATCATGGCCCGATGCTCGCTCGGCGAGACTTAGGAGGACCATTGCGGTGACCATGCCTCGACATCTCCTGCCGACCACAGTGGTTGGAAGCTACCCGCAGCCGGACTGGCTGGTCGATCGCGCCATGCTCTCCAAATCCGTTCCCCGCATTCGGTTGCAGGGCATGTGGCGGATTCAGCGGCCGCTGCTCGACGAGGCGCAGGACGACGCCACGATCGTCGCGATCCATGACATGGAACAGGCCGGGATCGACATCGTGTCGGACGGCGAGATCCGCCGCGAGAGCTATTCCAACCGCTTCGCCACCGCGCTCGACGGCATCGATGCCGACAATCCCGCAATCATCATCTCGCCCTCCGGAATCAAGACGCCGGTGCCGCGCGTCGTCGGCCCAATCCGGCGGAAATATCCGGTCGAGCTGCGCGACATGGAGTTTCTCCGCCGCAGCACCGCCCGCGCCGCCAAGATCACCCTGCCCGGACCGTTCACTTTGAGCCAGCAGGCGCAGGACGATTTCTACCGCGACGACGAGGCGCTCGCGATGGCCTTTGCCGAAGTCGTCAATGCCGAGGCCCGCGATCTGCAGCGGGCTGGCGCCGACGTCATCCAGCTCGACGAGCCGTGGGTGCGCAACAACCCGCAGGCGGCGCGGCGCTATGCCGTGAAGGCGATCAACCGCGCGCTGGATCAGATCACGGTGCCGACCATCGTTCATGTCTGCTTCGGCTATGCCGCCATCGTGCCGGGCTCGAGCAAGCCGAGCGGATACGCCTTTCTGCCCGAGCTGGCCGACTGCTGCGCAACGCAGATCGCGATCGAGGCGGCGCAGCCGCGGCTCGACCTTGGCGTTCTCAAGGATCTCTCGGCCAAAACGATCGTGCTCGGCGTGCTCGATCTTGGCGATCCCGAGGTCGAGCCGGTGGCGGTGGTCACCGAGCGCATCCGCAACGGACTCAAGGTCGTGGCTCCGGAGCGGCTCGTCGTGGCGCCGGACTGCGGCATGAAGTATCTGCCGCGCGCGACCGCCTTCGGTAAATTGAAGGCGATGAGCGCCGCGGCGGCGCGAGTGCGCGAGGAGCTCGCCTGACGCCAATGTGGCAGACGCGGCGCATGTCGGGCAGCGCCGTCCACGGCAGCGCCACCCTGCGACCCCATTGCCGGAATAAGGCAGGCGACGAATGCCCCGGGTCGGCTGCGCCGATCTTGTCGGAATGGAGGCTCCGATGGCCGTCTGCGTCACCTCGAGACACGTCGCCGGTGCGATCGCCCTGCTCGGCTGGGCGTGCAGCGGGACTGCAAGCGCCGATCCGATCGACGACGTCATGGGCGGGCTGCTGCGCGACGCGCGCAGCTCGTTCGCACGCATGGTGCCGCTCGAGCTCGTGCCGACGATGCCGTCGTTGCAGCCTCCTCCGATCCAGCAACCCGGCCCGCCGCCCGTTGCCGTGCAGCAGCCGCCAACGCCCGCTCCGCAGGCGGCGAGCAAGCCGCCGCCTGTCCCCGAGCGGACGGCAAGGACACGTCCTGCACCGCCCAGTCCTGCACCGCCCAGTCCTGCCGCCGCGGCGGTCGCCGCCGCCGATGCCGCAGAGACCATCGCCGACGCCAATCTCGACGCCGCGCTGGCGGCCAACGAGAAGGCGGTCGCCGAGCGCAACGCGGCCGACGCGCTGGCGAAGGCCAATCCCACGCCCGCCAACATCGCTGCGGCGAAGGCGGCTGCCGAGGCTGCCCACGTCGCCGAGGCGAATCTCACCGACGCGCTGCTCACCGACAAGGATACCGATGCGCGCCTCAAGGCGGCGCGCGAGGCGCTTGCCGCGGAACAGGCCGGCCGGAAGCAGACCGCCCGGCCACAGCCCGCAATGCCGGTCAGCCTGACCGACAAATAGCCCGCCGAAAGCTCACAGCGCGTCGGCGCGCTCCAGCGTATCGATCGTCACCACGCCATGGGCGCGCGAGACGCAGGCGCACAGCTTGCGGCTCTCGTGCTTCTGCTCGGCGCTGAAGAACACGTCGCGATGATCGATCTCGCCCTCGACCTCGACCACGTCGACGGCGCAGACGCCGCACTCGCCGCGCCGGCAATCCGCCATGACCTCGTGGCCGGCGGCGTTCAGCACATCCAGCATCGAGCGGTCACGCGGCACGACGATCTCCTCGCCGCTATCGCGCAGGCGAACCTTGAACGGCTCGGTCGACAGCCGCCCTGATGATCCGAACGTCTCGTAGCTGAGATCGGCGGGCTGACGGCCGCATGCCGCCCAGGCGCTGCGTGCCGCATCCAGCATTCGCATCGGCCCGCAGAACAGCACCGCGGCGCCGGCCGGCAGGCCCGCAAACAGGCTGGCCAGATCCAGCCGCTGCGACTGGTCGGCCGCATAGACGGCAAGCCTGTCGCCGAGCAAGGAAGAGAGCTCCTCGACATAGGCGGCGTCGGCCTGCGATCTCACCGCGTAGTGCAGCGACACGTTCGGCGTCTTGCGGACAAGCGCCTGCGCCGCGCCGACCATCGGCGTGATGCCGATGCCACCGGCGACGAGACAATAATGCGGCCGCTGCCAGTCGACCTGCAGCAGCGAGGTGGGGCTCGTCACCTCCAGCCGCGCGCCCTGCTGCAGCGACCACAGATAACGCGAGCCGCCGCGGGAATCCTCGGCAAAGCGCACCGCGATCCGGTAGCCCCGCGGATCGGCCTCGCCGACCAGCGAATAGGAGCGCACATCCGGCTGGCCGCCGACGAGGACGCTGACCTTGATGTGGCTGCCGACCGGATAGGGTGCGCAGACGTAGTCGTCGGGCCGCAGGATGAACTCGCGAATGCTGGCCGCGAGGTCCCGCGTCGAGACCAGCGTTGCCGGCGACCAATTGTCCTGGAAGCGCATGATCGTCTCCGTCAGCTCGGGTTCGATGCCTTGATCAGAACGGCGGCCGGCACGAGATCCATCGGACCGCGGGCCTTGACCGCCAGCCGCAGATTGCGGGCGGCGAGACGGGCGTGCTCGCGCATGATGGCCTCGGCACGCGCGCCCTCGCGATTCTCGATCGCGTCGATGACGATGCGATGATGCTCCTGCGCGACCACCAGGATGTGACGCGCTTCCGGCAACGCCGACTGCGCCATCACGAAGCCGCTCGGCGAGGCGAACGGCAGCGCGCTGGCACGATCGACCTGGCGGATCACCGGAGGGCTGCGCGACAGCTCGGCCAGCAGCGCATGAAAACGCGCATTGAGCGCGACGTAGGCGGAGAACGCATCGAAGGAGATCTCCTGCGGCGCGATCAGCTCGTCGATCTGGGCGAGGCACTCGCGCATCGGCTCGGTGTCGCGCACGGACACGCCGCGCTCGGCGGCCAGCCGCGCGGCGAGGCCTTCCATCGTGCCGCGCACCTCGATCGAATCGAGGACGTCACGCTCGGAGAACGATTTGACCATGAAGCCGCCGGATGGAATGGCCTCGAGCAGCCCCTCCTCCTCCAGCCGAACCAGGGCCATCCGCACCGGCGTGCGCGAAACGCCGGCAGCTTCGACCGCCTGCAGCTCCGAGATCCGTTCGCCAGGCCGCAAGCCGCCGGTCAGGATCAGGTCGCGCAGCGTGAGCTGCGCCCGGACGGTCTGCGAGATCGAGCGCTCGTTCTCACGCTCTGCCATTCCATTCACTCCGCGGCTTCGCGCAATGGCGTCTCACGTGCGATCATCCGGTCGATGATCCGCCGCGCCCACATTGCGCCTGCATCGATGTTGAGATTGTAGAACACGCGGCCCGGGTTCTCGTCCATCGCGCGCTGCTGCGCTTCAAGAATCAGCTCGTCCTCTCGGAAGATGCCCGACACGCCTTCGCGGATCTCGGTGGTCAGGCGCTGCTCGGCGAGCTGGTAGTTGCGCGCGAAGGCCCAGAAATAGTGACATGTCTTGTCGGTCTCCGGCGTGATGGTGTTGAGCACCATGCCGTTGACGCCCTGCGAGCGGTCGCCCTCCGGCGCGCCCGTCCCGGCCGGCGCGACGCCGACATCGATGGTCACCGTGCACGGCGCCTCGAAGCGGATGATCTGCCAGCGATCGACCAGGCCGGGCTTGCCGAGCTGCTTGGCCCAGAACGGCGGCGGCTCGATGCCGCGCATCCAGCGCGTCACGGTCGCGGTGCGTTCGCCATGGGTGACGTCGAACGGCGCTTCCGCCACGGCGTCGTTGCCGATCGACGAGCCGTGCACGAAGGTCTCGTGCGTCAGGTCCATCAGGTTGTCGACCACCAGACGATAGTCGCATTTGACCTGAATGGTCTTGCCGTCGCCGGCCCATGCCGGATCGTGATTCCAATGCATGTCGGGGATGTCAGCGGGATCGGCGAGCGCCGGATCGCCCATCCACAGCCAGACGAAGCGATGGCGCTCGACGGCCGGATAGGCGCGCACGCAGGCCGAAGGATTGATCGTCTCCTGCGACGGCATGAAGGTGCAGCGCCCCTGCGGGCTGAACTTCAGTCCGTGATAGCCGCAGACGACGGTATCGCCTTCGAGCCGCCCCTTCGACAGCGGCACCAGCCGATGCCAGCACGCATCCTCGAGCGCGGCGATGGAGCCATCCGCCTTGCGGTACATCACGACGTGCTTGCCGCAGATCGTCCGCGGCAGCAGCGCTTGCTTCACCTCGGCGTCCCAGGCGGCGGCGTACCAGGCATTCATGGGGAAGGAAGCGACCATGGGCGTGTCCTCTGCTGGTATTTTAGTATACTCTCTGCAGACCATTGTATACAGCGAGCGCCCGTATCTGACAAGAACACACGTTAATTTACCGTTTTGCGCTCATTTTGGTATACATACTCCATCTGGCATACCAGCATGGAACATCTCCTCGGCCGTTCCCAGTCGAAAAACTGATGGACACCCATCATTTCGGCCTGCTCATCCGCGTCCCAGGGACGAGCGTCCAGTTGCCATCCCGGCGGAGCAACTCGGCGTCCTGGTCGTAAGCGCCTTTGTCGGTGCTCCACCTCGGCGCGCAGCCTCAGCCGGTCATCGGCGTCCCGCCCCGCCACCTCCCGTTTTCGTTTTGCTTGGCCTTGTAACGGAACTCGAGCTTCGGCGGATCAGACTCATCGATCGCCGGGAAGTAGCGCAGCAGGTTGCAGCCGACGCACGTCTCGCTATCGTCGCCATCGCAGGCCGCGCGGTTCCCGCGATAGGCCTTGGACTTGCCGCCCTCCAGCATCAAGGCCAGCGTCTCCGCCTTGCGTGCGAACAGCCCCTTCAGACGCGTGCGGCAGGCGGCATCCTCGACGGCGTCCTTGATCGTGCATTCGACTGGCGCCGTCTCGGCGCCGGCAGTCGATGGGGCTTGCGCGAATGACGAAGGGCGGGAGGAAAGAACACCAAGACACGCCACCGTCACCATCGTCTTCGACATGCAGGCCCCCTTCACCACCCGCCGCCCAGGCGCCACGGCCCCGGCTGAACCGCATCCGTCGCGGCGAGGTGATGAGCGGTTCAATGCTCACAGCGGAGCACCCTCCAGCCATGCCGCACCGCGCGCATACAGCGCTTCGACCTCCGGTCCCTTCAATCCCGGCATGTCGCGCTTGACCGTGTAGCCGATGCGGGTCTGCAAATAAGCAAGATGGCGATAGCCGACCGGAAACTGCTCCAGCAGCGCGCGATCGAGCGCCGGCACCGCGCCCGGAGTGACCGGGTCCATGCGGTCCTTCTCGTAGATCGGCTGGCGCAGCACGATGCCCCATTTGCCTGCGCGCTTCTCGAGGAAGTCGTAGAAGCGGCCGGTGCAGAGCACGTCGCACGCGACGCCCTCGACCTCGGCGCGCTGCGAGATCGTCATCTTGGTCTGCGCAATCGCGCGGGCTCCTGCGAGATCGACCGAGATGCCGCCGAGGAAGTGCAGGATGTTGACGCCCTTCGCCCAGGCCGCCTTGCTGATCTCGATGAACTCGTCGCCGGTGCCCTGCGTCCAGGTCGCCATCATCCGCCCGTCCGGGTGCCACACGGTGCGAAAGCGCTCCCAATCGCCCGCATCGCGCCAGATCGCCCAGTTCTGCAGCAGCTCACGGATCTGGCGGTCGTCTTCGATCTCGGCGGCGGTCTTGGTCATGACGGTTTCCTCTGCAAGTTGTCGCTGCTGGATACGGGATCGCGGACGTACTGCAAAGTCACGGCTGCTCATAGCTGCCCGGACCGCGTGTCAAATTCAGTGTCGTCCCGGCCTCGAGCCAGGACCACTACGCCGCGCCGGATGTGGCCGGGTGAGATCCGTCAACACGCGTGCCCTAAAAAACTCCCTGGGGTTATGGGTCCCGGCTCAAGGCCGGGACGACAGCGGAGGTTTCGGCTGGCGCCTTCCAACACACGGCTCATCTGGAGACAAGGATCGAGTGGGGACAAATATCGAGACACATCATCGCCGTCTCGCGGCACGGGGTGCCCGAGTGATGCATCGTCATGTCCCTCCTGATCACGAGAGGGCGCGGGGAAGGCCGGACCTCGGCTGAGGCCCGTGGCCCGCCTGCAGAAAGAAAAGCAGGCGGCAGTCACCACGAGTACAGCCAGACAGACCCGGCCTTCCCCGCGCGACGGTTTTACGGTGTCCTTCGTGCTCTCCCTGGGGATCGGCTCTCTTGCCCCCATCGCCCGCGCGTGCCGTCACAGCAACGACCGCGAGCTTGACCTCAGCGTCGAGAGGCCAGGACCACACGACTTCGCCGTCCGCAACGGCTCGCGCTCGTCTGGCACGGCCGTCACGTCCATCGCCGCCCACCTCCACGTTCGTGACGACGCGTACGTCCCTCTGCACGAGGCGGGTTGCGCAGAGAAAAACATGATTTCTGAAAAAACGCAATAGAAAAGTTACGCGAGCGACAACGAACCAGAGGAGCCGACCCGCACCGATGGCGGTGCACGACGGCTCCTCCTGATCGAGATCACCCGGGCGAGCGGCTCCAGGGAGAACGGGACGCCCGACACGTTCCGAGCGCGACGCCCGGTCCTGACCAGCCGATGGGTGCAAGGCGCCGCACGCGCGGTCGCCGCGTGCTTACAGCTCGATCTTCAGTCGCTTGGCGGTCTGCGGACCAACCTGGCCATCGACGATGAGGCCCTTGGTCGCCTGGAAGGCCGCGACGGCGGCCACGGTGAGATCGTTGTACTCGCCGTTGATCGGACCCGGATTGAAGCCGAGATCGCGCAGGGCGCGCTGGATGTCCTTGATGACGGAGGCCTTCATGTTGGGCCGGCCGATCGCATAGAGCTTGGTCGGCTCCTCCAGCTCGAGCTCCTCTCCCGCCTCGCGATAGGTGAAGTTCGGCAGCAGGACACCCGTGTCCCAATGCCGGCCGGAGACCTTGCCCGCGCGGACGCCATAGGCCGTGCCCATGGCCTCGACGGTGCCGCCCTTGCCGTCGCACACCACGATGTGCCCCATCATGCCTGGACCGGGCGGATAGCGAAGCAGGATGGCGCCGACGGTCGACGCGGCCTGCTGCCACGGAATGCGCTTGCCAAGCCGTTCCGAATCCGTCTTCCAGGCGCCGGTGTAGGCCTCGACCGTCGCGGGATTGGCCTTGTCATCGACGCAGCCGTAGAGAAATCCCCCGATCTGATAGACCAGCCACGACATGAACTCGGCGCAGTCCCATGGACCATGCCAGTTCTTGTTGTTCTTCGGCACGCATACATTGACGTATTTCTCGCCAATGCGCGTCTTCGCCAATTGCAGCATCTTCTCGCCGTCGGTCATCGACATCCCTCCTGCCTCTGAAAACTGCGTCATGAAAACTGCGCACGGTCGCGCCGAGACGCGACAGCGGCCACGAAAAGAAATGCGACGACGTTCGATCGGCCCTCGGATCCCAGCGCCGCGTTAGATCATGATGCGTTTCGGCGGAAACGCATCATGATCTTATCTCTTTGTTTGAGCATGATCTTTTCGGAAAACCGGTTTCCACTTTTCCGGATCATGCTCTAGGCGGCGCGATCCGACGTCGGCCGCGCATTCAAGCGAAGTCCGAGCGCCGCCTGCGTCACCACGCCGGCATTGCCGTCCACCGGAATCTTGGCGTGAGCCTGGAACCACTCGACCGCCTGCGCCGTGGCCGGGCCATAGCGTCCGTCCACCACCAGCGCCGGCGTGGCTCCGAGATCGTTCAGCGCCTCCTGAAGCTCGCGGGTCTCGTCGGAGGCTGCGGCCGCCTTCCAGGCCACGTCGAGGGCGCCGGCCTTGCCGACGATGGCCCAGATGGTCTCGAACAGATCGGTTCGCCCGCTCAGGCCATTGTAGCCGCCATTGATGATGCGCGTGATCCTGCGGATATCGTTCTGGTCGGCGTAGCGGTTGAGGCCGCCCTCGTCCCATTCGTGCAGCGCCGGCAGCAACGCTGCCTCGGGAGACACGATCAGATCGGGATCGGCGTAGAAATCGACGCCGGTGAGCTTGCCCATTCTGGCGTAGTTGGCCCCGCCCGTGGTCTGCAGCAGGCCGCCGCCGCGATATTTGTAGCCGTCTCCCGGCTTGGTATTGCCGAGCTCCTTGGCCTTCTTCGGATTGCCCAGGCCGTAGACCCGTTCGGCCAAGGCGCGATCATTGTTGAGGTACTGATCGACCTCATCGGGCCGGATCGCCGCACTGTGATGCCCGACGCCGAAGATCTCCAGCAGCCGCGCCGCGGTCTTGTATTTGAGGCTTTCGAACAGAACGGTGCCCCGCCCGGTCTCGTACAGCGCCTGGGCGAGGAAATGCGCGATGCGCAGCGGCGTGTCTATCTTGAAGCGTTCGAACTGCTCGTCGCCGGTTTCGAACGCCTTCAAGTAGTTGGGGTAGCAACGCGGAGCAACCTTGCGGACAATGGAGACGATGCGCATCGCAAACACTCCCGAAAACAATGTCACACGAGAAACGGTCTTCGAAACAGTCACATCCGACGCCAGCATGGGGGGCCGCTGCAGGCGATTGCTGCATCGCGACACTTCCGGCTCTCCGATCGACGCTGATCGGCCGATGGCGACGATCGCGTCGGGGGCGTTTCGAGCCGGCCTCAACCTTTGGTCGCGCGAAGGTGACGTTCGGTCGGGGATCTCGAGAATTTATTTTTCCCAATCGCCGGCCGAGCGTGTCGGATGGTGCAGCCCGGCACCGTCCTTGGATCAGCCAGATCGACGACGCGCTGGCCTGAGCACAGCCCAACGGCCCGCATCGCGCGATGCGCGGCCTGCACCGGGAATTGAAGGGAACTCACAATGGCAAAGCACAAGAACACGATCTGTCTGTGGTACGACAAGGACGCAGAGGCGGCCGCGCGCTTCTATGCCGAAGTCTTTCCCGACAGCCATGTGAGCGCCGTGCACCGCGCGCCCGGCGACTACCCCTCCGGCAAGGCGGGCGACGTGCTGACGGTGGAATTCACCGTGTGCGGCATCCCCTGCATCGGCCTCAATGGCGGCCCGATGTTCACCCATAACGAGTCCTTCTCGTTCCAGATCGCGACGGACGACCAGGCCGAGACCGACCGCTACTGGAACGCCATCGTCGGCAATGGCGGCCAGGAAAGCGCCTGCGGCTGGTGCAAGGACAAATGGGGACTCTCCTGGCAGATCACCCCGCACGTGCTGACCAACGCCATGGCCGAAGGCGGCGAGGTGGCCAAGCGCGTGTTCGCCGCGATGATGACGATGCACAAGATCGACGTCGCCGCGATCGAGGCGGCGCGGCGGGGATGAGTGCGTGGCGAGACGGAGCGCCGCGCGCTCCGTCTCACGGGCGCAGGCAGCGCAGATGCAGGAACAGCGGCACGCGCAGCCAGCGCCGGCTGCTGTCCCGCGTGATGATCGCCTCGGGCGTCGACGGCTCGCGCAGGGCCTCGATCAGGAAGCCTGCCTGCTCCAGCGCGGCAAAATAGCTCTGCAGTGGGCGATGCGCGCTGTGGAAGGTCATGCTGAGACCGTCGCGCTCGACCGGATCGCTGTAGGTGAAGCAGTCCAGATAGCTTCCCTGGATGACGAACGGCGCGTCCGCCGCCAGACCCGCAAATCGTCCGGCCGAATTGAGCGGATGGACGATCGCCATGCAGAGCCGGCCGCCCGGCTGGAGCACCCGCGCCGCTTCGCGGACGGCCGCCGGCATGGCGTCGACGTCCTGCAGCGACATGAACGCGATCGCGAGGTCGGCGCAGGCATCCGCCAGCGGCAGCGAAGCCGCATCGGCGCGGATGACGGCAATGGAGGGATCGCTCTGTCTGGCCGCGGCGATCAGAGATGGCGAGGCATCGAGGCCGATGACCCGGTGCCCGCCGGACTTGAGCTGCCGGGACAACCGGCCCTCGCCGCACCCGATGTCGAGCGTGAGCTCTCCGGGTGGTGGCAGGAGGCGGCTGAACTGCTCACCGTGATGACGCCAGAAGCTGTCGTGCCCCGGCGCCCTCGCCCAGGCGAGCCACTGGCCGGCCTGATCTTCCCATCGCTCACGCATGGTCATGACAGCCCTCGTCGGACGGATCGCTTCAAGAGCCGCGCGTCTTAGACGCCTTCGCGAGGGAAGTCATGTGACGATTTCATTGCAGGCGCCGCGCCGCCGCGCGCCGGCTCGGCGCAGATCTCCTCGAGGAAATCGAGGAAGGCCCGAGCGCGCGAGGAGATCAGCTTCCGGCTCGGGAAGATCGCGGTGAGCTGGGCGGCACGGGTATCGAACACGACCTCCCTGCCGATCTCGACGAGGCGGCCCTCGGCGAGCAGTTCGACGCAATAATGCTCCGGCAGGAACGAGACGCCGGCGCCGTGGGCGACGGCGCGGCGCACGGCGAGAGGGTTGTTGATGCGCGCGACATGCGGTCCGACGTCGAAGCGGACGAGATGACCATGCTGCTTGATCGTCAGGGTGCGGTCGCCATAGCGCCGCTCGCAGATCATGAGATGACGCTCGAGGGCGCGGACGTCGTCGCCGACGTCATGGGCGGCAAGATAAGCGGGGCTCGTCACCCAGATCAGGCGGCCGCCGATCAGCACCTTCTGCGCCAGCTCCGAATCCTCCTGCACGCCAACGACGACCGCGATGTCGAAACGATCCGCGAGCATGTCGATGGCCCGCGTGGTCGCCTCGACGTCGAGCTCGATGCGCGGATAGCGGCGGTGGAATTCGGCGAGCTTGGGCGCCAGGATCTCCTCGCAGAAGGCCGGCGGCAGCGCCACCGACAGCCGGCCGCCGGGCACGCCGACCAGCCCGGTCATGACGGCATCGGCTTCCGAGACCTGGTCGAGGATCTTCTGACATTGCTGGAAGAACAGCTCGCCCTCGCGGGTGACGCGAACGCGCCGCGAGTTGCGGTCGAACAGGCGGATCCCGAGGTCCTGCTCGAGCCGTGCGACCGATTTGCTGACCGAGGATTTCGGCATGCCGAGAGAGCGCGCGGCGCCGGTCATGCCTCCGGTCGCCACCACGGCATGGAATACCGGAATGTCCTCGATCCGCCACTTCATCTCGCGCCCGCTCGTTCATTGGGAGAAACGATCCGTGCACACTAGCATTGTTGTCTAACAGGGGAAACTTCGTAAGGTCCCTCGAGGCGCGGCCGCGCGTCATTGCCTGATGCGGCCCGCATTCGAGGAGGGACACATGGCCCGGATCATCGGCGGCATCGGCGCGTCGCACTCGCCAACGATCGGCTTCGCGCTCGACACCCACAAGCAGAACGATCCGGCGTGGAAGCCGATCTTCGACGGTTTCGACGCCGTGCGCGACTGGGTCAAGCGCAAGGACATCGACGTCCTGTTGATGATCTACAACGACCACATCACCTCGTTCTTCTTCGACCACTATTCGGCCTTCGCGCTCGGCATCGACGATCGCTACGTCGCGGCCGACGAAGGCGGCGGGCCGCGTGACGTGCCGCCCGCCAAGGGTCATCTCGGCCTGTCGCAGCACATCGCCATGGCGATGGTGGCCGATGAGTTCGACATGTCGTTCTTCCAGGGCAAGCCGGTCGATCACGGCCTGCTCTCGCCGCTGTCGATGATGGGCGACGCGAGCGGCCCGTGGCCGGGCAGCGTGGTCCCGCTGCAGGTCGGCGTGCTGCAGCTGCCGATCCCCAACGCGAAGCGCATGTGGAAGCTGGGCAGGACGTTGCGCAAGGCGATCGAGAGCTATCCGGAGGATCTCAACGTCGCGATCTTCGCCACCGGCGGGCTGTCGCACCAGGTGCATGGCGAGCGCGCCGGTTTCCTCAACGAAGACTGGGACCGCGAATTCCTCGATCTGCTGGAGAAGGATCCGGCGAAGCTGACCGCGATGCGGATCGCCGACTACGCGATCAAGGGCGGCATGGAAGGCGCCGAGGTGATCATGTGGCTGATCATGCGCGGCGCGCTGTCCGACCAGGTCAGGCTCGTGCACAAGCAGACCTATGCGCCGTCGGTCACCAACATCGCCACGCTGGTGTTCGAGGATCTCGGCGACGCGCCTGATCCGCAGGCGATCGCGGCCTATCGCGCGCATGTCGGCCACGAGCTGCAGGGCGCCGAGACGCTGGCGGGCACCTATCCGTTCACGCATGGCCGCAGCCAGGCCAATTTCCGTATCAACGACTTCCTGCACCGCCTCGTCATCCCCGCGCACCGCAAGAGATTCGTCGAGGAATTCGATGCGCTCGCAGACGAATATGAGCTGACGGCAGAGGAGCGCGAGCTGATCCGGAACCGCAAATGGATCGAGATGATCAGGCGTGGCGTGAGCTTCTTCGTGCTGGAGAAGATGGCCGCCGTGATCGGCGTCTCCAACCCGGAAGTCTATGCCGCCTTTCGCGGCGAGACCCTGGAGGCCTTCCTCAAGACGCGCAAGGTGCCGATGCGCTATTCGGTCGCCGGCGGCGCCAAGGCCGACGCGATCGACGCGCATTGAGACACGCACGGCCTGCGCCGCCCACGAGGAGCGGCGCAGGTCATGTCTCGAGCAGGATGATGCCGCGCGCCTTGGCCCAGCGCTCCAGCACCTTGCGCTCGTCCGGATGCGCCGGGCGGTTGGCGAAGCCGCGCACCTGCACCGCGCGGTGCTGCCGGTCGAGCTCGATCGTCAGCAGCCGATCGACGTTGCCGGGACGGCGGTAACGCAGCGACCAGATCGAGGCGAAGCCGGCGATGCACTTCGCCGCGTAGCTCGAGACGCAGTGCCGCATGGCGCGGGACTCCGCGACCAACGACTCCGCCGTGCGCAGCTGCGTGATCACATACTCGTCACGCTTGGCGGATGCCTTGGCTGACGGGCTCCACGACCAGTCCGCCAGCTGGGCGCCCGGCCAATGCACGGTGAGATCCGCCTCTCCGGCCGAGCGATGACGCGCCAGCTCCGCGCGGCGCCGCGCCGCCTCGATGCGTGCGACCACCGCGAGGTCGCGATGCCAGGCCTGCATCAGACGACGCAACGCCGCGAGCGAGCGCCCCTTCAGGCTGAACTTGCGCTCGCGCCGGCGGCGATCGGCGATGTAGTCGCAGAGATCGTCGATCTCCTCGACCGTCGTCGGCTGCGCGCAGAAGAACTGCGCCGCCTCGCGCCAGAAGGCGAGCTCGCCGCGCGGCGTCCGCGCGATCCTGGACCGCGTGATCCGCGACACCAGGGCCGGATCATCGGTGGTGGAGCGCGCGATCGCCTGCCAGATCGCCTCGTCGAAGCCGACCGTGCCGAGCGGGTTGAGGAAGGCGTGAACCTCCTTGCGCGACAACAACGCCGACGCGCCCGCCTTGTACAGCGAGCCGCCGCCGGCGGCCGCGACGTACCAGCGCTTGCGCAACTCCGTCTCGGCGCGGTCGAGCCCGGTCGCGTCGATCCAGACCTGCTCCAGGTGCGGAGCGACCGGATAGCGCGCGAACAGATGCCGTGCGGCCGCCAGCCGCAGACGCGCGGGATCGCGCGTCTTCAGCTTCGGCTTCCAGCTCGCAGGGTCGCGGATGGTGTCGGCAGCGAAGCCACGTTCCGCCTCACGGATCGCATTGTGCAGGTCCGGCGGCGGACGCGTCGGCCGCGCCACACGGCGCAGCGTCAGCTCATAGGCTTCAACTCGTGCGCGCTCGGCCTCCTGCCGGCGCGCGATCAATGACTTGGCCATCGTCGTTCAACATCAAGTCGTTCAACATCAAAGAGTGACTATCAGCCGGACGCACTGCGAGCGTCGGCACGGATCGTGTCGCGCACAGTGGACTTGACATGGCTGGTGGCCTCTCGCGTTGAACGCGTCTGGAGTTGAAACGGGCGGCGTACGTACATCTCATCAGCTAGGAGCGCAAGCGCAAAAGCTGCGGCACGCGGCGGGCGCGGCCAATTGGCCTTCTCCTTGCATCGTCTCCTTGTCAGCCGGGTTGCTCCATGGAGTTGTCAGATGTCCGACAGCCTGCACACCGTCGTCGTGGCAAAGAAAGCCATCGAGGCGCACAACATGGCCTCGTTCGAGCTCGTCCCGGCCGACGATCAGCCACTGCCCGGCTTCACCCCGGGAAGCCATATCGACGTCACCCTGCCGAACGGACTGACGCGGCAATATTCGCTGCTCAACAGCGCGGCCGAACGCAACTGCTACTGCATCGGCGTCTGGAAGGATGCCAACAGCCGCGGCGGCTCCAAGGCGCTGCATCTCGACATCAACGAGGGCGACCGGCTGCAGGTCAGCCGCCCGCGCAACCGCTTCAAGATCCCCAAGGACACCAAGCGCGCGCTGCTGATTGCGCGCGGCATCGGCGTGACGCCGATCCTGTCGATCGCCGACACGCTGAAGGCCAAGAACATCCCGTTCGAGCTGCACTACGTGTTCGCGCTGATGTCGCCGGACGCATTCCGCGGCCGGATCGATGCCTCGGCGTTTGCCGCCGATACCAAATACTACAAGGAAGCGACCGAGGATAATCAGCTGCTGAAGGCGGCCGAGCTGCTGGCCGACCGTCCCGACGACACCCAGCTGTTCATCTGCGGCGTGGACTGGTGGATGGATCCGATCATCGCGCAGGCCAAGCAGAAGGGCTTTGCCGAGGAGCGCATCCATGTCGAGCGCTTCACCGCCAAGGCTGCTGCCGCGCTGCTCGACAAGGTGTTCGACGTCACCATCAAGAGCACCGGCGCAACCTTCAAGATCCCCGGCGACAAGACCGTCACCGCCTTCCTCGAGGAGAACGGCGTCAAGATCGCGACCTCCTGCGAACAGGGGATGTGCGGCACCTGCAAGACCCGGGTCGTCGAGGGCGAGATCGATCATCGCGACAAGCGGCTGTCGGCGGCGCAGCGCGCGGAAGGCTATTTCCTGCCTTGCGTATCGCGCGGCAAGGGCGACCGGCTGGTGCTGGATCTGTAGCGGCCGTGACCACCGAGACCGACCTGTGGCAGACGGCGTGGATCATTGCCGAACAGCATGGTCCCGACGGACCGGCCTTCGCGAGCCGCATGGCCGATAGCTTCAGGCTGGGCCACAAATTGGCAGCGCATCAGGCGTGGCTTTCGATCGCGGCCAAGGTCGTCGTGCTGATCGAGACCACTGCGTCGCGCAACGCGCATCGGCATTGATGTCGAAAAACGGACAGAGCCCACAAGGCGCTCTGTCCGGATTCGCACACGATCGCGGTCGTTACAGTATCCACCGATCTGCCGATCGTATGCGACCTGCTTCCCCATCGTCATTCCGGGGCGACGCGCAAGCGGCGAGCCCGGAATCCATATCCACCAGCCGTGGTTATGGATTCCGGGCCTGCGCCCAAGCGGGCGCATCCCGGAATGACGAGCGGAGAAAGGTCGGTCTTCCGGAACGAAATTTGCTCAGCCACATCTGGTCGCCAACCGACCATCCAGCATGCGCGACTTCCGACATCGCGCCTTGTGAGGAACCATGTCCGTGTCACCGTCCAGCGTGGCCAGGCTGCCTGCCGCCGCCGACATCGCGCTCGCCTATCACGCCCGCACCAAGCATCATCTGAAGCGCTATGCGGCCGGACCGGAGACGCTGGACTGGGACGCCCAGCCCAACCCGTTCCGCGAATTCGCCGGCTGCCCGCGCATTGATCTGCCGCTGACCTCGGATCGTCTCGCGACGAGCTTCGCCGAGGCCTGCGACTGCACGGCGCCGATCCATCCGCTCACCGTCGACGGCGTTGCGCTGCTGCTTGAACTGTCGTTCGGGCTGGCGGCGTGGAAGGAGCATGGCCCGGACCGCTGGGCGCTGCGCTGCAATCCGTCGAGCGGCAATCTGCATCCGACCGAGGCCTATGTGATCGCGGCGAATGTGAGCGGCCTCGGCGACGGCCTCTACCACTATGTCAGCCGCGATCACGTGCTGGAGCAGCGCTGCCGGCGCGGCGCGGCGGCACGAGGCGAGCCGCGGCTGTGGCTCGGCCTGTCCTCGATCCACTGGCGCGAGGCGTGGAAATATGGCGAGCGCGCCTTCCGCTATTGCCAGCTCGACCTCGGCCACGCGCTCGGCGCCATCAGCTACGCGGCGGCCGCGCTCGGCTGGCATGCGCATGTGATCGAAGGCGTCGGCGGCACGCAGTTGGCCGCCATCATGGGTCTCGATCGTGCCAGCGATTTCGCCGGCGTCGAGGCCGAGGATGCGGACGTGCTGCTCGCGATCACCCCGCGCGACGCCGGTCCGCCGACGCATGATGCCCTTCCCCTCGCCGACACGGCCGTCGATAGCTGGAAGGGCACGGCCAACCGGCTCGACCGGCATCCGCTCTATCGCTGGCCCATCATTCCCGAGGTGAGCGCGGCGACAGCCGGCGCGGCGCAGGACGCCGTCGCGGCCCCTCCGGCCTGCCCGCCGCGGGCCCCGCGACCGGCAACGCGCGCGGCCGAGCTCATCCTCAATCGCCGCAGCGCGCAACGCTTCGACGCCAGGTTCACGATGACCGCGGGCGCGCTTCATGAGCTGCTCGATGCGCTGCTGCCGCATGCGAGGCCGCCGTGGAACGCCTGGCCCTATGCGCCGCGGCTGCATCCGCTGCTGTTCGTGCATCGCGTCGAAGGCATGACGCCCGGGCTCTATGCGCTGCCGCGCAGCGAGGGCGCGGACAGCCGGCTACGCCGCGCGCTGCGCCCCGATTTCGACTGGCGCCGCGTCGAGGGCGCGCCCGATCACCTGCCGCTGTTTCATCTGCTGCCGACCGACAGCCGCGGCGTGATCCGCACCGCGAGCTGTCACCAGGCCATTGCCGGCGACAGCTGCCTGGCCGTGGCGATGCTCGCCGAGTTCGCGCCGCTGGTCGCGGACAATCCGTGGCGCTATCGCCAACTGCATTGGGAAGCCGGGCTGATCGGTCACGCGCTCTATCTCGAAGCCGAGGCGGCCGGCCTGCGCGGCACCGGCATCGGCTGCTATTTCGACGACTCCGTGCACGAGATGCTCGGCGTCGTCGGCTCTCAATTCCAGATCCTCTATCACTTCACCGTCGGCCGTCCCCTGACCGACGATCGCATCACGACGCTGCCGGCCTATCCCGGCCGCACGCGCAATGAAGCGGGAGTCCTGCCATGAAAGGATGGCCATGAGACCGCGTGTTCCGTTCCAGCGCATCGACATCGGCCAGGCGGCCGAGCTGCTGCAGCGCGACGACGTGCTGCGCTTCGACGTCCGCGACCAGGCCGCGTTCGCTGCCGGGCACCTCGCGGGGGCGCAACACCTCACGCAGCGCAATCTGTCGGAGCTGATCGCCGGCACGACGCGGCGCACGCCGATCCTGATCTACTGCTATCACGGCCATGCCAGCCAGGAGTACGCGCAGACCTTCTCCGATTTCGGCTTCACGGAGGTCTACAGCCTCGACGGCGGCTACGAGGCGTGGCGGCAGCATCGCCCGGCGCGCAGCGGCGCCGCACAGGTCGGCCCTAGCCTGGCGGCATGGCTGTCAGCGCAGGGATTTCCAGCCGACGACGTCGACGCCATCATTGCCAATCGGACCACGCCGCTGATGAAGGCCGCGCATCTCGGCAACGTCGCCGTCATCCGCGAACTGCTCGCCGCCGGAGCCGATATCTCGGCTCGAAACGCCGACGGCAACAATGCGCTATGGCTCGCCTGCGTCGGTCGGCATCTCGACGCCATCGACGCACTGGTCGAGGCCGGCATCGATGTCGACAACAGCAACGACAACGGCGCCACGGCGCTGATGTATGCGTCCTCCTCCGGCAAAGCCGATGTAGTCGCGCATCTGCTGGCCAAGGGCGCCAATATCGGCACCGAGACGCTCGACGGCTTTTCCGCGCTCGACATGGCCGCTTCGGTCGAGTGTCTGACCCTGCTGCGGAACGCCGCCAAGGCGGCCAAGGCACCGATCGCCGAGGTCCGGCCATGACCGTCATCGAGCACGATTTCGGAATGCAGCAGCGACAGGTCGAGCGCCGCTTCCGGGCGCTGCTCAGCCTCGATGCGCTGCATGAGGCCAATGTCCGTGCCAACCCGATCCCCTATCTGGAGCGCGCCAGCGAGCGCATCTACCAGCTCGAAAAAGCGCTGTTCGAGGCGCTGCAGGCGGCCACCGCGTCCGCCGACGAAGGCGGCGAGACGATCAGCATCAGCAAGGCCGAGCATACGCGCCTGCTGCAATGCCAGGCGATCGTCGCGCGCGCCTATGCGCAGCTGGTCGCCGATCAACCGCAAGCCGAATGACATTGAAGGTGGAGAACGACATGAGTGACGGCTTCTTCGTGGACTGGGATGGCAATCTGCGCAGCGCCGCCGATCCCGGCGGCGGCTATCTGTGCGACATCGATACGGTGGCGCGCTACGTCGCCGTCACCACCAAGAACGGCACGCTGGTGCACGAGGCGACCTTCTTCAAGACGCGGGCCGATGTCGAAAAGGCCGGCATCAAGGCGCAGCTTGTGCCGGGCAGCCATCCCTGGGGCAAGAAGGCAGATGGGTTCTGACGGCAAGGAGTGCGTATTTCGCGGATAGCGACGTCCTCCTGCCGGACTTGATGAATCAAGCCGTGCGACCACCCCAAGCGACGCCGCGCTCCCTCTCCCCGTCCTTCACGGGGAGAGGGAGCGGACCGCCCTCGCCTCAAGAGCTTACGTCCCAATCGGCCAAGAGGAGGAGTGATCCTTCAAAATCAGACTCATCCCCCTCAATCCGGATGGATCATGATCTCCATGGTCTCGTCGAGATCGTCGAACGGATCGGGGAAGCTGAGATCCTCCACCAGGACGACACCGCACAGGCAGATGTCGCCGTCGATCACGGCAAGGGCGATCGGCTCGAGGCTCTGGCCTGCACACGCCCCTGTGTTGCACAGGCCGGTGTCGATCTCGAAGGTCGCACCGTGCCGGCCACAGCGCAGCAGCGTGTGCTCCGCGTTGAAGAACTGGCCGCTGCCGATGTTCAGCCATTTGCCCTCGTGCGGGCAGGTGTTGACGTAGCCGACGAAGGCGCCGGCCGCCGTGTGGATGATCACGATCGGGAACGGCCGCGCCTCGCCATTGTCGCCGATCCGCGACAGGCTGAATGCCTTGGCTTCGCCCCGCGCAATGCTCGTGGTCGGACAGATCACGAAGACTTCCGGCTCGCGTTCCGTCATGCGCTGACCTCCCTGAACGGCGCGACGGGAGCCCTGGATCGTGATGACGTCTCCTGTCGCAAACCTGACGGCGGTGGCCCGGATCGTCGGACCACGGCGCGTCATCGTCGAAACTGTCCCGATCCTTGCATGAAGCGTGCCGCATGCCGCGATGTTCGACTGATGATGTCGGTGAGGAGACGATGATGGCCGCGATGAAGTTCTACATGACGCCGGGCTCGTGCTCGACCGGCATCCACATCATCCTCGAAGAGCTGGAGGAGGTGTTCGAGGCCTACATCGTCAACCTTCCTGCCGGCGACAATTTCAAGCCCGACTACGTCGCGATCAATCCGAAATCCACGATTCCCGCCCTGGTCCGCAGCGACGGCAGCGTACTCACCGAGGTGCCCGCGATCGCCTATTGGCTCGGCCGCTCGCGGCCGCGCGCCGGGCTGTGGCCAAGCGATGTGGAGACCGAGACGCGGCTGCTCGAGGCGATGACCTACATCGCCGGCACCGTGCACGGCCACGGCTTCGCCCGCATCTTCGCCACGCCGACCTTCAGCCGCAACGAGGCCGACCAGGAGTCCCTGCGCGCGCTCGGGCGCAACATCGTCGTGAAGGGCTTTGCGATCCTGAGCCGGATGCTCGGCGAGCGGCCCTATCTCGGCGGCGACTTCTCCGTGGCCGATCCGATCCTGTTCTATGTGGAATTCTGGGCCGACAAGACCGGCATCGCACTGCCCGCCACCCTGCTCGCACACTACCGGCGGATGCTGGCGCGACCGGTGGTTCAGCGGGTGCTGCGGGAAGAGGGCTACAATCCGGCGGCGCTGGGGAAGATGAGCGAGTAGGCTTGTCCCCATCGGACTGTTTGCGTTGAAGCGGATTCTCTCCTCTCGTCATTCCGGGCCGCGCGCAGCGCGAACCCGGAATCCATCTCTCCCGTATCACGACTGACTGTGGTTATGGATACCGGGCTCGCGCTGCGCGCGGCCCGGAATGACGTGCAGAGAGATCCGGCGGCGATCACTGACGCATGCATCTGCCGAAACAGCTACGGCCGGCGTTTCCAGCCCCTACTCCGCCGCCTCCAACTGCTCGTGCTCGCCGAGGTCGATGCCGCGGAAGATGGCGCAGCGGCGGAACACGTCGATGGTCGGACGCGCGCGCTTGTGATGGCAGTATTTGGCGACCAGCTTGGCCAGTCCCTTGATGTCGCGGCCCGAGGCGCCGGGGAAGGTCTCCACCAGCAGCGCGACCAGGCCGGCGTCGACGGTCAGCCCGAACTGCTCGCACATCACCCGCCAGATCCGCCCGCGCGCATCGGCGTCGGGCGCCTGGAACTTGATCAGCGCGATGCAGCGCGACACGATCGCTTCATCGATGTCGTCGATGCGATTGGTGGTGAGGAACAACAGCCCGTTGAAATACTCCAGCACCCGCAGGAACACGCCGACGACGGCGTTCATCGTCATGTCGTCTTCGCGCCGCTTGATGTAGACGTCGGCCTCGTCGATCAGCATGACCGCGCCCCAGCGCTGCGCGCGCGTCAGCGCATCCTTCAGCGCACCTTCCATCGCCGCGACATTCAGGCCGAGCTGGCCAGAGTGCACGCGATACAGCGGCCGGCCAATGATCTCGGCATAGACCTCCGCGGTCAGCGTCTTGCCCACGCCGGGCGGGCCGGCGCACAGCACCGTGGTGCCGCCGGATTTGCCGGCGACGATGTCGTCCATCAACAGGTCCATCTCCGCCGTGAGGATGTCGATCAGATCGGTCTGCTCCTCCGGCAGCACAAGCTTCTGCTTCAGTTCGGGCTGGTAGGCGTAAGGCGTCATGTCGTCGGCGTGCACCCACAGATAATGGTGCAGGTCGAGATGGAACATCAGCATGTAGGGATGGACGGGGATCTTGCAGAAGACGCCCTTCGGGATCGCCGCCTTGGATTCCTCCACCTCCTGCTCGGCGTCATAGAGGTTGCTCTTGGCCGCCTTGCGCAGATATTGCCCGAGAATGTCGCCGGTCACCTCGAGCGTCAACGCACGCTCGGTCAGGATGCCCTCGTCATTGACGAGGCGCGCGCTGCCGCCGCCCGACGACAGCACGATGACGTCCTTGCGCGACCAGTCCATGTCGCGATGCGAGGAGTTGGGATCATCGGCGAAGAAGCCGATGCCGCGGCCGGAGAACTGCGCGCCGTAGCGGCCGCGCCAGGCGAAATAGCGCTCCGCCGTCTCGTCATAGGCCGCGATCAGCTCGGGCGTCTCCTTCAGAAAGCCCTTGGCGGCGAAGATCTCGGCCACCGTCCTGCCGACGATGTCCCCGACTGAGATGCGCAGGGTCGATGTCGTGATCGCGCCCTTGGCATTGGCCTTGAGCTCGATGAAGACACGCCCGGCCTCGTCGTTCGACGGCGCCGTGTAGTCGAGCCGCGTGACGACATAGGGCAGCGGCCGGCTGGCGACGTTGGCGGTGAACATCCAGCCGCGGATGGCCCCCGAGATCAGGTAGCGCGCGATCGCCGGCAGCACCTGCTCGAGCTCGTGCTCCGAGAAGCGGGTGCCGGAATCGCTGAAGGCGCGCTGCAACGTCGCGATATGTGCGGCGCGGGCGTGCCATTCGGGCCCGGCCTTCTGATAGAGCTCGCGCAGGAAGTCGAGCTCGGCGCTCGCGAGCTGGGCGAGGTTGACCTCGACCTTGTCGCCGAAGCGCAGCTGCTCCATCAGCGACGCCAGATTCGGGAAGGCGGCCGCCATCGCCTCGATGGCCGGACGTTCGATCTGCAACTTCATCGCTTGCCACTCACATCCATCCTGATCACGACGACACGCCCGTCGGCTGCCGCCGCACCGCTTCTGCCTTGGCCAGCAGCAGGCGGTTCGCCGCCAGCGAGAACTCCTGCCAGGCCGCCGCGATGTCGCGCAGAATCGTCTGCACATAGTCCTTCGACGGCTTGTGCTCGAACGGGAAGTTCGACAGCGCGCAGGAGGTGCGATTGAAGGCGACGGCGTCGTCGAGCAGCGACTGCATGACGTCGCGGAACGGCTTCTGGATCTCCGGCATCAGAGCCGAGCGCCCGCGCTCGACCGCGACCTCGCGCAGGTCGAGGGTCAGTGCATCCAGCACCTGCAAGGCCGCGGCGAACACCTGCTCGATGGCGCCGAGGACGGCGAGCTGCGTGAGCTGCTCGCGCTGCTGCGTGGCGAGACTGCGGGCGAGCCGCTGCCGATAGTCGTCGAACGCCGCATCGCGCTGCGCGGCGACCCAGGCGGCGAACCAGGCGAGGCTCGCAGCATTGCCGGACAGACCATCGCCCGCCGCAGGAGCGCGCCCGCTCGGGGGCGCGGCCCCTATGCGCGCGATCGCACGCTCGATGCGCTTGGCGGCATTGAGCGCCCCCTCGAGATAGCCGGCCGCGTGGCTCGCCGTCTCCGCGCCGCCGAGGTGCAGCCGTCCTTCCCACAGGGCCCGCCGCAGCATCGGATTGGCGATCTCGCTGTGCTCGCCGCGCGGGGTGGTGCGATCGAGCGCGCTGCAGGTGAAGCGCTCGCTCGCCCAGTCCTGATAGTGCTGCTCGCCGCCTTCCAGCGCCGATCCGAACAGTTGCACCATCTGGCTGTCCATCAGCATGGGCAGACCGACATTGAAGGCTTCGCGCAGGTCCGGCGGGAAGGCGAGGAAGCCGCCGAGCGCAGCGCGATCGCCGCCTTCGTCGCAGGCATCGAAGATCTCTCCGACGACGGCCTGCTCGTGACTGACGAAGGCGTTGCCGGACTGGCCCTTGTCGCGCCAATGCGCCTGGTCGTAAGCGACCACGACCTTGGCCTGCGCCGCCATCCAGGTCTCGGCGCTGCGCATCGCCTCGAAGGTCGCATCGTCGAGCGCCGGGAAGAAGCCAACGTGATCGATCAGGAGCCGCGGCGGCAGCGCCAGCACGGCGCGCCTGGCCTCGATCGCAACCGACTCCGCCTCGGTAGCGAAGATCAGCCGCACATGCGTACCGCAATCGACGATGCGCATCAGCTCGTGGCCGAGATGGATGCAGGATTGCGGCAGGTCGCGCGACAGCGCCGTGATCAGTTGCGTCATGCCGCCGGACAGCCGACGCGCGCCCTGATGAATCGGCGGCCCGCTGATCTGCTCGGCCGGCTTGTCCGCCTCTTTCAGATGAAGGACCGTGCCATCATCGTGCTGGGCAAAGTCGGACAGGCCAAGCTCCGTGATCAGGCCGACCAACAGCGGCTGGGTGTCAGGCCAGAACCAAGTCGGGCCGAGATCCAGCGCCAGCCCCGCTCTGCTCCTGGCTGACAGCACCCGGCCGCCGAGGCGATGTCGGGCTTCGAACACAGCGAACGAGCCGCCGCGCTGTTGCAGGCTGCGTGCGAGTGCCATTCCGCACAATCCACCTCCGACAATGGCCGTTTCGAGCATGGCGGGACCTCGGCTGATGCGTTGCGATCGCGTCTCGCCGGGGTCTTGCAAGAAGCTTGCAAGTTTTTTCCGGCGCGGGGTGTACGTTTCCAGACATGGCTTGATTTTCGCAGACGATTGGCCCACCTCATTGCAATGAGCGACGAGAGCGAGATCCTGGCCGCCAACGCGGCCTTCTACGCAGCCTTCAAGGCCGGCGACTTCGGCGCACTCGCGGCGCTCTGGGCCGATGGCGACGGCATCTCCTGCATTCATCCGGGATGGCCGGCGATCGTCGGTCGCGCCGCCGTGATCGGCAGTTGGCGCGACATCCTCGGCAACGCAAGCCGGCCGAACATCGTCTGCGCCGATCCGCACGCCATCGTCGACGGCGACCACGGCCACGTGCTGTGCATCGAGCTGGTGGATGGCGCGGCACTGGCGGCCGCCAATCACTTCACGCGAATTGGCCGCGCTTGGCGGATGATCCATCACCAGTCCAGCCCGATCGCGCAGCTTGCGACACCGGACGATGATCCGGACGGCTACAGCCTGCACTGACCTCCGCACGTCTGGCACGAAACTTGATCTGCTCTCCCTGACCGGCAGCAATGTCGGGGATTGTTGATTTTCGTCGCGTCGGATTCGGGCCAAATCTCCGGCTCCGCGCCAAGCCATCTGCACGCTGCGACCAGCATCGTGCAGAGGTCGACGGGGAGATGCGGATGGCACGCCTACTGACCGCCTATCTGACGCGCAGCGATGTGCCGATGCGCGCAGCGCTGCAGCAGGCCATCGACCGCCTCCCCTTCGCGCTGACGCTCGATGAGGGCTACGCGCCGCTTCGGAGCTCCGGGTATCTGCCCTGCACGCTCGACGGCGAGGATGCGGGATTTGATCTGCGTTTCGCCGACATCTCCGAGACGCGCGCGGATGCGCGCGACGCCATGATGACCTTCAAATGGGCGGGAGATCCGCGCGAGGAGGCCGCCGCACTCGCCGTCTGCGCCGCGCTCGCAAAGGATTTCGGTGCCGTCGTCGAGCGCGACGGCGCGCCGCTTTCATCCGACGACATGCTCGCGCAGGCGAAAGGAGCACTGGTATGAATATGACGGCTCCGTTGCAGCCGACGGCGATCCACGCCGTACCCGCCGAGCTCTGCGATTGCGGCTTCCGCGTGCTGATGATCCGGCAATTCAACGTCGGTGCGGTGCCGCCGGCCTTCGCGATCATCGATCAGCGGATCATGCGGATGCCGCAGCGGCTCGGCCGCCACGGCGTGTCGTTTGCCGCAACGTTCCTGCCGGAGGTGATGTCGTGGCTGATCGATCATCTCGGCCGGCCCTCGCTGCACGATGACAGCGGCCGCTCCTATCGCAACCCGCGCTGGCCGGTCGTGTGCTGGCATGACCGGGAACGCTATTGGCCAAGCGGCGCCGTGACGGTCGAGTGGTTCGCCGAGGTCGCATTCCAGGATCACGCCTCGTGGATGGCGTTCCGCACCCATTGGCACGACAGCCTGATGGGTCGAAATGGCGATGTGGACGGATCCACCGGGGACGCGGAGCCATGCGATCCGCACGATGCGGAAAAGGAATTTTCCGTCGAGGCGTTGCAACGAGCATGATGTGTCAAACTTTGCGCGGCGCCATGCGCAGCTCTTGCCGGGACTGTTCTGCTGCGTGATCTTTCCTCTTGCCACAGCAACTGCGGAGCGTGTCGTGCGTTACGTCTCGTGGATTGAAGGTTGGCTTGATCACTTGCTGCCCGAGCGCGTGTCGGCCGAGAAGAGAAGCCGCAGAAGCGCGGTCGCGCCGCGCCGTTCGGCTGAGCTCTCGAGCGAGGACCTGTTCTATATCGCCATGCTGGGCCCGCACGTCTGACCGGCGCTGCCGCCGCGCGCGATCGGAGACGATGGGCTGGACAAACGGCCGCCATGCCGCCACAGAGGGACGACATTCCATGCGTCCCGGCCCGGGCTGCGCACCGTGAACAACCTTCCATGCCGCAGGTCTGCAACACGCGCATGCACGGGACCGGGGACCGCGCCGGACCTCACTTGCGGAACCTCGAATGACGTCGCCGACGCCCCCTCGCCCGCCCGCTTCATCCGATCAACCTCGCCTGACGAGCCCCACCGAGCTGCGGCGGCGCTGGCGCGCCGGCGACGAGGTGGCGCTGCTCGATGTCCGCGAGGAAGGCCCCTACTCGCTGTCGCATCCGTTCTTCGCGGTGTCGCTGCCGCTGTCGCAGATCGAGCTGCGCATCCTCGACCTGATCCCGCGGCTGACTGCGCCCGTCGTCGTCTACGATGATGGCGAGGGCTATGCCGTCCGCGCCGTGCCGCGGATCCGCGCCTTGGGCTACACCGACGTCTCGGTCCTCGAAGGCGGGCTGTCGGGCTATGCCCGTGCGGGCGAGGTATTCCGCGACGTCAACGTGCCGAGCAAGGCGTTCGGCGAGCTGGTCGAGGCCATCAGGCATACGCCGTCGCTGTCGGCCGACGAGGCCAAGGCGCTGATCGAGCGCGAGACCAATCTCGTGGTGCTCGATGCCCGCCGTTTCGAGGAATATCGCACCATGAGCATTCCGCGTGGCGTCAGCGTCCCCGGCGGCGAGCTCGCGTTCCGGGCGCGCGAGATCGCGCCGTCGCCCGACACCACGATCATCGTCAATTGCGCCGGCCGCACGCGCTCGATCATCGGCACGCAGTCGCTGATCAATGCGGGACTTCGCAACAGGATCTACGCGCTGCGCAACGGCACCATCGGCTGGACGCTGGCCGGCCATCAGGTCGAGCGCGGCCGGACGGCCCGCTTCCTGAAGCGGCCGCAAGCGAGCCACGCGGCGGCGCTGGCCGATGCCAAGGTCTGGGCGGAGCGCGTCGGCGTCGCGGTGCTCGATGCAGCGACCTTCGCGCGCTATCGGTCCGAGGCCGCGATGCGCACGCTCCATTGCCTCGATGTCCGCACGCCGGAGGAATATGCCGCGGGCCATCCTGCCGGCTTCGCGTCGGCGCCGGGCGGCCAACTCGTGCAGGCGACCGACGAATGGGTCGGCGTGCGCGGCGCGCGGCTGGTGCTGTTCGACGATGACGGCGTGCGGGCACGCATGACCGCATCGTGGCTGAAGCAGATGGGCTGGGACGCGTCGATCGTTGGAGCGGACGTGGTGGCGCCGACGGAAACCGAGATTCCGATAGGCCGCCGACCGCCGCTGCCGGATGTTGCGGGCGCAGCAATCAGCCCCGCAGCGCTTGCGGTTGACGCCGCAGGGTGGACGGTCGTCGACCTCGCGCGCAGCCCGAGCTACAAGGCCGGGCACATCCCGGGAGCACATTTCGTGCTGGCATCGCGCTTTTCATCGGATCTTGCGAAGCTGCCGGGCGACGGGCCGCTGGTGCTGACCAGCAGCGACGGCGCCGAGGCCGCGTTTGCGCTGGCAGATGCGCGCGCCGCGACGGGCCGCGAGCTTCGCGTGCTCACCGGCGGCACGCAGGCCTGGACCGCGGCCGGGCACGCACTCGAGAGCGACCGGCATTCATGGATCTCGACCGCGGACGACGTCTACAAGCGTCCCTATGAGGGCACCGACAACGCCGCCGAGGCGATGCAGGCCTATATCGACTGGGAGCTTCAGCTGGTCGCCCAGCTCGCGAACGACTCCGTGTCGAACTTCCATGTGGTGTAGTACTATTGCGTCAGAAACACTGCCCGCTAGCCGTCGTCATTCCGGGGCGCCCGAAGGGCGAGCCCGGAATCCATAGCCACAGACAGATGTTTGGCGGCAAAGTGCCTACAACCAGCCTGCCTTACACTGTTGCCTGTGGGTATGGGTTCCGGGCTCGCCCTTCGGGCGCCCCGGAACGACACGTGGAGAGAGCAAAGCCCTTTTCTGACGCAGTAGTAGTAGTTGAGATTCGGGAGGTGGGCACGCGCCGTCTGCGGCGTCGCTTTGCCCACCCGGCGTCGCGACACGCCGCACGGAGCTTCTACGACACGAACATTTCGAGCTGACCGAGACTGCCAGGTTGCAGCGGCGGCGCGTCGGCATATTGCGGCAGCGCGCAGCGCCGGATCGCAGCGAACAACAGCGGCGGCTGGATCGGCTTGGTGACGTAGTCGTTCATGCCGGCGGCGAGGTAGGCCTCGCGCTGGCCGACCAGCGCATTCGCGGTCAGCGCAATGATCGGCACGTGGCTCTGCGGTCCCGGCAATTGCCGGATCGCCCGGGTCGCGGAGATGCCGTCCATCTCGGGCATCTGCACGTCCATGAGGATGATGTCGTAAGGTCTCGCCGAGACCGCCGCCACGGCCTCGGCGCCGTTGACGACCCTGGTCGGCTTGAATCCCTGCTTGACCAGCAGGCTGTGGATCAGCGTCGCAATGATCGGGCTGTCCTCGGCGACCAGAATCTCGAGCGGGCGATCGATGGCCGAGACCACCGGCTCGGCCGGAAGCACCAAAGCGTCGCCCTGCCGACACTTGGCCTCGAACCAGAACCGGCTGCCGCGGCCCAGCTCGCTGTCGACGCCGATGCTGCCGCCCATGATGGTGCAGAGCTGCTTGCAGATCGCGAGCCCGAGACCGCTGCCGCCATATTTGCGCGAGATCGACGTATCGGCCTGGACGAACGGATCGAAGATCTGGGCCTGGATCTCCGGCGACATGCCGATGCCGCTGTCGATGACCTCGATCGTGAGATCGATCGCGCCGTCGGCCCGCAGGCGATGCGAGGCACGCACTTGGATCGAGCCCTGCTCGGTAAACTTGATCGCGTTGCCGACGAGGTTGAGCAACACTTGGCGGATGCGCGTCGGATCGCCCTCGAGATATTGCGGCAGCCCCGGCGCGAGCGTCACCGCCAGATCGAGGCCCCTCTTCCTGGCCTTCTCCCCCATGAACGAGACCGCGCTCTGGATCAAATTCGGAACGTCGAAGTCGATGCATTCCGACTGTAGCCGTCCGGCTTCGAGCTTGGAGAAGTCGAGGATGTCGTTGATCACCTCGAGCAGCAGGTCCGCGGATTCCTTGGCGAGCGCGGTGTAGCGCTTCTGCTCCCCGGTCAGCGAGGTGCCGCGCAACAGATCGACCATGCCGACCATCCCGCTGAGCGGCGTCCTGATCTCGTGGCTCATGATCGCGAGGAAGTCGGACTTGGCGCGATTGGCCGCCTCCGCCGCGTCACGCGCGGCGCGCAGCTCGGCCCCGGTCGCCTCCAGCTCCTGCTTCTGCCTCTCGAGGTCGGAGCGGATCGCCTCGACGTAAGCGAGCTTCTGCTCGAGCTCGGCCTGCACCGTCTTGAAGGCGGTGATGTCGGTGACGAGACAGACCGTGCCGCCATCGGAGATCCGATGGTCGACGCTCTGGATCCAGCGTCCGTTGAGCTCGCGGCGCTCGATCATGCGGCTGCCGCCGAGATGCCAGGCGCGCTTGCGCTCGAGCCATTCCTCGAACCGGTCGCCCTTCGACCGGATCAGGCCGTGGTCATACGCCTGCCGCATCAGGTCGCTGAACGAGACGCCCGGCCTCATCAGGACGGTCCATGACGGAAACATCTCGCGGAACGTCGTGTTCGACATCACGAACCGGTCGTCCTTGTCGAACAGCACGAAGCCGTTGGTGAGCGATTCGATCGCATCCATCAGCAGCAGCCGCGCCTGCTCCGCTGCGATCTCGGCAAGCTTCCGTTCGGTGATGTCCTGGACGATGCCGAAGCGCGACTGCGTCGCTTCCGCTGATGCATCGTTGGCATCGGCTTCGATCCTCAGCCAGCGAACCTGGCCGTCCGGGCGAATGATACGGAGCTCCTGGATGAACGCACAGCCAGTGGCGCGGGAGCGATCGCGGGCGCGCACATAGGTGCCGACATCCTCCGGATGAACGATCTCGAGAATCTTGACAAAGGACACGCGGGATGTCGGCGCGAGCCCGAAGATGTCGAACAGCTCCTCGGACCAGACCGCGAACTCCCCGGTCTCGTCCGACATCCAATGGCCAAGGCGGCCGATCCGCTGCGCGTCGTTGAGCAGCCGCGTCGTCTGCGCGAGCTGCGCGTTCTGCCGCGCCAGCACATGCGCCAGCGACAGAGCGTGCCGGTTCTTCCGGATCAGCATCGATGTCAGGACGATCATGACCATGACGGCCGCGACCGCGAGCATCAGCAGCGACGTGATACGATCCTGCCGCAGGCCGGTCACCAATTCGACGAGCGCAGTCGAGAGCGCCGCGGCCAGAACCGAGGCGATGATCGCCGGGTATGACAACTTTCCGCGCTCGGCGATGCGCGGCGATCGCTGCGCGGCGGCCCGCCCCTCCGGAGATGAAGGCGACGACACCGGGTCCGGATCCGCCGGCTTCATGCGCGCTCGGCCCATCGTGCCAGCTCGCCCGAGGTGGCGGCGATGATGTCGGCGAGGACCGGCAGGCAGGCCTCGATCTCGCCGGGCGTCTTCAGCTCCAGCTCGATCGTTCGCGCGATCTCCGCAAGCCGCGCCGCGCCGAGGCTGGACGCGGATCCTTTCAGGACATGGGCCGCCTTGCGGGCCTGCGGCAGATCGCCGGCAGCAAGCGCTGTCTTGATGGCGGAGAGCGCCTGGTCGGCCGCGGACGGAAGCTGAACCAGCATCGCGCCCAGCTCGCCCGGGTCGAGCGCGGCTTGCAGCAGTTCCAGTTGATCGTGGTCGATCAGGGGAACGTCGGCGGCGGTCGCCACGTCATCGGCCTCCGCAGGACGAACTCGTCACCGGCTGCGTCGTGGCGCGATCACGCAATCCATCGTTCGGTCGGCGGCTCGCGCGACGATCGATGCAGACGATCGTGGTGTCGTCGGGCAGCGGGCTGCCCTCGGTCATTCCGGCAGCAGCGCAGAGCCGGTCGATCACCTCCTGCGGCGTCAGCGCGAGCGCGCACGTATCGAGCGTCGCCAGCAGCCCGTCGTCGCCGATCCGCTTACCCTCGGCATCCGGAAACTCCGAGAGACCGTCGCTGAACAACAGCAGCAGCGAGCCCAGCGGAAACTTGCGGCGCGAGGTGCGATAGCGCACGCCGCGCTCGACGCCCAGCGGAAATCCACTGCTGTCGCACAGGCGCGCGCGGCGTTTCATCCCCTGCACGAGCAGCGCCGGGGGCGCGCCTGCGGAGGCGAATTTCAGCACCCCGGCGCGATGGTCGACGACGACGTACATGAAAGTGGCGAATTGTCCGATGCGCAGCAGGCGGACCAGGCGTTCGTTGAGCATCGACAGCAAGGCACCGGGATCGTGGTGCAGCGCCTTGTATTCGTGGATCAACGCGTGCAGGCGGAACGTGTTCAGGGCCGCATTGATGCCGTGGCCGGTGAAGTCGGCGAGAAAGATTCCGAACGCGCCATTGCTGATCGGGAGCATGCCCCACAGATCGCCGCCGAGCTCCGAGGACGACCTGTTGTAGCTGGCGATCCGCAGATCCGCCGTACGCGCAGCCCATTGCAGGGTGATGGGATCCGGCAGCAGCTCGACCTGCATGCGACGGGCGGCTTCGACCTCCCGCGAGATGCGCTCGCGATAGTCACGCAGGGCGCGCAGCGAGTTCCAGCGTTCGAGATGCACCACGACGCGGGCAATCAACTCGGACGGATTGATCGGCTTGGACAGAAAATCCGAGGCGCCTGCGGCGAACAGCTCGCCCATCTTCTTGCGGTCGACCGTCGCGGTCTGCACCAGGATCGGCGCATCGGCGAAATCGGGCTGGGCGCGAATCTGCCGACAGACGTCCAGGCCGCTCATATCCGGCATCTGCATATCCAGCAGCAGCAGGTCGGGCCGGAAGCGCCGGACCTGCTCCATCGCCGACAGCCCGCCCTCGGCAAATTCGATGTTGGTGAACTTCTGCGCGCGCAGCACGCCGGCGACCAGACGCCGGCACAGGGGATCGTCGTCGGCGATCAGGATCCGGGCATCCGCAAGACCTTCCGGCACGGCTCTCTCGTCGACCGCGGTCTCGACCGTCGCCATGACCGGGCTCATCGGCGAAACTCCAGCCGCACCGTCGTGCCGCCGTTCAGCACCGTGACGCGATCGGAAAACACCTGCAATATCTCAAGGCCGCGCCCCGATGCGCCGTCCTCGGCCGCGGGACGGACATTGCTGCAATCATAGCCGTCGCCGCTGTCGCTGACCGTGATCTCGACGTCCGACGCGGTCCACGCGGCATCGAGGCGGATCATGGCGCCGCCGATGTCGGGCGACTCCAGCCGGGCTTCGATGATCGCCTGAGCCGCGATCAGGCCGTCGAGGCCGCCGCGTAGCGCGCCGTCGATGCGCAGATTGCCGTGGAGCACGGCATTCATCAGCGCTTCCTGCGCGGCGCTGTGAATCCTGATTTTCAGGTCCTCGGTCAGCGGCAGCCGGCTCCGCAGCGCCTCGACGAAGGTCCTCACGATCGAATGGCGATAGGCCGAACGCGTCGTGACGACCAGGCTCAGGCCGTCTCCAGCGGGCTGCTCGCGCTCCGCACCATTGCTGGGGCTCTCGAACAGCACGGCTTCGATGCACTGCCGGACGGGCTGCGCAAGCGCCGCCGCCAGCGTCTCCTCGGAGACGCCGTTCCAGGACGACACGAGCACATCCGCCTCGACCTGCTCATCGACCGACACGCACATCCAGGATCACTCCTCCACCTTGAAGAGCGTGTTGAACTTGGTCACCGTGAACATTCGCTTCACCTGCCCGATCGGCCCGCGCAGGATCAGCTCGCGATGGGTCTTCTTGGCTTCGTCACGCGCCAGCAGCAGCATGCCCAGGCCCGCCGAGTCGATGAAATCGAGCTTGGAAAGATCGATCACCACGGCTTTCCCCGGCGCCGCGAAGATCTCCGTCACCATCTGCTTGAACGGGATGTGGTCGGTGAAGGTGAACTCGCCGCTCATCGCAATCTGCCCGCCCGTGCGGTCAATCTGAATCTGCATGCATGTCTCCTAGAACAGCTCGACCGTGCCGGTCGTCGATGGAGCGGCGACGGCATCGGCGTGATCCGCCGGCTGCCTGCCCTCGAGAATCTGCGCAACGAACCGCGACCTCATATCGCCGAGCGTGAAGCGATCGAGCATCGCCTTGACCCACTCGTTGTCGCCCGACGTCTCCGCGACCGGCGCATCGAGCGTTTCCGCCGTCGTGGTCTTCAATTCGTCGAGCGCCTCGTCGACCACGCGCAACGTATCCACCACGTGCTCGAGCCGTTGACGTGTTCGATCCTGGAATTGGATGCCCGTCACCATGCCGGCGACGTCGGCCGAGATCACCTCGGCCTCCTTCATCGCGTCGGCGACAACCTCCGTCAGGTTGCCGCTGCGCTGGATCAGGGCTTCCATCAGAACCTGAAGCCGATCCTTGGCCATCAGGTTCTGCGACAGATCGATGGTGGCGACACGTTGCAACGTCGCATGACCATCGGCGATGCCTTCGGTGACCGCCTTGAGCTCGGTCGCCATGTCGACCGACAGGCGCTGTGTCGCCCCGGATAGCTCCCGCACCTCCCCGGCGACGACCCTGAAGGCGGCTCCGGCCGTGCCGGCCCGTTCCGCCTCGATCCGCGCATTCAGTGCCAGCATGTTGGTGACACGATTGATCTTGTTGAGCTCCTCCATGCAGCTGTCGACACGATCGACGTTGGCGCTGAGCTCGCTCAGCGCATAGACCATCGACATCGCGTCCTTCGACAACATGAGGATCTTCTCGACGACGTCGCTCAAGGTCTCCTCGAGCAGCACCGCGATGCGGTCGATCGCCACGGCCTCTCCGTCCACCTCGATGCCGATTGCAAGCCGGCTCAGGCTTTCGACGCGCTCCGTCTGCTGTCCGGCGCAGATCGCCAGATTCTGAAACCGGCTGCTGAGGTTGTCGGCTTCCGTCTCGACGACGGCGGACGTCTGCTGGATCTCGTGGACCAGCGTTCTGATGACGCGCTGCTGCATGTCGGCGAACGCAATCCACCGCCGCATCAGCTCGTCCTGGCGTTGCGGCACCTCGGGCGCCGGTCCGTCGGACGGCTCGGGACTTGGCAGCTTCACCGCAGCCGCATTGCTGTTTTTCCAACCGAACATGAGCTACACCCTGACCCCGCGCGCAGCGAGCGCTTCACACCGCTTGAGCACGTGATCGGCGATCTTGCCGAGCGGCAGCTCGATCTCGACGGCGCCGCAGTCGCGGGCCGCCTTCGGCATGCCGTAGACCACGCAGCTCGCCTCATCCTGCCCGATCGTCGGCGCCCCCGCCGATCGCATCTCCAGCAGTCCGGTCGCCCCATCGCGGCCCATGCCGGTCAGGATGACGCCGATCGCATTCGCGCCGGCCGCATGCGCAACCGAACGGAACAGGACGTCCACCGACGGCCGGTGGCCCGAGACGGCCGGCTCGTCATGAACGCGGCACACGTAGTTCGCGCCATTGCGCGCGAGCTCGAGATGAAAGCCGCCCGGCGCGATATAGGCGTGGCCGGGCAGCACGCGCTCGCCGCTCTCGGCCTGCTTGACGGTCACCGCGCAAAGCTGATTCAGCCGACTGGCGAAGGATGCGGTGAAGCTCGCCGGCATATGCTGCGTGATCACGGCTGCGGGCGCGTCGGACGGCAGGGCGGTCAACAGCTGCTGCAGCGCTTCGACGCCGCCCGTGGAGGCGCCGATCGCGATGATCTTCTCGGACGAATTGTAGGACACGCCAGGTCGGTGCGCGGGCCGGACCGGCTCCCCCGCCCGCGGGCGGATCTTCGCCGCAGCCGCAGCCTTGACCTTGCCGACGATCTCGCTGCGCAGAGCCGGCAGCCCCTCGACGAGCCCCACCACTGGCTTTGCGACGCAATCGAATGCGCCCATCTCCAGCGCGCGGACGGCGGTGTCCGCTCCCTTCTGGGTCAGCGACGAGATCATCAGCACGGGCATCGGCCGCAGCGACATGATCTTGTCGAGAAACGCCAGACCGTCCATGCGCGGCATCTCGATGTCGAGCGTGAGGACGTCCGGATTAAGAGTCTTGATCATGTCGCGCGCCACGATCGGATTGGGCGCGGCACCAATGACCTCGATGTCCGGATCACTGGACATGATCTCGGTCAGAACCTGGCGCACGAACGCAGAGTCGTCGACGATCAGAACGCGGATGACACTCATGCTGCTGCCTCAAAATAGCTCGACCGATCCGTCGACGGGTTTGGCCTGGATTTTGGAGTTGTATGACGTCTCTTCGCGCGCCACGGCGTACCTGTCGCTTCGCGGCAACTCGAGCAGCATGACCCTGCCGCTGAAGGGAAAATAGTGGATGCGGCGCGGCTGCGAGCCGCGCAGATGATGGGCCGCGATCGGGAGATTTTCCGCCGTCAGATATGCCTCGACGAAATCGGCATTGCGGTGACCGATATTCGACAGGCCCTTGAGCACGTTGGCTCCGCCGAACACCTTGACCTCGAGCCGGCGGCGCGTGCCTCCGCGCGTGAGCACGTCGTTGATCAGCCGCTCCATCGCAACGTTGCCATAGCGCATGCCCGCCGATGCGTGGCCCCATTCGTCGTCGAAGGCCTCCGGCAGCATGAAATGGTTCATGCCGCCGACCTTCGCGACCGGATCGTGGATGCAGGCGGCCACGCAAGAGCCGAGAATCGTGACCAGCATCTCCTGCCGTTCGCCGCTGACGTAGTGCTCACCGGGCAGCACCTTGACGACCATCGCGTCGAACCGCTTGTCTAGGTACCGGCGCGCGCGGGCCGGAAGCTCATGGCTGACGTGAGGGGGGTGCGAATGGTGCCGCTTCGTCCTGGCCGTCATCTGCACCTCCGGTAGATGGTGCGCCCGACCAGTTCGAGACGGTCGGTGATGCCGAGCAGGTTCTCGGAATGACCGACGATGAGCCAACCATCCGGCTTGAGCATGTCGGCATAGCGATCGAACAGCCTGCGCTGGGTCGGCTTGTCGAAGTAGATCACCACGTTGCGGCAGAAGATCACGTCGAACGGTCCCGACATCGGCCAGGATTCGAGCAGATTGAGATGAGCGAAGGTAATGAGATCGCAGGTCTCATCATTCATGGCGACCTGCCCCTCCTGCATCGTGGTGAAACGCTTGCGAAGGGGGGCAGGAATGCTTTCGGCACGCTCCGAATCGTAGATGCCGCGTGCGGCATGCGCTATGACGTTAGTGTCGAGGTCGGTCGCGAGAATCTTGACGTTCCAGCCGGCCAATGATTGCGGACCGCTCAGCAGTGTCATCGCAATGCTGTATGGCTCCTCCCCGCTCGAACAGCCCGCCGACCAGATGCGCATGCGCCGGGTATCGCGGTTCGAATCGAGCAGTCCGGGAACGATCTCCTTCGTCAGGTAGTCGAAGTGGTGGGGCTCGCGAAAGAAGCTCGTATGGTTCGTCGTGACCGCATTGATGAAGTTGCGCAGCTCGTCGTCGCCATCGCGCCCCTCCAGCAGTCGGCAATATTGTGAGAAATTGGTCAGCCCAAGCGCGCGCAGGCGACGGCCAAGCCGGCCATGAATGAACGCGCGCTTGCGCTCGCTCAGCACGATACCGGCGGTGCTCATCACAAGCTTCGAGAGCTTGCGAAAGTCCGTGTCGTGTAGCGCGAACTCTTCTTCCACCATCACCTCCCAGACCCTGCGGGGCGCCACAGAGGCGCCCCGCGAGCGTCAGAATTCCTTCCAATCCGCATCTCCCGCACCGACGACGCGGCGACGCGTCGGCTCGGTCTCGGAGTATCTGGCTGCCGGAGCGGAGTGCCGGGGGGATGCCGGCGCGGGCTTGGCAGCCGCGTTGCGCATCGTCGCGAGCTTTTCCTTGGAGGCGCCGAGCGAGCGATCGACCACCGGGTTTCCGGTCCGCGCCGGATGCGGCCGGCTCTGCTCGAATTCCGGCAGCACCATGAACCGGCCGACCATCTCGGCCATGGCCGCGGTCTGCTCTTCCATCGATTTGGCGGCGGCCGCCGCTTCCTCGACGAGCGCAGCGTTCTGCTGCGTCACCTTGTCCATCTGCGTGACGGCGTTGTTGACCTGCTCGATGCCGCCGCGCTGCTCCTGCGAAGCCGCCGAAATCTCGGCCATGATATCGGTCACGCGCTTCACCGACTGCACGATCTCTTCCATCGTCTTGCCGGCCGTGTCGACCAGGCGCGAGCCCGACTCCACCTTCGACACGGAGTCGGAGATCAGCCCCTTGATCTCCTTGGCGGCGTTGGCGCTGCGCTGCGCGAGGTTGCGCACCTCGGCCGCGACGACGGCGAAGCCGCGACCCTGATCACCGGCGCGCGCGGCTTCGACCGCGGCGTTCAGCGCCAGGATGTTGGTCTGGAACGCGATCTCATCGATCACGCCGATGATGTCGGCGATCTTGCGGCTGGCCTGCGTGATGCCATCCATCGTCTGCACGACCTCCGCCACGACCGAGCCGCCCTTGATCGCGACGTCGGAAGCGGACGAAGCAAGCTTGTTGGCCTGCTGCGCGTTCTCGGCGTTCTGCCGCACGGTCGAGGTCAGCTCCTCCATGCTCGCCGCGGTCTCCTCGAGACTGGCGGCCTGCTCCTCGGTGCGTTGCGACAGGTCGGTATTGCCGGTCGCGATCTCCCGGGCGGCGCTCGACAGCGTGTGCGAGCTGTCCGCGACGTCGCTGATGATCGAGGACATGGTGTCGAGAAGGCCGTTGACGCCTCCGCACAGCTCCTGAATCTCGCCCGCCTTGTTGTCCATCGGGATACGCGGACGCAGATCGTTCTGCTTGGCCGCGGCCACCGCGTCCTGGATCTGCACGGCGGCAGCCCGCAGCGCCTCCGCGGCCCTGACCTGTGCCGCCATCGTGTCGAGCAGGCCGTTGACGCCGGAACAGAGCTCGCCGAGATCGCCCGACTTTCCGGCCATCGAGATCCGCGGCTCCAGATCATTCGCCTTTGCCGAGGCAACGACGCTCTGGATCTGGCCGACCGTCGCCTCGAGCGCTTGTGCAGCCTTCACCTGCTCGGTCACGTCGGTGGCGTATTTCACGACCTTGAACGGCTTGCCGTCGGGGCCCATGATCGGATTGTAGCTGGCCTGGATCCAGACCTCCTTGCCGGCCTTGCCAATGCGCTTGTATTGGCCGGCGTCGTATTCGCCGCGGCCGAGCTTGTCCCAGAACATGCGATACTCGTTGGAGCTTCGATAGGCGCCCTCGACGAACATCGAATGATGCTGGCCCTTGATCTCGCCCAGCGTATAGCCAAGCGTGTTCAGGAAGTTCTCGTTGGCATTGAGCACCTTGCCGTCCATCGTGAACTCGATGACCGCCTGGGCCTTGCTGATCGCCGCGATCTGACCGCTGAAATCGGCGTTCCGGATCACGTCCTCGGTAATGTCGGTCGCATACTTCACGACCTTGAACGGCCTGCCGTCCGGTCCCGTGATCGGGTTGTAGCTGGCCTGGATCCAGATCTCCTTGCCGCCCTTGCCGATGCGCTTGTATTGGCCGGCGTCGTATTCGCCGCGGCCGAGCTTGTCCCAGAACATGCGATACTCGTTGGAGCTTCGATAGGCGCCCTCGACGAACATCGAATGATGCTGGCCCTTGATCTCGCCCAGCGTATAGCCGAGCGTGTTCAGGAAGTTCTCGTTGGCATTGAGCACCTTGCCGTCCATCGTGAACTCGATGACCGCCTGGGCCTTGTTGATGGCCGCGATCTGCCCGCTGAAATCGGCATTGCGCATCACCTGCTCGGTGATGTCGGTGGCGCATTTCACCACCCGATACGGCTTCCCCTTGGAGTCCATCATCGGATTGTAGCTGGCCTGGATCCAGACCTCGCGACCGCCCTTGCCGATCCGCTTGTACTGGCCCGCATCGAATTCACCGCGGCCAAGCTTGTCCCAGAACAGCCGATACTCGTGACTGGCCCGATAGGCCGGATCGACGAACATCGAGTGATGCTGCCCCTTGATCTCGGCCAGCGTATAGCCCAGCGCATTCAGGAAATTGTCGTTTGCATCGAGAATCGTGCCGTCGAGCGCAAAGGTGATCACCGCCTGGGAGCGCTTGATGGCCGCAAGCTGTGCAGCGATGTCCGCCATCTGACCGTCCCGTGCCGGCGTCCGGTCCGAGGCAGGCGCCGACTTGGCCGCTGGCCGCGGCCGGCTGCTCCGCGAGCGGGCCTTCTTGGTTGCCGCGTTGTCTTCGCCGGGGGCGCCGTCAGCGGTGAAGTCCTGCATGATGTTATCCTCGAAAGTGTCGCTCATGACGATCTCGCAAATTTGCTTGGGGGTTTAGGCGGCCGCGGCCGCATCGGCCTGGGGGACCGTACGATTGGCTGAATCTGCTGATATTCCGAACAGCCCGGACAGCGACACCAGCGTCACCATCCGGTTTTCGATCGCGACCAGGCCTTCGAGGAACTGGTCTTCGACCGGCATGCCCATGTCCGGCACCTCGCGGATCTCCTTCGGATCGACTGAGATGATGTCGGATACGGTGTCGACCAGCAGGCCCACGGTTCGTGTTCCCGCAGCGACGATGATCACGACATGCATGTTGGTCGGGATGGTCACGCCGACGCCAAATCGGGCACGAAGATCGAAGATCGGCACGATGATGCCGCGCAGGTTGATCACGCCTCGCACGTGCGCCGGCGAATTCGGAATCATCGTCGTCTCGGTCCAGCCCTTGATCTCGCGGACCACCATGATGTCGATGCCGTACTCCTCCTCGCCCAGCGTGAAGGTGATGAACTGCTGCACGTTCTCGCTGACGGCCGCTTCCTGGCCGAATTGCGCGGCCGGCTTGTTGTCAGGCTGCATGGATCATGTCCTTTGCGGGTTCATTTCTCGAATCCTCCGACGCGGGCAGCCGGCCGGCCGTCCCGCGGATGTCGATCTCGTGCAGGCGCGCGACGTCGAGGATCAGCGCGACGCGGCCGTTGCCCAGGATCGTCGCGCCGCTGATGCCGTCGACCGGCTCGTAGTTCGCTTCGAGGCTCTTCACCACGACCTGCTGCTGGCCGAGGAGCTCGTCGACGACGATCCCGACACGGCCGGCGTTCTCGCTCTGCACGATGATAACGATGCCGCGGCAGGGATCGCCGATCGCATCGCTGATCGAGAACACGCGGTGCAGGTAGACCAGGGGAAGATATTCGCCGCGCAGCGCCAGGACATGCCCGCGCCCGACGACAGGATGAATTTCGGACACCTGCGGACGCAGGTTCTCGACGATGGCGACGAGCGGGATGATGAACGTCTCACCGCCCACCGACACCACCATGCCATCCACGACCGCGAGCGTGAGCGGCAACGACAGCGAGAATGAGGAGCCCTGCCCGAAACGCGAGCGCACCGAAATCCGTCCACCCAGCGCCTGCACGTTGCGCTTGACGACGTCCATTCCGACCCCGCGGCCCGAAATGTTCGAGATCACGTCGGCGGTGGAAAACGCCGGCAGGAAGATCAGATCGTCGACCTCGTCATCACTGAGATTGGCACCCGCGGGCACCAGGCCGCGGGCTCTCGCCTTGGCAAGGATCTTTTCGCGATTGATGCCGCGGCCGTCGTCCGACACCTCGATGACGATGCGGCCGCTGCGCTGCGCGGCCGAGAGATGGATCGTGCCCTGGCGCGGCTTGCCGGCAGCGGCTCGCTCGGCCGGCGGCTCGATGCCGTGGTCGAGCGCGTTCCGGATCATGTGCGTCAGGGGATCGTTGAGCTGCTCGATGACGGTCTTGTCGATTTCGGTCATCTCACCGGAGGTGACGATGCGCACCTCCTTGCCCAAGGTGGCGGCAAGCTCGCGCACGATCCGCGGCATCCGCGCAAACACCGATTTCACCGGCTGGGCACGGATCGCCATCACGCTTTCCTGCAGCTCGCGGGCACTCTGGGCCAGCGCCTCGATGCCCTGAATGAGCTGCGGATATTTGTCGGCCGGCAACGAGAGGCCCTGCTCGGTCAGCATCGCCTGGCTGATCACCAGCTCGCCGACCAGATTGACCAGCCGGTCCACCTTATCGACGTCGACGCGAATCGATTGTGCGACGCTGACCGCGGCGACGGCCGTCGCGACTGCGCCGCCGGCATCGCTGGGGGCCGCCTCCACCGGACCAGCGGCCACCTCGACCAGCTCGATGTCGAGATCGCAATCGTCCTCGACGAACTCGAACACGTCCTGGACGGCTCCGCGCGGCACCGCCGTGTCCAAGGTGAATGTCCAATTGAGGTAGGCCGCCTCGGGATCCAGCGCGGCGAGCGCCGGCAGGCTGGAGCTGTCCACCTCGGTGCTGAGCACGCCGAGCTTGCGCAGCTGCCGGATCAGCAGCAGCGGCTCATTCGCCTTCTTCAGCATCTCCGTGTGCGGCCGGAACCTGATGCGATATCTCTGCTCGCCGAGCGACTTCGTCTCCACCGCGGCGGAGCCGGCCGGCACCTCGAACGCCTGCCCGGCGCCCTGCAGCGCATCCAGCATGGCCGCGCTGGTATCGGCGGCAAAATTTGGCGGCAGCTGCTGCTCGAGCCGCGCTGCGTTCACGATGTCCGCAAGCGCGTCGCTGGCGCGCAGCAGAAGCTGCTTGATCTCCTGGCTCGCGGCGATCTTGTGGTCGCGCAAGGCGTCCAGCAGACTCTCGAAGGTGTGAGAGAAGGCCACCAGATCGGTGCAGCCGAAGGCCCCCGCTCCGCCCTTGATGGAGTGCACGGATCGGAAGATCGCATGCAGCGTCTCGTCATCCTCCTGCCCGGAAGACAACAGCTCCAGGTTGGACTGCAGGGCGTCCAACAGCTCCGCGCATTCCTCGAAATAGGTCTTGCGGAACTGCGCGACCGGATAGGATTCCTGCTCGGAGCTTACGGGCATACGCGGTTGACCGTCGCGATCAGCTGCTCGGGATTGAACGGCTTGACCAGCCATCCGGTCGCACCAGCCGCCTTGCCGTCGGCCTTCTTGGCGCCATCGCTCTCGGTCGTCAGGATCAGGATCGGCACCGCGCGGTGCTGACTGCCGGCCCGGACGTTCTTGATCAGCGAAATGCCGTCCATATTCGGCATGTTCAGATCGGTGATGATCAGATCGAACTTGCCGCCGGTCAGCACGTTCAGCGCGGCCTTGCCATCCTCGGCCTCTGCAACGTCGAAGCCGGCCTTCTTCAACGTGAAGGACACCATGTCGCGCATGGTCTTCGAGTCGTCGACTGCGAGAATTCGCTTGGTCATGTCACTCCATCCACTTATCGAGTTCGTGCCGAAGTCCGAGGTCGCTGATCGCCGTCCTGAACAGTTCGGAGGCCTGCGTGATCCTGAAGGGCTTGTTGGCAGCCTGCGCGCTGCGGGCAGCGGCAAGCAGAATCTGAGCACAGGGCGTCGACATCCGTTCGACCCCGCTGGCGTCGAGCACGATGCTGCTGTCGGCTGCGATCCGGATCATCTCCTCACGCAGCTGCGCCGCCTGCGTCAGATCCAGCATCTGAGGAAGCGCATGCGACGCCCGCTGCTTGTCGCCAGCGTCGTCAGGCTCTGTCGTCGGCATCGTGTCCGTCATCTTTTAAGCATCCGTGGTCCGCCGAACTCCGGCCGCGGCGCCCATACGCCGCTGGCAACACATGACTTGGATTCACCCGACCGACGGGGCCGCATTGTTCGCCGGAACTCGCTCAAATTGCGTGGAACTCGATTGTTGGATCGTTAAATATGAGAGCCGTAATATTACGGCGACTCTACCTAGAGCTGTTCGCGACCGGCGCTTGCCGCGTCCATGCGATCGCGGAGCCTTCTTGTCTGTTTGAAAGGCGGCTCGGCCCGCTTCGCCGGGCTGAGCGACAGCAACGCACACGAGCCACGGCGATCGCCGGTGGTCCTGTGGGCGCCGCTTCAAGATTGATCCCGCGCGCGGCGGTAAGGTGATCGTCGTGCACATGCATTTCAGCTCGGCCAGTTGCCGCAGCTGATATCAATGCGTCAGTTAAAGGAATTCACGCGAACTGCTGCACTGGCGGGCCGGAAGACTACGGTCCGGCGCAATTGCCCGGCCGCTCCATTTCCGAACGGCCCTCATGCGCGAGCTTCAACGATCAGCAAAGATGACGAGCACATGACCCGCGGCGATACGCCGCGCGTCGCAGTCGTGGCTTCCATCTCCTCCCCGCAACTGCAAACCGTCGACAGCCCAGGGAAGGAGATCGCAGTTGCTAGCGGCGCTGGTTGTAGACGTCGATGCAGACGGCGCCGAGCAGCACCAGGCCCTTGATGACCTGCTGATAGTCGATGCCGATGCCGAGGATCGACATGCCGTTGTTCATCACGCCCATGATCATGGCGCCGATGACCGCGCCGCCGACCCGGCCGACGCCGCCATAGGCCGAGGCGCCGCCGATGAAGCAGGCCGCGATGACGTCGAGCTCGAAGCCGAGACCCGCCTTCGGGGTTGCGGTGTTGAGACGGGCGGCGAAGATGAGGCCGGCGAGCGCGGCCAGCACGCCCATGTTGACGAAGGTCAGGAACACCAGCCGCTCGGTCTTGATGCCCGACAGCTTGGCCGCCTTGGCGTTGCCGCCGACCGCGTAGATCTGCCGGCCGACCACCGTGCGGCGGGTCATGAAGCCGTACAGCGCGATCAAGGCGACCATGATCACCAGCACGTTGGGCAGGCCGCGATGCGAAGCAATCAGGTAGGTGAAGTACATCAGCACGCTGGCGAGCACGACGTTCTTGGCGGCGAACACGCCGAACGGCTCGACGTCGATGCCGTGCTCGACCTCACGCGCGCGGCCCTTGACGCTGGCATAGACCAGGATGAGCGTCAGCACCGCGCCGATGGCGAGCGAGGTGAGATTGACGCTGCCGGCGCTGGGAAGCAGCTCCGGAATGAAGCCCGACGACAGCTTCTGGAACGTCGAGGGGAACGGGCCGACCGACTGGCCCTGCAGCAGCGCCAGCGCCAGGCCCTTGAACACCAGCATGCCGGCGAGCGTGACGATGAACGAGGGAATGCCGAAATAGGCCACCCAATAGCCCTGCGCCGCGCCGATGGCTGCGCCGACGATCAGGCAGGCGATGATGGCGAGCGGAAAGTCGATGTGATAGCGCACCATCAGCACGGCCGCGACCGCGCCGACGAAGCCGGCGACCGAGCCGACCGAGAGGTCGATATGCCCGGTGACGATCACCAGCAGCATGCCCAGCGCCATGATGACGATGTAGCTGTTCTGCAGCACCAGATTGGTGAGGTTGAGCGGCTGCAGCAGGGTGCCGTCGGTCATGATCTGGAAGAACAGCATGATGACGAACAGCGACATCAGCATGCCGTAGCTGCGCAGATTGTTCTTCAGGAAGCCGGTGTGGGGCTTCTCTTCCGGGAGTGAAACCGTCTTGTCGGTCATGGCTGGTGTCCTCCCGGCCGCTTAGGCGGCCGTCTCCTGGTTCTTAAGGGCTTCGTTGCGCATGATGGCGCGCATGATCTTTTCCTGCGTCGCGTCTGGGCCCGCGAACTCGCCGACGAAGGCGCCGTCGTTCATGACGCAGATCCGGTCGCAGATTCCGAGCAGCTCGGGCATTTCCGACGAGATCACCACCACACCCCGGCCGGCGTCCGCAAGCTCCTGGATGATACAGTAGATCTCATATTTGGCGCCGACGTCGATGCCCCGGGTCGGCTCGTCGAGGATCAACACCTTGGGATCGGTCATCAGCCATTTCGACAGCACCACCTTCTGCTGGTTGCCGCCGGAGAGCTGGCCGGCCTCCTGGTAGACATCCGAGCAGCGGATGCGCATGCGGCCGCGGTAGCCGGAGGCCGCCTTGAGCTCGGCGATGTCGTCGATCACGCCCTTCGGCGCGACCTGGCTGAGGCTGGCGAGCGTGATGTTCTTGCGGACGTCGTCGGCCAGGATCAGGCCGAGCTGCTTGCGGTCCTCGGTGACATAGGCGAGGCCGGCATCGATCGCGGCCGGCACGCTGGTGAGATTGACGTCGCGGCCCTCGACCCGGGCGCGGCCGGAGATGTTCACGCCCCAGGAGCGGCCGAACAGGCTCATCGCGAATTCGGTGCGGCCGGCGCCCATCAGCCCGGCGATGCCGACGATCTCGCCGCGGCGCACCTGGAAATCGACGTTCTTGATGACGCGGCGGTCCGAATGCTGCGGATGGAACACGGTCCAATTCTCGACCGTGAACACCGGCTCGCCGATCTTGGGCTGGCGTTCCGGGAAACGGTGCGCCATGTCGCGGTTGACCATGCTCTTGATGATGCGGTCCTCGAGCACCGGCTCGGCGCGGCAATCGATGCCGTCGACGCTGCGGCCGTCGCGCAGCACGGTGATACGGTCGGCGACGCGGGCGACCTCGTTCAGCTTATGGGTGATCAGGATCGAGGAGATGCCCTGCTCGCGGAAGGCGACGAGGCGGTCGAGCAACGCGGCGCTGTCGGCCTCGTTGAGGCTGGCGGTGGGCTCGTCCAGGATCAGCAGCTTGACGCGCTTGGACAGCGCCTTGGCGATCTCGACGAGCTGCTGCTTGCCGACGCCGAGGTCGGTGATCAGCGTGTCCGGGGATTCCTTCAGGCCGACCTGAGCCAGCAATTGCTGGGTTCGGCGGTAGACCTCGTCGCGGTCGATGACACCGAAGCGCGACGGGGCATGCGACAGGAAGATGTTCTCCGCGATCGACATCAGCGGGATCAGCGCGAGCTCCTGGTGGATGATGATGATGCCGAGCGCCTCGGAATCATTGATGTCGCGAAACTTCCGCTCCTCGCCCTCGAAGATGATCTGGCCCTCGTAGCGGCCGTGCGGATAGACGCCGCTCAGCACCTTCATCAGGGTCGACTTGCCGGCGCCGTTCTCGCCGACCAGCGCGTGAATCTCGCCGGGCTCGACGGTGAAGCTGACGTCACGCAGGGCCTGGACATTGCCGAAGCTCTTGCTGACGTTTCGCATTTCCAGGATTGCGGTCATCGTGTCATGTCTCTGTTCTGACGCCACTCAGTTCTAGCGCCACTCGCCCCCGCCGCGCGAGCTCCAATAGGATATCCCTCTCCCCGGAGACCGGGGAGAGGGCTGCTTGTCTGTTAGACCAGGATCACTCGAACTGCGACTTCTTGTAGTAGCCGCTCTCGACCAGGACCTTCTCCCAGTTGCTCTTGTCGACCACGACCGGCTTGAGCAGGTAGGACGGAACGACCTTGACGCCGTTGTTGTAGGTCTTGGTGTCGTTGACCGGGACTTCCTTGCCGGCCAGCGAGGCATCGACCATGTCGGCGGTCACCTTGGCGAGATCGCGGGTGTCCTTGAAGATGGTCGAGTACTGGTCGCCGCGCAGCATCGCCTTGATCGACGGCACCTCGGCGTCCTGGCCGGAGATGACCGGCATCGGCTGGTCGGCGCTGCCATAGCCCACGCCCTTCAGCGAGGAGATGATGCCGATCGAGAGGCCGTCATAGGGCGACAGCACCGCGTCGACGCGCTTCTTGCCGTAGAACGCGCTCAGCAGATTGTCCATGCGGGCCTGGGCGGTGGCGCCGTCCCAGCGCAGGGTCGCGACCTTGTCCATGCCTTTCTGGCCGGACCCGATCACCAGCTTGCCGGAGTCGAGATAGGGCTGCAGCACCGACATCGCGCCGTTGTAGAAGAAGTAGGCGTTGTTGTCGTCCGGCGAGCCGCCGAACAGCTCGATGTTGAACGGGCCCTTGCCGTCCTTCAAACCAAGCTTGTCGACGATCGACTGCGCCTGCAGCACGCCGACCTGGAAGTTGTCGAAGGTCGCGTAATAGTCGAGGTTCGGCGTGTCGCGGATCAGGCGGTCATAGGCGATCACGGTGATGCCCTTGGCCTTGGCCTGCTTCAGCACGTCCGACAGCGTGGTGCCGTCGATCGCCGCGATGACCAGCACCTTGGCGCCCTTGGTCACCATGTTCTCGATCTGCGAGAGCTGGTTCGGGATGTCGTCCTCGGCATATTGCAGGTCGGTGGCGTAGCCGCGATCCTTCAGCACCTTGACGATGTTGTTGCCGTCGTCGATCCAGCGCGCCGAGGACTTGGTCGGCATCGCGATGCCGACGGTGCCCTTGCTCTGCGCCATGGCGGCGCTGGACAGCGCCAGGGCGCCGAGGCCGGCCAAAGCGGCGGCCATGATGGTCTTGAAATTCAGCATGCTTCACTCCCTCTTGGATTTTCGAATTTCAACAAGACTACGCGATTGCGTATCGTGATACCAGTTAGCTGTTAGGCTGAACGACGCTCGACTGATTGTTCCTCCTCTCAGATCGACAGCACGACGTCGGGCTCGGCGCGTCCCCTTGCGCCGACATCGAGAAGAAAGGTCTGGCCGTGGCCGGGATCGGCAGCCTTGGCCGCCGCGTCCATGTCCTGCCAGGCCGAGGTGACCAGCAGGCGGGTGAGGTCCTTGCCGACGAAGGCCGGACAGCTGGCCTGGCTTGCCGGCACGGCGATGCTGCGCAGATGCTCGCCCCGCGGGCTGTAGACGTCCACACAACCGCCGCCCCAGCGCGCGTTCCAGATCCGCCCCTCGGCATCGACGACGGCGCCGTCGAGGCCGCCGATGCCGGTATGGCGCAGCAGCACCTCCGGCTCGCCGCGCGGCAGACCGGTCTGCGGATCGAGCGCGACGCGGTAGAGCACGTTCTCGTCGGTGTCGGCGAAATACCCGGTCGCGCCATCAGCGGTGAAGCAGATTGCGTTCGGGATGGTGACGTTCGGAAAGAGACAAACGATCTCGCCGCGATGCAGCGCATAGATCGCGCCCAGCCCGCGCTCGGCCTTGCGGCCCATGGTTCCGATCCAGAACGTGCCGGAGGGATGCACGCGAGAGTCGTTCGACCGGGTCGCCGGATTGTCCGCCTCGAGCGGCCGGTACAGCGCCAGCGCGCCGTCGGCGATGCTGCGGATGTAGAGTCCATCCTCGGCCACGATCAGCTGCCGCTGCGCATCGATGCGGCCGAGCGCGCTCGCCATCTTTCCTAACACATGACGGCGCACCTCGCCGCTGCCGATCTTGGCCTCGAACAGCAGGCCTTCGCGGATGTCAAACCACCAGGCGGTGTCGGTCGCCGGATCGTAGGTCGGTCCCTCGCCGAGATGGCAGTGCTCAGCGCAAAGGATGGTGGTCGGCACTTGCTCCATCATCATGCGGACGCTCCCGTGGTCGAGAAGCGATAGATGGTTTCGTGCTTGTAGACGTCATCAGGCGAGAGCTTGGCGCTCGGGAAATCCGGGCGGTTCGGCGTATCCGGCCAGACCTGCGGCTCCAGGCAGAGCGCGTCGGACTGCCGGAACACCCTGCCCTTGCCACTGACGGTCGCGTCGATGTAGTTGCCGGAATAGACCTGCAGGCCGGGCTGATCGGTGTGCAGCTCCATCACGCGCCCCGAGCGCGGCGACTCCAGCCGGGCGGCAAGGCGCACGCCATCACCCGCACGCAGACAGAAATTGTGGTCATAGCCGCGGCCGCATTTGATCTGCGCATCGTCGGCGCGGATGCGCGCGCCGATCGCCTGGGCGTCGCGGAAATCGAACGGCGTGCCGGAAACGTCATGCGGCGGGCCGGGCAGCGGGATCGCAGTCTCGTCGATCGCGAGATAGTGGTCGGCCGCGAGCGTGAGACGATGGTCGAGGATACCCGTGCCGGCCGCGAGGCCGTCGAGATTGAAGAAGCTGTGATTGGTCAGATTGACGATCGTGGTGCGGGTCGTCCGCGCCGCGAAGGTCACCGACAGTTCCGTCGGCCCGGTGAGCTGATAGGTGACGCGGACGTCGAGCCGTCCCGGATAGTTCGCCTCGCCGTCGGGGCTGACATAGAGCAGCGTCACCGAGGGCTGCTCGTCGTCCTCGGCGGCGACAATCTGCCAGAGCTTGCGGTCGAAGCCATCGGGGCCGCCATGCAGTGCGTGCGCGCCGTCATTGGCCTCCAGCCGCACGTCATCGCCGTCGAGCGTGAAGCGCGCGCCGGCGATGCGGTTGGCGTAGCGCCCGACCGTGGCGCCGAAGAACTTGCGGAGCTTGACGTAGCTCAAGAGGTCGTCATGGCCGAGCACGACGTCGTCGACGGCGCCATGCGCATCCGGCACCAGCAGCGCCTGCAGCGCGGCGCCGAAGGTGATGATCCGCGCCTCGAAGCCGCCGGCGCCACGCAAGGTGACGCGCTCGACCTCGCGGCCATCCGGCAGGCTGCCAAACACATCCCTGGTGATCCGGGTCTCGGCCATGGCTTAGTCCTCGAACGGCTCGACGATGTTGCGGCGGCCGAGCAGGAAGGAATCGGCCACCAGTCGCAGCGGCGCCAGATCGACGTCGCTGGCGCCAGTCTTGGTCAGCTCGACGAAGCGACGATAGAGGCCGGGATATTCCCGCTCCTTCTCGTCGATCATCAACTGATCATCCGCGGTCATGCGCGCGCCGCCGAGCGACAGCTTCAGCTGTCCGGCATCGGTCTCGATGCGGATGTCCCAGCTCTGCGGCCCGGTCTGGCGGAAGTCGAACTCGGCCGCGATCGGCAGGTCGCTCGCCGTGGACATCGAGAGATTGGCCGCGATCGGCGCCTGGCAGTTCGACGGGAACGACAGCTCGGCCTCGGTGACGAACACCGGCTCGGGCAGGATGCGCGTCAAGATCGACAGCGCGTTGATCCCGGGATCGAACACGCCGAGCCCGCCCGGCTGCCAGATCCAGGCCTGCCCGGGATGCCAAACGCGGACGTCTTCCTTCCAGTCGATCCGCACGCTGCGGATCTCGCGCCGGGACAGCCACTCGCGCGCAGGCTCGACGGCCGGCGCGTAGCGCGAATGCCAGGTCGCGAACAGCGTGCGCTGCTTCTTCGCCGCGAGCGTGACCAGCGGATCGAGCTCGCTCACGGCGGCGCCCGGCGGCTTCTCCAGCATCACATGCTTGCCGGCCTCGAGCGCGACCAGCGCCTGGGCACGGCGGACCTGCGGCGGCGTGCACAGCGAGACCGCGTCGATCTCCGGCCCATCGCGCAGCAGTTCCTCGATCGAGCCGAAATGCGGCAGGCCCGGCAGCGAGGCGTTGCGGCTCGCCACCGCGGTCAGGGTCACGCCGGCGGTGGCGGCGATCGCAGGCACGTGCTGGTCTTTGGCGATCTTGCCGAAGCCGACGATGGCGACACGAAGCTCGCTCATGGCTCAGCGTCCCCAGCGCAGCACGAGCGGGTCGAGCCGGCGCGCGATCTCGATCAGACCCTTCTGCGTGGCCGGGTGGATCGGCGGCTGCGGCGCGCGCAGCGTGTCGTGCTTGATCACGCCGCCTTCCTTCATCAGGATCTTGCAGGTCGCAAGCCCGCACTGCCGGTTCTCGTAGTTGATCAGCGGCAGCCAGCGCTCATAGGCCGCGGCCGCGGCATCGCGATCGCCTGCAAAATAGGGATCGATGATCTTTCTGATGCCGTCGGGATAACCGCCGCCGGTCATCGCGCCGGTGGCGCCGGCGTCGAGATCGGCCATCAAGGTGATCGCCTCCTCGCCGTCCCACGGGCCCTGGATGTCCGCGCCGCCCGCTTCGATCAGCGCGCGCAGCTTGTCGGCGGCGCGCGGCACCTCGATCTTGAAATAGGCGAGGTTCTCGATCTCCTTGGCCATGCGCGCGAGCAGCGGCACCGACAGCGGCGTGCCCGCGACCGGCGCGTCCTGCACCATGATCGGAATCGAGATCGCATCCGACACGCCGCGATAGAACTCGTAGATCGAGCTATCCGGCACGCGGAAGGTGGCGCCGTGATAGGGCGGCATCACCATGACCATGGCGGCGCCCTTGTCCTGCGCGCGGCGCGAGCGCTCGGCGCAGACGAAGGTCGAGAAATGCGTGGTCGTGACGATGATCGGCACGCGCCCGGCGACATGCTCTAGCACCGTGGTCATGACGAGATCGCGCTCGTCGTCGGTCAGCACGAACTGCTCGGAGAAGTTGGCGAGGATGCAGATGCCGTGCGAGCCGGCGTCGATCATGAAGTCGATCGCGCGCTTCTGGCCCTCGAGATCGAGGCGGCCGTCGGCATCGAACACGGTCGGCGCGACCGGGAAGACGCCCTTATAGAGCTTTTTGGCGGAAGCGGTCATGAGCCCCTCTTAGTGATTGTCGCGCGGCACCGGCGAGCCGGTGCGGCCGACCAGGAAGTCGAAATCCACGCCGCGATCGGCCTGCAGCACGTGATCGATGTAGAGCTTCTGATAGCCGCGGTCGGCATGCGGCTTCGGCGGCGTCCAGGCGGCGCGGCGCGCGGCGAGCTCCTCGTCGCTGACATGCAGATGCAGGCGGCGGCCGGGAACGTCGAGCGTGATCATGTCGCCGTTCTTGACCAGCGCCAGCGGTCCGCCGACGGTGGCCTCCGGCGCGACATGCAGCACCACGGTGCCGTAGGCGGTGCCGGACATGCGCGCATCGGAGATGCGGATCATGTCGCGCACGCCCTGGCGCAGCACCTTGGCCGGCAGCGGCATGTTGCCGACCTCGGCCATGCCGGGATAGCCCTTCGGGCCGCAGTTCTTCAGCACCATGATGCAGGAGGCGTCGATGTCGAGAGTGTCGTCGTCGACCGCGTCATGCATCTCCTCAACGCTCTCGAACACCACCGCGCGCCCGGTGTGGTTCATCAGCTCCGGCGAGGCCGCCGACGGCTTGATGACCGCGCCGTTCGGCGCGAGATTGCCGTTGAGGATCGCGATGCCGGCTTCCGTCTTGAACGGCGTCTCGAACGGCGTGATCACCTCGGCATTGTAGTTCGGCGCCTCGGCGACGTTGTCCCACAGCGTCTTGCCGTTGACCGTCCGCGCATCCTTGTGCAGCAGACCACGCTCCCCGAGCGCGCGCAGCACCGCCGGCAGGCCGCCCGCGTAGTAGAAGTCCTCCATCAGGAAGCGGCCCGACGGCATCAGGTCGACGAGGCAATGCACGTCGCGGCAGAGCCGGTCGAAATCATCGAGCGTCAGCTCGACGCCGACGCGGCCGGCGATCGCGAGCAGATGCACCACGGCGTTGGTCGAGCCGCCGATCGCCGCCAGCGTGCGGATCGCGTTCTCGAACGCCTGACGGGTCAGGATGTCCGACGGCTTGAGATCCTCATGGACCATCTCGACGATGCGCCGACCGGCCATGCGGGCGAGCAGATTGCGGCGCGCGTCGGCGGCGGGGATCGCGGCATTCTCCGGCAGGCCGATGCCGAGTGCCTCCACCATGGAAGCCATCGTCGAAGCCGTGCCCATGGTCATGCAGCTGCCGGCCGAGCGGTTCATGCCGGCCTCGGCCTCATGAAACTCCTTCAGCGTGATCTCGCCGGCGCGCAGCTGCTCGCTCATCGAGATGATGTTGGTGCCGGAGCCGATGATCTGGCCGCGATAGACGCCGCGCAATTGCGGCCCGCCGGAGACGCCGATCGCCGGCAGGTCGGCCGAGGCCGCGCCCATCAAAAGCGCCGGCGTGGTCTTGTCGCAGCCCATCAGCAGCACGACGCCGTCGAGTGGATGCGCGCGGATCGCCTCCTCGACGTCCATCGAGGCGAGGTTGCGGAACAGCATCGCGGTCGGGCGCATCGTCACCTCGCCGAGCGAGGAGACCGGGAATTCCAAGGGATAGCCGCCGGCATCCAGCACGCCCTGGCGGACGTGCTCGGCGATGATTCGGAAATGCGCGTTGCAGGGCGTCAGCTCCGACCAGGTGTTGCAGATGCCGATGACAGGCCGGCCCTCGAAGCGGTCCTGCGGCGTGCCGCTGTTCTTCAGGAATGAGCGATAATAGAAGCCCATCTTGTCCTGGCGGCCGAACCACGCCTGGCTGCGCAGCTGCTTGTCTGATTTGTCGTTGCTCATTCCTGGTCCGTTCGTGCAGCCGATTGCGCATGACGCCGCCGGCCGTTGTAGATGACTTCGATCATGGCTTCCGAGGCGCCCTCGGGGTCTCCATTGGCGATCGCGTCGATGATGCGCTGGTGCCAGACCAGCACGGTGTCGCGATCGGCGGTCTCGACGGGCGCGCTCAACACGAAGGAGGCGCGCAGCGCCGCCTCGATGACCGCGCCGATCGAGCGCATGAAGGGATTGCCGGACGCATTGGCAATCGCGATGTGCAGGGCGAGATCGGCGTCGGCGAAGGCGACCGAGGTGGACGGTTCGCGCTCCATCTTCGCCATCGCTGTGCGCATGGCCGCGACGTCGTCCTCGGTGCGGCGTTCGGCCGCGAGCGCCGCTGCGCGCGGCTCGATCGCCAGCCGGATCTCGGCAAGGTCGGCGAGGAAGCGCTTGTCGATGCCGGCGTCGAGATGCCACGCCAGCACGTCGGGATCGAACATGTTCCAGGCAGAGCGCTCGCGCACCACGGTGCCGACGCGGGCCTTGGTCGAGAGCAGGCCCTTGGCAACCAGCGTCTTGACGCTCTCGCGCAGCACCGGCCTGGAGACGCCGAACGTCGCCGTCAGTTCGGCATCGCCCGGCAGCCGCGCCCCTTCGCCGAGTTTGCCAGAGATGATGTCGATGCCGATGCTGCGGGCGACCTCGGCGTGGTTGGAATGTGCCCGGCGCGTCGGGATCGAGACGATGTGCGACGACGTCATGTCGGCGCTCCCGCGGGCTTGACCTCTGCTGCAGGCTTGACGCCCGCCAGCTTGGCCCCTGCGGGCTTGACGGATGAGCGGCGCGCGAGCGCCATCAGACCTTGCTGCAGCGCAATGAAGACGAACAACAGAACCCCCGTGGCGATCTTGGTCCACCAGCTCGACAGCGTGCCATCGAAATTGATGTAGGTCTGGATCATGCCCTGGATCAGGACGCCAAGGAAGGTGCCGATGACGGAGCCCTGCCCGCCGGTCAACAAAGTTCCGCCGATTACGACGGCCGCGATGGTGTCGAGCTCGACGCCGACCGCCGACAACGAATAGCCGGCCGCCGTATAGAAGGAGAAGACGATGCCGGCGAGGCCCGCGAGCACGCTGGACAGCATATAGATGCGGATCGTCATCGGCCCGACCGGGATGCCCATCAACGCCGTCGCGGCACGGCTGCCGCCGAGCGCGTAGACATTGGCGCCGAACCGGGTCAGGTGCAACAACAGCGCGCAGACGACGAGGATCACCAGCATCGCAATCGCGATTGCAGTGAGCCGCCCGCCGCCGGGCAATTTGATCGCAAAATCCGAAACGGCGCTGTAGATCGGCGCGGTGATCGGGATCGACTCGGTGGACAGAAGGAAGCTGATGCCGCGCGCCAGGAACATGCCGGCGAGCGTCACAATGAACGGCGGCAGCTCGAACACGTGGATGACCGTGCCCATCGCGGCGCCGAACAGCGCGCACAGCACCAGCACCAGCGCGAACGCAGCCAGCGGCGGGATGCCCCAGCGCTCGATCGCGAGCGCGGTGAACACCGTGGTGAAGCCGATCACCGAGCCGACCGAGAGGTCGATGCCGCCAGAGATGATGACGAAGGTCATGCCGGCCGCGACGATGCCGAGGAAGGCATTGTCGGTGAGCAGATTGGCCACGACACGTGTCGAGGCGATGTTCGGGAATTGCAGCGCGCACAGCGCGAAGCCGGCGACCAGCACGAAGGCGGTGATCGCAACCGAGGTCGAGGCCTTCATGGCTTGGTCCTCCGCCAGCGCGCGGTGAAGCGCGAGAGATCGCCGAGCCGCGGCGACTGCGCCAGCAGCACGGCCAGCACGACGACGGCCTTCACCAGCAGGTTGAGCTCCGGCGGATAGCCCGACAGCAGAATGCCGGTGTTCATGGCCTGGATGATCAGCGCGCCGGCCACCGCCAGCACCAGGCTGAAGCGGCCGCCGAACAGCGAGGTGCCGCCGATCACGACCGCGAGGATGGCATCGAGCTCGAGCCAGAGCCCGGCATTGTTGGCGTCGGCGCCCATGATATCCGCCGCGGCGATCACGCCGGCGAGCGACGCGCACAGGCCGCACCAGACATAGACCGAGAGGATCATCGCGCGGGTGCCAACGCCGGAGAGCTCGCTGGCGCGCGCATTGCCGCCGGTCGCCTCGATCAGAAGCCCGAGCGCGGTGCCGCGCACGACAGCGGCCGTCACCAGCAGCATGCCCAAGGCGATCACCACCGGTGTCGGCAGGCCGAGCACGGCGCCGTTGCCCATCCATACGAGATCCGGCGAGGTGAAGGTGACGATGCGGCCTTCCGTGATGAGCTGCGCGATGCCGCGACCCGCGACCATCAGGATCAAGGTCGCGACGATCGGCTGGATACGCAGCACGGCGACGAGGATGCCGTTCCACAGTCCGCACGCCAAGCCGACGGCCAGCGCCGAGGCGAGCACGACCGGCAGCGAATGCGTGTCGGCGAGGCTCGCGGCGGTGGCGCCCGCGATCGCCATGACGGCGCCGACCGAGAGGTCGATTCCGCCGGTGGCGATCACCAAGACCATGCCGAGCGACAGGAGCGCCACCGGCGTGCCGCGGTTGAGCACGTCGATCACGCTGCCAAACAGACGACCGTCCTGCAGATGCAGGTTGAAGAACTGCGGCGACACCAGGCGATCGATCATCAGGATGATGATCAGCGCCAAGGCCTGTGCCATGCCGCGGCGGGGAATGCGGAGCGTCATGATGCGGCCTCGTGCGCCGGCGAGGTGTCGGCGGCGATCGCCGCGAGAATGCTGGAGACCTCGATGGCGTCGCCCTTCAGCTCCTCGACATGCTCGCGATCGCGCAGCACCACGACGCGGTTCGAGTAGGTGACGATCTCGTCGAGCTCCGAGGAGATGACGAGCAGCGCCAGGCCCTGGTCGCACAGCTCGCGGACCAGGCGGATGATCTCGGCATGGGCGCCGACGTCGATGCCGCGGGTCGGCTCGTCGAGCACCAGCAGCTTCGGCGACGTCGCCAGCCAGCGGGCGAGCAGCGCCTTCTGCTGATTGCCGCCGGACAGCAGCCCGATCGGCCGCTCCGGATCCGGCGGCCGGATGTCGAGCATGCGGATGTAGCGCATCGCGATCTCGTCCTGCTCGCGCCGCGACAGCGGACGGTGCAGTCCGCGCCGCGCCTGCAGCGCCAGTACGATGTTCTCGCGCACGGTGAGATCGGCGACGATGCCCTCGGTCTTGCGCTCCTCCGGGCAGTAGCCGAAGCCGAAGCCTGCGCCATCGCGCGGCGAATTCAGCTTGATGACTTTGCCGTCGATCGTCGCTTCGCCGCTGTCGGCGCGTTCGGCGCCGAACACCAGCCGCGCGGTCTCGGTGCGGCCGGAGCCGAGCAGCCCGGCGAGCCCGACGACCTCGCCGCGGCGCAGCTCCAGATCGAACGGCGCGACATAGCCCTGCTTGCCAAAGCCCTTGAAGCTGACGCAGACCTCGCGCGCCGTGTCGGGCTGGCTCGCCGCGCGCTCATGCGTCGTTTCGGCAAGCTCGCGGCCGAGCATCATGCGGATGAGGTCGAGCCGCGGCAGGTCGGCGATGTCGCGCGACCCGATCAGGCGGCCATTGCGCAGCACGGTGACGCGATCGCAGATTTCATAGACCTGATCGAGGAAATGGCTGACGAAGACGATGCCGATGCCGCGATCCGCAAGCTTGCGCATCACGCTGAAGAGGATCTCGACCTCGTGGCGGTCGAGGCTCGCGGTCGGCTCGTCCAGGATGAGCACCCGCGCCGACAGGTCGACCGCGCGCGCGATCGCCGTGATGTGCTGGACCGCAACCGAAAAACTCGAAAGCGGCGCGCCGACGTCGATGTCGAGACCGTAATCGAGTAGCAGCGCACGCGCGCGCCGCTTCATCTCGCCCTCGCGCACGACGCCGAAGCGCGTCGGCTGGCGGCCGAGAAACAGATTCTGCGCCACCGACAGGTTCGGCAGCAGGTTCACTTCCTGATAGACGGTGGCGATCCCGGCATCGACGGCGTCCTTGGCCGAGCGCGGCGCGATCTCGCGATCGGCGAGCCGCACCGTGCCGGCGTCGCGCGCGAACACGCCGGTGACAACCTTGATCAGGGTCGACTTGCCGGCGCCATTTTCGCCGAGCAGCGCGTGGATCTCGCCCTCACCCAGCGTGAAGTCGACGCCATCGAGCGCTTTCAGCGTACCGAAGCTCTTCGACAGGCCGCGAATGTCCAGAAGCGAGGGACGCGTCGCCGGCGGAGCTGAGGGATCAGACATGAGGAACTACACGAATTACTCGGCCAACATCCGGAAAGCTGACGCCTGCACAACGTGCAGACGCCAGCGATCTATCTCCGTCGTCCCGGCGAAAGCCGGGACCCATACCGCGGATGGGTTGATTGAGGCACTTGGCCAATACCGTGCGCCTCATCAGCTGCGGTGGTTATGGGTCCTGGCTTTCGCCAGGACGACGGTCAAAGAAGCCAGGCTCAGTAGCCCAGGCCCTTCTTGCTGTCGTAGACCTTCATCGGCTCGTCGGCCGAGGTGTAGAGCTTCGATTCCGTCTGGATCCACTTCGGCGGCACCGTGCCCTTCTCCTTGAAGGCGACGATGGCGTCGAAGGCCGGGCCGGCCATGTTCGGCGTCAGCTCGACGGTCGCATTGGCCTCTCCGGCGGCGATCGCCTTGAAGATATCCGGCACCGCGTCGATCGAGACGGTCAGGATGTCCTTGCCCGGCTTGAGGCCGGCTTCCTTCATCGCCTGGATCGCGCCGACCATCATGTCGTCGTTGTGGGCGTAGACGGCGCAGATCGACTTGCCGCCATTCTCGGCCTTGATGAAGCTCTCCATCACTTCCTTGCCCTTGGCGCGGGTGAACTCGCCGGTCTGGCTGCGCACGACCTTCAGGTTGGCATTCTTGGCGACGACGGAGTCGAAGCCCTTCTTGCGGTTGGTGGCGACGCTGGCGCCGACGGTGCCCTGCAGTTCGACGACGTTGCAGTCCTTGCCGCCGACGGTCTTGGCGAGCCACTCGCCGGCCACCGCGCCTTCATGCACGCTGTCGGAGGTCACGGCGGTCAGATAGAGGTCCTTGCCCGCGGGATCGATGTCGCGGTCGAGCAGCACGACCGGGATCTTGGCTTCCTTGGCTTCCTTCAGCACGGCGTCCCAGCCGGAGGCGACGACCGGCGCCAGGAAGATCGCGTCCACGCCCTGCGCGATGAAGGAGCGGATCGCCTTGATCTGGTTTTCCTGCTTCTGCTGGGCGTCGGCGATCTTCAAGTTGATCTTGCGCTTGGCGGCTTCCGACTTCGAGACCGAGGTCTCGGCGGCGCGCCAGCCGGACTCCGATCCGATCTGCGAAAAGCCGACGGTCAGCTCAGCAGCGCTGGCGGAGGTCGCGAGCAGCAAGGCGGCCGTTGCCGAGGCCGCAAAGAGGGCTTTCAGGGTCATCAGACGTTCTCTCCCACAAAGTATCTGTTCTCGGTACGGCGCCGCTCACAGCGGTGTCTTCGCACCGTTATCGTCAGCTCGGTGGCTGACGGGGTCCGTTATTCCACGGAACCTCCGACCTGACTAGTCATATTATTTGACTGTAATACTTTTTGAGGGAGCTGTGGATAGGGCGCGCTGGCTCATGCGAGTGCGCTGCAGCAGATAGGCTACAGCCCTCACGTCGATTTGGAGTTGGCGAAGATTTCAGCGCAGCGTCGTCGCCTCGCGGGCGCGCTGCTTGATGGCGGCCCACGCGCCCGCCTTGATGTCGGACGCAGGCGCCACCCAGGAGCCGCCGATCGCGACAACCTTCTTATGCGCGAGCCATTGCGCGGCGTTGCCGGCATTGATGCCGCCGGTCGGACAGAAGCGCACGTTCGGGAACGGCCCGGCCAGCGCATCGAGCGCGGCGAGCCCACCGGCCGGCACCGCGGGGAAGAACTTCACCAGCTCGTACCCGCGCGTCACGCAGGCGATCAGATCCGAGGGGGTCTGAATGCCCGGCGCGAACGGCAGCTCGCCGGCGTTTGCCGCGTCCAGCAGCTCGATTGAGAGGCCCGGACTGATCGCAAACGCCACGCCGAGCTTTGCGGCGCGCTCGTAGTCCGCCGGTGTCAGCACCGTGCCGATGCCGACCCTCGCCTCCGGCACCTCGCTGATGATCGCACGCGCCGCGTCGAAGCCCGCCTGCGTGCGCAAGGTGATCTCGATGACACGCAGGCCGCCGCTGACGAGCGCCCGCGCCAGCGGCACGGCCTGCGCTGCGTCGTCGATCGTGATCACCGGGATCACCGGTGCCAGCGCAAACACCGCATCGAGCTTCGCGCGCTTGTCCGAACTGCTCATGACGCCTCGCTCGATGTCAGAATGTCCTGCGGCATCGCATTTGCCGGAATTACCGCGCCTGGCGCCATGATCACGGCGCCGGCCAACCGGTGGCCGGCCAACGCCGCCTTGCGCGGCGGTGCGCCCTTGATCCGTGCGGCCAGATAACCCGCATTGAAGGAATCTCCGGCCGCCGTGGTGTCGACCGGCTGCAGCACGGCGGGCGGCGCGATATCGACCAGCACGCCATCGGCGTGGATCAGGCAGCCGCGCGGGCCGCGCTTGATGACGATTTCGGCCACGCCGGCATCCCTGAAGCGGCGCAGGCAGACCGAGGCATCGGCATCGCCGAACAGCATCTGCTCGTCCTCGAGGGTCGGCAGCGCGATGTCGACCAATGGCAGGATGGCGCGAAATGCGCGCTGCGCCACTTCGCGGCTGGCCCAGCCGCGCGGCCGGTAGTTGCCGTCGAACACCACGCGAGCCCCGCGCTTGCGCGCCACCGTGAGCAGTTCTCGCAGCTTGGCCTTGCCGGTCTCGCCATACAGCGACAAGCTGATGCCTGAGAGATAGATCACCTCGAAGCGGGAGAGACGGTCGAGCATGGCGGGATCGGCGCGATCGAACAGCTCGCGGGCCGGCGCGCGGTCGCGCCAATACAGGAAACTGCGCTCCCCCCGGGCATCGCGCTCGATCATGTAGAGGCCGGGCACGCGGCCCTCAACGCGGAGCACCTCCGCGGTCTCGATGCCCTCCGCCTGCCATGCCGCCAGCATCATCGCGCTCAAGGGATCGTCGCCGAGCGCGGTCACGTAGGAGGTGAGCACGCCGAGCCGGGACAGATAGAGCGCCGTGTTGAGCGTGTCACCGCCGAAGCCGCGCCTGAACAGGCTGCCGTCCTCCTGCGCGAACTCCACCATGCACTCTCCGATGCAGGCGACTCTCATCGGCGTAATCCCGCGATCAAAACGTCAAATGAACCTTCATCGACCGGCTACGATCGCTGGCGAGCTCGAAGGCGGAAATTGCCTCCTGGAACGGCAGCGTGGCTGAGATCAGCGGCTTCACGTCGAGCAGGCCCTCGCCCATCAGCCGCACCGCCAGATCGAATTCACGGTCGAACCGGAAGGTGCCGCGCAATTGCAGCTCCTTCGTGACCAGCGTGTTCAGCGGCAACGTCATTTCGCCGCCGAGCCCGAGCTGGACGATGACGCCGCCCGGCCTCATCACGTCGAGCGCCGCGCGCAGCGCGGCCTGGTTGCCGGACGCCTCGAACAACACGTCGAACGTGCCCTTGCCGGCGCGCCACGGATCGAGCGCGGCCGGCTCCGCGGCGACGTTGAACGCATGGCTGGCGCCGAGCTTGCGGGCCACCGCGAGCGGGGCCTCGGCGACATCGGTCGCAACGATCTCGGCCGCCCCGCCGTAACGCGCGACCAGGATCGCCAGCGCGCCGATCGGTCCGCAGCCGGTGACCAGAACGCGCTTGCCGAGCAGCGATCCCGCCTGATGCGCGGCGTGCAGGCAGACCGACAGCGGCTCGGCCATCGCCGCCTCTCCGAGCGACAGCGACGGTGCGATCGGCACCGCCTGCGAGGCATCGACGGTGACGAATTCGCGGAAGCCGCCCTGCACGTGCGGATCGCGCATCGCGCTGCCCATGAAGCGCATGTCCAGGCACTGGTTGCGCAGGCCCTCGCGGCAATAGGCGCAGTAGCCGCAGGGCAGGCTCGGATTCACGGCAACGCGGGTGCCTTCGGACAGTCCGGTCACGCCGGCGCCGACCGCGGCGACCACGCCGGCGATCTCATGGCCGAGCGCCATCGGCTGCTTGATCCGCACCGTGCCGAAACCGCCATGGTGGTAATAATGCAGGTCCGAGCCGCAGATGCCGCCAGCCTCGATCTTCACCCGGACCTGCCCCACATCCGGCGCCGGATCGGGGAAGCTGTCGATGCGCAGATCCTTGGGCGCGTGAATCACGACGGCACGCATGGGCCGGTTCTCCCTGTCTCGTCTTATCCGCTGATCCTAGACCACGACGGGATCAGACCGGCAAGCGGTTGATGGCAGCAACCGCGGTCATGACCCCGCGGATCTCGGCGAGGCCTTTCAGCCGCCCGACCAGCGGATAGCCAGGATGAGTGCCGCGGCCGCTATCGTCGGCCAGCTCATGGCCGTGATCGGGCCGGAACGGGATGCGCCAGTCCGGCTCGCCCTCCGCCTTGCGGCGCGCCTGCTCCTTCAGCAGCGTCGTGACCACGTTAACCATGTCGACATCGCCGCGCAGATGCTCCGCCTCCATGAACGAACCGTCGAGCATCTTCGTCACGTTGCGCAGGTGCACGAAGCGAATGTGCGGGGCAAAGCGCTCCGCCATCGCCGGCACGTTGTTGTGGCCGCCCGCGCCGAGCGCGCCGGTGCAGAAGGTGAGGCCGTTGGCCCTGGAAGGGGCGGCATCGACGATGAACTGGAGGTCGTCGGCCGACGACGCCACGCGCGGCAGGCCGAGCAGATCGCGCGGCGGATCGTCGGGATGCACGCACAGGCTGACGCCGCACTCCTCGGCCGTGGGCACCACCTCGCGCAGGAAACGCGCGTAGTTGGCGCGCAGCTCGGCGTGACCGATGCCGCGGTATTTCTCGAGCATGCGGCGCAGGCCGGGCACGTCGTAGCGGTCATAGGCCCCGGGCAGGCCGGCCATGATGGCCGCGAGCAGCCGGTCCTTGCCGGACTCCGAGGCCCGCGTCACCCAGGCTTTCGCACGGTCGAGCACATCGGCGGAGAACTCCGCCTCGGCGCCGGGACGCTGCAGGATGTAGCAGTCGAAGGCGGCGAAGCGATCCATGTCGAAGCGCAGCGCCGTGGCGCCGCCCGGCAGGCGGAACGCCAACTCCGTCCTGGTCCAGTCCAGCACGGCCATGAAATTGTAGCAGACGGTGGTGATGCCACAGGCGGCGAGATTGCGCAGCGATTGCCGGTAATTGTCGAACAGCTCGCTGAGATCGCCCTCCCCCAGCTTGATCGCTTCGGACACCGGCAGGCTCTCGACGACGCTCCAGCGCAGCCGCAGCGACGCATCCTCCTCGATGATTCCGATGCGCTTGATGATCTCGTCGGTGCTCCACACCACGCCATAGGGAATGTGATGCAGCGCCGTCACGATCCCGGTCGCGCCGGTCTGGCGAACCTGCGACAGGGTGATGGGATCGTCAGGCCCGAACCAGCGCCATGTCTGTTGCATGTCATTCCCCCCGCCCCGAGGCCGCCTGCCTGTCGCATGCCGCTCATGGCCTATCGATCTCACGGCTTTGCGTCATGAAATTGGCTGACGCCCGCGAGGTCTGCAAGAGACGCCTCAAGCCTCGATCCGACCGGGACTGCCGGCCGCGCCCCTCATCCTGCCAGGTGCATGGCTACGAGGCGGATTGAGATCGGAGAGCTGAACTACACGTTCGGCAGCAGCTTGCCCGGGTTCATCAGCCCGTGGGGATCGAGCGTGCGCTTGAGCTGACGCATCAGCTCGAGTTCGAGTGGCGGCTTGCACAGCGGCATCTCGGACGTGCGGAGCTGGCCGATGCCGTGTTCGGCGCTGATCGAGCCGCGGCGGCAGGTGATCTCGTCGTGGACGAGGCGGGTGATGCGCGAGCCCTGTTCGTAGAACTCGGCTTCGGTCATGGCGAGCGGCCGCATCAGGTTGTAGTGCAGATTGCCATCACCGAGATGGCCGAACACCATGGGGCGGATGCCGGGCAGCGCCGCGCCGACCGCGGCGTCCATCACGTCGACGAACTCGGCGATCTCGGCGACGGGCACCGCGATGTCGTGCTTTAGCGCCTTGCCCTCGCGCACCAGCGCTTCCGACACGCTCTCGCGCACACGCCAGAACGCCTTGGTCTGGGTGCCGTCCTGCGCGACGGCAGCGTCGGACGCGAGCCCCTGCGCCATCGCAGCGGTCAGCGTGGCTTCGAGGCGCGCCGTCAGCGCGGCTTCGTCGCCGATGTCGCTGAGCTCGATCAGCACGGCCGCATCCGGCAGTGCGCCGAAGGGCAGTCGCGTATCCGGCATCTGGCGCAGGATCATCTCCAGCGTCGCCGCGGTCAGGAATTCGAACGCCGTCAGGCGGTCGCCGCACCGCGCGCGCGACAGTTGCAAGAGCTTCAGCGCCGCGGCCGCATCGGCGACCGCGACGAAGGCAGTGGCGCGGGCGGTCGGCTGCGGAAACAGCTTCAGCACCGCGCCGGTGATGATGCCGAGCGTGCCTTCCGAGCCGATGAAGAGATCACGCAGCGCGTAGCCGGTGTTGTCCTTGCGCAAGGCGCGCAGGCCGTCCCAGATGCGGCCATCTGGCAGCACCACTTCGAGACCAAGCGTCAGCTCGCGCATCACGCCATAGCGCAGCACAGCGACGCCGCCGGCATTGGCCGCGAGATTGCCGCCCACGGTGCAGCTGCCTTCGGAGCCCAAACTCAGCGGAAACAGCAGGCCGGCCTCGCGCGCGGCATCCTGCACTTTCGCCAGCACGACACCGGCATCGACGACGATGGTCTGGCCGATCGGATCGATCGCGCGAATGCGGTTCAGGCGCGACAGCGACAGCACGATCGCATGGCTGCTGGCATCCGGCGTCGCGCCGCCGGACAGGCTGGTGTGGCCGCCTTGCGGCACCACGGCGACGCGCGCCTCGGCGCAGGCCGCCATCACGGCTGCAACCTCCTCCGTCGAACCGGGGCGCACCACGGCGATCGCGGCGCCCTGATACTTGCCGAGCCAGTCGCGCAGATACGGCGCTTGATCCTCGGGCGCGACGAGCACATGCCTCGCGCCGACGGCGCTCTGCAGCCTTTCGATCAGCTCAGTCATGATCCGTGTTTTTGAACCCTGGACTCTCGAGACGGCTGCAAACTAACAGGATGGGCGACATCGGCCCCAATACCAAGTTGTCCGCCGTCCATAATCGATTGTTATGGGTGGTGAGAGCGGGGCCTCATGGTTCGAGACGCGCCGCACGCGGCGCACCTCACCGTGAGGAGTGAGAGTTTCGCTGCGGATACCAGCCTCGTCCTGAGGAGCCCGCCGAAGGCGGGCGTCTCGAAGGACGGTTGGCGGCACGCCTGCCGTTCCACGCCTCGTCACACCGGACAGACATCAAGCGCCTGTGGTGCGATGTGCGGGACCGCGTCGACCAGCTCGCGGGTGTAGTCGGTCTGCGGATTGGCGAACAGCGCCCGGCTCTCGCCCTGCTCGACGATGGCGCCGGTGCGCAGCACGATGGTGCGGTCGCACATCATGCGCACGACGTTGAGATCGTGGCTGACGAACAGGAAGGCGAGATTGTCCTCGCGCCTGAGCTTGTTGAGAAGCTGCAGCACCACCGCCTGCACGGAGACGTCGAGCGCGGCGGTCGGCTCGTCGAGCACCAGCAGGCGCGGCTTGCAGGCGATCGCGCGGGCGATGCCGACGCGCGCCTTCTGCCCGCCCGAGAGCTGATGCGGGAAGCGCGACAGCAGCTCGCGCGGCAGTCCGACGCGCTCGGCGCATTCCTCGACACGCTGGCGCATCGTGTCGCCCGATCGCATGTTCATCAGCCGGAACAGCGGATGCGCGATGCAGTCGAACGCCGTGTAGCGCGGATTGAGGCTGTCGTTCGGATCCTGGAAGACGATCTGGATGTCCTTGCGCAGCTCGGAGCGGTGGAAGTCACGCGACGGAATCTGCCCGATCGATTGGCCATCGAACAGGATCTCGCCTTCGCTGGCATCGATCAGCCGGCAGATCATGCGCGAGGTCGTGCTCTTGCCGGAGCCGCTCTCGCCGACCAGGCCGACGCTCTCGCCGCCCCGCATCGTCATCGAGAAGTCGGCGACGCCGATGGTGCCGTCGTCGAAGCGCTTGACGATGTTCTTGACGTCCAGCAGCAGCGGCGTGCCGTGCGGCGGAGGCGGCAGCGCGGTCAATTCGACCAGCGGAATTGTCTCGCCATCAGGCACGAGGTCCTCGATGCGCGAGGTCGCCGTCGGCGACGCCGCGACCAGCCGCTTGGTGTAGGGATGCTGCGGCCGGTGGAACAAGGTCAGCGGCGCGGCCTCCTCGACCAGCCTGCCCTGCTCCATCACCACGACGCGGGCGCAATAGCGCGCCGCGAGGCCCAGATCGTGCGTGATCAGGATCGTCGCCATGCCGCGCTCGGCCGCGATCTTGGCGAGCAGGTCCATCACCACCTTCTGCGTGGTGACATCGAGACCGGTGGTCGGCTCGTCCGCGATGAGCAGCGACGGATTGCAGGAGATCGCGACCGCGATCATCACGCGCTGGCACATGCCGCCGGAGAGCTCGTGCGGATAGGCGCTCATGCGCCGCTCGGGATCGCGGATCTGCACAGCCTTGAGCAGGTTCAGCGCCTCGGCCAGCGCCTCCTGCCGCGACAGCCGTCGATGCGCGAGGATCGCATCCGCGACCTGCTGGCCGACGGTGCGGATCGGATTCAGCGCCGCACGCGGGTTCTGGAAGATCATCGACATCGCAGCGCCGTGCAGGCTGCGCAGATCGGCGCCGCCGGCACGGGTGATGTCCTGGCCCTTGAAACGGATGCGGCCGTCAGCGATGCGGCCGGCCTTGTCCAGTAGATGGGTGATGGCAAAGCCGGTCACCGACTTGCCCGAGCCGCTCTCGCCGACGAGGCCGAGCATCTCTCCCGGCTGCAGCGACAGCGACACGCCGCGCACGGCCTCGACGAGGCCGCGGCGCGTGGAGAACGTGACCTTGAGGTTCTCGACCTCCAGCAGCGGCGACTTGCTTTCAGATGCGCTCACGAGCGCATCCTCGGAAGCGCCACGCCTGTTCATTCTGAGATCCGCCGTCATGTGCGCATCCGGGGATCAAGGATGTCGCGCAAACCATCGCCCAGCAGGTTGAAGCACAGCACCGCGCTCATCAGCGCGAGGCCAGGGAACGCCACCAGCCACCACCGTCCGGTGGAGATGAAGCGCGCGCCCTCGGCGACCATGATGCCCCATTCCGGCGTCGGCGGCTTGACGCCGAGGCCGATGAAGGAGAGGCCGGCGGCATTGAGGATCGCCCAGCCGAGATTGAGCGACATCTGCACCGCCATCGCCGGCAGCACGTTCGGCAGCAGGAAGCGCAACACCACCGCGACGTGGCTTTCGCCGCAGGCGCGCGCGGCCTCGACCCAGCCGAGGTTGCGGCGGATGTTCACCTCGGCGCGCGCGAAGCGGATGTAGAACGGCAGGTTGATGATCGCGGTCGCGATCACGATGTTCTCGACGCGGTTGCCGAGCGCGGCGACCATCGCCATCGCCAGCACGAACAGCGGGAACGCCATCAGCACGTCGACGAAGCGGCCGACCGCCTTGTCGAGCCGTCCGCCGGCATAACCGCAGAGAGCGCCGATCACCGAGCCGATCGCGAAGGACACCGCGACCGCGGTCACGGCGATGGTGAGATCGAGCCGGCTCGCCACGATCAGGCGGCTCAGCACGTCGCGGCCGAGCTGGTCAGTGCCAAACCAATGCGCTGCGCTGGGCGGCTGCAGCGCCGCCGGCACGTCGGAGGCGATCGGATCGTAAGGCGCGAGCCACGGCGCAAAGATCGCCATCAGCGCCAGCAGCAGCGCGCCGCCGGCCGCGAGCGCCGTGACCGGATTGCCGCGCAGCACGAAGGCGGTATGGCGCAGCGTGGATGAGGTCTCGATCGTGGTCATGCTCATGCCACCGTCGCGCGGGGATCGGCGATGCCGTAGAGCAGATCGACCAGGAGATTGACGATCACGAAGATCGTCGCCATCAGCAGCACGAAACCCTGTACCGGCGCGTAGTCGGAGACCAACAGCGCATCGAGCGCGTAGGACGCGACACCCGGCCAGGAGAACACCTTCTCGACCAGCACGTTCGCGCCCAGCATGGTCGAGAACACGATGCCGGCGATGGTGATGACCGGCAGGATCGCGTTCCTCAAGGCATAGGTGACGACGATGCGCCACCACGACAGCCCGACCGAGCGCGCGGTACGGACGAAGTCGCTGCCGAGCGAGACCAGCATTGAAGCACGGGTGATGCGCGCCAGCGGCGCGATCACGAACAGCGCCATCGTGACGGCCGGCAGCATCAGCTGCCGCGCCGCCGCCCACCAGCCCTCGATATCGCCGGCGAGCAGGAAGTCGATGATCAGGAAGCCGGTGCGCTGCGGCGGCAGGCTCGCGAAGATGTCGATGCGGCCCGTGGGATCAGGCGCAATGCCGAACAAATAGTAGAACACGTAGATCAACAACAGACCAGAGACGAAGGTCGGCACGCAGACGCCGAGCGAACAGAACAGCCGCACGCCGTGATCGATAAGCGATCCCGGCCTGAGCGCGGCGATGACGCCGAGCGGCACCGCGGAGACCAGCGCGATCAGGAGCGCCGTCAAGGTCAGCTCGAGCGAGGCCGGCAGCCGCTCCTTGAGATCTTTGGCAACCGCCTGCCCAGTCATCATCGAGCGGCCGAGATTGCCGCGGGCGACGTCGGTCAGATAGATCACGAGCTGGTTGGGCAGCGGCTTGTCGAGCCCGAGCTGCCGGCGGATGACCTCGATCTCCTCCTTGCCGGCATTGGGGCCGGAGGCGAAGAACACGGCTGGGTCCCCCGGCAGCACGCGCATCAACAGGAAGGTGAAAACCAGGACGCCGAACAGCGCCGGCAGCGACGAGACGAAGCGTCGTCCCGCCCGCAGCAGAGTTGCGCCGATCGTGTTCATGGGGTTGCCGTCTCCTAAACTTCTTCATCATTGACGCACACCGGGGCGCCACGCTCGGTATCACCTCTCCCCGCCTGCGGGGAGAGGTCGGATTGCATCGACAGATGCAATCCGGGTGAGGGGGTACAGGTCTATCAACTCGCACCACCCGTGCGGCTGCCCCTCACCCCGACCCTCTCCCCGTAAGAACGGGGAGAGGGAGCGCAGCTGCAGCGCGGCACGAGCTTCAGCCGAACTGCAGAGAGGATTACTCTCTCAACGACAGCGAGGTGGAGCGCCGCTACGCGGCTGCGCTCCACCGATGATCGTCCTACTTCCGGCTCAGGTTACGATAATCGACCTGCCGCGTGAACTGGTAGACGTAGCCGTCCACCGTCGGCTGCATCACCGCGTCCTGCGACGCCTGCCAGATCGGGATCTGGAACATCTGGTCGAAATGGATGGCGTTGAGCGCCTTGCCCTCGGCCTCGTATTTCGCCTTGTCGGCCTCGAAACGCGCCTCCTGGGCGATCTTCTCCAGCTCGGCATTGTCGGTGGACGAGTAGTTCCAGCGCTGCTTGCCGGTGTAGAAGTTGCGGTAGAAATAGTCGGTCGACGGCAGCCAGGCGACGATGCCCTCGATGAAGAACGGCAGCTTCTTCTCGTTGATCGCCGTCGACATCTGCGCATCCGGCAGCTTCTGGATGTCGACCGTGATGCCGATCTTGGCCAGCGACTCCTTCACCAGCGCCGCCATCGGCTCGGCCGTCGCGGCCTGGCCGACGTTGAAGCTGAACGTCGTGGAGAACCCGTCCGGCATGCCGGCATCTTTCAGGTACGCCTTGGCCTTTTCCAGGTCGAGCTTGATCGGCTGCGGGATCGGATAGCCGCCGCTCGGCGGCTTGCCGTCGGCCCAGGTCGCGCCGTACAGCGGCGCGCCGCGGCCGAACAAGGCGGCCTTGAACATGTCGTCGTAGGGCAGCGCATAGGCAATGGCGCGTCGCACATTGACGTTGTCGAACGGCGGGATGGTGTTGTTCATCGAGATGAAGGTCACCGCATTGTATTGCGGCGTCGAGATCACCTTCAGCTTGCCCTTGCCTTCGAGCGACTGCACGTCGCTGGCCTGCAGGTCGATGACGAGATCGGCGTCGCCGCGCTCGACGAGGTTGGCGCGCGTCGCCGGCTCCGGCACCGACTGGATGATCAGCCGCTTGAATGCCGCCGGCTTGTCCGGCGTGCCGCGGTTCCAGGCGTCGTTGCGCTTGGCGATCACCTGCTCGCCCGGCTTGAAGGTCTCGACGATGTAGGCGCCGCTGCCTGCCGCGTTCTCCTTGGTCCAGTTCAGCGCCCACGGATCGTCCGCCGTCGCATGCGCCTTGGCGAGCTTGGAGTTGATGATGATCGGATAGACGGTCGCCAGATTCGGCAGAGCCAGCTTGTCCGGCTTCGGCAAGGTGACTTCGATCGTCAGGGGATCAATGACCTTGAACTGATCGGCCGAGGTCAGCGAGCCAGTCAGCAGTTGCGCCTTGCCGAGGATCGGCGCGGTGACGCAGCGGTCGAGCGACCATTTGACGTCCTCTGCCGTGACCGGCGAGCCATCCTGGAACTTGGCATCGGGGCGCAGCTTGAAGGTGATCTTCAAGCCGTCGGCGCTGACCGAATAGGATTCGGCGAGCTCGCCGGTGATCGTGTCGAGATCGAACACCCACTTACCATTCAGCTGCTTGCGGCCGAACGACACCAGCCGGTCGTAGCTCGACATCGACAGCGCGAAGGCTTCGCGCGTCGAGCCGGGGATGTTCGGATCGAGCGTGTTGACGGTCGCGCCGGTGACGTAGCGCAACGTCTCCGCGCGGCTCTGCGCATGCGCCGCCGGCGCCGCCAGTGTCACCGCAAGCAACGCGGTCGCCGCGAACAACGAACGTTTGGACATTTTAAAACTCATCGCCCCTGTTCCCTCGCTAGTCTCAAAATCCGGGACTAAAACATCTGCCAGTGATCACCAGCAATGTCAGCACATCAGATCGCAGCCCATCAGATCGCAGCGCAGCAGCAAATCACGTGCCACGACGAACCTCGGCCTGTCTCACATCATAGGCCTGGAAGTTGGCCCAATGCTTGTCGATATCAGCCGTGAACAATCCACGCGTCAGTCCATGCACGAGCTTCGGCACCGCCGTCGTCATCGCATTGATGGATGATCCCGATGCGCCGAAGCTCATCGTCGAGGCAATGGCGAACACGTGGATGTCGCGGATCCACGGCGTCTCGCCGGGCACACGCTCGCAGAGCGCATAGTCGTCGGCGAGATAGGGGAAGGCGCCGAGCCGGTCGTTGCGCTCGCCTGGATCGGGCGTGTAGCGGTCGCACCAGCGCGCGATGTTCGTCGCGAAGCGCTGCAGCTCCGGCCGCTTGGTGAAGTCCATCGAGATGCCGGTCGCGCTGATCACGAAGTCGGCCGTGATCTCACCCTTCGCCGTCTGGAGCACGACACCATCGGAGGTCTCGCGCGCAGCGACCAAAGGCGCCCCTTCGTAGAGATGGAAGGCGGCATGGCGGGCGCAGCGATCATAGGTGTGCTGCGGAAAGCCTTCGCGCAGCCCCAGGACCGCGTTCATGAAGCGCCAGCGCCAGGTATCGTCGAGCTCGGAGAAGTGCCGCAGGAAGCCGCGGAAGGTCAGCCAGCGATACGGCTGGATCAACTGGATTTCCGCGCGACGGCACAACAGATCGACGCTGTCAGCACCGGCCTCGAGGGCAACCGCCGCGTTGTCGAAGGCGGACGCGCCGGCACCGATCACGGCGACGCGGCGGCCACGCAAGCTCTCGAAGTCGATCTCGGCGCCGGAATGCGCGCAACGCGTCGCGGGGAGACTGCGAAGCGGTTCCGGGATGCTCCAATCGCCCATGCCTTCCTGGCCGGTCGCGAGCAGGATCTTGCGCGCATGAAGCGCGGTCTCGCCGTCCTTGCTGCGCACCGTCGCCTTGAGCAGTCCATCAGCGGCCGGCGCAATGTCGACCACTTCGCAAGCATTGCGCACCGGAAGATCGAGCACCTCGCGATACCAGGCGAGATAGTCTGCCCAATATTCGCGCGGGATCAGGTTAAGATCGCGCCAGCTATTTTCGCCGAACTTCGCCTCATGCCACGCCTGATAGGTCAGGCAGGGAATATCGAGATCGGGGCCCGTGAAATCCTTCGGGCTGCGCAAGGTCGGCATGCGCGCATAAGTGAGCCACGGCCCTTCGCGGCCCTCCTCGGCCTTGTCGAGCACGAGAATGTTGCTGACGCGGGAGCGCAGCAAAGCGAACGCGGTCGCGAGACCCGACTGACCGCCGCCGACGATCAGCACATCGAAGGCCGCCCTTCCGTCGGGACCGGTGACGGGCGTCAGCCATGGCATGGTGGGATGGGCGATTTTCGAAAGATCGCCGCGAACCTGGGCCGTCAGCGCGGCGAGACCGTCGCTCATGCCGGCCACCGGGTGAAACACGCGCCATCGCGGTCGACACGCTTGCTGTCGCTCACGCTCTCTCCATCAGTCATGTCACCCGGCCGGTGAAGCTTAGCAAAGCGGGCCGGGAGCCTTCCATACCGATTTGTCCGCCGCCCATAACAGCTTGTTATGGGATGGGTCTCGCGCGTACAGTCGGACGGCACCTGCAGCGAGACAAGAGGTCGCATGCCGCTCAATCTGCGCCAGATCGAGGTCTTCCGCGCCATCATGATCACCGGCTCGATCAGCGGCGCCGCGCGGCTGTTGTCGGTGTCACAACCCGCCATCAGCCGGCTGCTCGCTTACACCGAGGACGGCCTGAAGCTGAAGCTGTTCGAGCGCATCAGCGGCCGGGTGCAGCCGACGCCGGAGGCGAAGCGGCTGTTCGCCGAGGTCGAGCACATCCATCGCGGCGTCGCGCGCATCAACCACCTCGCCGACGAGCTGCGTGCCGGCGGCACCGGCACCATTCGCGTCGTCGCCAGCCCGAGCGCGGGATACGGCATGGTGCCGGACGCCTTGGCGCGCCTGCGCAGCCGTTTTCCCGATTTGCGCGTCGAGTTCGAGTCGCTGACGCTTCTGGAGATCGTCAGCCGCGTCGGCACCGCGCGCGCCGATGTCGGCGTCACCGTGCTGCCGGTCGACGAGCCCACGGTGGCGGTCGAGACGATCGCGGAAGGCGCGCTGCACGTGATCATGCCGGCGGATCATGCGCTGGCAAAACTGCGCAGCATCCGGCCGAAGGACATGCTGCCCTACCCGCTGGTCGGCTTCGGCCCGCAGACGCCCTACGGCCACATCGTGACATCAGCGCTCGCCGGCGGCCCGGAGCCGACCACGATCGTGCGCTACACGCCCGACGCCTGCGCCATGGTCCGCGCCGGCGCCGGCCTCGCCGTCGTCGACGAGTTCGTCCTTCGGGGCCGCGCCTGGCCCGACCTCATTGCGCGCCCGCTCGCGCCGAAGACCCCGATGCGCGCCTATCTGCTGACGCCGCGGTTCGAACCGCTGTCACGGAATGCCGCGGCGCTGGCGGATATCTTGCGCGGACGGGATCGGAAGGGCGCGACGGGGAAGAGATGACTGACCTACTTGTTGGGAGCCAACCGCGATCGTGGCGATAGCTCCGCTTTCAACTGAGAATCAGGACTTGCCTGTCTCGATCCCTGCGATCTGCCCCTATGCCGCCAGCCACCCGCCATCCACCGGCAGCACGATGCCCGTCGTGAACGACGCCTCGTCGCTGGCCAGAAACAGCGCCGCCGCGGCCACCTCATCCGCCTCGCCGAACCGCTTCATCGCATGGCGCTGGCGCGAGGCGTCGCGCACCGGCTCAGGATCGGCATGGCGCGCGAAGCTCCGGCGCAGCAGCGGGGTGTCGATGGCGCCCGGCGCCAGCGCGTTGACGCGGATGCCGTCGGTGGCGAAATCGACCGCCATGGTGCGGGTCAGGCTGATGATCGCGCCCTTGGCCGCGATATAGGCGCTGTTGCCCTTGCCGCCGGCGACCGCGAGCTGCGACGCGACGGTGATGATCGAGCCCGCCTTCTGCGCCTGCATGATCGGCACCGCGACCTTCGCCCACAGCCAGGTGCCGCCGACATTGGCGCGAAACACCGCGTCCCAATCGGAAGGATCGGTCGTGACCACCGTGCCGCCACAGGAGAAGCCCGCCGCGGTCATCAGCACGTCGAGCCGGCCACGCGCCGCGGCCACGCCTTCAATGGTCGCCTTGGCGAACGCGGCATCGCCGACATCGCCGACATGGACGCTGCCGTTCCCGCCGGCATCACGGACCAGCGCCAGCGTCTCATCGGCGCCGGCGGCATCGCGATCCACCACGGCGAGGAACGCGCCTTCGCGCGCGAACATCACGGCGCTGGCGCGGCCGATGCCCGAGCCGCCGCCGGTGATGACCGCGACCTTATCCTTCAGCCTCATGTCAGTCTCTCCCGTACTGATCGAACCAGCGGCCGAAATGCTCGGCCGAGGCCGCACAGTCGAACCGCGCGCGCCAGCCGAATTCATCGGCCAGCCGCGTCGTCGACAACCGCCCGCGCACGGGCGCGAACACCGGCACCGTCGGCGTCTCGCCGGGCTCCGCGAGCCGGCACGTAAATCCAGTCCGGCCGGTCGCGAAAGCGCGGCCCCACGCCTCGGCCGTGAACGTCGCCTCGTTCGAGATGTTGTAGAGCGTCTGCTGCGGCTTCTCGGCATCCAGCAGCAGGCAGACAGCATCGGCGACGTCGACGGCGTAGACCCAGTCCTTGTCGCCCGGCTCATTCAGCAACGCCGCCTCGTTGCGCGCGCAACAGGCCGCGATCAGCGCCTGCGGCGACGGCGTATCGCGCACGCCACCGCCGCGCTCGAACGGGCCGAACACCGCGGACAGCCGCACGCTGATCACGTCGGTCTTCCAAAGATCCGACAGCCGCGCGGCGACGCGCTCGGAGGTGAATTTCGTGATCGCATACAGCGACACCGGCTCGCACGGCGTCGTCTCCTCCAGCACGGCAAAGCGCTGGCCGCTGGCGCCGTAGGATGCAGCGGACGACAGATTGATGACGCGCCGAACACCGCTGCGCCGCGCCGCCTGCAGGATCGGCACTTGCGCCAGCAGGTTGACCGCGAGGATGCGCTCGGGATCGGACGCATCGCGCTCGGGACCGGCAGTGATCGCGGCGCCCATGACGACGGCATCGCAGCCGCTGCCGACCGCCGTTGCGACGGCCGTCGCGTCGGTCACGTCGCCTTTGATAACTTGCAGCCGCTCACCATGAGAAGCGAAGGCGCGTTGCGCGGCACTCGGCAGTCCGGCCGCATCGAAAACGGTGACCTTATGCCCACGTTCAAGCAGTCCTTGCGCGATGTTGAGCCCGACGAAGCCGGCGCCACCGAAGATCAGGACATTCATGCGAGAAGCCTCTCCATCGGGGCCTCATGGTTCGAGACGGCTGCTGGCGCAGCCTCCTCACCATGAGGGTCAGCAGCAACAACGCTCCATATCTCGCTCTCTCCCCTCATGCTGAGGAGGGCGCGAAGCGCCCGTCTCGAAGCACGAGGCCACGCTCTCCCCACGCCGATCACAGCAGCGTCGCCCCGAAATTCTGCGCGGGGTCCATGTCCGCCACCAGCCGCCCGGTCGGCTTCGCCGCCTCGCCGCCGCTGCGGGCGAGGAACTGACCGGAGCCGGGCTGCACCGAAACCTTGCCGTCGTCGACGATGACGCGGCCGCGCGACAGCACGGTCACCGGCCAGCCCTGCACGCTGCGGCCCGCGAACGGCGTGTAGCCCGCGAGGTCGTGCATGGCGGCATCGCTTATCGTGACCCGCTTGTCCGGATCCCACAGCGCGATGTCGGCGTCGGCGCCGATCGCGATCGCGCCCTTGCGCGGATGCAGATTGTAGATCTTGGCCGGCGCCGTCGACGTCAGCTCGACGAACTTGTTGAGGCCGAGCCGGCCCTTCGACACCATCGCGTCGAACAGCAGCGGCAACCGCAGTTCCAGGCCCGGCAGGCCGTTGGCGATCTGCTTGAAGTTCGGGTTCGGGCCGGCGCGCAGCTTGCCGGTCTCATCGAAGCGATACGGCGCGTGGTCCGACGAGATCGTCTGCAGATCGCCGAGCGACAGCGCCTGCCACAGCGCCTCCTGGTCCGGCGCGCGGCGCGGCGGCGGGCTGCACATCCACTTCGCGCCCTCGATGCCGGGCTTGTCGAGATCCTCGGCCGTCATGAACAGGTATTGCGGACAGGTCTCCGCGAACACCTTCAGCCCCTGCCCGCGCGCATCGCGGATGACCTTGGCGCCTTCGGCGGTCGAAACGTGGAAGATCATGATCGGCTGATCGACCAGCGCCGCCATGCCGATCAGGCGATTGAACGCCTCGGCTTCGGAAAAGCGCGCATGGCTGATGGCGTGATACTTCGGCGCGGTGTAGCCGCGCGCCAGCAGTCGCTTCACCATCCAGGAGATGATGCCGTGGTTCTCGGCGTGCGCGCACAGCATCGCGCCGCCCTCGCGCGCGGCGACGAGAATGTCGAGCAGCGGCTCATCGTCGATCTTAAGCCGGTCGTAGGTCATGAAGATCTTGATCGAGCCATGGCCCTGCCGGATCAGCGCCGGCAGATCGCGCTCCAAGGTCTCCTTGGTCGGATCGGCAATGATCATGTGGAACGCGTAGTCGATCACCGCGCCCTTGCGCGCCAGCGCATGATAGTCCTCGAGCACCTGCGGCAGCTGCATACCGACATGCTGCGCGGCGAAGGAGATCACTGACGTCGTGCCGCCATACGCCGCCGAGGTCGTCGCGCTCTCGAACGTATCGGCGTTAACGATGCCGGCGGCCGAGAGCTGCTCGATATGGCAGTGGCTGTCGACGCCGCCGGGCAGCACGTATTTGCCGCGCGCGTCGATCTCGCGCTTCGCCGGCCCCAGGCCGCGACCGATCGCCGCGATCGTCTCGCCGGAGATGGCGACGTCGGCCTCGAACGTGTCGGTGGTGGTGGCGACGCGCCCTCCCCGGATGATCAGGTCATAGGCCGGCTCGGTCATCGCGATCTCCTAGTTCTGCCAGATGGAACGGCGTGGACACGCGAAGCCGCGTCGGCCTGCTTGCGTCCGCGGTGGCATAGTGGTTGCCTGTCGGGCGCCGTCAACTCCGAAGAAGCAGGTAGCTCCCATGTCCCGCCCGCGCATCACCGTGATCAACCCGAACTCCAACCAGGTGGTGACCGACGGCCTCGCGGCGGCGCTCAAGCCGCTGATGTTCGCGGAAGGACCGGAGATCGTCTGCGAGACCTTGAAGGAAGGCCCCTACGGCGTCGAGAGCCAGAAGGATGCCGACAGCGTCGCGCTGCCGCTGCGCCGCTTCGTCGAGGGCGACAATGCGTCAAGCGCGTTCGTCATCGCCTGCTACAGCGATCCCGGTCTGCATGTCTGCCGCGAGGCGACGACGCGGCCGGTGCTCGGCATCGCCGAATGCGGCGTGCTGACCGCGCTGACCCGCGCCGACACCTTCGGCGTGCTCGCCATCGCGCAGCGCTCGATCCGCCGCCACATCCGCTATCTCCGCCAGATGGGGCTGATGGATCGGCTGGCCGCGGAGCGCCCGCTCGACATGACGGTGGCGGAGACGGCGTCGGGCGAAGGCACGCTGGCGAAGATGATTTCCGTCGGCCGCGCGCTGCGGGACGAGGACGGCGCCGGCGCCATCGTCATGGGCTGCGCCGGCATGGCGCGGCACCGGAAGAGTCTGGAGGACGCGCTGGGCATTCCGGTGATCGATCCGACGCAGGCGGCAGTGACGATGGCGCTCGGCGCCGTGGCGTTTAGCAGCTGACTGCTACGCAAATCTCGCGGCGCCGTCTGCGCTGCTCTGCCCGACTGCCCACCCCACCCTCCGCTGTCGTCCCGGCCTCCGAGCCGGGACCCATAGCCACCGGCAGGGATGAGGCAGGCAACTACCAGCAACGTCCCTCGATAGCTTCCGCGGTATGGGTCCCGGCATTCGCCGGGACGACACTGAATTTGGGCTGCGCTATCGGCTGATAACGAACTGCATCACTCCGGCGGCACCGCACCGGTGCGGCTGGTGATCAGCCCGTAATGCTCCACCCTTCGATGCCTCGCGAAATCGAAGATCGTCTGCTTGCCGAAGCGCGTCGCATCCATATCGCAAGGCGCGACCAGCACCTCGTCGCCTTCCGTCTCAGCTTCCGCGACGATCTCGCCGTCGGGATTGACGATGAGGCTGCCGCCGATCAGGTGATGGCCGTCTTCCATACCGGCCTTGGCAACAGCCACCACCCAGCACGAGTTCTGGTAGGCACCAGCCTGCGCGGAGAGGCGATTGTGGAACAGCCGCTGCTGCAGTCCCTCCGCCGACTTCAGCGAGTTCACCGACGGCGTGTTGTAGCCGATCAGCACCAGCTCGACGTCCTGCAGGCCCATCACGCGATAGGTCTCCGGCCAGCGGCGGTCGTTGCAGATTGCCATGCCCATGATGCCGCCGAGATTGCGCCAGACCGGAAAGCCGAGATCGCCCGGCTCGAAATAGCGCTTCTCCAGGTGCTGATGGCTGCGCTCCGGCTCGAACTCTTCATGGCCGGGCAGATGCACCTTGCGGTACTTGCCGACGATGTTGCTGGCGCGGTCGGTGAGAACGGCTGTGTTGTAGTGATGCCCGTCCGGTGTCAGCTCGGCATAGCCGAGATACATCGCGATGCCGTGCTGCGCGGCGCGGTCGAACAGCGGCTGCACCGCGGCGTTCGGCATCGATGCTTCAAACCAGGTATCGACCTCCGCCTGATCCTCCATGTACCAGCGCGGAAAGAACGTCGTCAGCGCCAGCTCGGGATAGACGATGAGGTCGGCCCCCTTCCGCTTGGCCTCGTCGAGCAGCGCGATCATCCGCGCGACGACGACCTCTCGGCTCTCGGCCCGCTGGATCGGCCCCATCTGGGCGGCGGCAACGTTGATGATGCGCATGAAGGAACTCCTGTAGTAACTCCGCCGTCATTGCGAGCGAAGCGAAGCAATCCAGGGCCGCGCAAGGACTCTGGATTGCTTCGCTCGCAGTGACGCGTTGATAGACCATCACATTGCAACAAATAGATCATCCTGGCCGATGCAGCACCGGCCGCGTGCGCGAGAACGATGGGCGGCCGCGCTTCAGGCCCCACAGCGGCTGCGCCAGCGTCGCCACCGCTTCGGTCGGATCGCGGGCATCGATGCAGACGAGATCAGCCGGCGCGCCGATCGTCACGCCGTAATCCCCCAGCCGCATCAGCCTGGCCGCATCATGCGTGATCATGTCGAGACAGCCGGCGAGATGGTCGGGGCGCGAGACGTGGCAGACATTGGCGTAGAGATTGGCCATGCGGATCAGCGAGCCGTCGCCATAGGGCGTGAACGGGTTGAGCACGTTGTTGGTCGACAGCGAGCAGGTCACGCCCTTGGCGCGCAGCGGCTCAAGCGGCACGACGCCGCGCGGAATCGCGTGATCGTGGCGGCGGCCCATCAGATGCAGGTCCGTCGAGGGCAGCACGGTAACGGCGACGCCAGCATTGGCAAGCTGCACAGCGATCGCGTCGAAGCGCTCCGGCGGCAGCAGCGACAGCTGCGTGACATGGCCGACGGCGACGCGGCCGCCCCAGCCATATTCCTCCGTCTTGCGGCAGACATATTCGATCTGCATGTGATCCAGCGTCTCGGCGAGGTCGAGATGCATGTCGATGTCGACGTCGTGCTCCCTTGCGATCGCGAAGATGCGGTCGATCTGCGCCGGCGGGTCGGTGTCGAAATATGGCGCCGCGCCGATGGTGCGCGCGCCACGGCGCAGGCCCTCGATCAGCAATTCCTCGGTGCCCGGATAGTTCGTCAGGCCTTCCTGCGGAAACACGCAGATCTCCAGATCGAGCGCCCAGGCATAGTCGCGCGCGAGCTCTCGGATCGCCTCGAACGCAATGAAGCCGATGCCGGGATCGAGCTCGACATGGGTGCGCATCCGCATCGTGCCCTGACTGACGCAGCGCTCCACGGTCTGCTTCGCCCTGGCGTAGACATCCTCCGCCGTGAAATTGCGCTTCGCCGCAGCGGTCTCGCGCACCGCCTCCGCCACCGTACCTTCCCGGATGGTGCAGCGATCGAGGATGCAGGTCTTGTCGAGATGGATATGCGTCTCGATGAAGCCGGCCACGACGAGGCAGGTCTCGGCGTCGCGTTCCTCGGCGTCGGCCTGCAGCGCCGCCTCGATCGCCACGATGCGGCCATCGGAAATTCCGATATCGGCGCGGCGCAGCTCGCCCTGCTGCGCCAGCACCGCGTTGCGAATGATGAGGTCCATGCCCTTTGCCGCCGAAGAATCCATGCGCTCGCCACGCTGGCGGCGCCGCGTCCAAAAGGCAAGCGCCATGCCAGCGGGTCAGGCCCGCTGCATCGCAAGCGGCCTTCGTCACCATTCGTTTACAAACAGACGGCCTGCCCGGACCACTTGTTTGCTGTGGAAAAACTGCTATATTGGTGCATGGAAAACGTGAACGCGTTCTGCTCAGGCCCGTCGTCAAGGCGGGCCGTTGCCGTTTTGGGGGTAGCTGTCCGATGACTCGCTCCAACCGCACGGATCACATCCGCCTGACCTCGCACCCTGTGCCAGGCGCCAAGCATAATTTCCCGCTCCACTGGGGCGCCGAGACCGCGCGCGAGCGCGGGCCTGTGATCGGCACGGTGTCGCGTCCGCAGGACCGCAACGTCATCGGCAGCCATGGCGGCTCCTACACGGTGTACCGCGCGCTCGCGGTGTCGTCCGGCGCGCTCGATCCGATCCGGCGTCCCGATCTCACCAACACCCATCCCGCCGCCACGATTGGCCCGTTCGGCCAGTGGCGCGATCCCGCCAAGATCGTCGCGCTCGATCCCTGGGGCCATCTGGTTGCCGAGAACTTTGGCGGCGAGATTGCCGAGGGCATCGACATCCGGCCGTCCATCGCGGTGACCAAGGCACGCATCGAGCTGCCGGAGCTGCATGCGGCGATGGCCGCCAAGCGCCTCGTCCATGACGGCGAGGTCGTGCATGCCAATGGCAGCGTGTCGGTCGTCAAGATCGCGATCGACCCGGTGTGGTACCTGCCCGGCGTTGCCGCGCGCTTCGGCACCAGCGAGACCAATCTGCGTCGCGGCCTGTTCGAGCAGACCGGCGGCATGTATCCGGAGCTGGTGACGCGGCCCGACCTGCAGGTGTTCCTGCCGCCGATCGGCGGCACCACGGTCTATCTGTTCGGCGACGTCACCAAGCTGAATGACTCCAGGACGAAGATCACATGTCGCGTGCATGACGAGTGCAACGGTTCCGACGTGTTCGGCTCCGACATCTGCACCTGCCGCCCCTATCTGATCCACGGCATCGAGGAATGCGTCGCCGCCGGCCAGAATGGCGGCCTCGGCATCATCGTCTACAACCGCAAGGAAGGCCGCGCGCTCGGCGAAGTGACGAAATTCCTGGTCTACAATGCGCGCAAGCGCCAGGAGGACGGCGACGCCGCGGCGGCCTATTTCGAGCGTACCGAATGCGTCGCCGGCGTGCAGGACGCCCGCTTCCAGCAGCTGATGCCGGACGTGATCCACTGGCTCGGCATCACGCGCATCGACCGCTTCATCTCGATGAGCGACATGAAGCATGACGCGCTGGTCGGCCAAGGCGTCGACATCGTCGAGCGCGTGCCGATCCCGGACGAGCTGATCCCGGCCGACGCCCATGTCGAGATCGCGGCGAAGAAGGCCGCCGGCTATTTTTCGCTGGAGCCGCAGAAGCCCGAAGCGCTCGGGGACACCGTCGGCCGCCCGCTCGAAAAGTACTGAGCAAAGCGGCCGATCATGACCGACGTCTCATATCTCCTGTCCGCCCGCGCTGTGCGCGAGCGGGCGCATCAGCTGCTTGCGCTCGGGCTCGATGACAAGCTGCCGCATCTCCGCATCGATCTCGGCAAGCTCGATGCGATCGCCGATCTCGTGCTGGAGGTCACGAGCAAGGCCTATCCAAATGGCGAGGTGCCGTTCCATTCACGCTGGCGGCACTTCGTGGTCGGCGGCGTTGATCGCTGGGCTGCGATCGCGGCCGAGGTGCGGTGGCCGGACGCGGCGGCGCGGGCGCGCGCCGAATTCGATCTCGCCATCGCCAGCGTGCTGCTCGACGCCGGCGCCGGTGCTGCGTGGCGCTATCAGGATGCCGTGACCGGCACGCGCATCGGCCGCTCCGAGGGGCTGGCGCTGGCAAGCCTCGACATGTTCGCAAGCGGCGCGTTCTCCGCCGACGCGAACGATCCGCTGCGCGCCGATGCCGCGAAGCTGCAGCAGCTCACCGTCGCCGATCTCGAACGCGGCTTCCAGGTGGGCCTCGACAATCCATTGGTCGGGTTGGAAGGCCGCGTCGCTCTGTTGCGCCGGTTGGGCGAGGTGACGGCTGCTAAGCCCGAGATCTTCGGAACAAAGGATCATCCGCGTCCCGGCGGTCTGTTCGATCAGCTCGCCGCTGGCGCGTCCGGCGGTCATCTGCAGGCCGCCGACATCCTGCAGCAGGTGCTGCTGCAACTCGGCCCGATCTGGCCGTCACGGCTGACCGTGGACGGCCTCGCACTCGGTGATTGCTGGCGACACCCGGCCCTGGTCACCGACGACTCGACCATCGGCCTCGTGCCGCTGCACAAGCTGTCGCAATGGCTGAGCTATTCGCTGATCGAACCGCTGCAGCGCGCCGGCCTGGTGGTCGACGACGTCGACGGCCTCACCGGCCTCGCCGAATACCGCAATGGCGGCCTGTTCGTGGACGGCGGTGTGCTGAGCCCGCGCGATCCCGCCGATGCCGCGCGGGCGCACGCCGTGGACTCGCCGCTGGTGGTGGAATGGCGTGCACTGACGGTCGCCCTGCTCGACCGGCTGGCCGCCCTGATCCGCCAGCGTACCGGCCGGACCGCCGAACAGCTGCCCTTGGCGCGCATCCTCGAAGGCGGCACCTGGGCCGCCGGCCGCAAGCTCGCCTTCGCCCGCCGCCCGGACGGCTCGCCGCCTTTGACCATCATCAGCGACGGCACGGTGTTTTAAGGGGTTTGAGCCAAACTTGCCGGCCTCGCCGCTCGTCATTGCGAGCGAAGCGAAGCAATCCAGGGGCCAGGAAAAAAGTCTGGATTGCTTCGTCGCTTCGCTCCTCGCAATGACGATGTGCTGGAGCATAGGAGAAAACCATGGAAGGCGTCACGGTCGTCGATCATCCGCTGGTGCAGCACAAGCTGACCCTGATCCGCGACAAGTCGATCTCGACCAAGTCGTTCCGCGAGCTCCTCAAGGAGATCGGCATGCTCCTCTGCTACGAGGTCACGCGCGACCTGCCGCTGACGGAGGTCGAGGTCGAGACGCCGCTGGCGCGGATGCAGTCGGCCAAGATCGCCGGCAAGAAGCTGGTGTTCGTGCCGGTGCTGCGCGCCGGCGTCACCTTCGTCGACGGCATGCTCGATCTGGTGCCGACCGCGCGCGTCGCCCATATCGGCCTCTATCGCGAGCCGCAGACCTTCACCGCCGTCGAGTACTTCTTCAAGGCGCCGTCCGACCTGCAGGAGCGCCTCGCCGTGGTGGTGACGCCGGTGCTGGCGACCGGCAACAGCGCCGTCGCCGCGGTCGACCGGCTCAAGGAGCGCGGCGCCAAGGACATCCGCATGGTCTGCATGATCGCCGCCCCCGAAGGCGTCGAGCGCGTCCGCGGCCTGCATCCCGACGTCACGCTGTGGACCGCCGCCATCGACGAAGGCCTGGACGACGACGCCTTCATCGTCCCCGGCCTCGGCGACGCCGGCGACCGCGCGTATGGGACGCGGTAAGGCTCGCATCAACTCGACAACGAGGACGCAGTAATCAGGGCCTCGCCCTTCGAGACGCGCGCCTCTCGGCGCGCTCCTCAGGGTGAGGAGTGGCAGGATTCGGCGTCGGCCAAGTTCTCTACGCGAAAGCCTCGTGAGAGGCAGGTCTCCAGGAACACGACTGTCGGCGTGTTCATAGCACGGGATCCAGCACCAAAGTCCGTGCCGGACCCTCATGGTGAGGAGGCGCGCGCCGATCTGCGCATGAGAGCAATCGACGAACAAGCGCGCGCCGTCTCGAACCATGAGGCCCGAGCTGCGAGCCGCACCAACAGCGTCCGGCAACGCCGCAGCGGCTTGATTCGCCCGTCGGGCACTCACTACACGTTCTCACCGCCGATTTCTTTCGTCGCGGCCGTCGCTCTGCGTGGCGCGAAAACGCGATATTCCCCTGCGGATCCAACAACAAGATCGACTTCAAGACCTCACGCAAAAATAAATCTCTTCCCAATTTCGGATTTTCTGATTTATCCTCCACTCCGTTCCGGTCCGGATGAGGGGCGTACGCGTCGTCACGAGATGTTGGATCGGCAATGCGGTGGACGTCGGAGCATCGGATGCGCTTGCGCGGACGAGCGGTGCTCTGCGGACGGCGAAGTCGCGTGGTTCTGATACCCCGAAGCTGGTATCAAGTCGGCCGGTGTGACGCATCGGACGATGACGGCGGCCAACGAGCCGGGCGCCGGGGAGATCGCGTATAAGCCGTAAACCATCGCGCAGGGAAGGCCGGATGCTCCGGTCCGTACCTGTGGTTCTGCCGCGTGCTTTTTGCTGCACGCGGACCATGGGTGCGACCGGCACCCGGCCTTCCCTGCGCCCTCATCATTCACGAGGGCCAAGACACCGGCATCATCCGGGCGCGCTCCGCGCCGCGGCAACGAAGCGGCTTGCCCGTTGTTTGACGAGGCTCAGTGAGATGAAGGAAAACGCCTCAGCCCGCGAACGCCGCCTGCGCCTCCGGCAGCGCCCAGATCTTCTCGATCGCGGCCGCGCCTGCCGCCGTGATCGCGGCCTCGTCGCCATGCAGATAGCGGCCGTCGTGGATCAGCAGCCGGCCGTCGACCATCACCTGGTCGATATTGGCGCGGTTGGCAAGCGCGATCAGCCCGCGGCGGGGATCGTGCAGCGGCTGGAGATGCGGATGCGTCATGTCGACGACGGTGAGATCAGCGGTCGCGCCCGGCGCGATCACACCGAGATCGTCGCGCCTGATCATCGCGGCCGCGGTCGCGGTGACCGCATCGATCAGCTCCGGCGCGCTCGCGGTCTCGGCGTTGCCGAGCGCGACCTTCGAGATCAGCGACGCCGCGTTGAGCTCGCCGAGCAGATCCATGTTGTAGCCGTCGGTGCCAACGGCGGTGCGCACGCCATGCGCGGCGAAGCGACCGAACGCTGCGGTGACGCCGGCGCGCGCGAACACGCGCGGGCAATTCAGCACGCCGGCTCCGCGCGCCGCCATCAGTACGAGGTCCGCGTCGGTCGAGGCATGACAATGCGCGGCGAGCAGATCGGGCCCGAGCAGGCCGAGCCAGTCGAGATATTCCGCCGGCGTGCGGCCGCCATACCGCTGCCCGATGGTCGCAACCTCACCAGCGCTTTGCGCCATGTGAGTGGTGATGGGAACGTCCAGCTCGCGCGCGCGCGCGGCGGCAGCACGCAACAGATCAGGTCCGCAGGTGTCGGTCGCATGCGGGCTCATCGCCAGCCGGATGCGCCCGTAGCCCTGCCCGTGCCAGCGCCGATGCAGCGCGTTCCAGGTCGCCATGTCGGCCTCGCCGTCGTCGCCGGCATAGTGCACGACACCGGAGGCATCCGCCTTGGCGTCCGACGTCGAGAACAGGTAGGGCGCACCGTAGAAGCGCAGGCCCATCTCGAGCGCTGCGTCGAACAGTTCGGGAATCGTGTTGCGAAACGGCTCCATCACGGTGGTCGCGCCGCCCTTCAGGAGTTGCAGCACGCCCATGCGGCCGATCGCCAGCCGCTCCTCGACACTCAGGATCTCCGCGCCGCGCTTGGAGAGCGGCAGCAGCACCGTGTAGACGATGCTCTTGTTGTTGCGCCGGCCATTGCCATCCTCGGTGAGCGTACGCGCGATCGCTTCGCTGAAGATGTGGTTGTGCAGATTCAACAGGCCTGGCAGCACGAAGCGGCCGGGCCGGTCGAACACCTCGTCGGCGAAGGGACGGTCGCGCGTCACCGCCGCGATGCGCTTGCCCTCGACCAGCACCCAATGGTCGCGCAGCACATGCTGCACGCCGTCCTTGCGCGTCAGCACGTAGCTGCCGAAGATCGCCGTGGTGCTCATGCGCCCTTCGCTTCCGCCGCCTCATGACGCTGGTAGTTGGCCGCAATCTCCGCCCCGGTGGTGATCCAGACGTCCTGGCACGATTTGGTGTAGTTCAGGAACTCGCGCAGCAGACGAAAACGCATCGGCCGCCCCGAGACCTGCGGATGCAGCACGGTGGTGACCATCGCGCCCCAGTCGCGGACCTCGTCGAGCTCGTCCTTCCACATCGACAGCACGTGTTCCTTGGGGAAAATCGAGCGCGGCGAGAACCGCGCCGACAGGCCGTGCATCCAGTCGTCGTAGCTCGACGTCACCGGGATTTCGATCGTGCCGGGCTTGCCGTCGGCGAGACGATGTCGGTAGGGCCTGACGTCGTCGCGGAACGACGAGGTGTAGACGATGCCCTGTCGTACCAGCGCGACGCGCAGCTCCTCGCAGAACTCGCCGAACGGCGCGCGGTAGCCGATCGGGCGGACACCGAGCCGGCGCTGCAGCGTCTCGAAGCCGCGCTCGATCTCCTCGATGATGAAGGGATCACCGGGATCGGGCAGCAGATGATGATAGCCGTGATGGCCGATCTCGTGGCCGGCTTTCAGCACGGCCTCCGCCATTGCAGGATGCGCATCGACCGCCCACCCCGTGATGAAGAACGTCGCCTTCAGATCCAGCTCGGCGAGCAGCTCCAGCAGCTTCGGCGTGCCGACGCGGGCCTCGAAACCGCCAAAGCTCATCGTGACCAGGCGCGCGGCATGTGCGGGGTCCTTCGAGGTCCAGGCGCTCTCGGCGTCGATGTCGAACGACAGGAACATCGCCGCGCGATAGGGCTGCGGCCACGGATAGTCCGGCGCCGGCGGCGCCGTATTGGAGGGAATGAGGGGAATGCCCGCGAGCGCCTTACTGTCCAGCATTGATCGTCACCTTCTCGATCGCGTTGTCGCTGAGCTTCCACTTCGCCAGCAGCGCCTTGTAGCTGCCATCGGCGATCAACGCTTCAAGCGCGCCACGCAGGGCCTCGCGCAACTCCTCCGCCTTCACCGGCGTCGCCAGCCCGGTATACTGAAAGGCGATCGGCGTGCCGACCGGCACATAGGTGTTCGGCTCGAGGTCCATGATGTAGGGCAAGGTCTCATTGCCCTGCACGGCAGCGTCGATGCGGCCCTGCTTCAACTGCGTCCGCGCATCGGCCGAGCCCTCGGTGCCGACAAATTCGATCGGCGTGGCGCCGCAGTTCTTGTCGCTCCAGGCCGCAATGTCCTTCGGGAACATCGTGCGCCTGGAAGCGCCGACCTTCTTGCCGCACAGCGCCGTCGGCTCCTTGAACTCGGCGGCGCGCGAGGCCTGCACGAAGAAGCGCGGGCCACTGCGCAGATAGTCGATGAAGCTCGCGGTCTCCTGCCGGCTCTTCAGGTCGGTCATGCCGGTCAGGATGATGTCGAAGCGCTGGGTGGCGAGTCCGGGCATCAGCTGGTCGAAGCTGGTCTCCTGCCACACCGCCCTGATGCCGAGCTTCTTGGCCAGCGCCTCGCCGAGCTCGACGTCGAAGCCAGTCAGGGTCGCGGTGGCCGGATCCTTGAACTCCATCGGCGGATAGTTCGGCACCACGGCGATGCGCAGGCCGTTCTGCTTGATCTCGGCCGGCAGCTCGGCGGCAACGGCACCGCCCACCATCGCCGCACTCGCGACGGCGGCCCACATGATCGACTTGACCTTCATGATCTCACCCCACTTCAGCTGCCAGAAATGCCTTGGTCCTCGGCTCGCGCGGCGCGCGCAGCACCTCGCCGGCCGGACCGCTCTCCACGATCACGCCCTGGTCCATGTAGACCACGCGGTCGGCGACCTCGCGCGCGAAGCCGAGCTCATGCGTGACGACCAGCATGGTCATGCCGGAACTGGCGAGCTGCTTCATCACGCCAAGCACCTCGCCGACCAGCTCCGGGTCGAGCGCCGAGGTCGGCTCGTCGAACAGCACCAGCCGCGGCGCCATCGCGAGCGCGCGTGCGATGGCGACGCGCTGCTGCTGGCCGCCGGACAATTGCGACGGGTAGGAGCCGGCCTTGTCGGCGAGCCCGACGCGGCGCAGCAGCGCCATCGCCGCCTCCCTCGCCTCGGCCGGCTTGCGCTTCTGCACCTGCACGGGGCCTTCGATGATGTTCTCCAGCGCCGTCATGTGCGGGAACAAATTGAAGCGCTGGAACACCATGCCGCAAGCGAGCCGCTGCCGCGCAATTTCGCGCTCGGACAGCCGGTGCAGCCGGCCGTCCCGCTCGCGGAAGCCGAGCAGCTCGCCGTCGAGCCAGATGCCGCCGCTGTCGGCCGTGGTGAGCTGGTTGACGCAGCGGAGCAAGGTCGTCTTGCCGGAGCCGGACTGTCCGATCAGGCAGACCACCTCGCCTTCGAACACGTCGAGCGAGACCTGCTTCAGCGCCTGGAACTCGCCAAAACGCTTGCTGACCTGGCGGATCGCGACCAGCGGCTTCATCAGCGGCTCCGCGCGATGCCGCGCGCAAAGCGGCGTTCGAGCAGCATCTGCAGCGGCGTGAGGATCGAGACCACGAGCAGATACCAGAGGCCCGCGACGATCAAGAGCTCGATGACACGGGAGTTGGCGTAGTAGATGTTCTCGGCCGAATGCAGCACTTCCGGATATTGGATCACGCTCGCGAGCGAGGTGGCCTTGACCAGGCCGATGAACTCGTTGCCGAGCGGCGGGATCACGACGCGCATGGCCTGCGGCAGAATGATCCGGCGCAGCGCCTGCAAGCGGCCCATGCCGATCGCCTGCGCCGCCTCGTACTGGCCGATGTCGACCGACAGCAGGCCGGCCCGCATCACCTCCGAGGTGTACGCACCCTGGTTGATGCCGAGCCCGAGCAGCGCGGCGAGAAACGGCGTCATCACGTCGACCGCACGCGCGCTCCACAGGCCGGGAATGCCGATGGTCGGAAACACCAGCGCGAGGTTGAACCACAGCAGCAATTGCAGGATCAGCGGCGTGCCGCGGAATAGCCAGGTGTATCCGGCGGCGACCGAGCGCAGCACCGGATTCGGCGACAGCCGCATGATGGCGACGACAATGCCGAGCGCGATGCCGAGCGTCATCGCAGCGACCGCCATGACCATGGTGTTGACGATGCCGCGCAGGATCACCGGCGCAGCGATGAAGCGCTCGACGAAGGACCATTCGATCTGCCCGCGCGCAAAGGCGCGGCCGATCGCAAGGAGGATGACGACGATGATGGCGGCTGTCAGCCAGCGCCCCCAATGCGCCTGCCGCGCGATCCGATGGCCGGAGAGATCCGGAAAACCGTCGGTGAGCGCTTCGCTGCTCATTGCGGCGCCGCGTTCAGCATCGGCTCGCGCACCGCATTGGCGCCGAGGCCCCATTTGTCGAGGATCGCCTTGTAGCTGCCGTCAGCGATCATCGCCTTGAGCTGGTCCGTCACCACGTCGCGCAGCACAGCGTCATCCTTGCGGAACATGATGCCTTGATAACCGAACGCAATGGGCTCCCCGACGATGCGGTACTTGCCGGCCTCCTGCGATTGCGCATAGGGCAAGGTCTCGCTGCCCTGCACGGCAGCGTCGATGCGGCCCTGCTTCAGCTGGTTGCGGACGTCGATCGAATTCTCCCCAGGCACATATTGCGCGGCGGGCTTGCCGGCAGCCTCGCAACTGGCCTTGCTCCACTTCTCGATCTCCTGCGGGAAGCTGGTCGAGCGGGTCGTGCCGATCTTCCTGCCGCAGAGATCGATCGCGGACTTCGCATCGCTCTCGGCGAGCACGAAGAATTGCGGGCCGGTGACGAGGTAGTCGACGAAGTCGGCCGTCTCGCGACGCGCGGCCCGGTCGGAGATGCCGGAGATGATGAAGTCGGCGCGCTTGGTCTGGAGGGAGGGGATCAGCTCGGCGAACGGCGTCTCGCTCCAGACGATCTTCACGCCCAGACGCTTCGCCAGCTCGTTGGCGAGATCGATGTCCAGACCCTTCAGCTCGTTGGTGGCGGGGTCGTGATATTCCATCGGAGCGTAGGTCGAGTTGACCGTGAGCTTGAGCGCCCCCGCCTGCTTGATGTCGGCAGGAAGCTCTGCCGCGCCGGCCGCGCTCAGCAGCGCGAAGGTGACGAAACCTGCGAACAACGAACGGCTCATCGTGCAAGACTCCTCCGGGCGAAATGGCTAATCGACGGCGACCGGCTCGACCACGCCGGCACGCTCGGTGATGACCTTGTACTGATCGGGCCGGCGGTGCGCCGCGAAGTTGAACATCTTGTCCTTGCCCTGCCGGCACAGATCGAGATCGATGTCGGCGACGATCACCTCGTCGGCGAGCGTCGTGGCCTGCGCGACGATGCAGCCATTGGGATCGACGATGCAGGAGCCGCCGATCAGGCCGCTGCCGTCCTCGTCGCCGGCCTTGGCGACCGCGATCGCCCAGGTCGCATTCATGTAGGCGTTGGCCTGCGCCACCAGGGTCGAGTGGAAGGTGCGCAAGCCGGCATCCTCGGTGTTGCCGCCGTTCGGATCATAGGCGGCGGAGTTGTAGCCGACGCACACCAGCTCGACGCCCTGCATGCCGAGCACGCGCCAGGATTCCGGCCAGCGGCGGTCGTTGCAGATCATCATGCCCATGATCGCCCCGGCCCAGTCGCTGCCTGCGCGCACCGCGGGAAAGCCGAGATCGCCATAGCCGAAATAGCGCTTCTCGAGCTGCTGATACTTGGCGCCCTCGCGCGGCTCCACCGAGCCCGGCAGATGGACCTTGCGGTACTTGCTGATGATCTCGCCGTCGGAATCGACCAGGATGGAGCTGTTGAAGCGCCGGCCGTCGGGCGTCAGCTCGGCATAGCCGACGTAGAAGCCAACCCCGAGCGCCCGCGCACGATCGAACAATGCGGCGACCGACGCATTCGGCATGCTGCGCTCGAAATACTGGTCGAGCACATCGCCCTCCAGGATCCAGCGCGGGAAGAAGGTCGTGAAGGCGAGCTCGGGAAACACCACCAGCTTCGCGCCCTGGCCGGCGGCCTGCTCCAGGAGTTCTATCAGGCGGGACAGCGTATGCGCCCGGCTGTCTGCGCGCTGGGTCGGCCCCATCTGGGCGGCGGCGGCGCGGAAGATACGGCTCAAGAGTGCCTCCGATCTGTGCGCCATGCCGAAGGATCAGGCGAAGGGCCGCCTGTATGCGCGCACCGAAAGAAGAGATCATTTGGCGAAAGCGGCGCGGGATTTGCAATCCGCCGATGCGGCCGCGCGCTATGATATTTTGGCCGAGACCATCACCCGGGCTTATAGGGCGTTCACATGAACCTGCGTCAGCTGGAAATCCTGCGGGCCGTCATCCGCCATCGCACCACCGTCGCCGCGGCCGAGGAATTGGCGCTGTCACAGCCGGCGATCAGCAATGCGCTCAAGGCGATGGAGGCGCAGGCCGGCTTCACGCTGTTCGAGCGCGTCAACAACCGGTTGTTTCCGACGCCGGAGGCGATGACCTTGTACGAGGAGAGCGAGGCGATCTTCACCTTGCATGCGCGGCTGGAAAATCGCGTGCGCGACCTGCGCGAGCAGCGAACGGGTCATCTGTCGATCGTCGCTACGCCGCCGCTCGCCTACAGCATCATCCCGCCGACCTTGTCTGGCTTCCTGCGACGCAGGCCCCAGACGCGGATGTTCTTCGACGTCCGGCGCTATGAGGGCGTCATCGAGGGCGTGCTCGGCAACGTCGCCGAGCTCGGCTTCGCGCTCGGCCTGTCGGATCATCCCGGCATCGCTCATGAGATCGTGCACACCGGCGAGATGGTCTGCGTGGTGCCGCCGCAGCATCCGCTCGCGGAGCGCGACGTGATTTCCGCGCGCGATCTCGCCGGCTTTCCACTAATCGGGCTGGAGCGCGGCACGCGGCTCGGCGAAGCCGTGCGCGAGAGCTTTCGGCAGCTCGATGCGGATTTCCAGCCGAGCGTCGAGGTGCGCTACTGCAACACGGCCTGCGTGCTCGCGGCAGCCGGCGTCGGCATCGCCGTGGTCGATCCGTTCTCCCCGCGCCAGGGCGGACACGATCTCGTGGTACGGCCATTCACGCCGAGCACGACCGTCTCGGCTTACGTGCTGTGGTCGGAGGCAAGGCCGCTATCGCATCTGGCAAAGACGTTTCGCAGCGAGGTACGCAACGCCAGCCGGGGTCTTACGGAGAAGGCAAACACAATTGTTTCAGCAACAACGCCGCCCAATACGGTCTCCTCGCCCCTTGTGGGAGAGGGCATCACCGGCTCATCCGCGCACTCGCCCGGGTGAGGGGCATCTTTCCACAAGCGCGACTCGTCGAAAGAGACCCCTCACCCGAGCGAGTTCGCTGATCTGCCCTGCATGCCCTCTCCCACCCTGGCGAAGCTCCGCTTCGCCTTGGGGGCGAGGGCACAATCAAGAGCACCGCGCTTGCGGCGACATATGAGGAACGGAATTACTGACGTTAGCTCCAACGCCTCCGCGGCCCAAACCTCACGCGCGTGCCAGCTCGATATCGTGCGTCTGCTTCGTCTCGGCGTCGTACACCTTGATCTGCAACATCGGGAACCGGCGCTTCAGATCATGCGCACCGTTGTGCGCGCCCTCCTTGGTCTTGAACTCCGTCTTGATCTGACCATCGACCACGACGGCATAACCGCTCAGCGGCAGGTCTTTGCCGGATTTGTCTTGAACAGGCTTGTTGGAAACAGACTTCTCTTGGGCAGACTTGAGCATTGCGAGCCGACGTCGTTTCGTGAGTTGAGGGGGCGTCGAGTGCGCAGATGGCCGCGCCTCGAACGACGTCGATGTAAGGTGAGTCTGTCGCGACGAGCAAGCGAAGACGCGTTCTGCACAAGCAGGACGATTACGGTTCAACCTGATGGCGCACCGAGGGTCGGCACCGACCTCGGGATGTCGGATACGCGGCCGCGACAGGCCGGTATTCTCCTGCGACCAGCTCCCTGCTTTTTGAGCAATCGTCGTGGCCGCAGGAACCGGTTGACCCTTCGTTTACCTCAGGATCGACCACGACATCGTGAGATTGATGCATGTCAACATTCTCGCTTCGAACACGCCGCCTACTGGCACGGCGTCCAAGCGAATCACTCGTTGCGGTTCCCTCGTTCGGCGTTCCGCCAACGATCCCTATGCATCGTCATGGAGAATCACATGAGCGAGATCGGCGTGACCGCACTCGACCATACCGTCCAGGAAACCAACATCTGGCTCAAGGCGATCGAGCAGAGGCTCGGGCTGGCGAGCCGCCAGCAGGCCTACAACGCGCTGCGAGCCGTGTTGCACGTGTTGCGCGACCGTCTGCCGCTGGCCACCGCTGCGAACTTCGGCGCCCAGCTGCCGCTGCTCATCCGCGGCATCTACTACGAAGGCTGGCAGCACGCGGCCACACCGACGAAGGACCGGCATCTGGAGGAATTCGTCGACGACATCTTCCGCCAGCTGCCGCCGCAGTTCCCGATCGATCCACTCAAGGCCGCGCGCGGCATCTTCGAAATCCTCTGGGAGAAGCTGGATCCGGGCGAGTTCGACAAGCTGATGGGGCACCTGCCGGTGCCGTTGCGAAACCTGCGCGAGCCGGCGACGTGAGGCGTAAGCCCGCTTCCAAATTCAATGCGCCAGCTGCCGGTACAGCGCCGGCAGCGCCGCGGGCAGGCGACGAATATTGCCGACGATGGCGTAGCCGCCGCGGCCGAACAAGGTTGGAAAGTAGGATTGTGCCGAGCCATCGATCGTGACTCCGAACACCGCAACACCTGCTCGCCTGGATTCCTGCACGGCCTTGCGGGTGTCCTCGATCGCGAACCGTCCCTCATAGTGATCGACGTCGTTCGGCTTGCCGTCGGTCAACACCAGCAAGAGGCGCTTGCGCTCCGGACGCTCCGCAAGCTCGCCGGCCGCATGACGGATGGCTGTGCCGATACGCGTGTAGTAGCCCGGCCTGAGCGCACCAATGCGTCGCTCGACCTGCCCGCTCATCGGCTCGCCGAACGCCTTCACGGTCTCCAGGCGGACCCAGGAATTGCGTCGCGACGTGAAGGTGAGAATGCTGTGGCTGTCGCCGCAGGCCGACAGGCCGTGCGCCAGCACCAGCAGCGCCTCCTTCTCGACGTCGAGGACGCGCACGCCATCGACCCACGCGTCCGTCGACAGCGAGACATCGACCAGCAGGGTCACCGCAAGATCATGCGCGAGCGGACGCATCGCGAGGTGCACGCGATCGAGCCCACCATGGCCGGCGTTGAGGTCGCTGCGCGCGCGGACCAGCGCGTCGATGTCCAGATCGTGCCCGTCGGCCTGCGCGCGCATCACCTCGTGGCGCGGCCGCAAGGTCTCGAAACGACGCCGCACGCCTCGAATGCGACGGCGCATCGCGTCATCCGGAGCCCAGCTCTCTCCGGCCTCGGTGGCGTCGCCCGTCACCACGCGGCAATGGTCGGGCAGATAGGCGCGGCTGCGATAATTCCATTCGGGGTAGAGCCGGCCACTGTCGAGCCGCGCGCTGTCGACCGCCTCGGGGGGCAGATCGAGATCGAACTTCAGCTTGCTCGCCGGCCTGCCCTGGCGCCTACTGATCGCGAGCTCGTCGAGATCATCGGCCGCCTTGCGGGCGTCGTCATCATCCGTGTCATCGGAGGGCCGATCGACGTTCACCATCTCCGCCATCGCGAGAATCTTCTCGAAGCGATTGAGGATGAATGGGTCGCGCTGGGTTCTCTCGTCACGCTCGCGTTGCGCGAAGCGCTTGCGGCCGTCGGGCGCGGTTGCGTCCTGCGCCGGCGCCTCACTCTCCTCGTCATCACGCCCGGCGGCGATGCCGTCGCGGCTCCAGCAATCACCCCACAACGGGCATGGCAGCATCGGCCGGTAGCCAGGCGGCGCCGTGTCCGGCAGAGCGCCGTCGGCGACGACCGCGGCCCACAACCCGTCCTGGAGAGGCGCTCCGGCGCCCAGCAGCGCCATGACGATGGACTCGACCTGCTGCTCCAGTCGCGGCAGCGGCCGTCGCGGCCGAGCCGCGGCAAGCGCTTGGGCGAGTTGTGCATGAGGAGCGACGAGCCCGGGAAAGCGCGCGAGCACCAGCGCCGTCGTCTCGCCGGCACGCCGCAGCATCATGAGATCCCGGCGCAGCGGATCCGCCTCCGCGATCGGCTCGACCGACATGGTCGCAAACCACGCGGCAAGCCATCGGTAGAGCTGCGCGTTGAGCGCGCGATCCGGCAACAGCGCGATGGTCTCGGGAAGGAACAATGTGGCACCATCGCGCCCGGCTTGGTCGAGGCATTCGTCTCCGAGCCCGATGCGCTGGCGCCAGCCGAGCCGGTGGCCCGACTTGCGCGCCTTGCTACTCGCGATCTGCACGCCGGTCTCGCCACCGAGCGCACGGAACATCACGGCGATGCGCCCGCTGATCTCGGTCATTGCGACCGCATGATCCGGATGGACCGGGTAGCTCGACGTCGTGCCGACCAGGCGATGCCAGGCACGGCCGACGGTCTCCTCCAGTTCCAGGAAGTCGAGCATGGCTCACCCGATCACGACGTGCGCGACCTCGCGCAACGCGTCCTTGACGTCCGCGTCGTCGGTGAGCGGCTCGATCATCGCGGCGAGCACGGCATCGGCGACCGGCGTGCCAGCCGCAACCAGCGTCGCGCAATAGACCAGGAGCCGTGTCGAGACACCCTCCTCCAGGTCGTGGCCCTGCAGCGCGCGCAGGCGATGCGCCAGCCCCACCAGCGGCCGCACCCGCTCGGGCGACAGCCCGCTCTCGGCCGCGACCACCGCGATCTCCTGCTCGGCCGGCAGGAAGCCGAACTCGATGGCGATGAAGCGCTGCCGCGTCGATGGCTTCAGCGCCTTGTGCAGCGACTGGTAGCCGGGATTGTAGGACACGACCAGCATGAAGCCGTCGGGCGCGACCAGCTCCTCTCCGGTGCGCTCCAGCGGCAGAATGCGCCGGTCGTCCGTGAGAGGATGCAGCACGACGGTCACGTCCTTGCGTGCCTCGACCACTTCATCGAGATAGCAGATGCCGCCGTCACGCACCGCGCGGGTCAGCGGCCCGTCGGTCCATATGGTGTCGCCGCCCTTGAGCAGATAGCGCCCGGTGAGATCGGCGGCGGTGAGATCGTCGTGACAGGCGACCGTGTGCAGCGGCAGGCCGAGTCGCGCCGCCATGTGCGCGACGAAGCGGGTCTTGCCGCAGCCGGTCGGACCTTTCAGCAGCACCGGCAGGCGATGCCGGAAGGCATGCTCGAACAACGCGCACTCGTTGGCGGTCGGCGTGTACGGCGGCAACGAGGGAACGGTGTCGATCGCGTGCAGCGCGGTTTTCATGATCTCTCTCCAAAAGCGGGGACTACAGGCGGCGACCGCGGGGCCGCCGCCTGCCGGCATTCACTCCGCGGGCTGCAGGGCACCGGGGATCACGGCCTGCTTCGCGCGGCCGGGCACCAGCACGGCCCAAACGAACATCAGCGCCGAGATCGCCACGAACACGCCCGAGCCTAGTCGCACCCAGTAGAACATCGCGAGCTGGTCCTGCACGTCCATGTAGCTCTGGCCGAGCACGCGCTGCAGATGGACCTGAAGAATGCCGGCGAAGGTCAGGGCGAAGGTCATCACCATCATCGCCGTGCACATGATCCAGAAGCTCGCGATCGAGAGCCACTGGTTGTAGGGCGCACGCTGGCGCAGCTGCGGTACCGCATAGGCCATGACAGCGAGGTTGAGCATCACATAGGCGCCGAAGAAGGCGAGATGGCCGTGTGCGGCTGTCACCTGAGTGCCGTGGGTGTAGTAGTTCACGCTCGACAGCGTATGCAGGAAGCCCCACACGCCGGCACCGAGGAACGCCATCACCGAGCAGCCGACGGACCACAGCAGCGCGGCACGGTTCGGATGCTTGCGGCCGGCCTTGAGCGTCATCTGCACCGTGAAGATCACCATGGTGAAGAACGGTGCGACCTCGAGGGTCGAGAACAGCGAGCCGATCCACTGCCAGTAGCCGGGCGCGCCGATCCAATAGAAGTGGTGGCCGGTGCCGAGGATGCCGGAGAACAGCGCGAGGCCGATGATGACATAGAGCCACTTCTCGACCACTTCGCGGTCGATGCCGTTGAGCTTGATCATCAGGAAGGCCAGGATCGAGGCCATGATCAGCTCCCAGACGCCCTCGACCCAGAGATGGACGATGTACCACCAGTACATCTTGTCGACGGCGAGATTGGCCGGATTGTAAAAGGCGAACAGGAAGAAGATCGCCACGCCCCACAGGCCGAACAGCAGGATGTTGGTCACCGTGGTCTTGCGGCCCTTCAGCGCCGTCATCGTCACGTTGAACAGGAACATCAGGCAGACGACGACAATGCCGACCTTGATGATGAAGGGCTGCTCGAGGAACTCGCGGCCTTCATGATAATGGAAGAGATAGCCGACGACGGCGGCACCCGCGGCGCCGAAGAACATCCAGAACTGGATCTTGGCGAGCAGCGGGCTGTAGAGCTCGGTCTCGGTCTCCTCGGGCAAGAGGAAATAGGTAGCGCCCATGAAGCCGATCAGCGACCACACGATCAGCGCGTTGGTGTGGATCATGCGGACGATGTTGAAGGGCAGCAGGACCGACAGCGTGTTCGGCAGCACATAGATCGTGCCGGCGAGCAGGCCGAATATGACCTGGGCGAGGAAGAGCGTCAGCGCGCCGTAGAAATACAGCATCGCGACCTTCTGGGTCTCATATCTCATCGCGAATCTCTCTCATGGTGAAGGGCGGGATGCCGGCTCAGCCGGCCTTGTTCGGTGGCCAATCCTGGCGCTTGATCGTGTCGGTCCATTGCAGGAAGTCGGCGAGGTCGTTGAGCTCCTGGTCGGAGAGATTGAACTGCGGCATCTGCCTCCGGCCGGGCGCGCCCGAGGGCTGCGACTGCATCCAGGATTTCAGCATCTCGCGCGCGGCGGCGGGGTCCTGCCTGCCGCCCCAGCGGTCCCAGACATTGCCGACCTCCGGCGCAAAGTAGGCACCCTCGCCGAGCAGCGTATGGCAGTTGATGCAGGAGTTCTTCTCCCAGACATGCTTGCCGCGCGCGACGCCGTCCGAGAGCGTGGTGGCGTTGGTCGAGGTCGTGACCATGTAGTAGTGGCTGTGCGCGGTCAGCCCGAGGAAGATCGCGAAGAAGAAGGCCGAACCGCCGTAGAAGACGTTCCGTGCGGCCGACTTGGTCAGGCGTTCCGCCATGACACGTCCTTTCCGGTTGGTGAAGATCGATGGTGAAAGCAATCTAACGACACCGCCGGGGCTCTCTTTGTCGCGGCGCAAGCAGCACGGCGATCGCCCGTCAGACCAGCGCGCGGAGCGCCACCGCGAGCCCGGCGAACGTAACCAGACCCACAAGCCAGGATGTGAGCAGGCCGCGCCACAGCGCGGGCGCATGGCGCAGGCCGAGAAAATCCAGCACGATCACCCTGCCCTTGGCTAATGCCAGCGAGAGCACCAGCGCATCGGCCAGCCAGCGGTTCGGCAGCAGCAGCGAGGCCGCGAGCGTGGCGATGGCGAGGCTCAGCAGGGTGAGCCAAGCGAGCGTGAGGCGATCGCGGACCATGGCTCATCCCACCAGATAGAGGATCGGGAACATCACGATCCAGACCAGATCGACCATGTGCCAGAACGCCGTCCCGGTTTCGACACCGTTGGGCGAGGCATGACGACCGACGATTCCGAGAATGATCATCCCGAGCACGACGTGGAGCAGATGGAAGCCCGTGAGCAGAAAATAGAGCGTGAAGAACGGAGACGTCTCGAGACCGGCGCCGGCTGCGATCTCCACGCCATACTCGGTCAGCTTGACGGCAATGAAGGCCGCGCCGAGCAGGACCGTCAGCGCGATCCAGCGCCGTGCGACAGCGGGTGACGCGCCTCTGGCCGCGGCCGCCCCGCGCGCCGCAGCCCACCCGCTCGTGACCAGCACGATCGTGTTCAATGCCGCGAGAGGGCCGTCCAGCATGGCCTGCCCGGCCGCAAACACGACTGGATTGACCGTTCGCGCCACGACGAAGGCGCCGAGCAGCAGCCCGAAGGCAACAAGCTCGCTGAGGATCAGGACCCACATCATGGGGTCGCCCGGCAGCCCGTCGAGCAGGCCCCAGCGCTCCGTCGTTTCCGGTTCATATGCGAGTGCCGACACGGTCATCTCCGATCAGATGCGGCAAAGCTAATCGGGGCAGCAGACATGCTCTTTGTCGGCGCACAAACAGCGCGGCGCCGGGACGCGCTACGGGATCGGCGCCATCAGGAGCACGTCCATGACCGAAGCGCAGCTCGGCCTCGTCACCGCCACCCCGATCATCATCGTGTTTGCGGCAGCGCTGCGGCGCATGGGCGTGCTGTCGACCACGGGGACCGTGTCCGCGATTGCGCTCTCCGTTGCGATCGCGGTCGTCCTGTTCACCACGCAATAGTCGGCCTGGAACCTTTGCCGGCCTCGGGCGTCAGATCGTTCGGAGGTGCGGCATGGACGACAACCGATTCGCAGAGCTGCTCGGGAACGCCGCAATCAGCGTGTGGGGCGACATGCCACGCGACATCCAGGAGGCGCTGTTCGAGACTGCGATGCGCGGTCACGACGACCTGCGGCATGAGCTGGCGAAGCTGCTGCACGACCGTCACCCGCGCACGGAGCATCCGCCGCAGCCGGCGTGAGCGGTCTCACTCGGGACGATCGTCGGCCCGGAAATGGGCGGGCTCGTCGTATCCCTTGCGGCTGCTGTAGAACAACAGCACCATCAGCCCGATCCCCACGATGAGCGAAAACACCACGCCGAGCGTGAGTGCGATCCAGCCCTCGGTCGGCATCGGATCGCCGGGCAGGGTCATTCCCTGATAGGCGAATACGCTGGCGGCTGCGAGAATCAGCAGCAATGCAACGATGACGGCGATCGGTCCTGCACGCATGGCGGTCGACTCCTGCCACGAGAACAGGAAGCGGTCACGATCGTTCCTGGACGGTTGCGGTAACGGCGCACAGCGGCAGTTCCGAAATGTGGGAACGCCGCGCCCGCTTCGTCACGCTGCGCTGCCGAAAGCATCGCGCTGCATCCAATCGCGGCATCATCTGCTCACGGGATGACGCGCTCGTCCGCGCGTTGGCGCGTGCCGCATGGCTGCTCTCGCGGCGGATCGCTAGGCGTCCGGGAACTTAGCTGATAACCATACCGGCTTCCTATCGGCTAAAGAGGACAAGACCGGAGATGGACAACCGCAGCGAGATCTGGCGCGGCGTCGACGCGATCAAGACCCGTTTCATTGAGCTCAGCGACCGAGTGTGGAGCATGCCCGAGGTCTGCTACACCGAGGCCCGCTCGTCTGCCGAACATCTCGCCGAGCTGAAGCACCAGGGTTTTCGCATCACCGAAAAGGTGGCGGGTATTCCGACCGCGCTGATGGGCGAATGGGGCGAGGGCGGTCCGGTCATCGCCTTCATGGGCGAATACGACGCCCTGCCCGGGCTCAGCCAGGAGGCGGGAGTCGCCGAGCATCGTCCGATCGAGACCGGAGGCCATGGGCACGGCTGCGGCCACAATCTGCTCGGCTCCGCCGCGCTGCTTGCGGCCACCGCCGTGAAGGACTGGCTGGCAGCCAACAAGGTTCCGGGCCGCGTCCGTTATTATGGCTGCCCCGCCGAGGAAGGTGGAGCGGCGAAGGCGTTCATGGTGCGGTCGGGCGCGTTCGCGGATGCCGACATTGCCATCACCTGGCATCCGTCGAGCTTCTGGGAGGTGGTGATGACGCCGTCGCTCGCCAATACACGGGCGGACTTCATCTTCACCGGGCGCACCTCGCATGCGGCAGCCTCGCCGCATCTCGGCCGCAGCGCGCTCGACGCGGTGGAGCTGATGAATGTCGGCGTCAACTACATGCGCGAGCACATGCCGAGCGACGCTCGCGTGCACTACGCGCTGCTCGACACCGGCGGCATCGCTCCCAACGTCGTGCAGGCACATGCGCGCGTGCGCTATTCGATCCGCGCCCGTGACCTGCCCGGCATGAACGAGCTGGTCGGGCGCGTCCACAAGATCGCACAGGGCGCGGCGATGATGACCGAGACCAAGGTCGAGATGAAGATCATCTCCGCGGTCTCCAACATCCTGCCGAACACGCCGCTCGAAGAGGCGCTGTACGAGGTCATGCAGGAGCTCGGTCCGCCGCATTTCGACGACAGCGACCGCGACTTCGCCGGGCAGATCCAGGCGACCTTGACCGACAAGGACATCGAGTCGGTCTATTACAGCATCGGCATGGAGCCGGCCGACAAGCCACTCGCCGACTTCCTCGTGCCGCTCAACACGAAGCGCAATCCGCAGATCGGCTCGACCGATGTCGGCGACGTCAGCTGGGTGGTGCCCACCGTGCAGGTGCACGCGCCAACGGTGGCGATCGGCACGCCGTTCCACACCTGGCAGGTGGTCGCGCAAGGCAAGACGCCGGCCGCCCACAAGGCGATGGTGCAGGCCGCCAAGGCCATGGCCGGGCTCGGCATCAAGGCGCTCAATGAGCCCGCTCTGATCGCCGCCGCCAAGGCCGATCTCACGAAGCGGACGACGCGCACGCCCTATGTCAGCCCGCTGCCTGCCGATGTCGAGCCGCCGCTGACGATGTCGGTGGCCTGAAACCAGAACTGGGGGGAATAACATGGCAAAGACAGCAAAGAAGCCGGCGGCGAAGACCGCCCGGCCGGCGCCGAAACGCGCGGCCGCGCGCGCCGCGGCCAAGACGAAGCCTGCGGCCAAGACGAAGCCTGCGGCGAAGACGAAGCCTGCGGCCAAGGCCAAGACCACGACCAAGACCAAGACCAAGACATCACCCAAACCGCCGGCGAAGGCCGCCGCGCCGAAACCACGGCTGCCGAAGGGGCCGGTCTGGCAGTGGTCGGCGGTCGACACCGCCGCCGCGATCCGCTCCGGCGCCGTCTCCTCGGTCGAGGTGACCGAGGCGCACATCGCGCGGATGCACGAGGTCAACCCGAAGCTCAATGCGGTCGTCGTGGATCTGTCGGAAGACGCCCTGAAGGCTGCGCGTGCGGCCGACAAGGCGCGCGACAAGAGCGGCCTGCTGCACGGCGTGCCGGTCACGATCAAGGAGAACGTCGACTACGAGGGGCGGCCAAATCCGAACGGCGTTCCAGCGCAGATGGGCATCATTGCGCCCTCCGACGCGCCGATCGTGCGCAACCTCAAGACGGCCGGCGCGATCGTACTCGGCCTCACCAACACGCCGGAATTCTCGTTTCGCGGCTTCACCGACAATCCGCTGCATGGCCTGACGCTCAATCCGTGGGATCCAGAGATCACCTGCGGCGGCTCCTCGGGCGGCGCCGGAGCTGCTGTCGCCGCCGGCATCGGCACCATCGCGCATGGCAACGACATCGGCGGCTCGCTGCGCTGGCCGGCGCATTGCAACGGCGTGGTCACGATCAAGCCGACGCAGGGGCGTATCCCAGCCTATAATGAAAGCGCCGCGACCGAACGGCCGATGCTGGCGCATCTGATGTCGTCGCAGGGCCCGCTGGCGCGCAGCGTCGCCGACGTCAGGCTGGCGCTGGAGGTGATGAGCCAGCGCGATCCGCGCGATCCGTGGTGGGTGCCGGCCCCGCTCGAGGGCGAGAAGCCGAAGCGGCCGATCAAGGTCGCGCTCGCCAAGATCCCTGATGACATGGACGTCGATCCGTCGGTGCAGGCCGCGCTCCGGCAGGCCGCGGATCATCTGGAGCGCGCCGGCTACCGGGTCAGCGAGGTCGAGGTCCCCGACATCTCCGGTGTCTGGCAGACCTGGTGCGACGTCATCACCACCGAGGTGGTGGTGATGCAGGAGGCCAAGATGCTGGCCGTCACCTCGGAAGACTTCCACAAGGCGTGGGGCGGGATGCGGGCCAAGGCCGAGATCCTCGACCTCGCAGGCTGGATGAATGCGACGGCGCAACGCTCGACTCATATCCGGGCCTGGCAGATGTTCTTCGAGGACTATCCGGTGGTCCTGGCACCGACCACGGTGAAGCCGACGCCCGGTCCGCGCGACGACACCGTCAGCCCGGAGCGCGTGCGCGAGATCTTCTTCAACGAGATCCGCTTCATCTCGGCGATCAACGTGCTCGGTCTGCCCGGCGCGGTGGTGCCGGTCACGGTCGACAATGGCCAGCCGATCGGCGTGCAGCTGATCGCCGGCCGCTATCGCGAGGATCTCGCCCTCGATGCCGCTGCGGCAATCGAGAAGCGCGCGGGCATGCTGGTGCGGCAGCTCTGGGACCGGATGGCCTAGTCCTGCCAAGGGCCCGGGGATCGTGATCCCCGGGCCGGTCGTGTTTGCGACACGGCGCCCGCATCCATTGTCGAAACCCGAACATTGACGCGCATCGCGCCGGCACGAGGCAGCCCTCGTGTTGACGGGAACCGGCCGAGCTGTCTATTCTGATATATACGAATGGATATAGCATGGCATCGGATCCGCCCGGTGCGACGGAACGGGACTTGCAATTCACCGACACGACCCAGGTTCGGTGAATACAAAGGGACAATTGTGATGAGATCGATGCGCTTCGCTACCGCCGCCCTCTGCGCCGTCGTTGCCCTCTTGACCGGCGCGAACGCCTTTGCCGGCAGCGCCAACATCGCCGTCGCCGCCAATTTCACCGAGCCGGCCAAGGAGATCGCGGGCCTGTTCAAGGCCAAGACGGGCCACGAGCTGGTGCTGAGCTTCGGCTCGTCCGGGCAGTTCTACACCCAGATCAAGGAGAACGCGCCGTTCGCGATCCTGCTCTCCGCCGACGACGAACGGCCGAAGAAGCTTGTCGACGAGGGCCTCGGCGTCGCCGAGAGCCGCTTCACCTATGCGATCGGCAAGCTCGTGCTGTGGAGCAAGGACCCGAACGCGGTGAAAGGCGAGGAAACGCTGAAGGGGAACGCGTTCAACAAGCTGTCGATCGCCAATCCCACGGCCGCGCCCTATGGCGCCGCCGCGATCGAGACGCTGAAGGCGCTCAAGCTCTATGAGACGATCCAGCCCAAGATCGTCCAGGGCAACACGATCTCGCAGGCGTTCCAGTTCGTCGATACCGGCAATGCCGAGGTCGGCTTCGTCGCGCTGTCGCAGCTGATGCCGAATGCGGGCGGCTCGCGCTGGCTGGTGCCGCAGACCCTCTACAGCGAGATCCGTCAGGATGCCGTGCTGCTGAAGCCATCCGCCGGCAACGAGGCGGCGACCGCGTTCTTGACCTTTCTCAGGACTCCGGAAGCCCGTGCGATCATCGAGAAGTTCGGCTATGCTCTGGATCCGAAATCCGGCAGCTGAGCCCTTATCGACGAACCTCCAGGAATGAACCTGCACGTCCCAGCCGACATCTGGCAACCGGTCAGCCTGACCCTCGAATTGGCGGCGATCACGACCGTCATTCTGATGATCTTGGGAACACCGATCGCATGGTGGCTGGCGCGGTCGCAGGCGTGGTGGAAGGAGGCGGTCGCAGCGCTGGTGGCGATTCCGCTGGTGCTTCCGCCGACCGTGCTCGGCTTCTACCTGCTGGTCGCGCTCGGCCCGAGCGGTCCGGGCGGGGCGCTCGCTTCCTTGTGGGGCGCGCGCACCCTGGCCTTCACTTTTCCGGGCCTCGTGATCGGCTCGGTGCTGTTCTCGATGCCGTTTGTCGTGCAGCCGATCCGCAACGCCTTCGAAGCGATGGGCGAGAAGCCCCTGGAAGCAGCCGCCACGCTGCGCGCCTCGCCATGGCGCGCGTTCTGGACGATCGCCGTCCCGCTGGCGAGCCCCGGTTTCCTCACCGGCGCAATCCTCGGCTTTGCCCACACCGTCGGAGAGTTCGGCGTCGTGCTGATGATCGGCGGCAACATTCCCGGCAGGACGAAGGTGCTGTCGGTCGCGATCTACGACTACGTCGAGACCTCGCAATGGACCGAAGCCTCGGTGCTGGCGCTCGGCATGGTCGTGTTCTCGTTCGGCGTCATTCTGACGATGATGCTGATCGAGAAGAAGATGACGCGACGCGCGTCATGAGCACCGTCAAGGTCGACTTCCACGGGACGCTCGGGCGCTTCGAGCTGAACGCGCGGTTCGAGGTGCCGGCGCGCGGCGTCACCGCGATCTTCGGCCCATCCGGCTGCGGCAAGACCGCCGTCATGCGCAGCATCGCCGGCCTCAACCGCCTGGACGGACGATGCTCGGTCGCCGGCGACGTCTGGCAGGACGAGAAGACCTTCCGCCCAGTGCACCAGCGCCCGATCGGCTACGTCTTTCAGGAAGCCAATCTGTTTCCGCATCTCTCCGTCCGTCGCAACCTGATGTACGGGCATCCCGGCCCGACCGGCCCCACCGCCATCGGCTTCGATGAGGTCGTGTCGCTGCTGGGCATTGCCAAGCTGCTGGAGCGCTCGCCGCGCCATCTGTCCGGCGGCGAGCGGCAGCGCGTGGCGATCGGCCGCGCTCTGCTCAGCCAGCCGAAGCTGCTGCTGATGGACGAGCCGCTGTCCGCGCTCGACCAGATGACCAAGGACGAGATCCTGCCCTATCTGGAGCGGCTCCACGCCGCGCTCGACCTGCCGATCCTCTACATCAGCCACGATATCGCCGAGGTCGAGCGGCTCGCCGATCAGCTGGTGCTGATGCGCAACGGCAGCGTCCTGGCTTCGGGCCCGCTGTCCGTGCTCCAGGCCGACCTGACACTGCCGCTCGCGCTCTCGCGCGATGCTGCGGTGAGTCTCGATGCCACCGTTCTGAAGCACGACGCCATCGACGGCATGGTGACGCTTGCGGTGCCGGGCGGGCATTTCGTGCTGCCGGCCGAGCCGCTCGCGCCCGGAACACGCCGCCGCCTGCGCGTGCTGGCCGATGACGTCAGCCTCGCCGTGGAAACGCCGAGCCGCAGCACCATCGTCAACGTGCTGCGCGCGAAGATCCTGGAAATCCGCAGCCAGTCGGACCACCGCGTCACCGCCCTGCTCGGCCTCGGCGAGGACGGCCAGGGCGCGCGGTTGCTGTCGCGGGTCACCCAACGCTCGTGGAACGAGCTCGGCCTGCGGGCGGGGCTTGCCGTCTACGCCCAGGTCAAGGGCGTCGCGCTGGTTCGGCGCGAAGAGCCCATCGCCTGATCGGCACACGCCGCCACCCTCCGCGCCGTCGCGCCATGTTGTATAAGCGACAATATAGCATTTAATGTTATATCCTAAACAATATAGCTAAGAAGCAGACGAGCCGATGCCCGTTTGCTTTTCCTCAATGCAATGAACAAGTTGATCGGCGCATGACGATCTGGCCCGCGGCTTGCTCATTCGATCTCGCAACACGAGGTCATCCGCATGAAAGCCGCCGCCGTCACCTGGCATCCGAACGCGCCCAAGCCGCTCGCGCTGGTGCTGGGCACCAACGAGATCGCCTCGGCGATCGCGGCAAAGCTCAGCCAGGTGCGCTTCGCGCTCGTTCTCTGCCATGACGCCTTTCCGCCGGTGATCCGACGCGGAATGGCGTTTCACGACGTCCTCTACGGTGAGGCGTGCGACATCGACGGCGTGATCGGCTGCCGGGCCGAGGACATCGCGGACGTCGTGCGCATTCATCGCGAGCCCGACCAGGTCGCCGTCACCGGGATGCATCTCACCGACATCATCGCGTTCCGCTATCCCGCGGTCATCGTCGACGCGCGGATGCAGAAGCATCTGGCCACGCCGGATCTGCGCGGCGTCGCCGGCATCGCGGTCGGCATCGGGCCACGCTTTGCGGTCGGGCACAATTGCGACATCGCGATCGAGACGCATCCTTGCGAGACAGGCGCGATCGTGGCGCGCGGCACCACGCGCGACGCGGACGGGAAGGCGCGCGCGCTCGGCGGCGCCGGCCGCGAGCGCTTCGTCTATTCCGATCAGGACGCCGTCTGGCATACGCCGCTCGACATCGGCACCCGCGTCTACAAGGGACTGCAGCTCGGCTCGCTCGGCGGCGCGCCGGTGCTGGCGCCGCTCGATGGCGCACTGCGCGGCATCGCGCGCGACGGTCTGCGCGTGCCGGCCAACGTCAAGCTGCTGGAGATCGATCCACGCGGTCGCCACGCCGCCTGGACCGGCATGGACGAGCGCGGGCGGTCGATCGCCGCGAGCGTCGTCTCGGCTGTCCACGAGATCATGCAAACCGGTCGGAAGGCGGGCCGCGTCTCCGCCAATGTGTGAGGAGGACTGCCATGGATGTCGCTGAGGTCGGGACGCGTCAGATCGTGGCGCTGCAGGGCGCCGCGTCCAGTGTGATCCAGGATCTGCTCGACGAGCTTGCCAAGCGGCTCGCAGGCATGGGGCTGCGCGTCTCCGGCGTGATCGAGAGCAGCGTCGACAAGACGAGGCCGTGCAAGGCCATGATGCTGCGCAGCCTCGACGATGGCAGCGTGTTCTCGATCTCGCAGGATCTCGGCCCGGGATCGCAGGCCTGCCACCTCGATCCGGAAGGCCTCGTGCTCGCCTGCGCCGCGGTCGAGCAGTCGATCGCGCGCGGCACCGACGTCGTCATTCTCAGCAAGTTCGGCAAACAGGAAGCGGCGGGCAGCGGTCTCGCCGACGCATTCGGCGCGGCGATCTCCGCCGGGCTTCCGGTCATCACCGCGGTCTCGCCGGCGATGATGAGTGAGTGGCAAAATTATACCGGCGGGTTGGCTGAGTACGTGCCAGCCGAAATCGCGCGGCGCGCCGCCTGGTTGACGGACTGGTCTCGTCGGGTCATGACATCGCGGGCATGCGTATGACATGATCAGAGTCATGTGACGCCAGATCGGACGGACATGAAGCGCGCAGCGCAGATCGAACTGACCATCACCTTCAGCAATGGCGGCAGCCTGTCGCCCGAGGATCTGCAGTTGATCGAGTTCATCCGCAAGGAGCGTTCGATCCTGGGCGCGGCGCGCGCAAGCGGCATCTCCTATCGCAAGTGCTGGCTGATGGTCGATGCGCTCAACCGCACCTTCGAAACGCCGGTGTTCGAGACTCATCCGGGACGGCGGGGCGGCGGGGCCGAGATCACGCCGTTCGGCGAGCGGCTGATCGCGCTGTATCGCTCGATGGAGCGACGCACCCGCACGGCCACCGCTGCGGCGCTCGCCGAGCTGCAGAAGGCTACGGATCCCCGCTATCAGAAGCGGGCCAGCGGCGCGGCCGAGGCAGCTCCGAAGGCCGAACCGCGCCGGGTCCGATCGCAACGCTCTTGATCATCGCCCAGGCCGACAAATCCGGCTCCAGCGCCAGCCGCTCGACGGACTCCAGCGTGACCAAGGCGTGCAGCTTCGTCGCACCGAGATCGAACGTCACGCGAACATAGGGCGGATCGAGCGGCAGGATCTCCTCGATCCGGCCGGGCAGCCGGTTGGTGATCGACACATCCATCGGCCGCGACAGCGCGATCGACACGTCGCGGGCCTCGATGGTCACGGAGACGCCGGCGTCGACAGCGGCATCGACCATCGGCACACGCAGCTCGCCGTCGGCGAAGAACAACGTCGACATGCCATATTGCGGATCATGCCGCAGCACCCGCGCCGGAACGGTGGTGCTGAGCACGACGGCTGAGTCTGGCGAGGATGTGGACTGAGCGCTCATCGGCGTCAGCTCTCCGCGCTCACGGCCGGTCGTGGTCGTACAGCACGCGCACCCGGATGGTGCCCTCCACCGCGCGCAGCTCCGACAGCAGCTCCTCGCCCTCGCCGCCGACCACGTCGGTCTCGAGCACGACGTAGCCGACCTCCGGATCAGTCTGCAGATATTGCGCGAGGATGTTGATGTTGTGCCGCGCCACCGCCTCGTTGACCTGGCGCAGCACGCCGGGAACGTTGCGGTGGACGTGGATGAAGCGCGTGCCGGTCGGGCGCGCCGGCAATTGCACCTGCGGAAAGTTGACCGCGCCGAAGGTCGAGCCGACGTCGGAATAATCGATCAGCTTGCGCGCGACCTCCCCGCCGATGCGGTCCTGCGCCTCCTCGGTGGAGCCGCCGACATGCGGGGTCAGGATCACGTTGGGCAGGCCCTGCAGCGGCGACACGAACGGATCGGCATTCGACGCCGGCTCGACCGGAAACACGTCCACCGCAGCACCGGCGAGCTTGCCGTCACGCAGCGCGCTGGCCAGCGCGTCGATGTCGACCACCGTGCCGCGCGAATTGTTGATCAGATAAGCCCCGTCCTTCATGTGACGGATCTGGCGCTCGCCGATCATGTTCGCCGTCGCCGGCGTCTCCGGCACGTGCAGCGAGACGACGTCGCTCATCGCCAGGAGCTCTTCGAGGCTCTCGACCGGCTCGGTGTTGCCATGCCGCAGCTTGTCGGTGAGATCGAAGAAGATCACCCGCATCCCCATGGTCTCGGCGAGGTTCGACAGCTGCGAGCCGATATTGCCGTAGCCGACGATGCCGAGCGTCTTGCCGCGCACCTCGCGGCTGCCATTGGCCGACTTGTCCCAGCCGCCGGCATGCGCCGACACCGAGCGCGGGAATATCCGCCGCATCAGCATCACGACCTCGGCGATGGTCAGCTCGGCGACGCTGCGCGTGTTCGAATAGGGCGCGTTGAAGACGGGAATGCCGAGCCGCCGCGCCGCGTCGAGATCGACCTGATTGGTGCCGACCGAGAAGCAGCCGACGGCCATCAGCCGGTCCGCCGCCTGCAGCACTTCCTCGGTCAAATGCGTCCGCGAGCGAATGCCGAGCATGTGCACGCCGGACAGCATCCGCTTCAGCTCCGCCGAGCCGAGCGCCTTGGGCAGCCGTTCGACCTCGGTATAGCCGTTGGCCTCGAACATGCGGACGGCCGAGTCGTTCACGCCCTCCAGGAGCAGAACACGGATCTTTTGCTTGGGCAGCGAGAGCGGCATGGGCCTGGCCTGAATCAATCGTGGGTGTGGCGTAGTGTAGCGGTTGTTACAGTCGCGATGCGTTGAAACTTGGTGAATGCGGCGCGGCAGGATCGCTTTCTGTCGCTTTCTCAGAGTCTTGTCCACTCCGCAGCGGCATTTTCAGCGGCAATGCAAAATCAGCGCCTGGCATACCGGATTCACCCGGCCTCTTGCGCCGCAACAACCGCAGATCGTTGTTTTGTGTGCTGACAAACCCCGCGAGCAGAGCTAGCCTTTCCGGCAATCACAAAATCATCGGGAGGTCAGCATGTCAGACGGAATGGTCGAGGCACGCGAGCAGGAGGCGACTCACGGCGAAGCCCAGACGGTCGACGTCGCCGTCGTCGGCGCCGGATTTGCGGGGTTGTATCTGCTGCATCGGCTGCGCAAGGCGGGCTTCTCGACCGTCGCGTTGGACTCGGCCAACGATGTCGGCGGCACCTGGTACTGGAACCGCTATCCTGGCGCGCGCTGCGACATCCAGACCGTCGACTACAGCTACACCTTCGATCCCGAGCTCGAGGCCGCCTGGCAGTGGTCGGAGAAATACGCCACCCAGCCGGAGATCCTGCGCTATCTCGGCTTCGTGGCCGATCGCTATGATCTGCGTCGCGACATCCGCTTCGGCACCCGCGTCCTCGGCGCCTCCTGGGATGAGGCCAGGGAGCGCTGGCTGCTCACGACCGACAACGGCTCAGCCGTGTCCTGCCGCCATTACATCATGGCGACCGGCTGCCTGTCGCAGCCGAAGCCGCCGGAGATCGACGGCATCAACGACTTCAAGGGCGAGATCTACTTCACCAGCCGCTGGCCGCATGACGGCGTCGACCTCCGCGGCAAGCGCGTCGCGGTGATCGGCACCGGCTCGTCCGGCATCCAGTCGATCCCGATCATTGCCGAGCAGGCATCGCAGCTGACGGTGTTCCAGCGCACGCCGAACTTCGCGCTCCCCGCGCACAACGGCCCGCCGCCGGCGGATCGTGCCGCGCAGCTCGCACAGGATCGCGCCGGTCTGCGCGAGCAGGCGCGCTGGTCGATGGCCGGCGTGCCGATCCCACCAGCGACCGAATTCAGCTGGGCACTGAGCGAGGCCGAGCGCCGCGAGCGCTTCGAGAAGATGTGGGCCTCCGGCGATCTCGTCGGCATGCTGACCCAGCTGTGGGCCGACCAGGGCGTCGATGCCGACGGCAATGCGCTGCTCGCCGATCTCATCCGCGAGAAGATCCGCGAGATCGTCAAGGACCCCGAGACGGCCGAGGCGCTCACGCCCCATGATCATCCGTTCGGCGCCAAGCGTCCATGCCTGGATACCAACTACTATGCGACGTTCAACCGCCCGAACGTCACCCTGGTCAATCTGCGCAAGGAGCCGATCACGTCGATCACCGGCAACGGCATCAAGACCGACAAGCGCAGCTTCGACATCGACGTCATCGTGTTCGCGACCGGCTTCGATGCCATGACCGGCGCGATCCGCGCGGTGCATCCGATCAAGGGGCGCGGCGGCAAGTCGCTCGACGATAGTTGGGCGAATGGGCCGGAGACTTATCTCGGATTGACCGTCGCAGGCTTTCCCAATCTGTTCCTGATCACCGGTCCCGGCAGCCCATCGGTGCTGTCGAACATGGCGGTGTCGATCGAGCAGCATGTCGACTTCGTGGTCGATCGCCTCGCGGAGATGCGCAACGCGGGCTTCACGACCATCGAGCCGACGGAGACCGCACAGGCAGGCTGGTCGCGTCACATGGCGGACTGCGCCACCGTGACGCTGCATCGGCTCGCCAACACCTGGTACACAGGCGCCAACGTGCCCGGCAAGCCGCAGGCGCTGATGCCGTATACGGGCGGCGTCGGTCCCTATCGCGGCATCTGCAACGAGATCGTCAGCCGCGGCATGCTCGGCTTCAGGCTGACCGGCCCGAACGGCGCGACCCAGTGCAACGACGGCGAGATCGTGAAGCTGCAGCCGGATGTCCGGCTGGTGCTGAACATGCTCGCCGAGATGAACCTGCCGCCGATCGAATCGATGGGCGCGACGGGCGCCCGCGAATTCGTGACGCAGTTCAATGCGGCAAGGCCGCCGGGACGCCCCGTCGGCGAGGTGAAGGACGGCACGCTGCAGGGCGCCGAGGGCCCCCTCGCCTACCGGCTGTATCGTCCGGCCACGCCCGGCCCGCATCCGATCGTCGTGTATTTCCATGGCGGCGGCTGGGTGCTCGGCGATGAGCAGTCGGATGATCCGTTCTGCCGGGACATGTGCCGCCGCTCCAACATGATCTTCGTCAGCGTCGGCTATCGCCATGCGCCGGAGCATCGCTTTCCTGCTGCAGCCGAGGACGGCTACGCGGCGACGCGCTGGATCGCCGAGCATGCTGCGGAGCTCGGCGGCCGCGATGGCCCGGTGCTGGTCGCCGGCTGGAGCGCTGGCGGCAATATCGCCGCCGTCGCCTGCCAGCTGGCGCGCGACCGCGGCGGTCCGGTCATCGGCGGCCAGCTGCTGGTGTGCCCCGTCACCGATTGCAGCTTCGATCGGCCATCCTACACCGAGAATGCGGCCGGCTATTTCCTGACACGCGGGCTGATGTACTGGTTCTGGGACATCTACTGCTCGCCGGCCGACCGCACCGATCCGCGCGTCTCGCCGCTGCGTGGCAAGCTGCAGGGCCTGCCGCCGGCCTACATTGTCACCTGCGAGTTCGATCCGCTGCGCGACGAGGGTGCCGCCTATGCGGAAGCGCTCGCGGCGGCTGGCGTGCCGGTCGGACAGCTCAAGGCCCGCGGCCACTTCCATTCATCGCTCACGATGGTGGACGTCGTCATCACGGGCGTCGGCGGCCGCGTGCAGATGGCGGAGGCGCTACAGGCGTTCACGCAGTCGGGGGAAGAAAGCAGCGCGCCGGAGATCAACGCCGCGGCGAGCTGACCAGCGGCGGCCGCGGCCGATTGATCGATATCGGAACGGCCCGCAGATCTGCGGGCCGCGATGGTGAGATTGCGGCGGACGAACGCAGTTCGCGGCGGGCGCGGCTAATACAGGGCCATCGCCGCGTCATAGGCGTTCACCGAGGCCCATGCGGTCTCGCGCACATCGCTCGCCGTCATGCCCGGCTTGTACAGGCTCGAGCCGAGGCCGAAGGCGCGCACGCCGGCGGCCACGTAGGTCGCGAGGTTCTTGTCCGACACGCCGCCGACGGCGCCGACCACGACGCCCTTCGGCAGCACGGCCAGCTGTGCCGAAATTCCGGACGGGCCGAGCACGGATGCCGGAAAATACTTCAGGGCCGAGGCGCCGCAGCGCAATGCCAGGAACGCTTCGGTCGGCGTGAGCACGCCGGGCATGGTCACCATGTCATAGGCTTGCGCCGTCGCCAGCACTTCGGCATCGACGTTGGGGCTGACCATCAGGCGCCCGCCGGCCTCGGCGACGCGCACGCAATCCGGCGCATTGACGACGGTCCCGGCCCCGATCAGGCAATCATTGCCGAACCGGGCGGCCAGGCGCGAGATCGACACGAACGGGTCCGGCGAGTTGAGCGGAACCTCGATCATCTCGAAGCCGGCTTCGATCAGGACCTCGACGATCGCTTCGGCCTCTTCGGGTTTGATGCCGCGCAGGATCGCAACGAGCGACCGCTTGACGGGCGGCCAGGCAACCGACTGTGTCATCAGAAACGCGCTCCCCAGATCTGCCGCGCCGCCTTGATCAGGCCGCGGCGCGACGCCTGCTCGGCATCGCATTCACTCACATCGAAGCCACTTGCGGCGAGGGCCTCACGATAGAGGCGGCCGAGTCGGCCCGCTCCGATCAGCCGGACCGGGCGATCCGCGCCGAAGCGCGCGCGGGCATCCACGATTTCGCTGCCGATCAAAAGGCCGGACAAGCGAGCCGCGCCCTCGGCACGCTGCTCGAATCCAAGGAGCTGGGCAGCACGCAACCGGAACAGCGCGTTGGTCAAGCTCGTCGGGGCCGCTAACGCCGTTTCGAGCCCCGCCCGAAACGCGGCTCCGCCCTCCGAGCTGGCATTCGGCTCCACCGCATGCATCAGGATGCTATGCTGCGAGATCACGGCGAACAACTCGCCGGTCATGTAGGTGGCGAACTCGACCACGGCGCCGGACTCGATCCGGATCCATTTGCTGTGGGTACCGGGAATGCAGACTGTGCCGGAGAAGTCCGGCTCGGTGACGCCGAGCAACTGAGTCTCCTCGCCGCGCATGACGTCGGGCCGATCGGCACGCGCCTGAGCCAGTCCGGGCAGGATCCTGACATCGCCCTCCGTCTCGACGCGGATGGCACCGGCGTGGAGGGCGTCGAGCCGTGTCGGGGTGTGCAGATACGGCGCCTCGATCCAGCCCTGCCGTGCCCCAGCCATTCCGCAGATCAGCACGGGCAGTTCGGCCGGTGCACGGAGCTTGCCGAGATGATCATGCAGAACCGGCGCGAAGCCCGACGTCGCACAATGCAGCATGCCTTCGCTGCCGCGGGTCTCGGCAAGCTCCGTTCCGTCGGCGGCCATGAGCCAGGCGCGAAAGCTGGAAGTTCCCCAGTCGACGGCAACAAAGGCCGGCGTTGCTGACGAAGCGGCGGTGGTCACATCCTGCTCCCGGACAGTTCGATCCGCTCCGCAATGGCATGCCCGGCGGTCCGCGGAAACAATAAACTGATGATGCACGTTTATGCACGTTGTTTCTCTTGTTTATGCATGGTACGGAAGCCGCATGTCAGAGCTTCCACTGGCCCGCCGCGACCAAATCGCCGGCCGCCTCTCCGCAGGGCAGGCCGTCATCGCCGCGGCCCTCGCGACTGAATTCGGCGTCTCCGAGGATGCGATCCGGCGCGATCTGCGGGCGCTTGCCGCCGAAGGACGCTGCCGTCGGGTGTACGGCGGCGCGTTGCCCATGGCCGGCGGCGTCGTTCCGATGGCGGCGCGGATCGGCCAAGATCGGGAGCGCAAGCTGGCGCTCGCCAGGACCGCTGCCCGCAACATTGCGCGCGGGGAGTTTCTCTTTCTCGACAGCGGCAGCACCAATCTTGCGCTGGTCGAACGTCTGCCCGATGACTTCGATCTCACCATCGCCACCAACGGAATCGACATCGCGGCAGCCGTGCTGCACCGCCAGGATCTGCGCCTGATCGTGATCGGCGGCTCCGTTCACGCCGCAGTCGGCGGCTGCGTCGACACGGACGCCCTCATCCAGGTGCAGCGCTTCAACATCGACCGCTGCTTCATCGGCGCCTGTGCCGTCTCGGCGCAGGGCGGCATCAGCGCGGTCGATCCCACGGACGCGGCCTTCAAGCGGACGCTGCTGTCGTTGAGCCGCATCAGTGTCGCGATGGTCACGAACGAGAAGCTCGAAACACGCGCGCCTCATCGAATCGCCAGCGCCAAGTCGATCAGCCAGATCACCGTCGAACACGATGCGCCGGCGGCCCGGCTCGCTTTGCTCCGACGGGCAGGAGCCACCATCGCGACGGCTGCCCCGCCGGAATGACGGCGCTTTCAGAGTATCAGGAATTTCTCACATGACCTTCGACCATCGCGCGTCGCGGATTGCGACACGCCTCGCCTTCTTCGTCGCTGGCTTCGGCATTGCCTGCTGGGCGCCGCTGGTGCCGTTCGCCAAGCAACGGCTCGGCGTCGATGACGCGACGCTCGGGCTGCTGCTGCTCTCGCTCGGGGTCGGCTCGGTGGCTTCGATGCTCGCGGCCGGTCTTCTGAGCGCCCGCTATGGCAGTAAGCCGGTGGTGATCGTCAGCGGCCTCGCTCTCAGCATGCTGCTGCCCCCGCTGACGGTTGCGGCGACGCCGGTCACGCTCGCGCTCGCGCTGCTGGTCTTCGGTGCCGCGCTCGGCTCGCTCGATGTGGCCGTGAACATTCAGGCGATCGAGGTCGAGCGGCACAGCGAGCGACCGCTGATGTCCGGCTTCCACGCCCAATTCAGCATCGGCGGCTTTGCGGGCTCCGGCGTGATGACCGCCCTGCTTGCGCTGGACGTCGCGCCGCTGCTCGGCACGCTGGTGTGCTGCGCGCTCGCTTTGGCTGCAATGATCGTCGCGGCCCCACGGCTGCTGGCGAGCAAGCCGGAGCAGTCCGGCCCCATGCTCGTGCTCCCGCATGGCGCGGTGCTGCTGCTCGCCGCCCTCGCGGCGATCATGTTCCTGGTCGAAGGCGCGATGCTCGATTGGAGCGCCCTGCTGCTGACCAGCTCCGGCCGCCTGCCCGCTGCTCAGGCCGGGCTGGGCTACATCATGTTCTCGATCGCAATGACCGCCGGCCGCCTGGTCGGCGATGCCGTCGTGGCGCGGATCGGCGATCGCGCCACCTTGCTGTGGGGCAGCGCCATCGCGATCGCCGGCTTTGCGTCCCTGCTCGCCGTTCCCTCGATTCTCGCCGCCATGACCGGCTTCGCCCTCATCGGGCTCGGCGCCTCCAACCTGGTGCCGGTGCTGTTCCGGAGAGCCGGCGCACAGACCGCGATGCCGGTCGGCCTGGCTGTCGCCGCCGTGACGACGGCCGGTTATTCCGGCGTGCTGCTCGGACCTGCCGGAATCGGCTTCGTCGCTGCCGCCACCAGCCTGCCGACCGCATTCTGGATCCTTGCCGCGCTGCTCGTCATCGTGCTGGCGAGCGCGCCTCTGGTGGCGAGGTCGCCGCGATAGGAAAGAGCCACCCGGTGTTCCTCGCCGATCTCCCGCATGGTCTACGTTCTGGTCGCGCCTTCGGCGATCTACCAGATCGGCATGCTTGTGCGGCTCTCCTCTGCACGAAGCGATGTCGTCTATCGCTGAGGCGCTTTGATGCCGCATCACCGGCGACGGACTGGAAGCCTAGGCAGGGGCCGCCCCACCCTGCAGCCGGCGTTCGCGGATTTGCTGATAGCGAGCGCCGGTCTGCGGCTTGACGAACAGCGTCACGATCATCGGATGGCGGGCGCGCAGCTCGGCCTCGATCGCAACGACCGCACGCTCGATGTCGTCAGCGCGCAGATCGTCGGCGAATTCGAGGCTCAGCGCGACCACGACCTGCTGCGGCGACAGTTGCACCGTGAGCAGGCCATTGGCGGCACGGACTGCGCTTGCTCGTCGCGCGATCTCGAGAACCGAACGGTCGAGCTCCGGGTCCGCAGGCTCGCCGATGAGGAGGCTCTTGCTCTCCCGCGCGAGCACCATCGAGGTCACCGCGAGCAGGAGCCCGATCAGGATCGAGCCGATGCCGTCCCACGACGGCTCGTCGAATGCGACCGCAGCTGAAGTGGCGGCAGCAGCGATCAGGATACCAATCAGCGCGGCAGTGTCCTCGAACACGACCATGAACGCCGGCGGATCCTTGCTGCGCCGGAACGCCTCGACATAACTGAGCTCCGGGGCGGCTGCGCGGAAGCGTCGGACCGCGACCCACCAGGAGCCGGCTTCGAACACGAATGACAGGCCGAGCACGATGTAGTTCACGGTCGGATCTTCGATGGGCAGCGGATGCATCAGATGCGCAACGCCTTCATAGAGCGACACGCCAGCGCCCAGCGCAAACAGCAGCAGCGCGACGATGAAGCTCCAGAAGTACAGCTCACGACCGTAACCCAGCGGATGCCGTCGGTCCGGCGGACGGGTCGCACGATGCATGCCGTAGAGGAGCAGAAGCTCATTGAAGGTGTCGACGACCGAGTGGATCGCCTCGCTCATCATCGCCGAACTTCCTGTCCAGAGCGCCGCGGCGATCTTGGTGCAGGCGACCAGCAGATTTCCGACGAGGGCGGCGTAGACGGCAATCCTGGAATCCGTGCTCGCCGCCATCGAACCCGCCATTTCTCTCTCCTCGATGCGCCGGGCAACGCCGGCTGAGCGTATCGGTTCCCTTGCGGGGCAGACCCGAAGGGCTCAGAATTGCGAAAGAGCAAACGAGCAGTGGAGATCACGGTGAGCGGCACGAGCTCCTCAGAGGAGAGCAATGTCGGCGACCCGGATGCGCGTGACGCGCGTTTCCTGCGCCACAGCTTCTCCGTCGCGCTCCGCTCGCTGTCGCACGGCAATCATCCCTTTGGCGCCATCCTCGTCGGCGCCGATGGCCAAGTGCTGATCGAGGCCGAGAACGGCTACATGCCGACACGCGATGCCACGGCGCATGCAGAGCGATTGGTCGCGACGCAGGCCTGCACGACGATTGCTCCGGAGATCAGGGCGACGGCGACGCTGTATTCGTCGGCCGAACCATGTGCGATGTGCGCGGGTGCCATCTACTGGGCCGGCATCGGCCGCGTCGTCTACGGCCTCAGCGAAGGGCGGTTGCGCCGCTTCACCGGCAACCATCCGGAAAACCCGACCCTGGACCTGCCCTGCCGCAACGTCTTCGCCGGTGGCCAGCGCCCGACCGAGGTCATCGGTCCGCTACTGGAAGACGAGGCCGCCGCGTTGCATGTCGGCGTCTGGGACAAATGAACAGCAACGGGCGCCGCAGCCGAAGCTGCAGCGCCCGTGCGACCGGTGCTCCCTTAGAACTTCACCGTCACGCCCGAATACAGCGAGGATTCGGTGCACGCCCCGGTGCTCACGCGGGTACCGCCGGCACCAGCCACGGAGCAGCCGACCGCGTTGTTGTGGTCCAGGCCGAATTTGTTCTGCCAGTAGCGATAGGCCACCCAGACGTCGATCATGTGGCTGTGCTTCTCCCCCCACATCGCCTTCGACGCATCGAAGGTCAGACGGATCGGCTCGGAGTTGAATTCGATCTTGGTCGGATAGACGCCGTTCGCGACGCTAGCCGGGAGCGGCTCGGTGTCGGTGCCCTTCTTGCCGTACCAGCCGGCACGGCCCGAGATCGAGAAGAACTGCATGCTCTCCGGCAGGAAGCCGAGATCCATGTAGTAGTTGGTCTCGACCGCCCAGGTCGGCTTGAACGAGGTGTTGCCATCGGCGATGCAAGGGTTCGACCATCCGGCACCGCACTGCGAGAACGAGTTGTGGTTGGCGAACTCCCAGTACATCAACGGAGCGACGTTGAAATAGCCCTTGTAGGGCAGGTTGAACGCGAATTGCAGACCGGCGACCACGTCACGCTTGGCAGCGCCGAAATAGCGGTTCTCGGTGTTGGCATCCATGCCCACCTCGAACGAGATGTTCTGTAGCGGGCCCATGGTAAAGGCCTTGGTGTTGAAGATCTGGTTCCAGCCGAAGGTCGAGCGGAACAGACCATAGATCTCGGTCGCACCGGCGCAGCTCGCCGGCGTGAACGCGAAGCCGGCGTTGGGCGAGACGATGCCGCCCGTCTGCGTGCACGGCCCGGCCGGGTCGTTGTGGTCAGACTTGAACAGCGAGATGGTGAAGAAGTTGGTGCCGTAGCCCCACACGTCGAAATGGGTGAACGAGTAGACCTGCTTGGCCGTGTTCGGGTCGAAGCCGCCGTTGGGCTTCACGCTCCACGCGCCCGGCTGAACCGCGTTGAAGATGTAGGAGTAGCTGACGCGATTGTCGACGACGAGGAAGAACGGCACCTCGGCCGGAGCCTTCTTCGCGATCGCCTTGGCAGGCAGATCAGCCGCGCCGGCGGAGCCGACCGACGTAAGCGCTGCCGCGCCGAGTGCGATGGCAGCCGCGATGGTTTTGTAGAACGACATCTCAATCACCCCCAATTAACAAGCGCCGATTCCCCGACTTGCATGCACAGTTGCGCCGTTGCCTCGGGGCGAGAAGCCTCAACTTTCTCCAGGCCTTGCTCGCGGTTTGATCAAGGTTCGGCCGCATTGCCCAAGCTGCGGTGGCGCAGCAGTCTCAAAACATGGGACGATTGGCCGCGGGCGGCACCGGCGCAGCAGGCGATCTTGCCGCTTCACATTGCTGAAGTTTTTCCGAACGCCGGATTGCGATCTCGAGCGTGTTTCGCGAGCACGCGAGCCGCGAGAACACCATCCCGGGCGAGGATGACATGACGCTGCTCATCCAACGGGCATGCTGCTGCGGCCTGAGAATTTCCGGCGGACTGTCGCAGAACTGCCACATGTGAGTGGAGATCAGGAAATTGCAGCACAACCGTTCTGCAACCGGGATCGCACGGCAATCCTCGGCGACGCGGGACATTTCGCTGAGCAAGCGTTGAGCACAGATTGGCGCTTTTCGCCTCTTACGCGCCGCCACGAATTAGCTCACAATTAAGGCAGTTCCATTCCTTGCCCATGACCCCGATGCCTGACCCCGCGCCGGCCGATCCGAACACCACGCATCCGCTCCTGCAGGCGATCGGATTGACCAAGCGCTATGGCGACTTCCTCGCCAACGACAAGATCGACCTCGAGGTCGTCCCCCGCGAGATTCACGCGCTGCTGGGCGAGAACGGCGCCGGCAAGTCGACTCTGGTCAAGACCATCTACGGACTGGTGCAACCGAGCGCGGGTGAGCTGCGCTGGCAGGGCGCGCCCATCAGACTGTCCGGCCCCGCGGAGGCGCGATCCCTGGGCATTGGCATGGTGTTCCAGCATTTCTCGCTGTTCGACAACCTCACTGTAGCCGAGAATGTCGCTCTTGGGCTCGACGGCAAGGAGCCTTTGAAGGCCATCACCGCCCGGCTCGCCGACGTTGCGCGCGATTACGGCCTGCCGCTCGATCCGAAGCGCGAGGTCTGGCAATTGTCCGTCGGTGAGCGGCAGCGCATCGAAATCGTGCGCGCCCTGATGCAGAACCCGAAATTCCTTATTCTCGACGAGCCCACCGCGGTACTCACGCCGCAGGAGGCCGACCAGCTGTTCGTGGTGCTCGAGCGCCTGAAGGCCGAAGGCCGGGCCATCCTCTACATCAGCCACAAGCTCGATGAGGTGAAGCGGCTGTGCGACACCGCCACCATCCTGCGTGGCGGCAAGAAGGTCGCGACCTGCAATCCGAAGCGCGAGACCGCAGCCTCGCTGGCCCGCATGATGGTCGGCACGGAGATCAGGGAGGTGATTCCCCCGGCCGAGCGGCGCACGACGGTGCCGCGGCTGGTCGTCAACGATCTCACACTTGCGCCGGCCGAGCTGCACGGTGTCCGCCTGCAGAATATCTCCTTCGAGCTGAAGGGCGGCGAGATTCTCGGCATTGCCGGCGTCGCGGGCAACGGCCAGGACGAGCTCTTCGCCGCCCTGTCCGGCGAACGCCTCGTCAAGGAGCCCGGCACGATCATCCTCGACGGCCTGGCCTGCGGCAACCGCTCGATCACGGAGCGCCGCAAGATGGGCGCAGCCTTCGTGCCGGAGGAGCGGCTCGGGCACGGCACCGCGCCGCGCATGCGATTGTCCGAGAATGCCTTGCTGACAGGGCACGCCGCCAGCGACATGGTCCGGCACGGCTTCATCGATGCAGCGGCGACCCTGCGCACGGTCGACCTGACAACCGAGACGTTCGACGTTCGCAAGGCCAAGCGCGACCCCGAGGCCGCGAGCCTGTCCGGCGGCAATCTGCAGAAATTCGTCGTCGGACGCGAGATCCTGCGCAAGCCCGCGGTCCTCATCGTCAACCAGCCGACCTGGGGCGTCGACGCCGGCGCCGCCGCGATCATTCGCCAGGCTCTGATCGATCTCGCCAGCGCGGGAGCCGCGGTGCTCGTCACCAGCCAGGACCTTGACGAGCTGGTCGAGATTTCCGACCGGATCGCGGTGATGTTTCATGGGCATCTGTCAGAGCCACTGCCGCGCGTGCACGCCACGCGCGAAAGACTGGGTCTGCTGATGGGCGGCGCCAATCTCGATCGGAAGGAGGCTTCGCATGCAGCTGGTGCTTGAGAAGCGCGCCGAGCGTTCGCGCAGCATCGCGCTGGTCTCGCCATTGATCGCGATCGGGTTGACGCTGGTCACCATGAGCATTCTGTTCGCCATCCTGGGCAAGAACCCGATCACCGCGCTCGGCGTCTATTTCATCGCGCCGCTGACCGACGGCTACTCCCTGCAGGAGATCGCGGTGAAGGCGACGCCGCTGGTGATGATCGCGATCGGCCTGTCGCTGTGCTACCTCGCCAATGCCTGGAACATCGGGGCCGAGGGCCAGTTCCTGATGGGCGCGGTCGCTGGCAGCTGGATCGCGGTGAACACGCAGGGCACCGATGCCGGGCACTGGGTGCTGCCGGCGATGCTGGTCGCGGGAGCCGTTGCCGGCGCGCTCTACGCGCTGATCCCGGCGCTGTGCCGCGTGAAGTTCGGCGCCAGCGAGATCCTCACCAGCCTGATGCTGGTCTATGTCGCAGACCTCCTGCTCGACTATCTCGTGCGCGGGCCGTGGCGTGATCCGGCCGGCTTCAACTTCCCGACCACGGCGGAATTCGATCCGGTCGCGACCGTGCCGGTCCTGATCGAAGGCGGGCGCCTTCATCTCGGCAGCATCATTGCGCTCGTCGTCGTTGCCGGTGCCTTCGTTCTGCTCGACCGGACCATCAAGGGCTTCGAGATCCGCGTCGTCGGTGTCGCGCCACGGGCCGCACGTTTCGGTGGATTCAACGCCAACCAGCTTGTCCTGCTCACTTTCGCGGTGTCGGGCGCGCTGGCGGGACTTGCCGGCATCATCGAGGTCGCGGGTCCCATCGGCCATCTGCAACCGGGCATCTCGCCGGGCTACGGCTTCACCGCGATCATCGTGGCGTTCCTGGGCCGGCTCAATCCGGTTGGAATATTAATTGCAGGACTTTTCCTTGCACTGACCTTCATTGGGGGTGAGCAGGCCCAGATCACGATGAAGATTCCGCTCGATGTCACCAAGGTCTTTCAGGGCATCCTGCTGTTCTACGTGCTCGCCTGCGACTCCCTCATCCTCTATCGTTTCAAGCTCGTCTTCGCCTCGCGGCAGGTGCAAAGTGGTGCTGGTTGAAGCAATCATCCTGTCGGTGCTCGCGGCATCGACGCCGCTGCTGCTCGCAGCCACCGGTGAGCTGGTCACCGAGCGCGCGGGCGTGCTCAACCTCGGCGTCGAGGGCATGATGATCGTCGGTGCCGCCTGCGGCTTCGCAGGCGCCTGGATGTCGGGCTCGATCATCGTCGGTGCGCTCTGCGGCATCGTCGCGGGCATGCTGATGTCGCTGATCTTCGCTTTCATGACGCTCGGCCTCGCCGTCAACCAGGTAGCGACCGGCCTCGCGCTGACCATCCTCGGCATCGGCCTGTCCGGCCTGATCGGCGCCCGCTTCGTCGGCGAACGCATCACCACGGCACCGAAACTCTCCGTTCCCGGTCTCAGCGACATCCCGCTGGTCGGCCGCATCCTGTTCGGCGAGGATGCCTTCGTCTACCTGTCGCTGGCCCTGATCATTGCCGTCTGGTGGTTTCTCTACCGCACCCGCGCCGGCCTGGTGCTGCGCGCCTGCGGCGACAACCACGTCTCCGCGCACGCACTCGGCTATCCCGTGCTGCGCATTCGCCTGCTGGCCGTGCTGTTCGGAGGCGGCTGCGCCGGGCTCGCCGGCGCCTATCTGCCGCTGGCCTATACGCCGTTCTTCATTCCCGGCATGACCGCAGGCCGCGGCTGGATCGCGCTGGCGCTGGTCGTGTTCGCATCGTGGCGACCGGGCCGTCTCGTGATCGGCGCCTATCTGTTCGGCGCGGTGACGATCCTGCAGCTGCATGCGCAAGGTGCGGGCGTCGGCATCCCCTCGCAGGTCATGTCGGCGCTGCCTTACCTTGCGACCGTCATCGTGCTCGTGCTGCTGTCGCGCGCCCGCACCGGCGGCTCGACCGCACCCGCGGCGTTGGGCACCGTGTTCGTACCGGACCGCTGAAGCCATCATCCCAATCGCCTGCGATGGGGCGCGGCGCTCGGGACCACCCGGTTTTCCCCTCACTGTTTGGAGATACTGACGATGATGAAAAGGCTTCTGGGGGCTGCCGCCGCGCTGGTGCTGGCGAGCAACATCGCCGGCGTGGCGCACGCCGCAGACAAGCTGAAGGTCGGCTTCATCTATCTCGGCCCGATCGGCGATCTCGGCTGGACCTATCAGCACGAACTCGGTCGCCAGGCGCTGGTCAAGGAGCTCGGCGACAAGATCGAGACCACCTATCTCGAGAACGTGCCGGAGGGCCCGGACTCCGAGCGCGCCATCGAGCAGCTGGTCCGCGCCGGCAACAAGCTGATCTTCACGACCTCGTTCGGCTACATGGACCCGACCCTGAAGGTCGCCAAGAAGTATCCGAACGTGCATTTCGAGCACGCCACCGGCTACAAGCGCGACAAGAACATGTCGACCTATTCGGGCCGCTGGTACCAGGGCCGCTACATCCAGGGCCAGATCGCGGCCAAGATGTCGAAGGCCGGCGTGCTCGGCTATATCGGCTCGTTCCCGATCCCCGAGGTCGTCTCCGGCATCAACGCCACCATGCTCGGCGCGCAGTCGATCAATCCGAACATCAAGGTCAAGATCATCTGGGTCAACACCTGGTTCGACCCGGGCAAGGAAGCCGACGCCGCCAAGGCGCTGCTCGACCAGGGTGCCGACATCATCATGCAGCACACCGACAGTCCGGCGGCGATGCAGGTCGCGGCCGAGCGCGGCAAGCTCGCCTTCGGACAGGATTCCGAGATGATCAAGTTCGGCCCGAAGGCGCAGCTGACCTCGATCCTCGATACCTGGGGTCCCTATTACATCGCCCGCGTCAAGGCCGAGCTCGACGGCACCTGGAAGTCCGAGGACACCTGGGGCGGCCTCGACTCCAAGATGTTCGAGATGGCGCCCTACACCAACATGCCCGACGACGTGAAGAAGATGGCCGAGGAGACGCAGGCCGCGATCACCTCCGGCAAGCTGCATCCGTTCAAGTGCCCGATCGTGGCGCAGGACGGCAAGGAGGTCGAGTGCAAGGGCGGCGACCATCTCGCCGACGGCCAGATCCTCGGCATGAACTTCTACGTCAAGGGCGTCGACGACAAGCTGCCGGGCAAGTAGGCGCCCGGTCCCGTTCTGACCTCTCTCTCCGCGCCAGCGGGGAGAGAGCAGTCGCGATCGATGCTCAGTAAGCTCCGTCTTACCCTCCCCGCATTGTCTTCGCTGCCGCGCTGTGCCGGCTAATCAGGCCAGCGATGTCGAGACCCGGGATGGCGCCGTCGACCACGGTCCAACGGCCGCCAACCATCACGCGATCGGCGCGGTGCGCGCCACACAGCACCAGCGCGGCGATCGGATCGCCGGCGCCAGAGAAGCGCAGCTCGTCGAGCTTGAACAGCGCCAGATCCGCGGCCTTCCCCACCGCGATCTCACCGAGCTCGAGCCGACCGACACAGGCGGCTGAGCCCTTGGTTGCCCAACGCAAGGCATCCTTGTGGCTGATCCGGCCAACGCCATAGCGCGCCCGCTGCAGCAGGAAGGCGGAGCGCACCTCCTGCATCAAATTGGAGCCGTCGTTCGACGCCGAGCCGTCGACGCCGAGGCCGATGCCGACACCCGCCTCCTCCATCTCGCAGACCGGGCAGCAGCCGGAGGCGAGCAACTGGTTCGAACAGGCGCAATGACTGATGGTGGTCTTCGCCTTGCCGAGCCGCTTCATCTCCTCGGCATTGAAGAAGATGCCGTGTGCCAGCCAGGTGCGCGGGCCGAGCCAGCCGTTCTGCTCGAGATAGTCGAGCGGACGGCACCCGAACATCTCCTCGCAGAAGCGGTTCTCGTCCTCGGTCTCGGCCAGATGCGTGTGCAGGCGCACGTCGAGCTTGTCGGCCAGCGCCGCCGTCTTCTGCATCAATGAGCCTGTCACTGAGAACGGCGAGCACGGCGCCAGCGCGATCTGCACCATCGCGTCCGGCCCGCGCTCGTGATAGGCCGCGACCACCCGCTCGCTGTCGGCGAGGATCGTATCCTCGTCCTGCACCACGCGGTCAGGCGGCAGGCCGCCGTCGCGTTCCGACAGGTTCATCGAGCCGCGCGTCAGCAGCACGCGGATGCCGAGCCGCCTGGCCGCGGCGACCTCGATGCCGACGGCATCTTCGAGGCCGGCTGGGAAGACATAGTGATGATCAGTCGTCGTGGTGCAGCCCGACAGCATCAGCTCCGCCATCGCCAGCGTGACCGCGGCATCGAGCGATTCCGGCGTGAGCTTCGCCCAGACCGGATAGAGCGCCTTCAACCAGGGAAACAGCTCGCGGTCCATCGCGGCGGGTAGCGCCCGGGTGAGCGTCTGGTAGAAGTGATGATGCGTGTTGATCAGCCCGGGGATGACGACATGCGCGCTTGCATCATAGGCCACAGCGCCCGGTGTCGCCGGCTCGGCGCCGGCCGCCACCAGCTCGACGATGCGGCTATCCCTGATGACGATCCCTCGCGCAGCGCCGTCGGCCAGGATGGCGAGCGGGTCCTTGATCCAGATCGGCGTGGTGCTCATGGCTGCCCTCGTCTCGCTGATTGCGCCTTCGTGTCGCCTGCCTGCAAGCGCAGGGCCAGCATCATCCTATTGCCAGTTGGCGTTGGTCTTGCAAGGATTTCACCGGCGAGATGCTGCGCCGATGAGCTTGCGTGACCATGGACCTGAACACCATCACCGAGGTCGTGCGCCCGACAACACGGGCCGAGTTGCCCGCCTGGAAGGCAGGCGATGCCTGGCTGGCCGGCGGCACATGGCTGTTCTCGGAACCGCAGGTCCAGCTGTCGCGGCTGATCGATCTCAGCGACCTCGCCTGGCCGGCTCTCACCATCGATGACCTGGGCCTCTGCATCGCCGCAACCTGCAGCGTCGCCGAGTTCGATGCGCTGCCCTGCCCGGCCGACTGGATCGCGGCGCCGCTGATCGACCAATGCTGCCGGGCGTTCCTCGCCTCGTTCAAGATCTGGAAGACGGCGACCGTCGGCGGCAATCTCTGCATGTCGCTGCCGGCCGGCCCGATGATCTCGCTGCTCGCCGCGCTCGAAGGCGTCTGCACGATCTGGAAGAATGACGGCACCGAGCGGCGCATCTCGGTCGTGGACTTCGTCACGGGCAACAATAGCAACGTGCTTGCGCCCGGCGATCTGCTGCGTCAGATCGACATTCCCTTGACCGCGCTGAAGCGGCGGACAGCGTTCCGCCAGATCGCGCTCAGCCCGGTTGGCCGCTCCGGCGCGCTGCTGATCGGCACGCAAGGCCGCGACGGCGACCTGCTGCTGACGGTGACCGGTTCGACCGTCAAGCCGCTGCAGCTGCGTTTCGGCACGATGCCGGACGAAGCCGCGCTGCGCGCCAGCATTCTCGGCGACATTCCTGATGCGCTGTATCATGACGATGTCCATGGCAAACCTGCCTGGCGCAAGGCGATGACCTTGCGTCTCGCCGAGGCGATCCGCGCCGAGCTCGCAGGCGTCAGGCCATGAGCGTGATCGTCAATGGGAGAGCCGTCGAATCCGTCCCGCGTCCCGGGCAATGTCTGCGGACGTTCCTGCGCGACACCGGCCATTTCGGCGTCAAGAAGGGTTGCGACGCCGGCGATTGCGGCGCCTGCACCGTGCTGCTCGACGGCGAGCCGGTGCACAGCTGCCTGATCCCGGCCTTCCGCGCCGATGGCAAGGCGGTCACGACGGTCGAAGGCCTCGCCTCCGATGATGGCTTGCACCCGATGCAGCAGGCGTTCCTCGATGCCCAGGCGTTTCAATGCGGCTTCTGCACCGCGGGCATGATCGTCACCTGCGCCTCGCTCAACCAGGCTCAGAAGAAGGATCTCGGCGCTGCCCTGAAGGGCAATCTCTGCCGCTGCACCGGCTATCGCGCCATCGAGGACGCGCTGCTCGGGCGGACCCATGTCGAAGAGGTCGTGGCCGGCGAAGCCTTCGGCCGCAGCCTGCCCGCTCCCGCAGGGCCCGACGTGGTTCAGGGTCAGGCGCGCTACACGTTCGATACGGCGATCGGCGGCCTGTTGCACATCAAGCTGTTGCGCTCGCCGCATGCCCATGCACGCATCATCGGGATCGACAGGGCGGCAGCGTTGGCGGTCCCCGGCGTGCATGCGGTGCTCACGCATGAGGATGCGCCGGCCGTGCCGTTCTCGACGGCGCGCCACGAGCAGGCCTGGATGGATCCGGCCGACACCCGCGTGCTCGACGATGTCGTTCGCTTCGTCGGCCAGAAGGTCGCCGCCGTGGTCGCCGACAGCGAGGCCGCCGCCGAGGAAGGCTGCCGACGGCTCGTCGTCGACTACCAGATCCTGCCGGCGATCGTCGATCCCGCCGCCGCGACCGCGCCCGGTGCCCCCGTCATTCACGCCGGCCGTTCGACCGAGCATCGCATCGCCGACGTCAATCGCAACATCGTCGCCGAGACCCATGGCGAGTTCGGCGACGTGGCTGCCGCCCTGGCCTCGGCCGCCGTGACCTACGAAGGCACGTTCACGACGCAACGCGTTCAGCATGCCGCGCTGGAGACGCATGGTGGTCTCGCCTGGCTCGACGGCGAGGGTGTGCTGAACGTCCGCTCCAGCACCCAGGTGCCGTTTCTGACGCGCCGGGCCCTTGCCGAGATCTTCGCGCTCGCCCCGGACAAGGTCCGCGTGTTCTGCGAGCGCGTCGGCGGCGGCTTCGGCGGCAAGCAGGAGATGTTCGTCGAGGACATCCTGGCGCTCGCAGCGCTGAAGACCGGCCGCCCCGTGAAGCTCGAATTCACCCGTGAGGAGCAGTTCATCGCCACGTCGACGCGGCATCCGATGCGCGTGACGGTCAAGGCCGGCGCCGACCGGGATGGCAAGCTGACCGCGCTGCAGCTCGACGTGCTCTCCAATACCGGCGCCTATGGCAATCACGCCGGTCCCGTGCTGTTCCACGCCTGCGGCGAGTCGATCTCCGTCTACAATTGTCCCAACAAGAAGGTCGACGGGATCGCCGTCTACACCAACACGGTGCCGGCCGGCGCCTATCGCGGCTACGGCTTGCCGCAGACCACCTTCGCCGTCGAAGCTGCGATCGACGAGCTCGCTCTGAAACTCGGCATCGACCCCTTCGAGATGCGCCGCCGCAACATCGTCAGGCCCGGCGATCCGATGCTTGCCCCGCCCGGCTCCGGGCACAGCGACGTGCTGTACGGCTCCTACGGGCTCGACCAGTGCCTTGATCTCGTCGAGCGCGCCATGGCCGAAGCCACGCCGACACCGGAACTGTCGGACGAGTGGCTCACGGGCGACGGCATCGCGCTGACGATGATCGACACCGTGCCGCCTGACGGCCACATCGCCGATGCCACCATCAGCCTGCACGACGACGGCGGCTTCACGCTCACCGTCGGCACCGCCGAGTTCGGCAACGGCACCAGCACCGTGCATCGCCAGATCGCCGCGACCGTGCTGGGCACCACGGTCGACCGCATCGCACTGAAGCAGTCGGACACCGCCCATGGCGGTCACGACACCGGCGCCTACGGCTCGACCGGCACCTTCGTTGCGGGCCGCGCCACCCAGGCTGCGGCCGAGGCGCTGGCCGCCGAGCTCAAGGGCCTCGCCGCGCAGCGCTGGAGCGTCGCTCCGGCTGATTGCGTGATCGCAGATGATGCGATCAGCTGCGGCGCTCGTCGTCTCTCCTTCGCGGAGCTCGCGATGGCCAACGGATCGTCCCTCGCCGCCAGCGGCCATTCGCGGGGCACGCCGCGGTCGGTCGCGTTCAACGTCCAGGGCTTTCGCGTGGCCGTGAACAAGCACACCGGCGTGATCGAGATCCTCAGGAGCGTGCAGGCGGCGGATGCCGGCCGCATCGCCAATCCTATGCAGTGCCGCGGCCAGATCGAGGGCGGCGTGGCGCAAGCGCTGGGTGCTGCGCTCTACGAGGAGATCGTGATCGACGACACCGGCCGCGTGGTCAATCCGCGCTTCCGCGACTATCATCTGCCATCCTATGCCGATGTGCCGCGCACCGAGGTGCTGTTTGCCGCGACCAATGACGCGATCGGCCCGCTGGGGGCGAAGTCGATGAGCGAGAGCCCGTACAATCCGGTGGCGGCTGCGCTGGGCAACGCGTTGCGCGCGGCGACGGGCATCCGCTTCACATCCGTGCCGTTCAAGCCGGACCACCTGTTTCCGCAGTTGCAGGAGACGTTCGGCGACTGAGATCGTTCTGGGGACCTGGGGGGACACATGAGCAAGGATATTCATCCGGTCGACGAGATGCTGCCGGTGCCGAAACTGCTCGCGCTCGGCTTGCAGCACGTTCTGGTGATGTATGCCGGCGCGGTCGCGGTGCCGCTGATCATCGGCCGGGCCCTGAAGCTGCCGCCGGAGGACGTCGCCTTCCTGATCAGCGCCGATCTGTTCGCCTGCGGCCTTGCCACGCTCGTGCAGTGCATCGGCTTTCCCGGCGTCGGCATCCGCCTGCCCGTCATGATGGGCGTCACCTTCGCCTCCGTCGGTCCGATGCTGTCGATGGCGGCCTCGCCTGACATCGGCCTGCTCGGCATCTACGGCTCGGTCATTGCCGCCGGCATCTTCGGCATCATCGTCGCGCCCTTCATCAGCCGGCTGCTGCCGCTGTTTCCTCCCGTCGTGACCGGCACCATCATCATGATCATCGGCATCTCGCTGATGCGCGTCGGCATCAACTGGGCCGGCGGCGGCCTGCCGACCATCACCAAGGTGGTCGACGGCGTGCCCGGCGCCTTTCCCAATCCGAACTACGGACAGTTGCAGGGACTCGGCATCGCGCTGTTCGTGCTGCTGTTCATCCTTGGTCTCATCAAGTGGGGCACCGGCTTCCTCGCCAACGTCTCGGTGCTGCTCGGCATCGTCGCCGGCGCCGTGCTGGCCACGCTGCTGGGCGTGATGCATTTCGACAAGGTGGCGGCAGCGCCCTGGGGCGCGCTGGTGATCCCGTTCAAGTTCGGCGTTCCGCAATTCCAGCTCGTGCCGATCGTCACGATGTGCATCGTCATGATCGTGGTGATGATCGAATCGCTCGGCATGTTCCTGGCCCTCGGCGAGATGACCGGCAAGACCGTGGATCGCGAGGCGCTGTCGCGCGGGCTGCGCGCCGACGGCCTCGGCACGCTGCTGGGCGGCATCTTCAACACCTTCCCCTACACCTCGTTCTCGCAGAATGTCGGGCTGGTCTCGGTCACCGGCGTGCGCACCCGCTGGGTGACGATCGCCGGCGGCGTCATCATGCTGCTGCTCGGCCTCCTGCCGAAGATGGCCGCGCTGGTCGAAGCCGTGCCGCAGGTCGTGCTCGGCGGCGCAGGCCTCGTGATGTTCGGCATGGTGGCGGCGACCGGTGCGCGCATCCTCGCCAATGTCGACTTCAAGACCAACCGCTTCAACCTGTTCATTGTCGCGATCTCCGTCGGCTTCGGCCTGATCCCGCTGGTTGCTCCCCGCTTCTTCCACGCCTTGCCGAAGGACCTGCAGCCGCTGCTGGAGTCCGGCATCCTGCTGTGCGCCGTCGTCGCCGTGCTGCTGAATGCCTTTTTCAACGGGCTCGGCAGCGGCAAGGCCGCGGAGGCCGATGCGGCGGCTGCTGCGTCGTCCGCGCAGCACGTCTGAGGCCGGGGATGGCTGCGCTACTGCTTCGGCCGGCGGTCGTAGGACCAGCCGAACAAGCCGCTCCGCTCGGTCTCGGGCTCCGGCTCGGCGACCGGAGCGGGCTGCGCCGGCGGCGCGGCCGCCTGCGGCGACGACGCGGGCGCGACCGGCTTTGGAATGCTCTCGCATTTCATCGAGTAAACCAGCTTGCCGTCCTCGGTACGTCCGATCGGCGCGCAGGCATCGGTGCGCTTGGCGGCGCCCTTCGGCGTGGTCTGGGCCATTGCGGCGTGTGTCAGGGCCGCCTGCGCCGCCACGAGAATCATCAGACCCAGTCTCTTCATCACAACCGTTCCGCTTTGCTTTCGAACTTATTGAACGCAATCGCTTTGCGGAAGTCCACTGCAACGAACACATAGAGCGGCGCGATCCGCACGCAAGTAGAACATACAAGGAGATGACCGCGCGATGTGGGCTTCGATCATATCGGAATGGCTGAGCCTGATCTTCCGCTGGCTGCACGTGATCGCGGCGGTGGCCTGGATCGGCAGCTCGTTCTACTTCATCGCGCTCGACCTCAGCCTGAAGCCTCGCGAAGGTCTGCCGAAGGGCGTGATGGGTGAGGCCTGGCAGGTCCATGGCGGCGGCTTCTACCACATCGTCAAATATCTGGTAGCGCCGGCGCAGATTCCAAGCGAGCTGACCTGGTTCAAATGGGAGGCCTACACCACCTGGCTGTCCGGCTTCGTGCTGATGATCGTGGTGTATTATCTCAATGCCGACCTGTTCCTGGTCGACAAGTCGATCCTCGATCTGACGCCCATCCAGGCCGGCCTGTTCAGCTTCGGCTCGCTGGCCCTGGCGTGGCTGCTCTACGAGGCCGCCTGCCGTAGCGGGCTGGCGAAGCACGAGCTGCCGTTCGCCATCGGCGGCTACGTCTTCCTGGTCGCGCTCACCTACGCCTTCACCCACGTGCTGAGCGGCCGCGGCGCCTTCAACCAGATCGGCGCCATCATCGGCACCATCATGGTCGCCAACGTGTTCGCGGTGATCATTCCCAACCAGAAGAAGATCGTCGCGGCGCTGCTGGCGGGCCAGGCGCCCGACCCCAGGCTCGGCAAGGCCGGCAAGGAGCGCTCGGTCCACAACAACTACCTGACCCTGCCGGTCGTCGTGCTGATGATCAGCAATCACTACCCGCTCTTGTTCGGTACCCGCTACAACTGGGCCATCGTCGCCATCGTGCTGGCGCTCGGTCCGGTCATCCGCCATTTCTTCAACGAGCGCCACAAGGGCAATCCGTCGCCATGGTGGGTGTGGGGCGTAGCCGCAGCCGGCATGATCGCAATCCTGCTGCTGTCGGCCGCCGGTCCGCGCGATACCAGGACGGCCGCGACGACGCGGCCGAGCTTCGCGCAGGTCGAGGAGATCGTGACCTCCCGCTGCAGCATGTGCCACGCCGCCGAGCCGGTGTGGGACGGCATCGTCGCGGCGCCCAAGGGCGTGCTGCTGGACAACGCCGACAACATCCGGCGCAACGCGCGGCTGATCGCGCGCAACGCCGCCTGGTCGAGCGCCATGCCGCCCGGCAACATCACCGAGATCACCGGCGAGGAGCGCGCCGTGCTGGCCGCCTGGGCCGGCGCGCAATAGCAGCGTCGTCTGTCGCCCTGCTTCACATCTCAAACAACCGATCTCGCCGCGTGCAGCGTTGCGATGAGTTCACGCGCGGCAGGCGAGCCCCTCTTTACTCACATCATTCGTCGGCAAGGAGACGTCGCACCACGGCGTTCCCGCGGCCCATCGGTCCGGGTTGTGCGTCATGTCCGCCCCATCAAACGAGAGGGCGCAGGGAAGGCCGGACCTCGGCTGAGGCCCGTGGCCCCCGTGCGAAAAAATTGCACGGGGCAGGAACCACAGGTACAGCCGGACAGACCCGGCCCTCCCTGCGCGATGGTCTTCACGCTTATGTCGCGCTCTCCTCGGTGTCCGGCTTGTTAGCCACCGTCACCCAGCGGATCATCATCCCCGCAGGGCTTGGCGCCAGCATCGGGGCGCCAGGACCACGCAATTTCGCGTCCGCGCCACAGCGATCGTCACACGCTGCCTTTCGCGGCCACCGCTCCCCACCTCACGTATCGTGACGACGCGTACGTCCCTCTTCACGAGGCGGGATGGCGACAGACAACCACATCTTCCGATAAAACGAAAGACGAATATTTTTCGCCGAGAGACTGGACAGGGCAAATCAGCCTGAAACGATTTGCGAAAATCGCCTGGCCGCGCACGCGATCGAGATGCCTCGGCAGGCAGTGGCGGCATCGCTTCCGCCAAGGACATCGACTGCGCCGGCAGGCGAGCTGACGGCGGCCCGTCCCGTGACGTTCGATGGCTGTGGTCCCGGCTCGCACCCGACGACGCTCTGCGTCCGCGGCAACGTCGCCGGGATGACAACGACGAATGAAGCTCTCTCCGCGGTCATTGCGACGCGCATTTGCGGTGAAGCGTGCAGACCTCGTCTGCGACAATCAACACACGCAAGACGAGCAACCGCACGCGGCTCGAGACAGCTCCGTCCCCTCGCGACTGTTGCGCGAAGTGAACTCTGCAACAGCCGGATTTTCGCAACGGGCAGTTGAACTGCTACGCGTGCGACGACGAATGAGTTCGAGCACGTTCGATTGTCGGCATGACCTTGCGGCAAAATTTACCACCCATCTGGACGCGGCTTGGCGGCAGGCATGATGACGCTACAGTGGCGCCAACAATCAGCTCTTAGCGAAACGCCCCATCATGTCGATCTCCGTCAAAGGCCGGCTGGCCATTGCCGCGCTCATCGCGCTTGCCTGCTTCGCAGGATCGGTGCTGAAGCTCTATCTGGGGCTGCTTTTCGTCTCGCTGCTGGTGAGCTTCGCCGTTGTCGGCGTCGTGGCCTGGCTGGTCGAACGGCTCGCGCGGCAGCGCAACTCGAACGGAGAACGGCGGCGGCGCCACCGCCGTCGCTACTCAGGCGGCATCGCGGCCTCCAAGCCGCTGCCGATCACGACGGTAGATCATGTCGACACGCATTCGACGGCGAGGCGTCTGTGATGAGCAGGATGCGTGGCCTCGCGGCGGCGTCGTTTCTCTGCCTGATCAGCGGCATCGCCGCGGGCGCGGAGCGGCCGGCCTTCTCCGTCGTCGACCATCCATCGCAGGACGGCCGCTGCAGCGACGATCGAGGGCGCGGCGATCTCGACCGCTCGGAGACGGCCTGCCTCGCCCAGATCCCGAACGTCGCGCAACGCAATGGCTCCGCACTGAAGCTGACCTTTCGCAATGGCCACACGCGCGTCTATCGAAATCAGGACGCCAAATGCGCAAGCGGTGACGCCAAGGGCTGCGTCAAGTTTCAGCTCACCGGCTATTTCCCCGATCATGATCTGATCCTGCTCGAATGCGGCCGTCTGGATGGCGTCGACTGGCTTCTGGTGCGCGGCGACACCGGGGACGAAATCGGCATCGTCGCCCCGCCGCATTATTCGCCGGAGAAGCGCTGGCTGGTGTCGGTCGCATCGCGGCAGAGCCGCTCGGGGCCGGCTGACGGCATCGATGTCATCCCGGCGAAACGCGATCGGAACCTGAAGGACTGGCATCATCGCACGCCGGAGGATGGCAAATGGCGCTACGAGTTCGAACGCTGGGACAACGAGGATCAGATCGTCCTCTCGGCCAAGCCGGTCGGGGACACGGCGACGCCGCACCTGGTGGCGATCCATCGGAGGAAGAACGCGTGGCTGTTCAAGTAGCTGCGCTGATCGCGTCGATACGCCGCCCTTACCTCACCGCTTCGCCCGCTTCCGCTTCGCCTCCAGCGCGATCAGATAGGTCGCCATCATCTCCGGCAGCGCCGCAACGACGACGTCGCGACTGCGCGGGTCCTGCTCACGCGTGAACAGCAGCGTGCCGAGCACGACGGCGTCGAGCGTCGTGGCCGCCTGCGGACCCAGCTCCTCCCCGAGCTTGGCGCGCATGACGCGATCGATGACGGCCCTGAACTCGGCATGCATGGTCTGGTCGTGCAGGTCGAGCGTGGCCAGCGCATCGGGATGACGGACAAAGTAGCGGATCGCCCAGCCGATCAGTTGCTCGACGACCTCGGCGGGCGACAGGGCGGCCCACTCCGCATCGCTCCGCTGCAGCACGCGATCGAACGCCGGCTGGAGCTCGGCATCGTGTCGCTCGGCGAGAGCGTCGAGCATCTGCCCCTTGTCGCGGAAGAAGTGATAGACCGAGCCGATCGAGGCGCCGGCGCGCTCGGCTGCGGCGTGCATGCTCACGGCCGCGAGGCCGGATTCCGCGATGAGGGCGGCTGCGGCATCGAGCAGTTGCTCGCGGCGCTCGCGTCCACGAGCCTGGCGCGGCTCGCGCGCCGACGCCCGCGCAGCCCCCTCTTTGTCCGCTAGATCTTTTCGTCGCACGTCACGTTCACACTCTGGTTTCGCAGTTCGCGGGAGTCCCCCGCAAAGGCGTCATCCCGACCGGCCTTCCGGCGGATTGGCTGGCATGCGTTATTTTAAACCCGTCAACAGGAATGTTACTAGACATTTTTTTCTAGAAATGATTGTCTAATTCACGTGCTGTCAAGGGGATGGTGCTCAGCTTGTTCCCCTACGGCCATGAACCTCCCAGCGGGCAACGCCCGGTTCGGGTTCATCGGCTGATTGCGGCAACCGTCCCCTCCGTCCGGACGCGCCAGACCGACGGTCCCGGACCTCGGTCGGAGCTGCGACCGCCAACCTTGCTTTGGGCTCGAACGTGCAACCATGACCTCACCCACGCGATCTCCACCTGCGTTTCGCGCGCCCAGCTCGCGCCTGCTTGCGGCCGTCGGCTGCGCCGCGATCGGACTGCTCCTGGCGGGCTGCGAGCAGAAGACCGCCGCGACGGCGCCTCCGGCCAGGGTGGTGCGAACCGAGGTGGTCAAGCTGTCGGAGCGGCGGCAATCGATCACCCTGACCGGCGACGTCCAGGCGCGCGTGCTCGCCGACCTGTCGTTCCGGGTCAGCGGTCGCGTCACCGAGCGGCTCGTCGAGGTCGGCGCGCACGTCAAGGCCGGGCAGCTGCTGGCCAAGATCGATCCGGCCGAGCAACAGGCCGACCTTGATTCCGCGGAGGCCGCCGTGGCGGCTGCGGAATCGCAGGTGAAAGTCGCGACCTCCAATTTCAACCGCCAGCAGACGCTGATCTCGAGCGGCTTCACGACACGCGCGACCTTCGACCAGGCGCAGGAGACGCTGCGCACGGCCGAAGGCTCGTTGGAGGCCGCCAAGGCCCAGCGCGACACCGCGAAGGACGCCCTGACCTTCACCGAGCTGCGCGCCGACGCCAGCGGCACCATCACCGCGCGCAACATCGAGGTCGGCCAGGTCGCCCAGGCCGCGCAGTCGGTGTTCACGCTGGCGCATGACGGCGACCGTGACGCCGTGATCGACGTCTACGAGGCGGCGCTGTCGCTGAAGTTCGACGATACCAAGGTGGCGCTGGCGCTGCTCTCGGACCCCTCGGTCACAGCCAAGGGCACCGTGCGCGAGGTGTCGCCGACCATCGATCCCAAATCCGGCACCGTCCGCGTCAAGATCGCGATCGAAAATCCGCCGCCGGAGATGACCCTCGGCAGCGCCGTCAGCGCCACCGGCTTCATCAAGCCGGAGCAGCGCATCGTGCTGCCATGGAGTGCGCTGACCGCCGCCGGCAAGACACCGGCGGTCTGGCTGGTGAACGCCGCGAACAAGACCGTCTCGCTCAAGCCGATCAAGATCGAGGACTATGAGACCGGCGCCATCGTCGTCTCCGCCGGGCTGCAACCGGGCGACCGTGTCGTCACCGACGGCGGCAAGCTGCTGAGCGTCGGACAACAGATCACATTCAACGAGGAGACGCGGTCGTGATGACGCCGATGCGTTGGGCCATTCCGCTTCTCGCGCTTGCTCTGCTCGCCGGCTGCAACGACAAGGCCGCGGCCCCTGAGCCGGTTCGGCCGGTGCTGTCGATGAAGGTCGAGCCGCAGGCCGCCAACGGCTCGGCCGTCACCGGCACGATCGAGCCGCGCTACAAGGCCGATCTCAGCTTCCGCGTGCTGGGACGGCTGATCGCGCGGCCCGTCTTCGTCGGCGACATGGTCAAGCAGGACCAGGTGGTGGCCGCGATCGATCCCGCCGCGCTCGAGCTCGCGGTCCGCGCCTCCGCCGCCGAGGTGTCGCGCAGCCAGGCGCAGCTGACCAATGCGACCGGCACCGAAGGACGGCAGCGCACGCTGCTGGAGACCGATGCGACGACCAAGGCCACGCTGGAAAGCGCCGAGCAGTCGCGCGCGGCTGCACAGGCCTCGGTGATCAAGGCGCAATCCAATCTTGCCAAGGCACGAGAGCAGCTCGGCTACGCCCGGCTGAAGGCGGATTTCGCGGGCATCGTCACCGCGGTGGGCGCGGAAGTCGGACAGGTCGTCTCGCCGGGCGTGAGCGTCGTCACCGTGGCGCGGCCCGATGTGCGCGAGGCGGTCATCGATGTCGGCGACGACATCGCCAGCGGCCTGCAGGCGGGCACACCGTTCACGGTGCGGCTGCAGGTCGATCCGAACATCAGCGCGGCAGGCAAGGTGCGCGAGATCGCGCCGCGCGCCGACGCCACGACCCGCACGCGCCGCATCCGCATCACGCTCGACAATCCGCCGGAGAGCATGCGTCTCGGCACAACGGTCACCGCGACGCTCGACACCGAGCAGAAGACCGTCATCAGGCTGCCGCGCTCGGCCGTGCTCGAGCAGAACGACAAGAGCTTCGTCTGGCTGGTCGACGCCGCCAGCAAGACCGTCAAGCGACAGGAAATCACCATCGCCCGCAACGAGGACGGCAGCGTCCGCGTCACCGGCGGTCTCGAGGCCGGGCAGCGTGTCGTCACCGCCGGCGTGCACAGTCTCAAGGATGGCCAGTCCGTCCGCATCGATCAGGAAGCTCAGCCGTGAAGTCCTTCAATCTCTCCGACTGGGCGCTCGAGCACCGCTCGCTCGTCTGGTATTTCATGATCGCCTTCATGGCGGCGGGGCTCTACTCCTACCTGCATCTCGGCCGCGAGGAGGATCCCTCCTTCACCATCAAGACGATGCTGATCCAGGCCAAATGGCCGGGTGCCTCCGCCGAGGAGATGACGCGCCAGGTCACCGACCGCATCGAGAAGAAGCTCGAGGAGCTGCCGGCGCTCGACTACACCAAGAGCCTGACCGTGCCCGGCCAGACCACCGTGTTCGTCAATTTGCGCGACACGACGAAGGCGCGCGACGTCGTGCCGACCTGGCTGCAGGTGCGCAACCTCATCAACGACATCAAGGGCGACTTCCCCTCGGGCGTGATCGGACCCGGCTTCAACGACCGCTTCGGCGACGTGTTCGGCAACATCTACGCCTTCACCAGCGACGGATTGAGCCAGCGCCAGCTGCGCGACCGCGTCGAGGAGGTTCGCGCCAAGGTGCTGACCGTGCCCAATGTCGGCCGCGTCGACATCGTCGGCGCGCAGAACGAGGTGATCTATCTCGAATTCTCGCCGCGCAAGGTCGCCGCGCTGGGCATCGACCAGCGCACCATCCTGACCGCCCTGCAGGCCCAGAACGCGGTGTCGCCGTCCGGCGTGCTGCAGGCGGGCCCGGAGCGCGTCGCGGTGCGGGTCTCCGGCCAGTTCACCTCGGAGGACAGCCTCAAGGCGATCAATTTGCGCATCAACGATCGCTTCTTCCCGCTCACCGACGTCGCCACCATCACGCGCGGCTACGAGGATCCGCCGACGTCGCTGTTCCGCTTCAACGGCCAGCCTGCGATCGGCCTTGCCATCGGCATGAAGGCCGGCGCCAACCTGCTCGATTTCGGCGAGGCGCTGAAGGAGGAGATGACCAAGGTCATCGCCGACCTGCCGGTCGGCGTCGGCGTGCATCTCGTCTCCGATCAGCCGAAGATCGTCGAGGAAGCGGTCGGCGGCTTCACCAAGGCGCTGTACGAGGCCGTCATCATCGTGCTCGCGATCAGCTTCGTCAGCCTCGGCGTGCGCGCCGGCCTCGTCGTCGCGATCTCGATTCCGCTGGTGCTCGCGATCACCTTCCTGGTCATGGCCTATACCGGCATTTCCCTGCAGCGCATCTCGCTCGGCGCGCTGATCATCGCGCTCGGCCTGCTGGTCGACGACGCCATGATCGCGGTCGAGATGATGGTGGCGCGGCTCGAAGTGGGAGACAGCCTGCGCAAGGCGGCGACCTACGTCTACACCTCCACGGCCTTCCCGATGCTGACGGGAACGCTGGTGACGGTGGCCGGCTTCATTCCGATCGGCCTCAACAACAGCGCCGCCGGCGAGTTCACCTTCACGCTGTTCGTCGTCATCGCGGTGTCGCTGGTCGTATCGTGGATCGTGGCCGTGCTGTTCACGCCGCTGCTCGGCGTCACCATTCTCCCCGCCTCGCTGCCGAGCCATCATGCCGAGGGCGGCCGGCTGACGCGGGTGTTCCGTGCGATGCTGAAGGCCTGCATGCAGCATCGCTGGACCACGATCGTCGCCACGGTGCTGGTCTTCGGGCTCTCGGTGTTCGGCATGCGCTTCGTGCAGCAGCAGTTCTTCCCCTCCTCCGACCGCAACGAGCTCGTCATCGACTTCAACCTGCCGCAGAATTCCTCGATCGCGGAGACCAATGCGCAGATGGCGCAGTTCGAGCAGGAGGCGCTGAAGGGCAATCCCGACATCGACCATTGGTCGACCTATGTCGGCTCCGGTGCGCAGCGCTTCGTGCTGTCGTTCGACGTGCAGCCGGCCGACGTGTCGTTCGGCCAGATCATCATCGTCACCAAGAGCCTCGAGGCGCGCGACCGCGCCCGCGGCAAGCTGCAGGCCTATCTGACCAAGACCTTCCCCGGCACGGATGCCTATGTGCATCTGCTCGACATCGGCCCGCCGGTCGGCCGCCCCGTGCAGTACCGCGTCAGCGGCCCCGATGTCGCCAAGGTGCGCGAGATCGCCCAGGAGGTTGCCGGCGTGATGCGCGGCAACAGCCATCTCGGCGCGGTCATCTTCGACTGGATGGAGCCCGCGCGCGTCGTCAAGGTCGACGTGCTGCAGGACAAGGCGCGTCAGCTCGGCGTCACCTCCGAGGACATTGCCAATGCGCTGAACAGCGTGCTGGACGGCACCTCGATCACGCAGGTGCGCGACGACATCTATTTGATCGACGTCCGCGGCCGCGCCCAGGCCAAGGAACGGCAGTCGCTGGAGACCTTGCGCGACCTGCAGCTGTCCGGATCGAACGGCCAGTCGATCCCGCTCGCGGCGCTGGCGACCCTGCGCTACCAGATCGAGCAGCCGGAGATCTGGCGCCGCTCACGCCAGCCGACGCTGACCCTGAAGGCCAGCGTGATCGATCAGGTGCAGCCCAACACCGTGGTCGATCAGCTCAACCCGGCGATCACGGCCTTCAACGCCAAGCTTCCGGCCGGCTACAAGGTCGTCACCGGCGGCAGCGTCGAGGAGAGCGGCAAGAGCCAGGCGCCGATCGTCGCGGTGGTGCCGATGATGCTGTTCGCGATGGCCACGATCCTGATGCTGCAGCTGCAGAGCTTCCAGCGGCTCTTCCTTGTGTTCGCGGTGGCACCGCTGGCCCTGATCGGCGTCGTCGCAGCGCTGCTGCCGAGCGGCGCGCCGCTGGGCTTCGTCGCCATCCTCGGCGTGCTCGCGCTGATCGGCATCCTGATCCGCAACTCCGTCATCCTGATCGTGCAGATCGAGCATCTGCGCGACGAAGGACGGCCGCCGTGGGAGGCGGTGATGGAGGCGACCGAGCACCGCATGCGGCCAATCATGCTGACGGCGGCCGCCGCCTCGCTCGCGCTGATCCCGATCGCGCGCGAGGTGTTCTGGGGGCCGATGGCCTATGCCATGATGGGCGGCATCATCGTCGGCACCGTGCTGACGCTGCTGTTCCTGCCGGCGCTCTACGTCGCCTGGTTCCGCATCAAGGCCCCGGAGAAGGATGCCTCGCCCGAGGCCACGCCGCACGGCGCCTGACGCCCGGCGAATCGCGGATAATTGCGTGGGATAAGCCGTCCGCGTGGGTTAAACGCCACGCGGCGGCCGGTTAGATTCGGTCTCCATGGAGAGATGCGAATCATGACCGATCCCCAGATCGTCTGCCCCTCCTGCCGCACCGAGATCAAGCTGACCGAGCAGCTCGCCGCGCCCCTGATCGCGGAGACGCGCCGGCAGTTCGAGAAGCAGCTCCAGGCGAAGGAGGCCGATTTCGGCCGTCGCGAGGCGCAGCTCAAGGCAGCGCAGGAGCAGATCGCGCAGGCCAAGGCCGCGATCGATCAGCAGGTCGCCGCCAAGCTGAAGGCCGAGCGTGCGGCCATCGCGCAAGCGGAGGCCGAGAAGGCGCGCCAGGCCGTCGCCGACGAGATGGGCAATCGCGACCGCCAGCTCGCCGAGCTGCACGAGGCCATCGTCAGCAAGGACGCCAAGCTCGCCGATGCGCAGAAGGCGCAGGCCGAGATGATGCGCAAGCAGCGCGAGCTCGACGAGGCCCGTCGCGAGCTCGATCTCACCATCGAGACCAAGGTGCAGGAGTCGCTGGTTGCCGTGCGCGACAAGGCCCGGCTCGAGGCGGAGGAGTCGCTGAAGGCCAAGGTCGCCGAGAAGGAGACCCAGATCGCCGGCATGCAGCGCCAGATCGAGGAGCTTCGCCGCAAGGCCGAGCAAGGCTCGCAGCAGCTGCAGGGCGAGGCGCTGGAGATCGAGCTGGAGTCGCAGCTGCGCGCGCGCTTTCCGCGCGACCTCGTCGAGCCCGTGCCGAAGGGCGAGTTCGGCGGCGACGTCATCCATCGCGTGGTCGGCCCAGGCGGCCAGGCCTGCGGCGCGATCCTGTGGGAATCCAAGCGCACCAAGAACTGGAGCGATGGCTGGCTCGTCAAGCTGCGCGACGACCAGCGCGCGGCCAAGGCCGACATCGCGCTGATCGTCTCGACCGCGTTGCCCAAGGGTGTCGACGGCTTCGACCTCATCGACGGCGTCTGGGTCGCCGAGCCGCGCTTCGCGCTGCCGCTGTCGCTCGCCCTACGACAGTCCTTGATCGACGTCGCCTGCAGCAAGCTCGCGCAGGAGGGCCAGCAGACCAAGATGGAGATGGTTTACGCCTATCTCACCGGGCCGCGATTCCGCCACCGCATCGACGCCATTGTCGAGCGCTTCACCGAGATGCAGTCGGATCTCGACCGCGAGCGCAAGACCATGATGCGTCTCTGGGCCAAGCGCGAAGAGCAGCTGCGCGGCGTGCTGGATTCGACGGCCGGACTGTACGGCGACTTGCAGGGCATCGCCGGTCGCGCGATGCAGGAGATTGAGAGCCTCGACGTGCTGCTGATCGAGGGCAAGAGCCAGGCGGCGGAGTAGTCGGCGCGCCCGCCCTGCTCCCGTCTGATGCAGACGCGCTAATCCGGCGCGCGCAGGCGATAGCCGATGCCGGTCTCGGTCAGCACGAATTGCGGCCGCTCGGGGTCCGCCTCGATTTTCTGCCGGAGCTGGCGGACATAGACGCGCAGATATTGGGCGTCGGTGAGCTCATCCCACAATTCCTTGAGCAGGAAGCGATGTGTCAGCACCTTGCCGGCGTGCTGCACCAGCACGCGCAGCAGGTCGTATTCCTTCGGCGACAGCTTGATCTCGCGCTCGCCGAGCTTGACGATGCGGCGCACGAGATCGACCGAGAGATCACCGGTGCGGAACACCGGGCGCTCGCCCTGCGCCTGCAGCTGATGACGCAGCGCGGCGCGCAGCCGCGCCAGCAGCTCGTCCATGCCGAACGGTTTTGTCACGTAGTCGTCGGCGCCGAGATCGAGGGCCTTGACCTTGCCGGCCTCGTCGCCGCGGCTCGACAACACGACGATCGGAATGCTGTCGTTGCGCGCCCGGATGGTGCGCAGCAGCTCGTGACCGTCGATGTCGGGCAGCCCCAAATCGAGAATGATCAGGGCGGGACCTTCCGCGAGTTTTTCCAGCGCGACCTTGCCGCTCGGCGCCTCCAGGATCTCATAGCCCTGCGTCGCCAGCCCCATCCGCAACAACTTGCGGATCGGCGGCTCGTCGTCGATCGCCAGGACCTTGATGGGAGCGCCTGTCATGCGGCCGTGTCCAGGGGTCTGGCCTGCGCCGGCACCGGCAGGCGGATGGTGAGGATGGCGCCGCGCCGATCGGTGCGGTTGCCGGCGAAGATGCGGCCGTGCATCGCCTCGATGAAACCGCGCGAGATCGCAAGTCCCAATCCGGTGCCGGGCCGCACCTGGTCGCCCTTCTGCACGCGATAGAACTTGTCGAACACGTGCTCGACCTCATCAGCGGGAATGCCGTCGCCTTCGTCACGGATGTCGAGCACGACCCAGTTGCCGTCCCTGATGGCGCGGATCGCGATCGACGTGTCGGCCGGGGCGTACTTCGCGGCATTGTCGAGCAGGTTGAACAGCACCTGCTCGAACAGCACGGCATCGACCTCGACCATCGGCAGGTCGGCCGTCATTTCGAGCGACACGTGGTGGCCGGCGAGGATCTTGCTCGCCCGCCGCAACGCGCTGCCGACGATCTCGCCGATATCATGCAGCGCCGCGTTCGGCACGATCGCGCCGGACTCGAGTTTCGTCATGTCGAGCAGATTGGCGATGAAGCGGTTCAGCCGCTCGGACTCGTCGATGACGGTGGCCAGCAGGTCGAGCTTCTCCTTGTCCGAAAGCCGCGTCGCGAGATCGCGCATCGTCGAGGCGGCGCCGAGCACCGAGGCGAGCGGCGTCTTGAGGTCGTGCGAGATCGAGGTCAAGAGCGCCGAGCGCAGCCGGTCCTGCTCCATGGTGCGCTTGACCTTGTCCATGTCCTCGACCAGCAGCACCCGCTCGATCGCGAGCGCGCCCTGATCGACCAGCGCGTCGAGCAGCCGGCGCTGGTCGGGCGTCAGCAGCGGCCCGCTGCGATCATCGTCGATGCCGATGACGCCGATCGAGCCGCGCCCCGTGCGCATCGGCAGGAACAGGCGCTTGGCGCCCGGTAGCGTGTCGGACCCGCGGCCGGCCGCGCGGTCGTTGCTCCACGCCCAGCTCGCCGCCGCGAGATCGGCATCGTCGAGCTGATCCTCCGGCGGATAGCCCGCCATCACCGTGAGCCTGCCATCCTGCGGCAGCAGCAGCACGACGCGGACCTTCAGCATGAGCGCAGCCTGATAGGCCGTGGCCCACAGCACGTCATCGAGGGTCGCGGTGCCGGCAAGCTTCCGGCTGAAGGCATAGAGCTGCTCGGTGGTCCGGACGCGGTAGGTGGCGGCGTCAGCCTGAACGCGCACGCGCGCGGCAACATTGGACACCAGGATCGCGATCAGCATGAAGAAGAAGAATGCACCGATGTTGGTCGGATCGGTGATCGTGAACGTATACAGCGGCGGCAGGAAGAAGAAGTTGTAGCAGAGCGAGGCGGCGAGGCTCGCCAGCAGTGACGGCCACAGACCATAGCGCGCGGCGACGCCGACCACCGCCGTGAGGAACACCAGATCGACGTTCTCGATACCGAAGAAGGGTTGAATCAGCTCGGCCAAACCGAGCCCGACGGCCGTGATCAGCAGCGCCTTCAGATAGGGCTTCGGCTGCAGCGGCTCGCTGCGCGGGCGCGTCTGCACCGAGGTGCCCGCGGCGTCCGGCGCCTCCTCGCCGGCGATGACGTGGATGCTGATGTTCCCGGCGCGCCGGACGAGATCATGCACCACCGAGCCCCTGATCATCTCGAACAGGCGAGAACGGCTGGACTTGCCGATAATGATCTGGGTGACGTTATTGGACTGCGCAAAGCCGATGATGTCGTCAGCGATGCGACGGCCGACGCCGGGGATCGTCAGCGCCTCAGCGCCGAGGCTCTCCGCCAGCCGCAGCGTGTCGGCGAGCCGGTCGCGCTGCTTGTCGGTGAGTTGGAGATTGCGCCGGGTCTCGATCGTCACCGCGGTCCATGGCGCATGGACGCGGTCGGCAAGCCGTTTGGTGTAGCGCACGAGGCTCATCGCGCGCGGATCTTCCGACACGCAGACGAGAATGCGCTCGCCGGCGGCCCAGGGCCCGGCGATGGCGTTGGCCTGCATGTGGGTGAGCAGTTGCTCGTCGACGCGCTCGGCGGTCCGGCGCAGCGCCAGCTCGCGCAGCGCGGTCAGGTTGCCGGGCGAGAAATAGTGCTCCAGCGCACGCTCGGCCTGCTTGGGCACATAGACCTTGCCCTCCTTCAGCCGCTGGATCAGATCGTCGGGGGTGAGATCGATCAGCTCGATGGCATCGGCGCGGTCGAGGATCGAGTCCGGCACGGTCTCGCGCACGCGCACATGGGTGATCTGGGCGACGACGTCGTTCAGGCTCTCGATGTGCTGGACGTTGACCGCCGTGTAGACATCGATGCCGTGCGACAGCAGTTCCTCGACGTCGAGATAGCGCTTGGGATGCCGGCTGCCGGCGACGTTGGTGTGCGCGAGCTCGTCGACGATCGCGAGCCTCGGCCGCCGCGCAATCACGGCGTCGAGGTCCATCTCCTCGACGACCTGGTCCTTGTAGGAGATGCGCTTGCGCGGGATGACCTCGAGGCCGCGCACCAGCGCCTCGGTCTCGATGCGGCCATGGGTCTCGACGAAGCCGATGACGACGTCGACGCCGGCCCTCATCCTGGCATGCGCGCTCGACAGCATCTCGTAGGTCTTGCCGACGCCGGGCGCGGCGCCGACGAAGATCTTGAGCTTGCCGGCAGGACTATCCTCCCGCCGGGCCGCTTCGAGCAGGGCCTCCGGCGAGGGACGTTGGTCAGGATCGCGGCGTTGCTGGGCCATGCGGCATTATAGACGGAGGGACCTCGGCGCCAAGGCCAGGGCGTAGAGCGGCCTCATTGCGCCTTGGCGGCGTCGAGCGCCAGATTGAGCGCAAGCACGTTAACGCGGGGTTCGCCAAGCAGCCCGATCAGCCGCCCTTCCGTCGTGCTCGCAACCAGCGCCCGCACGCGATCCTCGGGAATGCCGCGCGCTCTGGCCACCCGCGGCACCTGGAACAGCGCTGCCTCCGGCGAGATGTCAGGGTCGAGCCCGCTCGCCGACGTGGTCACCAGGTCGACCGGTACGGCCTGCGCGGGATTCTCGGCCTTGAGCTTGTCGACGTCCTCCTTGACACGATCGGCGAGCGCCTTGCTGGTCGGGCCGAGATTGGAGCCTGCGGAATTGGCGGCGTTGTAGGGCGCCGGCACGGTCTTGGTGGCATCGTTCGGATCGGCGGCCGAGGTCGCGGACGGACGGCCATGGAAGTATCTGTCGTCCTTGAACTCCTGGCCGATCAGCGCCGAGCCGATCACCTGGCCGTTGCGCGTGATGAGACTGCCTTCGGCCTGCGCCGGAAACACGAGGCCGGCGACGGCGGTCATGGCGAGCGGATAGAGCAGGCCCGTGATGAGCGTGAGGGCGAGCAGGACGAAGACGGCGGGACGGATTTCTTTGAGCATTGTGTATCTCCGAGTTCTCGGCCGTCATTGCGAGGAGCGAAGCGACGAAGCAATCCAGAGTCGTGTAGGTCGAGACAGTTCTGGATTGCTTCGCTTCGCTCGCAATGACGGCGGTTAGGCTTCAGGCCAGATGCAAGGCGGTCACGATCAAATCGATCGCCTTGATGCCGATGAAGGGGATGATGATGCCCCCTAAGCCGTAGATCAGCATGTTGCGGCCGAGCAGCGCGCCGGCGCCGATGGCGCGGTAGGCGACACCCTTCAGCGCCAGCGGAATCAGCGCGATGATGACGAGCGCGTTGAAGATGATCGCCGACAGGATCGCGCTCTGCGGGCTGGCGAGATTCATGACGTTCAGCACGTTGAGCTGCGGATAGAACGCCAGGAACATCGCCGGGATGATGGCAAAGTACTTGGCGACGTCATTGGCGATCGAGAACGTGGTCAGCGCGCCCCGCGTCATCAGCAACTGCTTTCCGATCTCGACGACCTCGATCAGCTTGGTCGGGTTGGAGTCGAGGTCGACCATGTTGCCGGCCTCGCGCGCCGCCTGCGTGCCGGTGTTCATGGCGACGCCGACATCAGCCTGCGCCAGCGCCGGCGCGTCGTTGGTGCCGTCGCCGCACATCGCCACCAGCTTGCCCTTGGCCTGCTCGTCGCGGATCAGCTTGAGCTTGTCCTCGGGCGTCGCCTGCGCCAGGAAGTCGTCGACGCCGGCTTCGGCAGCGATCGCGGCCGCGGTCATCGGGTTGTCGCCGGTGATCATGATGGTGCGAATGCCCATGCGGCGCAGCTCGGCGAAGCGCTCCCGGATGCCGCCCTTGACGATGTCCTTGAGCTGGATGACGCCGAGCAGGCGCCCGTCCCTGGCGACCGCGAGCGGCGTGCCGCCGGACTTGGCGATCTCGTCGGCGATCCCGCGGATCTCGCGGGCGAGCTCGCTTTCAGCCGGTTGGATCGCGCGCACCGTGTTACCGGAGGCAACCTGCGTGGTGCCGCCACTGAGATAGCTCAGGATCGCATCGACCGCGCCCTTGCGCACCGTCGAGCCACCGGCATCGACACCGCTCATGCGGGTCTGCGCCGTGAACGGCACGAAGTTCGCGCCGAGCTCGGCCATGTCGCGGCCGCGGATGCCGTATTTCTCCTTGGCGAGCACGACGATCGAGCGCCCCTCCGGCGTCTCGTCGGCGAGCGAGGCGAGCTGCGCGGCGTCGGCCAGCTCCTGCTCGCTCACGCCCCTGACCGGCCGGAACGCCGTCGCCTGGCGGTTGCCGAGCGTGATGGTGCCGGTCTTGTCGAGCAAGAGCGTATCGACGTCGCCGGCGGCCTCGACGGCGCGGCCGGACATCGCCAGCACGTTGAAGCGCACCAGGCGATCCATGCCGGCGATGCCGATCGCCGACAGCAGCGCGCCGATCGTGGTCGGAATCAACGTCACGAACAGCGCCACCAGCACGACGACCGAGATCGAGCCGCCGGCATAGGCGGCATAGCTCGGGATCGTGACCGTCGCGAACACGAAGATGATGGTGAGGCCGGCAAGCAGGATGTTCAGCGCGATCTCGTTCGGCGTCTTCTGCCGCTCGGCGCCCTCGACCAGCTTGATCATGCGGTCGATGAAGGTCGATCCCTGCGCGGCCGTGATGCGCACGCGGATCCAGTCCGACAGCACCTGCGTGCCGCCGGTCACCGCCGAGCGGTCGCCGCCGGATTCGCGAATGACCGGCGCGGACTCGCCGGTGATGGCGGCCTCGTTCACCGAGGCGACGCCTTCGATCACCTCGCCGTCCGAGGGAATCGTGTCCCCCGCCTCGACCAGCACGATGTCGCCGACCTTGAGGCTCGTGCCCGGGATGAGCTTGTAGCTGTGATCGGACGTCCCAGAGCCGGTCAGCAGCTTGGCCTGGCTCTCGGTACGGGTCTTGCGCAGCGAATCCGCCTGCGCCTTGCCGCGCCCTTCGGCGACGGCCTCGGCGAAATTGGCGAACAGCACGGTGAACCACAGCCAGAGAATGATCTGGAAGGTGAAGCCGAGATTGGCCCCGCCGGTGACGACGTCGCGCAGGAAGATCACCGTGGTGAGCGCGGCGACGACCTCGACCACGAACATCACGGGGTTCTTGATCATCAGCCGCGGATCGAGCTTGACGACCGCGGCCTTGATGGCCGGCAGCACGATCTTGGCATCGAGCATCGTCGACATCGACGAGCGCGCCTGCAGTTTGACGGTTTCCATGGAGGTTGCTCCGAGATCAGAACACGGTGCCGGCGGTCATCGCGAGATGCTCGACGATCGGACCCAAGGCGAGAGCGGGAAAGAAGGTGAGGCCGCCGATGATCAGGATGACGCCGACGACCAGGCCGACGAACAGGCCGCCGGTCGTCGGCAAGGTACCGGCCGACGGCGGGATCGACTTCTTCTCGGCCAGCGAGCCGGCGATCGCCATCGCCGGGATGATCATGAAGAAGCGGCCGACGAACATCGAGGAGGCGAGCGTCAGATTGTAGAAGAAGGTGTTGCCGGTGAGGCCGCCGAAGGCCGAGCCGTTGTTGGCGGTCGCGGAGGTGAAGGCGTAGAGCACCTCGGTGAAGCCGTGCGGGCCGGCATTGGCCATCGATGCAACAGCCGACGGTAGCACCACCGCGACCGCGGTCCAGCCGAGATACATCAACGGCAGGACGAGAATCGCCAGCATAGCCATCTTGACCTCGCGGGCCTCGATCTTCTTGCCGACATATTCCGGCGTGCGCCCGACCATCAGGCCGGCGACGAAGATCGCGAGCACGACGAACAGCAGCATGCCGTAGAGGCCGGCGCCGACGCCGCCGATGATGATCTCGCCAAGCTGCATGTTGATCAGCGGGATCATGCCACCGAGCGCGGTGAAGCTGTCATGCATCGCGTTGACCGCGCCGCAGGATGCGGCCGTGGTGATCACGGCGAACAGCGAGGAGGCGACGATGCCGAAGCGGACCTCCTTGCCTTCCATGTTGCCGCCGGTCAGGCCGAGCGCGTTCAACGTCGACGTGCCATTGGCCTCGGCCCAGTAGGTGATGGCGACGCCGGCGATGAACAGCACGCCCATCACAGCAAGGATCGCCCAGCCCTGGCGCTGATTTCCGACCATGCGGCCGAACACGTTGGTGAGCGCGGCGCCGAGCGTGAAGATCGAGAGCATCTGGATGAAGTTCGACAGCGCGGTCGGGTTCTCGAACGGATGCGCGGCATTGGCGTTGAAGAAGCCGCCGCCATTGGTGCCGAGCATCTTGATCGCAACCTGCGAGGCGACCGGGCCGACCGCGATGGTCTGCTTGGCGCCCTCCAACGTCGTCGCTTCGACGTACGGCCCGAGGGTCTGCGGGATCCCCTGCGACACCAGAAACAGCGTGTAGACGATGCAGAGCGGCAGCAGCACATAGAGCGTGCAGCGCGTTACATCCACCCAGAAATTACCGACGGTGCGCGCGGATGCGCGTGAGAAGCCGCGGATCAGCGCCATCGCCAGCACGATGCCGGTTGCAGCCGACAGGAAGTTCTGGTGGGTGAGGCCGAGCATCTGCACGAGATAGGAGACCGTGCTCTCGCCGCCGTAGTTCTGCCAGTTGGTGTTGGTCAGGAAGCTGATCGCGGTGTTGAAGGAGAGATCCTCGGCGACGGCCGATTGCCCGGCCGGATTGAACGGCAGCACGGCCTGCAGCCGCATCACGCCGTAGATGATCAGGAAGCCGCCGACATGGAACAGCAGCATCGCGACCGTGTAGGTCAGCCAATGCTGCTCGCGCCGCTCGTCGACGCCGCCGATCCAGTAGATCGCGGACTCCACCGGCCGCAGCACCGGTGAGAGGAAGGTGCGCTCGCCATTGAAGACGCGCGTCATGTACCAGCCGAGCGGCTTGGTGAGCGCGACGACGACGGCGCAGTAGAGCAGGATCTGAATCCAGCCGATCACGGTCATGGGATGTTGTCCTCGAAGAGCCGACGGTCGGCGGTCAGAACCGCTCGGGCCGCAGCAAGGCGTAGGTGAGGTAGATCAGGAGGCCGAGCGACACCGCGCCGGCGAGGGAGTAGTCGACGATCATGGTGCGTCTCCTACAGCCGCTCGCAGGCATAGGTGTAGCCGATCGCGAGAGCGAAGAAGCCGGCGGCCAGCGCCAGCATCAGGGTGTCCAGCATGGTGTGCTCCTCATGCGCGCGAAGGCGCGCAATGCATGGAGCGGCCGGGAGCGCCGCCGCGGCCACGATCCGTTCCATGGCGGACAGATGGCATCGGACCTCGTAGGTTTTCGAGACGGCGCCGCCGACAGAATTATAGGAATCCCATAAAGACCGCGGCATTCCCCTGCGCAAAATCGCGCGGCCGCAGCGGCGCCCGCATAAGAGCGGCCTCCTAGCGGAGACATCTTTATGCGCCGCCTATTTCTCCCCGCCCCCACTCGTCTCGCATTCCTACGGCACCGTCGGCCACATTGCCGGTCAGGGCCCATCGGGCCATCGCTCACCGACGAGGGGAGGCCAGCATGGCTGCCTTGACGACACGACCGGATGTGCTGGAACTGGCGCAGATCGCGCAGACCACGACGACGATGCTCACGGCTTTGCTTGGCGACGACGAGGGCCTCTCACCCTTGTCGGCGCACGGGCGGCGCCGGCAGCGGATCGCAAGATTGCTGGAAGCCGAAGCACGGATCGATGCCGCGCTGGAGTTGATCGCGCTACAATTGCCGCAATGGCAGCTCCGCCGGATTGCCTATGATGACGGCGAATGGCACTGCGCATTGTCGCAACAGCGCGAATTGCCGGACTGGCTCGATCGTTGCGCTGAAGCCCACCACAGCGATCTCGCCCTCGCCATTCTCCACGCCGCAGCCGAAGCGCGCCGTCTCGGGTCAAACGTCTCGCCACCGGGCGCAAGGCGCGGCGTCACGGCCGAAGCGGGGGTCGGCGACCTGCTCTGCTGCGACAATTTCTGATCCGCCGTCACGCGCGCCATGCTCATGTCCACCGAAAAGCCCGCGGAGCTTCCGGCGGCCAGGGTGCTGCTGCGATTTCTGCTGCGAATGGTAATCCTCGTCGTGTTCGCAACTTTCGGCGGCATCAGCCTCGGCCGCAGCCTCGCAGCCCTGCTGTGGATGACGACGATCCTGTGTGCCGTGCTCGCGGTGCTGCGCCGGGAGCGCGTGTTCGCCGCCAGCTTGAACCATTGGGACGAGATGATCGGCTACACCGCGCTCTACTGCGCGGTGATGGCGCTGATTCAGCGGGCAGGAAACTAAGCCCCATACGCCGCCTTTATGCGAACGCACGCGGCGTCATCTCGAATTCCTACCCCTCGCCTCGATATTTCCGACCGCGAGCGCAGGCCGCTCCGATCGGCCTGCTCACACGCAAAGGATCAGCCCCGTGAAAGGTCTCCCCCTCCCACCGCGCAACATACCCGGGCTCCCACTCGTCTTCATCGGCAGGAACAGCCAGGGACAGTGGGTCGCCCAGGAGCAGAACGGGCTCTATGGCGGCCTGTTCGTCAGCCGGGCCGAGGCGATGAAATATGCGCTGTTCGAGAACGGCCATCATCCGGAAACCATCGTCGAGCTCTCGCTTACGATCGAGCTCGATGCCGATGGCCGGCTGGCTCCGGTCGGCCTGCTGTTCGCGAGCGGCAAGCGGCCGGTCGCATGAGGAATGCTTCCACAATCATCCCCTGCGGCATGCGTCAGAGGGCCGAGATCTTGGAAGGCCCGCTCGTCATCGGGAATTGAAGGCGGGCGGATGAAGGCGTGGCGCGCAGGACCGGCATTCCGGGGGCAGCGTGCAGGCTACGGACAAAAAAACGGGACGGCCGATCGGCCGTCCCGTTGCATCATCGTCTCACGATCAGAAGATCTTGACCGCGCTTTCCAGCGTCTTCCAGACGCCCCAGGCCAGCGGAACGCCGACGAAAGCCCAGAACAAGGCAGACTTGGCATCCAGGCCACCCTTGCCGATGCCGAACGACCCGTGCTGGATCGCCGACTCGTTCTTGGCGAGCTGGGCCTGATACTTCGCGACCTCGTCCGCGCTCATATTCCACTTGTGATCCACGGGCTTGATCAGCAAGTTGCAGATCAGGCCGGCCAGGAGCATCGCGCAGAGGATATACATCGTCGTGTTGTACAGCTGGTCGCGCGGCACGCCGGCGGCGAGCTGGAACTCGCGGATGTAGTTCACCACCACCGGGCCGATGATGCCCGCGGTCGCCCAGGCCGTCAGCAGACGGCCATGGATGGCCCCCACGAACTGGGTGCCGAACAGGTCGGCCAGATAGGCCGGCACCGTCGCGAAGCCGCCGCCATACATCGAGAGGATGATGGCGAAGGCGCCGACGAACAGCAGCTTCGATCCCATCGCCGCGAAGGTCGGCGCCAGCGCGTAGAGCACGATGCCGATCAGGAAGAAGCAGTAATAGGTGGCCTTGCGACCGATATGGTCCGACATCGACGCCCAGAAGAAGCGGCCGCCGATGTTGAACAGCGAGAGCAGGCCGGCAAAGCCTGCCGCGATACCCGCGACGGTCGCCTTCTGCGTGGCGTCGAGCTGGTTGAAGCTGACGTCGGGCAGCCCGATCAGCTTGCCGGCGAAGATCTCCTGCAGCATCGGCGAGGCCATGCCGATCACGCCGATACCCGCCGACACGTTCAAGCACAGCACCCACCAGACCAGCCAGAACTGCGGCGTCTTGTGCGCGTTGTTCAGATGGACGTGATGGTCGGAGATCATCGCCTTCTTGACCGCGGGCGGCGTCCAGCCTTCGGGCTGCCAGCCGACCGGGGCGACGCGATAGGCGAAGGCACCGATCATCATGAACACGAAGTAGATCACGCCCATGGTGACGAACGTCTCCCAGACACCCACCGAGGTCGGCGTCTTGAAGTAGTTCATCAGCAGGTTGGCCAGCGGAGCGCCGATCATGGCGCCGCCGCCGAAGCCCATGATGGCCATGCCCGTCGCCATGCCGCGCCGGTCCGGGAACCATTTCACCAGGGTCGACACCGGCGAGATGTAACCGAGGCCGAGGCCGATGCCGCCGATGACGCCGGCACCGAGCCACATCATCCAGAGCTGGTGAACATAGATGCCGAGCGCCGCGATCAAGAGGCCACCGCCCCAGCAGCAGGCCGCAACGGCACCCGCCTTGCGCGGTCCGGCCCGCTCCAGCCAGCCGCCCCAGATGGCAGCGGAGCCGCCCAGCAGCACGAAGAACAGCGTGTACATCCAACCGAGGCTCGCGACCTTCCAGTCGCAGCTCGTGGTGAACAGCTCCTGCACCAGCGTCATGTCGGCGCAGACCTGGCTCTGCGTCACGCCGATCGCGCGCGACAAGGGCAGCCAGAACACCGAGAAGCCATAGGCCATGCCGATGCAGAGATGGATGCACAGCGCAGCCGGAGGAACCAGCCAACGGTTGAATCCCGCTTTCGCGACCGTGTGCTCACGATCGAAGATCCCCGCCTGCGCGTTCGGGAGAGCCCCCGCGCTTTCAATGGTAGCCATGCATTCCTCCCCTACGGACTCCCGTCCAACGCAACGACGTCATGTTCTGTCCCCTTGATCAGAATCAATACGCTTACTCACCGTGCCCGCTATCGACGTGCCAGAGCGGCTTCGCAACGCACAAACATTGATGACTTGCTCGATGCGCATAACACCCCCACCCGAGAGTTATGCCCCGACCATCTTCGTGCCGCGGCTCCACCTGGCCCGCTCCCCAGCGGGCATGACTCGCCTCTCGCAACCTCCGCGGAAGCGTCTCAATTGGTGCAGAACCAAGGCAAATTGTCGATAGTAAAATGGTAATAATCGGTCGAACGTCGTGGATTGATTGCACTGCAGCGTCCATGTGTTGCTAACAAACACACAAATTCACGTGCAACCGACGCCGTCGCCACTCACGGCTGTAGTCATTCTGCTCGCGATTACTTCCAGACGATCCACGGCGATACCTGAAAGAATCAACTAATGAGATCGCCGAGCGATCAGCGCTCTGCAGGTTACCGAACTGGGAGCACGCGCTCTCGAAAACGTGAAGCACGAACAACCTGTCCTTGCCTCCCAACCAGCGCGCAAGCTTTGACCGAGAACGCGGCATTGTTGTGAGCGGGCGCCGGCGCTGCTGCGACGATAGGAAGCGGCGCGCGCTGTTGACACCACCCCCGCACGAGAGACCGCGGACGAGCTACTTAGTTCGAACAACCTGCAGCATGTGATGCGCCTGCAATCTCCTGCGTTCGTCATTCAGCCGCCGTCGCCTTCTCGATCAGGAACAGAATGCCGCGATCGCTGCGATCGACGATCTCGACCCGATCCCCGGTCTCCCGAATCAGGTTGGGGATGTCGATCACCGCAAGCGGATCCGTGCAGCGCACTTCGAGGCGCTCCCCCGCCTGGAGCGATTGTAACGCCTTGCGGGTCTTCAGCGCCGGCAACGGACACTTCAGGCCCGTCAAATCCAGCCTCGTCATCGTCATGCGCGGGACCATGGCGAAGCAGTCCGGGCCCGTCAACCGGCTCGTAGAATGTCGCCCAGGATGTCGGAACCGGGTTCCTGGGATACCAGAACGTCCGAGTTCCATCATGGCGCCGCAGCCTTGTCCGCGAGCGCAAGCACGTCGGCCAACGGCATGGCCAGCCGCCGGACCAGCGCTGCGATCGCCGGGATATCGTCGAGATGAACCCGCGGCAAAGCCGTGTCGACATCGTCGTCGGTGGCGAGGCCGACGATACCGGGATCGTCTGGAAACAGCAGCGGCTTGCCGTTGGCCGTGCGGTGCACCTCGATGCGGCGATGCGGCCCGGCCTTGTATCCCTCGATGACGACGAGATCGACGGGAGACAGCTTTGCCAGCAGTTCCGCCAGGGCGGGCTCGCCGGCGCCGCGCAGCTCGTGCATCAGCGCCCAGCGCGTGCCGGATGCAACCAGCACCTCCTCCGCGCCGGCCTCGCGATGCCGCCAGGAATCCTTGCCGGGAACGTCGACGTCGAATTTGTGATGGGCGTGCTTGATCACGGAGACACGGAGACCCTGCCCGATGAGGTGAGGAATCAGCCGCGTCAGCAGCGTGGTCTTGCCGGCGCCGCTCCACCCGGCGAGGCCGATGACGTTCATCGCAGTCTCCCAAAAGGCCCCTGATGCTCGGCACAGGCAGGCGCGTGATCAATCGATGGCCCGATGGGCTTTCGCAAAGCTCTATATCCACGGATGGCAGTGTCGTGCCAGCAGCCATGCAGACCAGGCGACGGCAGGCAAAGCGCGACTCTGCGGCGGAAGACATGATAACGGAACCGGTGATGACAGCCATGACCACGACCTCGATTCCCGGCGTGCTGCTCGCCGGCGGCCTCGCGCAGCGGATGGGCGGCGGCGACAAGCCGATGCGGCTGGTCGATGGCCGCACCATCCTGCAGCGCGTGATGGAGCGACTGGCGCCGCAGTGCAGCCGGCTGATCCTCAACGCCAATGGCGACCCCGCACGATTCGCATCCACCAGCCTGCCCGTCGTGGCGGACAGCGTGGACCGATTTAAGGGCCCTCTCGCCGGCATTCTCGCCGGTCTCGACTGGGTGGCGTCGCACATGCCGGAAACACAATGGATGCTCAGCGCCGCCGCCGATTGCCCCTTCCTGCCGCGCGATCTCGTTGCGCGCCTCGTGGCCGCGCGCGCGGCGGAGCACAGCGAGCTGGCGCTGGCGGCCTCCGGCGGCCAGCTCCATCCGGTGGTCGGCCTGTGGCCGGTGGGCTTGCGCGCCGATCTCCGTCATGCGCTGGTCACGGACGACATCCGCAAGGTCACCCGCTTCACGGCCCGCTACGCGGTCGCAACCGTGAGCTGGCCGGTGGTGCCACTCGACCCGTTCTTCAATGCCAACACCGCCGACGATCTCGCCGAGGCGGAGCGGCTCGCCGCGCTCGACGATTGAGGTCGCCCGATGGATGATACCGCCCCGGTCCGCCGCGCCGTGCTCGCCGTCGCCGCGCTCAATCTCGGCTATTTCGGCATCGAGTTCGCGGTCGCGCTCGCGATCGGCTCGGTTGCACTGTTCGCGGACAGCGTCGACTTCCTCGAGGATGCCTCCGTCAACATCCTGATCGCGCTGGCGCTGCGCTGGAGCCCGGCCAAGCGAGCCCAGCTCGGCAAGGTGCTGGCGCTGATCCTGCTCGCGCCGGCCATCGCCGGACTGTGGACCGCGGGCGAGAAGTTCTTCACGCCCGCGGTGCCGGCGCCGCTGCCGCTCACCGTCACCGGTCTCGGCGCGCTGATCGTCAATCTCGGCTGCGCGCTGATCCTGGCGCGGGTCAGGGATCACCAGGGCAGCCTGACGCGCGCCGCCTTCCTGTCCGCGCGCAACGATGCCTATGCCAATATCGCGATCATCGCCGTCGGCCTCGTCACCGCCGGTCTCTGGCGGTCGGTGTGGCCCGACTTGATCGTCGGCGTCGGCATCGCACTCATGAACGCGGATGCCGCGCGCGAGGTGTGGGAGGCTGCACATGAGGAGCACAAGGCCGCCAAGGCGTGAGCCGCCGAGACGCTGCTCCGGCCTGGAAACACGGCCTCTGGCATTGCAGCACACATGTCTGGCGTTGCAGCACACATGATCGCCGTCCCCATCCGTCGTCCGGCATGATTGACGGCCGGCTTGGATTGATTGCAGATAGGCTGAGCGGCCGGCAGAGCCGCAACGGACAACGGCGTGATGCCGACATCGGTGGAGGACGGATTGCAGCTCAGCTTGGTGAGAACGGCGGCGCTTGCCGCTGCCGCGCTGGTGGCCACGACGGCGGCGCAAGCTCAGATTTCCGACAACGTCGTCAAGATCGGCGTGCTCAGCGACATGAACGGACCGGCCTCGACGCCGACCGGACAGGGCTCGGTCACCGCGGCGCAGATGGCGGTGGATGATTTCGGCGGCAAGGTGCTGGACAAGCCGATCAGCGTCATCGTCGGCGACCATCAGCTCAAGCCCGACATCGGCGCGGCGCTCGCGCGGCGCTGGTACGACACCGAGCAGGTCGATCTCATCGTCGACGTCCCGGTCTCGGCGGTCGGCCTCGCGGTGCAGACCATCGCCACCGAGAAGAAGAAGCTGTTCATCACCCAGTCGACGGGGGCTGCCGATTTCCACGGCAAGTTCTGCTCGCCTTACGCGATGCAGTGGGTGTTCGACACCCGGGCGCTGGCCACCGGCACGGCGAAGGAGGTCGTCAAGCGCGGCGGCGACAGCTGGTTCTTCATCACCGACGACTACGCCTTCGGTCATTCGCTCGAGCGCGATGCATCCAGCGTCGTCACGGCCAATGGCGGCAAGGTGGTCGGCGCCGTCAGGCCGCCCTTCGCGACGCCCGATCTGTCGTCCTTCATCCTGCAGGCGCAGGCCTCCAAGGCCAAGATCATCGGTATCGCCGCCGGCCCGCCGAACAACATCAACGAGATCAAGACCGCATCCGAGTTCGGCCTGCTCAAGGGCGGCCAGCAGATGGCGGCGCTGCTGGCCTTGATCACCGACATCCATTCGCTCGGCCTGCCGGCGGCGCAGGGCCTGCTGCTGACCACCTCGTTCTACTGGGACATGGACGACAAGACCCGCGAATGGTCGAAGCGCTATTTCGCCAAGATGAACCGGATGCCGACGATGTGGCAGGCCGGCGTCTACTCCGCCGTCACGCACTATCTCAACGCCATCAAGGCCGCGGGCAGCGACGAGCCGCTCGCGGTGGCCGCCAAAATGCGTGAGACGCCGGTCGAGGACTTCTTCGCCCGCAACGGCAAGCTCCGGGCCGACAATCTGATGGTGCACGATCTTGTGCTGGCCCAGGTCAAGTCGCCGGAGGAGAGCAAATATCCGTGGGACTACTACAAGATCCTCGCGACCATCAAAGGCGATGACGCGTTCGGTCCGCCCGATCCGGCCTGCCCGCTGATCAAGAAGTGACGGCGAACTGGACACCGGCCGGCCCGGCGCGACCGGGCCGGCGCATTCGAGCTGCACAACGACAACACATGGGGGAAGACGAGCATGAAGCTGGCGCGCGCACTGCTGTTCGGATTGATCGTCACGGCGGGGCTCGCCGTCCAACCGGCTGCGGCCGCCTATCCGGACCGGCCGATCCGCTGGCTGATCGGGTTCGCTCCGGGCGGCCCGGTCGACATCGTCGCCCGCATCATGGCGCAATGGCTGTCCGACCGCCTCGGCCAGCAGGTCGTGGTCGAGAACCGCACCGGCTCGGGCGGCAACATCGCCGCCGCCGCCGCGATCAACTCGCCGCCGGACGGCTACACGCTGCTGTTCGTGGCGCCGAACAACGCGATCAGCACCTCGCTCTACAAGAAGCTGCCCTACGATTTCATCCGCGACACCGTGCCGGTCGCCAGCATCATGCAGCTCACCAACATGCTGGTGGTCAGCAACGACCTGCCGGCCAAGACGGTCAAGGAGTTCATCGACTACTGCCACGCCAATCCCGGCAAGATCGCCTTCGCCTCCTCCGGCAACGGCACCTCCGTGCACATGGCGGCCGAGCTGTTCAAGGCGATGACGAAATGCGACATGCTGCACGTGCCTTATCGGGGCTCGGCGCTGGCCTTCCCGGACATCATCTCCAACAAGGTGCAGCTGATCTTCGACAACCTGCCGACCGCGCTGGAGCAGTCCCGTGGCGGCACCGTGCGCGCGCTCGGCGTGACGTCGCCGCAGCGCTGGCCGACCGTGCCGGACGTGCCGGCGGTCGCCGAGACCGTGCCGGGCTACGAATCGGTCGGCTTCTACGGCATCTCCGCGCCGAAGGGCACGCCGCCCGAGATCGTCGAGATCCTCAACAAGGCGGTCGGCGAAGCGCTGAAGGATCCCAAGCTGGTGGCGCGGCTGGCCGAGACTGGCGGCATCCCGCGCGCCATGACCCCGGCCGAGTTCGGCAAGCTGGTCGCCGACGAGACCGAGAAGTGGCGCAAGGTGGTGGAATTCGCCGGCGTCTCGGTGGATTAGCGCCACGGCCGTCCCGGGCGCGGGTGGTCCCGATGGAGGTGCCGGCAACCGGCCAAAACGATCCGGCAGCGGCATTGCCGGATCGCCGCCGGGGCTGTAAACGAAGCCCGCACCGTCGCCGGGTCCGCCGCGCCGCTGCGGGCAGGCCCGTCCCCGCCCGCCACCGCCACGACCCCCGCGCCGCGGGGCCTGTAGCTCAATGGTTAGAGCCGGCCGCTCATAACGGTCTGGTTGCAGGTTCGAGTCCTGCCGGGCCCACCAGTAATTTCAATGGTTTGCTCGCTCGGATTTTGTCGCCTCAGCCTCGCTGCACCAGAAACCGCGCCAGATACGTCCACTTTTCGCTCGTACGGAAGCCGCAAGGCTCAGCGACCACCGCTTCACGCCAGCGTCGGGAAGGCTCGACGATGTAGCAGAATTCCTGGCCGCAGAGACGCTGCCCTGCCCAACGCCAGCATTGTCACGCGCAGCAAATGAGCTAGGACCGAGCAAGCAGACCACCGCGGGACCCGCATGACACGCGGACGTCGACGCGATGTCGGCCGTTCGCGTCGCTCAAGGCCGCGAGGCGTTCATTCCGACTTGGCCCGTTGCAACGCAATGACCGTCCCCGACGTCGTCGCCGTTTGCCCGGGCACGGAATCACGTTTCGCGATCTTCTCGACAGCGTCGAGCAGATAGTCCGGATGATGGTGGCCGTAGGTATTCAGCAGGACATCGAGCGACATTCCGAGATAGACCGCGGCCTGCCACGGGTCCGCGCCACGCCGCATCAGCCACGTTGCCGCCGTAGGCCTGAGCGTATGGGGCGATATTCCAGGGCCGAGCTCGGCGAGCTTCACGGCGCTCTTGAAGGCAGTTTTGACGGAAGCAACCGGCTTGCCATTGAACTCGACGAAATGCTTGGTCTCCGGATCGATCCGGTGCCAACGCCGCAAATGGGCCAGCAGGCGCGAAGGGATCGGCACATCATACGCACTGGCTCGTTCCGGCGCGCGCATATCAACACCGCGCCGTGCTACAGGCCGCTGCTGACGCCGGCGACGTTCTGATCAGCGGGTTGATGAGAGTCTGCGCGGTCAGTCTTTTTGCGCTGGCCTTTCAACGCGGCACGCACATGCTTGGTCTCCCAGGCAGATCGCCGGCAGGTCGAGACGGAGCAATTCCCCTCCGGTCCCGTGCTCTTGTTGGTCGCGACAGCATTCATCCGAAACCGCATCCCAATTCCTGGACTGTCACGGCATCGAACGCCTAGACGTGTCCGGCGATCCAGCGACGTCGGCTGCTAGCAGGTCGTGCGCCGAAGTCGACGAGCCATCCGAGGATCGATCTCAAGCAATGCGGCGTCGAGGTCCCTCCAGAAATCGGGGCCTTTCCTGACGTGGCGGGTCCCCACGCGCTCGCATCGCTGCAGCGTATGCTGATTGCTGCTGCTCGTGATGATGATCACTTTCGCCGGCGCACGATCAGCATCGAGAAGATGCCCGCAGACTGACAGGCCGTCCAGCTCCGGCATGTTGACGTCGATCACCAACACGCTTGGCTTGCCTCGCGTCGCCTTCAAGAACGCCTGAAGGCCGTCAGACGCCGTGTCCACCTCGAAGCCCAGGCGCGCGAAGTGATGTGAGAGGAGCCCGACCACCGCTGCGTCGTCATCGGCGATCAGCAGACTCGGCGCGTGGCCAAATGAGCTCGCCGTGTCGAAACCGTCGACCGATCCCCGTCCCCTGAAAGCTTCGATCAGCTGCGCAGCCTGCCGCATGTCTTCGCTCCTGTCATCGTTGCCGGATCCTGGTCAAACGCTCGCCCGGCTTCCTGGATCGAGATGACGATGTTGAGCCTAATGCTCCCTTAGCGGCCGCCCAGGTATGACTACGCGGACCGACTGAACCATCGACCCTAGGCCCGCTGCAGAGACCGAGCGGCGAGAGGTGCGGGGCCACCGCACTGCTGCATCTCGACGAGCAGAGCGTCCAGCAGGCGATCCGTGTCCGCGCCGGGCCCGTCGCCGCGGATCTCGGCCAAGACGGCGTCCTCCAGATTCGCTGCCGCTTCGCTTAGTTCTGTAAAACCGTAGATGCCGCTCGCACCGGACAGCGCATGCGCGATCACTCTGATTTGATTCAGCAGATCCGATGATCGCCCCACTGCCCCGAGCATCCTGCAGTGCTCAGAAATAGATTCGGCGTCGCGCTGGACCCTGCGCCCGAACTCGGCCCGCAAATGCTCGAGCGGATCGTACGAAGGCCGGACATAGGTCCGGAGCGATGCGGCGAGCGTCATGGGATCGAACGGTTTCTGGATCACGCCCACGGCTCCCAGCGACCGAAAGCGATCCGTTTCCCGCGCCTGGGTCCGGGCCGTCATGAAGACCACGGGGACATCGGCTGTCGCGGGGCTCTGACGCAATTGAGCCAGTGTCGCCGGCCCGTCCAGCACCGGCATCATGACATCGAGCAGGATGATGTCCGGCGCCAGCTCCGCCGCCATGGCCACAGCGTCGCGGCCCGAGCCGCAACTATGGACGATAAAATCGGGATCGAGACCCAGTGACAGCTCGACGACTTCGCGGATATCCGGCTCATCGTCGACATGCAGAATATGAATTGCGGTCATGCGACCTCCCTGACGGACAATAGAGGGGATAGCCCCAGACGATCGCGCACGATTGAGGCCAAGCGATCGAGGGGTGATGTCTTCCTAGAAAAGGTCAGTTGCTGTTGATCGTCTTCCGGCAAATTCTGATCCGAGTTGGAGAAGATGATCACCGGAATGATCTTGCCGGCGCGGTCGCGAAGATGCGGCAACAGATCCAGCCCGGGCTCCGCACCGAGGCGGACATCCACGATCGCAAGATCGATGTGTTCTGTCGCCAAGACGCGCCGCGCAGCCTCCAGGCTGCGGGCCGACACCATGTCGGCCATCGTCTCCAGCTCATGTGCGACGGCGACGAGCGTCTCCGGATCGTCATCGACATGAAGAACGCGAGGCCTCGGACGGGACGACGGCACCGTTGCAGACAGCTGCGAAACGAGTTGCTCAACGTCGATCGGGCGCCTGATCCATTGCAGGTCGCTCATCTCCCGTAGTCCGGCATCGGCCTGGCCGCCCGCGGAGGCATCGCAGGCGATGATGATCGTGGTGTTGCGTTGATGGGGAATCCGGCGAATCTGCGCCGCCACGTCGCGACATTCGACCTCGTCGAGCGGAAGGCCGATGACGATCGCTGCGTAACGGTTGGCGCTGGAGCGCAGTAACGCGGCCTGTACCGAATGCGCGAAATCCACCGTAAGACCGGCCGGTGCCAACTTCATCCGCACCGCCTGCTTGACGACCGGATCGGTCTCGCACAGCAGGATCCGTGACGGACTGCCGGTGGTGGCGATCTCGATCGCGCCTCCGACGGTATCGTCCCACATCGGCAGCTCGACGAAGAACAATGCGCCGCCGCCATCGGCATTCTCGAAGCCCGCTTTGCCTCCCAGGCGCGCCATGATCTGTTTCACAATACTGAGGCCGAGACCGGTCCCGCCTTTCTGACGCGTATCGGTCGCATCCGCCTGGGCAAACCTCTCGAACAGATGCGGCTCGAAATCCTCGGGTATGCCCGGACCGTGATCACGCACCGCAATCCGCAGGCTGTCCCCGTTGTCCTCCACCGTGACCTGCACGCTCCCGCCGGCCGAAGAGAACTTGATTGCATTCGAGACCAGGTTCGCCACCGCTTGCGCCAATCTCTCTGGATCGGCATTGGCATAGACGCCCACGACACCAGCACCGAGTTCGACGCAAACGCCAACATCGTCCGCGTAGCCGCGACTCTCCTCGACGACGCGCCCCACCAGCGATCTGACTTCAACCCGCCTGAGGTTGAACGTGTCATCGCCCGCCTCGATCCTTTCCATGTCGAGAATGTCGTTGACGAGACGTACCAAGCGCTCACTGTTGGCATGCGCGATGCTCAGCAACCGTGCCGCCGGCTCAGGGATCGTCTTGCTCCAGCATCCGACGAGCAGCCCCAATGAACCCGTGACCGATGTCAGCGGTGTCCGTAGTTCGTGGCTCACGGTCGCAACGAATTCGTCCTTCAGACGTTCGGCGCGCCGGCGCTCACTGACGTCGACGACGACGCTCAGGATCATGAGCCCCTGGCCAACCCGAATCGGATTGAGACCGACCTCGATGGGAAACTCAGTCCCGTTCTTTTTTAATCCGGTGAGTTCGCGACCGGATTCCATCTGACGGGTTTCGGGCCGCAAATTGAACGCGTGCTGGAGCACGGCGTTTCTCACGCGAGAACGCTCGGGCACCAGCATATCCACGGGTTGGCCGATCAGTTCCTGTCTGGTGTATCCGAACTGGCGTTCGAGCTCATTGTTGACCATCGAGATCCTGCCCTCGGCATCGACCATCAACATTCCGTTCGGACAGGCCTCGACCGCGAGGCGAAACATCTCATCCGCTAGATTTCTTGCCGCGATGGCCATCTCAGCGTTGTCGCGCTCAAGCGTGCGTTGATGCAGCAACCGGCGCGCCCGCTCGATCGCCACGGCAACGTCGTCAATCTCCTGAACGTGAGATCGCGCAGCGGCGGTGGTTTCGTCCGATCCCGAAGCCAGCGCCGCGGGCAGCAGGCTTCGAACGCCGCGCGCGATCCGCTTCGCCTCATACATCACCGCGATCAGCCCGACGAGTAGGACGCAGAATACGCCGGTGATGCCGTACAGGAGAATGGAGTTCGGTCGGCGATACAGATCGGAAAGCGGAATCCCGAGCGCGACCGTCCAATTGGAGCGCTCGGACCGGCCGAAGCCCACCAGTATCGGCGTCCCGTCCGCCCGATATGTGTCGACGACATTCGGCCGCGACGATTTGATGTCAGCCAGCCTCACAGGAGCAGGCCTGCCTATCAGTTCGGGATCGTGGGTCCGCGCGACGATGATGCCTGCCGAATCGGTGACGGTCGCAATCCAACCGGCCGGCAGTTTCTGGTTCGCGAACAGGCCGTTCAGCCTCTCAATGCCCAGGGCGACGCCGAGCGTGTATTTCACCTTTCCCTCTCGAAACACCGGTACATCGATGGAGAGAGCCGGTCTCTTCGACACGGCACCAATGAAGATGTCGGAGACCGACGGCTTGCCGGTTTCGAACACCTTCCTGTGGTTCGCCAGATCTGAGCGCATGGGCAGCGGGGCGCCATAGGGCAGCGCCGTATTGACGACCTGCTGGCCGGCCGCATCCGCCACCACGACGGCCGAACCTTCCAGATGAGGGAGGCTGCCCTTGGCCTCTTTGTAGAAGGCCCCCAGATCGTCCGTCGCGAGAGCTGCCGATTCTGCCAAGACCTGAGCCGCGGAGGACGTTCCTGCCAGATCCCTGTCGAGCGCTGCGGCGAGAGCGCGGACCGTCGCCAACGCGCCCTGGGAGGCCTGCTCGCGTTCGTGCTGGTACAGCCCCCATGCGAGTGCAGCCAGACCGACGAAGGCAGGAACCGACAGCATGAGTATGATGCGAAACAGCCTTGACTGGATCGACTGACGCGCACGCTGCGAAACACTGTGCCTGCCGGATGCCGCGATCAATGTTGTCCACGCCTCGCGTTGATTGATCGATGACATGCGCCGGATTGGCCTTGCCTGCTTCCGGCAGCCTGGATCTGGCGGGTGGCCGGCTCGGTGACGGAACGATCGATCTCGGTCTCGCCGTTCAACTTCCGCATCTGACTTTCCCGCGCGGCTGCGGCGCGGCCGCCCGGCGTCGCACGGCCTTCGCCGGCAACTGACGGTCGGCTGTCTCCTGATCTTGAGCCGCCAAGCGAAGCAGGTCTGCGAGGTTCTTCGCTCCGGATTTCCGCATCAGAGCGGCCCGGTGACCTTCATACGTTCGCGGGCTGATCTGCAGCCGCGCCGCACCTTCCTTGTTCGAATACCCGTCTCGGACCAGCCCCAGAACTTCCTGCTCGCGCGTGGTCAGCGAACGCAGCCAGACTGCGTTTTGCGGAATCGGTTGTGCCTCGTCGCGGGCGTTACCGACCCGCGACCACCACCTGATGACATCACGACTTTGCGCAAATGCGGTCTGTTGCCTGAGTGGCGCCTCGAACGTATCGCCAAGCCGCTGCACCAACCTGCAGACGGCTTCGGCCTCGCGCAGCGCGTTCTCAGCGACTTCCCTCAGCGATACGCCATCATGTTCGATCTCAGGAAACCCGCCGCCGCCCTGACAAAGGTCCTCGAGATAGAGCAGAAGCGCAGTCAATGGTCCATTCAATTGGTGAGCGATCGCCGCGCCGACCTCGTTCGCGGCAATGGCACGATCGTCACGGGGCGATTTCGCCTCGGAACGTGCCGCGTCCGTCATCTCGCCGCCGAACCGGCTCATCGCAGCAGAGCTCCAGAATGAGCATGAGGGGGCAAGCTCAGATCTATGGCCTCAATCAACTGGCGGGAGGAGAACGGCTTGCGAAGATAGCACGAGGCGCCCCTTTGCAAAGCCGTGCGAAGATAGTCGATCGGCTCGAGCGAGCTACGCAACCTGAAGCCGGACATGGCGACAATGGGTATGGCTGATCGTTGCCGGATATAGTCAATCGCGTCGAGTCCGCTCATTCCGGTCATGAAGAGATCAACCAGAACCAAGTCGAAGTTCGCATGCGCGAGCGCCTGAATACCCGCATAGGCGCCCGATGCCAGTTCGGTACGACATCTGCGACGCGTCAGGAACGCCTTGATCGCCGCTCCTACGCTCTCGTCGTCGTCGATGACGAGCACTCGCAAGAACGGAGGAGCCGTGACGGCTCGATCGACTTGGATACGGGCGACCTGCCCTGACGCGTACATGGTATAACCCCAGCGGCGACAAGTTCACAGCCTCGCAACACCGCGATCTGTGCAAACAGAGGTGCTACGCCTCGGCAAAGCTATTCAGCCATATCTGACGGTGCGTTAATTTCACTGCACGTAAAACTACCTGACCGTCCGCCCCTCCTGCCCCGAGCGGCTTCGCCTACGGATTGCTCCGGCGAGCCGTCCCATGCTCGGGCCACCGGAATAATCACGTTCGCGATCGAACGCATTGATCCTTGTGCGATGACGTGAAATTAATTCTTCGGGGAGACGCTGCTGGGATGTAGCACGAGGAGGACTGCATGACCGGCGACCAATTCGAGGCCCGCCTTGCCAAAGTGAGGCACCGCTTCGCAACCGCACTCGAAAGCAAGATCACGGCTACTCTCATCTTTGCAGACCGTATGGCACGGGGGGACGACGCCGGTGGGGCACTCGTTTCCGAATCGTATCGTCACCTGCACGGCATCTGCGGCATCGGTCCGACGGTCGGCTTCGCCGCCACCGGGCAGGCGGCCCGCGCCGCCGAAACGGCGCTGCTGCGCGCCATGGCTGAGAAGCGCAAGCCGACCAATCGCGAGATCTCGAACCTGAAGGAGGCGCTCGCTCATCTGCAATCGGCCGCAGCGTCGGAATTGCGGATGATGTATCAGCGCGGTGGATAGGAGATCCGCCCCCAAGCCAGGACGCGCCTGACGACACGTCCTGGCGCCCCGCCAATTCGGGCCTGGTTGCCGGCCCCTCTCCGCGCGCGGTGTCGCTTCGCTCATTTCGCCATTTTGGAACGGCTGCCGTCAGGCAGTGAGGCCGACCTGCCTCCGCCGCCTTAGCATCCTCGGCGGGGCAAAGGGCCAGCTATCCACATCACTCCGAGGGCGCCGGACGACGTGCATGGAAACGGACGGCGTATGTGACGGCCATGCCCGATGCGACGACGTGGTGGAGGAGCATCCCTGCGACGCGGGAATTGCTGCCCTCAACAAGGAGACGGTGCCTCTTCAGGGATGGCGGCGAACCCGCAATACCTCTGCAGCGCGTCCAGCAGCTCGGCGCCATCAGACGATTTACGCAGGACCCGGGCCGCTCCGGGACGACCGTCGATTTCCTCCTGAAGCTTGCGCTTGATCGGCCTGCTGAGATGCCGTCCCGACTGGACGATGACCGGAATGTCGCGGGTCTCTGACGCACTCCGCAGCTTCGTGAGAAGATAGTTGGCATCGCCGTTCGGCATGCAGAAATCAGTGACGATGACGCTCGGATGCTCACGCCGCGCTTTCCAGAATCCTCGTGTAGCGTCGCTGGCATACAGAAGATCGACTCCCAGTCCTTCGAACCGGTGCTCGAGCATCCTCTTCACGCTCACGTCGTCATCAACCAGCAGAACGCGTGGACGTCGCCTGACGTCGGCAGCAGAGAATTGTCGGGCCGCTTGTGCTATCGCGGCATTCCTCTCGGGATAGATCTCGGCGAGGCTTGCCGCGAGCTCTTTCCAGAACAGACGGCCTTTGGGTATGCATGTCGCGGCGAGCCCGTCGCATAGCTCGAAGGTTTTTTCATCGGTCCGCCCGGTCATCACGATAACATGAGGCGCCTTCTTGGCTGCGTCCGACAGATAGCTCAGGACGCTCAATCCATCGATCTCCGGCAGGTGGACGTCGATGAGAAGGACATCGGGCCGGTGTTCGGCCGCCCTGATCAGAGCCTGCAATCCCGTGGCCGCCGTCAGGACGAAGAAGCCCATCCACGTACACCAGTCGGCGGTCGCCTTGAGGACCAGGGGATCATCGTCGACGATTAAAATTGTCGAGGTAGCCCTGCTCACCTGCCGTGCATCCATCGCTTGCGCTCCCACTTTGGTCCCAGATCCCGTTCTTGACGAGGGATTTCACCGTAGATCGAGCCGACTCACGCAACGCCTCACCGACTGCATCCGACGCCCGGCCCATCGCGATCCGATCAAGGCAGCCTAAACGTCAGGATAAGGTCATCGCAGGTAGAACTACGCGATTTCCGCCCGGTGCGCTCCGCCGGCGCGCAGTGATCGCGCCGGCATCGTGGCCGTTGGAGCTCCCGGCGAACGTGCCGCCCGCAGCGCGACTTCGACGCGACGATGAGATTTCGTCGTCAGCGAGCGTATTTCTACGCGCGAAAGCATGCGTCCAAAAGTAACAAAACTCGCTCAGCTTTTATCGACGTGCGGAAATGCCGCGCTGAATATTCATCTTGGATGTGGAGCAGTCATCCATGCACGATCAGGTCAACACGCCATCGGAGAGGATGATAGTTGCGGCCAGGCTAGCAGCATCCTGTCAGCGGCGCGCGTCCATTGCGCCACCTTATTTTGCCGCCGCGGCCGCATCCGCCGAGACCTAGGGAACGTCGGATGCTGGACGAGACGTCCCAAATCACCGCCATGGACCGACAACTCGAGGCGCGTCTCGCCGTCGTGCGCGGGCGCTTCTCGGTAAGACTGGTCGAACGCTTGCAGCAGGCCGCCATCGACCTGGTGCGAATGAGGGAAGATGAGGCAACCTCGGCGGAGATGGTTGCGAAGACCTATTGCTGGATCCACGAGATTTGCGGGATCGCCTCGACGATCGGATTTGGGGCGGTCGGTGAGGCGGCGCGAGCATGCGACATCATTCTGGTCGAGCCCTATCGCTCTCGGCGAGGATTGGAGACTGAGGAACTCAATGAATTGACCAAGCATTTCGGACGGCTCCGAACTGCCGCGGAAGCCGCGCAATGCGGCGCGGATGAGAGCCGGGGAACCTAATATTGTAGTGACGGGGGAATATCGTGTCGTATTTCGTGCGTTTTGTCCTGGCTGCGGCTCTCGCAATCCAGGCGTCGTCAGTCCATGCCCAGCAACGCAGGCCGCCAGCCGCTCCGCCGGAGCCGGCGCGACCGGCCGCCTTCCAGCCGTCGCCGCTCATGGCCGCGCTCCCGGCGGCGATCGGCGAGACGACACCCAAATCGCTGCGGGTCGGTATTCCCATCGCCGATGCCGGATTTCCCGAAGGGTTTCGTTTGTCGAATCTCGGCGGGCGGCGCGAACTCTATATTCGCGTTCCGCAGGGCGTCGAACTCAATCTGGCTGAACTCGTTCTGGCCTATGACGACGTGAGTGCTCACGAGGCGCGCCGCAGCCTGGAAATCCTGGCGAACGATCGTTCGATCGCCGCGCTGACCTTGGACGGCAGGGGTACGGGGCGCACGGCCCGCATCTCGCTTGCGAATGTGTCGGCACGCGAGGGCTTTCTCAAGCTGTCGTTCGTGTATTCCGGCGCGGCGACGCAGGATCGCTGCATCGATGTCCGCTATGTCGGAGACAGCGTCACCATCCGCCCCGAAACCATGGTCGACTTTGCCTTGGGACTCTCGGGCACGCCGAACATTGCGGCGACCGCGGCGCTGATGCCCCGAGACGTCGGCATTCTGCTGTCCAGCGCATCGCCGCCGGCTGCCGATATCGCCACCGCGTTGACGATCGCCCGATCCCTCAAGGCCGCCGGCCGGACCGTCAGCTTTCATCACGGCAAGAACGGCATGCCGGACATGGTCGACCAGGACAACAGGGGGCGCTGGACGCGTGGCCTCATCGTCGTCGGATCGTTCGATGAGATCGCGGATCGGCTCGATGGACCGACGGCAACATTGGTGAACTACGCGCGCGGGGCCCGGACAAACAACGCGCTCGCAGCAGGTCGGATCGGCGGCGTTCCGGTCCTTCTGGCCACGGATTCCGGGTCGTCTCAGATCGGAAGGCTGCTCGGCGATCCCTCGCTCCTGGCCCTGCGCGATACGCCGACAGCGTCGATCGGGTCGATCTCGGCCGCCAGGAAGCTGTCCGATCGAATCAGTTTCAACGACCTCGGTCTGACCGCGCCGCGCGTCGATGTGTTCGGCCGCGCCGAGCTTCCCATCACGATCGCCAGCCAGTCGCTGCCGGCAGGCACCCGCCCCTCGCGCCTCGTCCTCGACGTCATGGTTGCTCCCGACGGTGCCGGCGAAAAGGCCGTGGTCAGCGCCTTCGTCAACGAACACCTGCTCGCCAGCACGGTCGCCGCGATCGGCGGACCGACGCGGCTCGATTTCGCTCTTCCAGAGGGACTCGTAGGCACGATCGCGAATGTCAGAACGGTCGTGCAGCGTCGCAGTTCGCAGGGCGACTGCCGGTTCGAGCCGCAGGGCTACCCTGCCGAGCTCCTCGGCTCCAGCCAGGTGATGCTGTCGCCAGCGGGCCCGGCAGCACGCGACTTCTCCGATCTGGTGAGCTTGTGGGGCAATGGTATCCAGATTCTTCTTCCGGCATCGACGGCTGATCGCCCCCTTTCGGTGCTGGCCTCGTTGTCCAACGTGGTGAGCGGCCTGTCGAACAGGACGACGCCGATCGAGGTGACCTATGTCGACGCCAGGGCCGCGGCGGCACCGTCGGCGCCCTTCATCTCGGTCGGCAACTCGCCTCCCGCCGGAGCCGATCAACGCGTGCGGTTCGATCGCGGCCGCGTCGCCATCACCGATCGCAGCGAGCGCGTTCTGCTCGATGTCGGGGGGATGACCACCGGCGCGGTCGCGCAGATCGTCACTGCGAACGGATTTCCCGGACTATGGGTTCGCCCGCTGAGCGGCGACGGATCATTGTCCGCCTCGCCCGCCATCAATCTCGACCGCGGCGACGTCGCATTTCTCGACCGGAGCGGCGTCGCCCTCGCGCTCTCCAGCTATCGCGACACCCTACTGCGCGTCACCTATGCCGACCAGCCGTCGTGGACAGCCAACCTCGATCGCGGCTGGCCATGGATCGTTGGCATCACCTGGGTGCTCGCAACTCTCGCACTGCTGATGCTGGCCCAGCGCATGTACCGCCGCCGTGCAGCTCGCCGCGCCGGCGAATAGGACCTGCCATGCAGCCATTGTCAGCTTCCGATCGCGCCCTCGGCGACATCCTCGTCGCCCGCCGCGTCCTCACGCTCGGCCAGCTCGACGAGGCCATCGCTCTCGCCGAGGCCTGGCACGTCAGCCTCGGCAACGCCATCCTGTCGCGCAACTGGGCCGAGCCGGCGATCTACTATCAGGCTGTCGCCTACCATTACGAATTGCCGTTCGTCGATCTGATCCGTGAGCCACCGGACCTCGCACTCCTTCGCGAGGGAGAGGCGGACATCTACGCCCGCATGCTGATCATGCCGTGGAAGCAGAGCGACGGGCGGCTGATGATCGCGACCGCCGAGCCTGGGCCCGAGACGCTGCTTTTTGCGAGAAAGCGCTGGGGAGCGAACATCGGCTTCGTCGTCGCGACCAAGTTCGACATCGTCTGGGCGGTGCAGGCCGCGTTTGACGACGCATTGTCGGCGCGCGCCGTCTACGAACTCGCCGACCTCAATCCGGAGCTCTCGGCGCAGCGGGTTTTCACCCCGGGACAGATCGTCTTCGGCTATGCGCTGCTCAGCCTGATCCTGCTCGGCCTGGCGCTATCGCCCCTCACGACGCTGATCGCCCTCAACGTCGCCATGAGCGTCTTCTATCTCGGCAATTTCGCCTTCAAGGGCCTGCTCGTGCTGTTTGGCGGCGTGCGCATGGCCGACGAGACCATCGCAATCGAAGCGCGCGCGCTCACGGACGACGAGCTCCCGGTCTTCACGGTGCTGGTGCCGATGTACAAGGAGCCGGCCATGCTGCCGATGCTGGCTCAGGCGCTGCGCGACCTCGACTACCCCCTGGGAAAGCTCGACATCAAGCTGGTGCTGGAGGCCAGCGACCACGAGACGATCGAGGTCGCCAGCAAGCTCGGTCTCGAAGGCATGTTCGAGATCATCCGGGTCCCGCCATCGCTCCCGCAGACCAAGCCCAAGGCCTGCAATTTCGCGCTGCAGTTCGCGCGCGGCGAATTCCTCGTGATCTACGATGCCGAGGACCGGCCGGAGCCGGACCAGCTTCGCAAGGTGGTCGCGACGTTCCGGAAGTCCTCGGCCGATACGGCCTGCCTGCAATGCAGCCTGAGCTATTTCAACGCCAGCGAAAACTGGCTCACGCGCATGTTCACGCTGGACTATGGCCTGTGGTTCGACCAGATGCTGCCCGGGCTGGACCACCTCCGCATTCCGATCCCCTTGGGGGGCACGTCCAATCATTTCAAGATCGACGTGCTGCGCGAACTGCACGGTTGGGATCCGTTCAACGTCACCGAGGACGCCGACCTCGGCGTGCGCCTGACGCAGCATGGCTATCGCGTGGGCATCGTGGATTCCACCACGTTCGAGGAGGCAAGCTGCCACGCCGGCAACTGGATCAGGCAGCGCTCGCGCTGGATGAAGGGCTACATGCAGACCCTGCTGGTTCACACAAGGCGCCCGCTCCGCTTCATGCGCATGATCGGACCGTTGGGTTTTCTCGGCTTCGTCTTCTTCATCGGCGGCACTGTGCTGTCCGGCCTGCTCAACCCGGTGTTCTGGCTGCTCTATCTCGCCTGGATGATCGCCGCGATCAGCGGGCTCGAGGCGGTGTTTCCGGAACCGCTGCTGTTCCTGGCCCTGTTCAACCTTCTCGCCGGCAATGGCGCGTTGATGTTCCTCAACATGCTGGCGCCGATCCGGCGCGGCTGGCTCAATCTCATTCCCTATAGCCTCACGGCGTTCGGCTACTGGGTCATGCTCTCGATCGCGACCTATCGCGGCCTGTGGCAGTTGCTGCGCAATCCGTTCTATTGGGAGAAGACGCACCACGGCGTGTCCAAGCATGTCGCTCGCGAACTGGCGCGGGCGCAGGAGGCCGCCGCATGAGCCGCCTGTTGCCGCTCGGGACGTTGATGGCCGTCGCCTGCGTGGCCGTCTTCGTCGTCTCGCTCAGCGCCGTAACGGCCGGCCTCGTTCCCAACGATGCCGTGACGTTGTGGGCGAGCGCGATGACCGCGGGCGAAGGGCAGATGCCGATCGGGCGCATTCTGGCGGCCTATCCGACCATCCCTTTCCTCGCCACGACACTGCTACAATTCGTCACGCCTGCCGGGACGCCCACCCCCGTTCTCCTGACCGGGGTCGTCCTGGCGCTGCTCGCCGGCAGCTTGCTGACCTCGTTCCACCGCATCGGCATCGCCGCGATTGTCGCACCGTTGATCGTCGTTCTGATCGTGATGCATCCCGCGATCCTGCGTGCCGCCATTGCCGGGCCATCCGAGATGATCTTCACGGTCTTCCTGTTTTTGCTCGGCTGCGCCGTGTTCAGACTACGCGCCCGTACCGGCGCGCCCGAGGTGATGGCTGTCGCGCTGGCGCTGCTCGGATTGACCTTCTCGCATCCGATAGGCGCCGCGATCACTTGCGCCGCCGTCCCGTTTCTGGTTCTCGCGATCCAGCCCGAGCAGCTCTCCAGGACGACGTTGAACCTGGTGCTCGCCTTGCTGTTCCCGACGGCGTTCTGCGTCGCGGCCTTCTCCTACATGTCCTGGATATTCCCCGGCAGCGGCTGGACCTTCCTGGTGGCGCCCGCCGAAGGGGTCGCCACCTGGGCGGCGGGATTTTTCACCCTGTTCGGCCACGGACTATCCGGCTCCCTCTCGATCGACGCCGGCCTTGCGATCATGGCGGCGATCCTGATCGGCGCGCCCATCGTGGGCTTCGCGATCGTGTCGATATGGCGCCAGCGACCTCTGCTCGCGCCCCTCCTGATGTTCGTCGCGACGACCGTCGCGGCGGCTGTTCTCGCGGTCACGACCGGCCTGTTCGGTGATCCCGCAGCGCTTGCGGTGATGCCGCCGGTCCTGGCGGCGATCGTCATCATCCACATGCCGCCGCTGCGCAAGCGGTTGGAGATCGTGACGGCCTTGCTCGCGCTCGGTTGGGTCGGCGGCGTCGCCGGCCTGGCGATCGCGGACCCCAGCGGAGCCGTCAACGTCGCCATCGCCCTGGAGAGTCATCACGTCGACGCGGAGCGGAGCGCGGCGATCGATCTGGGCCAGGCCAGCGTCGGACGAGATGGAATTCTCGTCGACACGCTGAACGCCCCCGCGATCGTCATCGGGCGGGGCAGCGCGCGCGGATTGCTGTCGCCATCCGACGAGACATTCACGCTCGGGATCCTGTTCTCGCGGATCGACGCTCCGTTCGTCGCCGTGCCCGATCCGGACATCGGAAGCGGAGCGCAGGACCGGCTGAACAAGGCCTTCCCTCTGCTCTATCGGCGGGGAGCCGCGGGCTATGAGCTCATCTACGACAAGGCCGGCTGGCGACTATTCAGGCGTACGGACGCCATCCCGGGACAGACGGCCATCCGGGACTGAAGTGAGGATCATTCGAGGGAGTTCACCATGCGTATTCTCGTTGTCGACGATTCCGAAGATGGGCGGGACATCACCGAGGCGATGCTGCTGGCCGCAGGCTATGAACAGGTCGTCACGGCGGGGTCGGCCCACGATGCCTACCGGGCGCTCGGGATCGGTGCATCGTCGGCAGAGCCGGTGACGGTCGGTCTCGTGCTGCTCGACATCGTCATGCCCGAGGTCGACGGCATCGAGGCCTGCGCGCGGATCCGCAACGACCCGCGCTACGCCAGCGTGCCGATCATCATGGTGACGGCGCTCGGCGATACCGCGAGCCTCGGCAATGCGTTCATAGCCGGCGCGACCGACTACATCACCAAGCCGGTGGACAGAGTCGAACTGCTGGCCCGCGTGCGATCGGCGCTCAAGCTGAAGGCAGAATTCGACCGCCGCGAAGCCCGCGAGGCCGAGTTGACGCGACTGGCATCGGGATCAGGCGACCGTCGCGCATCGAACTGGATCGATCGGAGCACGGGTCTGTTCGTCGGCGAAATAGCCGAGGCTTACCTGCTCGCGGATGTGAACTTTCCGCCCGGCACAGAGACCTCCATCATCGCGCTCGCCGTTGATCGGCTTTGCGTGCAACTGGAGACCGGGAAGGCCTCGGAAGCCGGCATCATGGCAAGGGTCGCAGCCGCGGTGCGCGCGGCCACGGCCTCTGTCGGCGTGGTCGCAGCCATCTACCGCGACGGGCTCATCGTCCTCATCCTCCCCGACCAGTCGCGGGCGTCCGCCATGAAGCTTGCCGAGACGTTGCGCGCCTCGATCGCGGGTCTCAGGATCTCCAATCCGGAAGCGATCGCGGCGCATCACGCGACCGCAAGCGTTGCCGTCGTGACCGAGCGCGTCAACGGCGCAGGCCGCATCCATCTGCTCACCCGCGCCATCGCGGCGGTGTCGGACATTGCCGCAACCGGCGGCGACCGTGTCGTGCCGCAATGTGCTTAGCTCGTTGGACGGCCCGAACGCATGCCACGGCTTCCCTCAGCGCGCTGGCCGGGCGCCGCAAGATCCTGTGCCTCATCGCCATGACGTCGGCGGGCTGCGCGAGCCAGGCGTGGGCCGGCGCCTGGACACTCGAGGCCGGGACGGGCGCCCTGGTGTTCACCGGCACGGCGATGCAGTCGACCCGCCTTTTCGACAGCGGCAGCGCACTGCGTCGCATCCCGCGCTACAGCAAGGACGAAGCCCAGCTGCTGATCGAGTATGGCCTCACGGACTGGATCACCGGCATCGTCCAGCCTTCGCTGCAGCACATCGACATCGGATCGCCTGTCGGAGCGCAGCGCAGCGGCATCGGTTACACCGACATCGGAGCCCGGGTCCGTGTCTGGTCTGATTCCTCCTGGGTGTTTTCCGTGCAGGCGATCTTCCGCATGCCCGGCACGTCCGACACATCGAACCTGGCAGCGATTGGTCAGACCGACCGGCAGATCGAGCTTCGCGGCCTCGCCGGCTACAGTTTCAAGGCCGGAACGCTCCCCGCCTTCGTCGATCTCCAGATCGCGCAACGTTATCGCCTGGATGGTCCGCCGAGCGAATTCCGGACCGATATCACCTTCGGCATTCGCCCAACCGAACGCTGGCTGCTGCTCGCGCAATCGTTCAATGTGCTGTCCGAGGGCGCCGGCACCACTGGCTTCGGCAGCTACTCCTATCACAAGGCCCAGCTCAGCGCCGTCTACGCGTTGACACCGGCGCTGTCGCTGCAGATCGGCGGCTACTCGACCTATTGGGGGCGGAATGCTCTGCAAGAGAACGGCCTCGTGGTCGGAGCCTGGTACAGGTTCTGACTCAGGGTTTGCGGCAGACACCGGCCCATGCGCAGGACAGCACGGCTTCCGCCGGCTTGCCCTGCACGGTGAAGTCGGTGTCAGCATTCCCGCCGGCGGCCGGATCGGTGAACCAGCGCCAGACCAGGACGCCCGCAACCGCCGGGCGCTTGAGCACCGCGAGCCAGTCCTCGATGACATCGGCCTGAAGCTGCACATCCACGGGCGCGGCCCTCTCTTCGGCACTCTCCCAGGGCTTGGCGGCAGCGCCCTTGGCCGAACGCAATCCGATCTCGGCCACCAGCACGGGCTTACGCCAACGGTTCGACAGCGCATCGAGGCGCTCGGCCTCTGCTTCCATCATGGCGATACGGCCGCCGCGGTCGTCATCGGCGCCGAGTGGCGGATACAAGGATACGCCGATGACATCCAGAAGTGGCCAGAACGCAATCGCTTCGGCTTCGTCCGCATTGTGCGCGACGTAAAGCAAGGTCCGTGGAAACGCCGACCTCACGGCCGCGATTGCGGCGTTCCATTCCGTACGCCGCGTGGTCCTGGCGAGCTCGGTGCCAATGGCGAGGACATCGGCACCTTCATCGGCTGCTATTCGAGCAATCCGCTCGAGCTCGGCCTGGTACCGCGCAAACCAGGCCTTCCAATCCTGCTCCGATGCGGGCTCGACGGCGCCGGCCCAGCTGCCCGGCACCCAGACGTGCGGCTTGACGATCACGGTCAGACCGAGCCGGCGCGCCTGCTGGATCGCCGCGCGCAGCTCCTCGTCGGACATGGCGCTTCCCGCGACGATGTCCGGTGCCAAAGGCGTCGACTGCCAGAGAAATGGAATCACGGCGACCGACGTGGCGCCAAGCCTCTTCGCCATCGACAACGCCTGCTCCGCTGTCGCGGAGCCGAACGGATGGTCTGGTGTCGCTACAATGTTGAACCCGTCCAGGCGACGGCCAAGCGCCGGATCGAGGAGGCAGCTGGCACATGCGCCCCATACCAGCGATCGAATTACCAGCCGCATGGATCTATTGCGCATTTGATTCGGCCTGTCGTTGTTTTGGCAACGGTTCTCACATCAACGATTTTCCCGCAGAACTCAGAGTCGAGACTCGATGACCGCCAAGCCCCCGATACCGCCGCGATCAGGACCTCGGTCGAATCGCTCCTCTTTCGGCAACCGTCGTCGCACAGATCGAACAACGAACTCCGCAAAACTCCGGATATCGCTGCCAATGAAACTCCGCAAACAGCATCAACCTGCACTTAGATGTTTATATTCTCGCTGCAAACGTTTATCTTGCAACCATTAGGTAGTATTACGCGCATCAGTGAAACTCACCTTTTATGCACGTCATTTATTAGTTGCGAGTTTTCGTCGGCGCTTGATCCGATGGACAGCGTATTCACTTTCATCACTGGATGTTGGTCGACATCGACATGAATGTGCAATTCCAGATGCGCTCGGTCGACGTATTGCATGTCGATGACGACGCCGACGCCCGGGAGATCGTCGGGACGGCCATCGCATTCGATTCGAACTTCAATGTGCGCAGTTGCGCCTCCGGCGAGGAGGCACTAGCCGCAACCGCAAAATGGTCTCCTGACCTCATCCTGCTCGACCACAACATGCCCGGCATGGACGGCCCCACGACGCTGGCGCGCTTGCGGGAGCGACCGCAGACCGCCGGCATTCCCGTGATCTATGTCACTGCCGCCACGAGCGCAAAGGAGGTGGACGACCTTCGGCGCGTCGGCGTCGCAGGTGTCATCGCCAAGCCCTTCGATCCCACTTCGCTCTGCTCACAAATCAACGGAATCCTCTGCAAGAGCCACCGCGAACTGGAAAAAGCGAAGAAAGAACTCGAAGAAAAAGCCGCAATAGCCGACGCCCTCCTCGACTCCTCGGAGGACGCGATCGTCGCCAAGGACCTCTCGGGCACGATCCTGTCATGGAACGCCGCTGCCGAGCGTCTCTTCCAATTCCGGCCGAACGAGGTCATTGGCCGGAGCATCCGTATCCACATCCCGCCCGAGCAGCTGATCCATGACGACTATATCCTCGATCAGGTGAGACGGGGACAACATATCGACAATCTGGAGACGCGCCGTTTGCGCAAGGACGGCACTGCGATCGACGTGTCGATCAGGGCAATACCGATCCGGCGTCAGGATGGGACGATCATCGGCGCATCGATCATCGAGCGGGATATCAGCCGGCAGAAGCGGGTGGAAGACCACTTTCGGAAGAGCAATTTCTCCCTCGAGCAGCAGGTCGCCGCCAGAACGGCAGAGCTCAAGACCATCATCGATGCCGTCCCGAGCGTCATCGCGTATTGGGACCGCGACCTTCGATGCCGCTTCGCAAACACGGCCTATGAGGAGTGGTTCGGCCGATCGCCGGAGGAGCTCGTCGGTTGCCACGTCACGTCCCTGCTGGACGAGACCCTGTTCGCCGAGGCCGAGCCTCACATCCAGGCCGCCCTGTCGGGCCAGCGGCAGAACTACGAGCGCATGCTGAACAAGGCGGATGGAAGCATCCGCAACACCTGGACCAACTATATCCCGCATCGCGACGCCAGCGGAAACGTGCTCGGCTTGTTCGTGCTCATCACCGACATCACGGAGATGCGCGAAGCACAGCGCATGATCAAGGAGAGCGAAGCTCGGTATCGCATTCTTGCCGATCACAGCTCGGACCTGATCATCCAGCTCGATCGCGACCTTCGCCTCCGCTACGTCTCTCCGGCATGTCGGGACATATTGGGGGTGGATGAAAGCGAGCTGCTCGGCCAACAGCCGTATGGCCCGATCCATCCCGAGGATGTCGAGCAATTGCAGACGGCCCTCAATTCGCTGCTGACCGACGAGGTCGAGCAGAGTTCGATCTCCATCCGTGCCCACGATCGCGACGGCCGCCGGATCTGGCTCGAAGCCGTGATGAGAGCGATCAGGGATCCGGCTTCGGGAGAGACGACCGGGATCGTCGGCGCACTCAGGGACATATCGGCTCGCAAGGCCGCGGAGGAGCAATTTCGTCTCGTGGTCGAGTCGACCCCGACCGCGATGATCATGATCGATCGCGCCGGCCTGATTTCGCTGGTGAACCGACAAACCGAACGGCTATTCGGGTACGAAGGCAACGAACTGCTCCGGCAGCGCGTCGAACTGCTGATGCCGGCCGACGAACGGGGTAAGCATCAGGCCCACATCGAGCGGTACTTCGCCAGTCCGACCCTCAGGGAATCGTTGCAGCGAGCGATGGGTCCAGGGCGCGAAATCTATGCCCGGCGCAAGGATGGCAGCGAGTTTCCCATCGAGATCAGCCTCACGCCGATCGACACGGACGAGGGCCTCATGGTGCTCGGCGCAATCTTCGATATCACGCATCGGAAGCTGGCCGAGGAGGAACGCCGGCAGTTCAATGAGAGGCTCGAGCAACAGGTGGCGCAACGCACCGCCGAGCTGGAGGCCGCGAACAGGGAGCTCGACGATTTTGCCTATGCGGCATCGCATGACCTCAAGGCGCCGCTGCGGGTCATCGACAATGCTTCGAGATGGCTCGAAGAGGATCTTGCGCCGCACCTGACCGGAGAAAACCTGGTGAGCATGCAGCTCTTGCGCGGCCGCGTGAGAAGGCTTGAGAAACTCCTCGACGATCTCCTGGAATTCTCCCGCATTGGCCGCGAGGCCGCCGGCAGCGAAGTCATTTCCGGTGCCGAACTCATGGACAACGTACTTGCCCTGATGACGCCGCCTGATGGCTTCGAGGTGATCGTGGACCCCGCATTCGGCGCGATCGAGGTCTTTCGCATGCCCTTGCAGCAGATCATGATGAACCTCATCGGCAATGCCATTAAGCACCATCACAAAGCGGCTGGTCGCATCGAGATCTCCGTCGTGGATCGCGGGTCGCACCACGCCTTTGCCGTCAAGGATGACGGTCCCGGCATTCCGGCTCAGTTCCACGACAGGATATTCAAGATGTTTCAGACTCTGAAACCGCGAGACCAAGTCGAAGGCAGTGGCATGGGTCTCGCAATCGTACGCAAACAGATTGAACTCTCCGGCGGATCGATCCTCCTCGAATCGACCGTCGGCGAGGGGACGACCTTCTATTTCAGCCTCCTTACTCCCAACGCGGCGAAGGAACGGAAACGATGATGGCCGACGCCGAACGGGCGCGTGACGTGACGATCCTGCTCGTCGACGACGACGAAGGCGACGCCAGATCCGTGCAACGCGCATTCAAATCCGCAAGAATCATCAATCCGCTGCTGAGGGCAAACGACGGCGTCGATGCGCTCGACATATTGCGCGGCACGAATGGAAAGACGAAGCTGAACTCGCCCTATATCCTGCTCGTCGACATCAACATGCCTCGCATGACCGGCATCGAGTTCGTCAGAGAAATTCGGCTGGACGACGGCTTGAAGCGCAGCATCGTGTTCATGCTGACGACCTCGAGCCGGGACGAGGACAAGTTTGCCTCCTATAACCTCAATGTTGCGGGGTACATCCTCAAGGAACGCGTCGGCGAGAATTTTCATAAGCTCGTCGAATTGATGCAGGGCTATTGGCGGATCGTGGAGCTCCCATGAGCCAGCTACATGCCGCCAGTGATGCCGTGACGATCCTGATCACGGACGATGACGACGCAGACCGCAAGAACGTCATGCGCGCGCTAAAGCGCGCGGGGATCGCCTGCGAATGCGTCGAGACCGACAGCATCGACAAGGCGCTGGCCACGTGCGAGCGGCAGTCATTCGATGTTGCGGTCGTCGACTATCAACTTCCGGGACGCGATGGGCTCGATGGCGTGGAAGCTTTGCACCGGATCGCTCCAGCGATGTTCATCGTCATGGCGACGGGCCAGGGCGACGCCGCCATCGCGACCGAGGCGATGAAGCGTGGCGCATCGGACTATATCGCGAAGGAACACATCAACGAGCGATCCGTCGGCCGCATTCTCCGCTATGCGCGCAAGAAGGCAGCCATGCAGCTTGCGCTGGATCAGCAGCGCGAGGAACTGGAACGGTTCGCCGACGTCCTCGTCCACGATCTCAAATCGCCGATTTCCTCGATCCGCGGATTTGCATCGATCATCAGCCATGCCGTCAAGTCGGGCAATGCCGACCCGGCCAAGATCAGCGACTACTGCGGACGCATGGTTCACCTTGGCGAGCGCATGGTCGCGCTGCTCGACACCCTTCACGAATACACCAAATCGGACGCGCATGTCGTCTTCGAGCCGGTGGACATGAATCTCGTGGTGGAGGACACGCTCTCCAATCTGGGACAGATCATCAGCAACAGGGGAGCGAAGGTGACACGTGGCGACCTTCCGATCGTCTTTGGTCACGCGCCGCTGCTGACACAGCTCCTCCAGAACCTGATCGGAAACGGCATCAAATATTGCAAGGCCACCGTACCGGCCTTGCACGTCTCCGCCACGCCGGAGAAAGCGGACACGTGGCGGATCGGCGTTCGCGACAACGGCATCGGCATCTCTCCGGAATTTCACCAGCAGATCTTCGAACCTTTCAAGCGATTGCACGGCCGGGACGAGTTCGAGGGCACCGGCCTCGGACTCGCGACCTGCCGGAAGATCGTGGAACGTCACAATGGGAAGATCTGGTGCGAGTCCAATCCTGAGGGAGGGACAACATTCAATTTCACGCTTCCCCTTTCGGCTTGAAGATCCGCACACCCAAGGCAACGACCACGTTTCAGACTCGCGGCTGGTTGCAGGTTCGAGTCCTGCCGGGCCCACCAGTTGCTCGGTGCCTGTGGCGCTGATTTTTTGAACGCGCTTCACATGCCTTGTGGTCCTGACTTCACTCGGGGCCATCGGCGTTGTCCGGCCATCGTGCCTCGCACATCTTCCTGCGGCAATGGGGGGCCGACACCGAATGTGGGGCGAAGGGGCCTGGCTGCATGACCAACATCCACACGCGCGTCGTTCATCCCGCGGCACATCGCGCCCGGGTGATGCATCGATCATGTCCCTCCTGACATGCGAGAGGGCGCGGAGAAGGCCGGACCTCGGCTGAGGCCCGTGGCCCGCCTGCTCAAAAGAATGCAGGCGGCAGGTACCACAGGTACAGCCGGACAGATCCGGCCTTCCCCGCGCGACGGTTTTACGGTGTCCTTCGTGCTCTCCCTGGGGATCGGCTCTCTTGCCCCCATCACCCGCGCGTGCCGTCACAGCAACGACCGCGAGCTTGACCTCAGCGTCGAGAGGCCAGGACCACACGACTTCGCCGTCCGCAACGGCTCGCGCTCGTCTGGCACGGCCGTCACGTCCATCGCCACCCTCCTCAACGTTCGTGACGACGCGTACGTCCCTCTGCACGAGGCGGGCTGCAGGGAGAAAAGCATTATTTCTGAAAAATGGCAAGCAATTTATTTTTTACAGAACACTCAATGACGCTGCCGCGCAAAGGGCATCAGGCTCAATCCGGCTTCGGCGGCTCGATCCAGATTCCCGGGTCGGAACGGGTGCGGATGTGGTCGACGAGGAAATCGGCGAACACCCTGATCTTTGCCGGCAGCCGGACGCGGTTCTGGTAGGCGATGTTCATCGTCAGGAGGGGCAGCTCCCAATCGAGCAGGAGCGGCACCAGCCGGCCGGCCAGAATGTCGCCCTGCACGATGTAGAGCGGCTGGATCAGGATGCCGAGTCCGGCGAGCGCAGCGCCCCTGATCACCTGGCCGTCATTGCTGTCGAGCGTCGGCGCGATCCGAATGCTCTGGGCGGTCGTGCCGTTGCGCAGGGACAGCGAATACGGATCGTTGGCGAGGTTGTAGATCAGCATGTCGTGGCGCACGAGATCGCCGGGAACGACGGGGCAACCACGGCTGGCGAGATAGGACGGCGCCGCCGCCAGCACGCGCCGCATCTGGCCGATGCGGCGGACGACGATGCCCGAGTCCGGCTCATGCTCACGGGTGCGGATCGCCACGTCGATGCCCGCCTCGATGAAATCCGGATAGCGGTTGGCGGCGATGATCTGCAGGTTCAGCTTCGGATACATCGCGCGGAACGCCGGCAGCATCGGCGCGAGATAGATCGTGGCGAACGACAGCGAGCTGGTGACGCGCAGCATGCCCTGCGGCGACAGCGCGCGATCGCTGACGGCATCCTCGGCCTCGGCCAGCTCGTTGAGCAGCGTGCCGCAGCGCTGCAGCAGCTCCTGCCCGGCTTCGGTCAGCCAGAGACGGCGGGTGTTGCGCTCGATCAGGCGCACCGCGAGCCGCTCCTCCAGCGCACTGAGATGCCGGCTCGCCGCCGCGTTGGACATCCGCAACGACTCGGCGGCCTTGGACAGGCTGCCCAGCTCGGCCGTCCGGGAAAACACCTCGAGCTGGAGCAGACGGTCCATTATTGCGCTGAATTGTTACGCTAAGCGGAAAACAGAGTTACTATTTTTGGGCTTTATTTCCATTTCCTGCAAGGCAAAATCGTCCGACAAGAACAAAGCCAAAGAACAAAGCTCAGGGTGAGGACGCAGGAATGACGGGGCCGATCAGGCACATCGTGATGTGGCGGCTGCGCGCCGAGACGGCCGCCGAGCGCGCGGCGGCCCGGCTCAAGGTCAAGACCCTGTTCGAGGGCCTCAAGGGCCGCATCGACGGCCTGACCCACATCGAGGTCGGTCTCGACGTCAGCGACGTCGACTACGCCTGCGACGTCGTCCTGTTCTCCGAATTCGCCAGCAGCGCGGCGCTGCGGGCCTATGCCTCGCACCCCGAGCACCTGCGCGTGCGCGAGGAGCTCGGCGACCTCAGGATCGGCCGTTTCCAGGTCGACTATCCGATCGATGCGGCGACCGGCGCATGACCGGGGCATTCACCTTCCACAACCTGCCCCGCCCGCGCCAGCCTGGCTGCGGCGCGCGCGGCGGATCAAGCAAATAGCGGACGCATCGATGTCACTTCCCGACCAACGCCTCGCCTTCATCGGCATCGGCAAGATCGGCCTGCCGATCGCAGCGCGGCTCGCCAAGGCGGGCTACGACGTCACCGCCTTCGACCGCAACGCTGAACGGCTCGACGAGGCGCGCGGCCTCGGCATCGTCGCCGCGACGTCCGCGACGGAGGCGGTGCGTGACCAGGCCGCGGTCGTCTCGTCGCTGCCGGACGACACCGCGTTGCGGGCGGCGATGCTGGGCGACGGTGGACTGATCGCGGCCATGACGCCCGGCACGATCCTGATCGAGACGAGCACCGTCGGCGTCGAGGCGTCGAACGCAGTCGCCACGGCCGCCGAGCCCCGCGCCATCGCGTATCTCCGCACGCCGGTCTCCGGCAATGCCAGCATCGCCCACACCGGCGAGCTGACCTGCTTCGTGTCCGGGCCGAAAGAGGCTTTCGCACGGGTCACGCCGCTGCTGGCGAGCTTCACACGCGCGCAGACCTATCTCGGCTCGGCCGAAGAGGCACGCTACGCCAAGCTTGCCGTCAACCTGATGATCGCGACGACCGCGGCGATGATGGCCGAGAGCCTGGCGCTGGCGCGCAAGGGCGGCATCGCCTGGCCGGACATTCTGCAGGTGCTGCACGACAGCGCGGTCGCCTCGCCGATGGTGAAGTACAAGACCGCGCCGCTGCTGGCCCGCGACTTTGCCGCGACATTCTCCTGCGCGCAGATGGCCAAGGACCTCGATCTCATCCTCGGCGCCGGCCACGCCGTCGGCGTGCCGCTGCAATTGGCGGCGCAGGTGCGCGAGACCTATGTCGCGCTGATCGCGCAGGGCGATGCCGAGACCGACTTCCTCGCCACCGTCCGGCATGTCGAACGGCTGTCCGGGCTCGGCGAGCCCGTCTGAAAGGAGCCGCCTCTTGCGCAACTTCAACGAGACCACGATCACCGATGCCGTGCTCGAACGCCTCGCGGGCGCGAGTGATGCGCGGATCAAACAGGTCAGCGCGGCGCTGGTGCGCCATCTCCATGCCTTCGTGCGCGAGGTCCGTCCGACCCAGCAGGAATGGGAATACGGGATCGACTTTCTGACCCGCACCGGCCGGATGTGCGACGACAAGCGCCAGGAGTTCATCCTGCTGTCGGACACGCTCGGCGTCTCCATGCTGGTCGACGCCATCAACCATCCCGTGCCGGAAGGCGCCACCGAGACCACCGTGCTCGGCCCGTTCTTCGTCCAGGCCGCGCCGGAGCGCGCCAGCGGCGACGACATCTCGGGGCCGATGAAGGGCGATCCGCTGCTGGTGACCGGCTCGGTGTCGAGCGCAGACGGCCTGCCGCTCGCCGGAGCGGTCGTCGACGTCTGGCATTCCGACGATGACGGTTATTACGACGTGCAGCGGCTCGAGCAGATCGGCGATCTCGCGATGCGTGCGCGCTTCCGCACCGACGCCGAGGGGCGCTTCCATTTCTGGTCGATCAAGCCGGCGGCCTACCCGATCCCCAATGACGGTCCGGTCGGCGACATGCTGGCGGCGCAGGGACGCCATCCGTGGCGGCCGGCGCATGTGCATTTCATGATCTCGGCGCCGGGCTTCGAGCGGCTGGTCACCCACGTGTTCGTGGCGGGCGACCAGTATCTCGATTCCGACGTCGTGTTCGGCGTCAAGGACAGCCTGATCCGCGACTTCACGCGCTGCCCGCCGGGCCGTGCGCCAGATGGCCGCATGGCGAGCGAGGGATATTTCCATCTCAACTATGATTTCGGCCTGAAACAGCTTGCGAAGCAAGACGATCCGGCTTGAGCTGAGCGGACGACAAGGACCGTCAAGAGTCCTGTCATCGTCGAAGAAGCGGACGGGAGGAATGATGGATTTGCGGGTCGGCACCGGCGCATTGGCCGAGCGGCTTTCGAACCTGATCGGGCCACGCGCGAGCCTGGCGCGCGCCGTGCTGGATCAGCACGGCCGGAGCGAATCGTACTATCCGGCGATGCCGCCCGACATCGTCGTGTTCCCGGAGACGACGCGGGAGGTCGCTGCCATCGTCAGGCTGTGCGCCGAGGCCGGCATGCCGATCGTGCCGTTCGGGGCCGGCACCTCGCTCGAAGGCAATGCCGCGGCGGTGGCGGGCGGCGTGTGTATCGACTTCAGCCGCATGAACAAGGTGCTGGCCGTGCATGAGGCCGACATGGACGTGGTGGTGCAGCCCGGCATCACGCGCAAGCAGCTCAATGCCGAGCTGCGCACGACAGGCCTGTTCTTTCCGATCGATCCCGGCGCCGACGCCTCGATCGGCGGCATGACCTCGACGCGCGCCTCCGGCACCATGGCGGTGCGCTACGGCACGATGAAGGACAATGTGCTTGCCCTCGAGGTGGTGCTGGCCGACGGCCGGGTGATCCGCACCGCGAGGCGCGCGCGCAAATCGGCCGCCGGCTACGATCTGACGCGGCTGTTCGTCGGGGCGGAGGGGACGCTCGGCGTCATCACCGAGATCACGCTGAAGCTGCATCCGATTCCGCAGGCGATTTCGGCCGCGACATGCAGCTTCCCGACCCTGCACGGCGCAGTCGACACTGCCATCGCGCTGATCCAGTCGGCCGTCCCTGCCGCCCGGATCGAGCTCGTCGACGACGTCATGATCCGCGGCATCAACGCCTATTCCAAGCTCGGCTATCAGGAGACGCCGACCTTGTTCCTCGAATTCCACGGCTCGGAGGCGGCCGTCGCCGAGCAGGCCCAGACCGCGGAAGCGATCGCAATCGAGCATGGCGGCCGCGGCTTTGCCTGGGCCAAGGCCGCCGAGGACCGCAGCCGCCTCTGGCACGCGCGCGACAACACGCTGTATGCCGGCCTTGGCCTGCGGCCGGGCGCCCGCGCCGTCATCACCGATGTCTGCGTGCCGATTTCGCGCCTCGCGGACTGCCTGACGCAGACGCGCCGGGACGCCGATGCCAGCGGCTTCATTGCGCCGATCGTCGGCCATGTCGGCGACGGCAATTTCCACATGCTGATCCTGGTCGATCCCGACGATCCCAACGAGCTCGCCGGCGCCAAGGCGCTGCAGGCGCGCATGGTGGCGCGGGCGATCGCGATGGACGGCACCTGCACCGGCGAGCACGGCATTGGCCTCGGCAAGGTCGATTACCTCCAGGACGAGCTCGGCGAGGCCGTCGCGGTGATGCGCGCCGTCAAAGCCGCGCTCGATCCGGACGGGCTGATGAATCCTGGCAAGATCCTTGCCGGCGGAGCGCTGCCATGAGTGCCGGGATGAGCGCCGAGATCAGCACTGCGACGCTCGATGCGACATCGCCCGTGCCGCTGCTGGAGCTGCGCGGCATCAGCAAGGACTTTCCCGGCGTCAAGGCGCTGGACGATGTGTCGTTTGCGATCCACCCCGGCGAAGTCCACATGCTGCTCGGCGAGAACGGCGCCGGCAAATCCAGCCTCATGAAGGTGCTGTGCGGTGCCTATCGTGCCGACGCCGGAGCGATCTACTACAAGGGCAACGAGGTCACGATCGCCTCGACGGCCGACGCGCAGACCCTCGGCATCGCCGTCATCTTCCAGGAATTCTCGCTCGTTCCGTTCCTCGACATCGCGCAGAACATGTTTCTCGGCCGCGAGCCGAAAGGCCGTCTGCCCGGCACGATCGACCGCCGCAAGATCCTGGCCGATGCGCGGCGCGTGCTCGAGGGCATCGGCTTCGACATCGATCCCTCCGTCATCGTCGACACGCTCGGCGTCGCGCAGCAGCAGATGGTCGAGATCGCCAAGGCGATCAGCCAGAACGCTCGCATCCTGGTGATGGACGAGCCGACCGCGGCGCTGTCCGACCGCGAGGCGGAGCTGCTGTTCGCGCTGATCGGGCGGCTGAAGGCCGAGGGTGTCGCGATCGTCTACATCTCTCACCGCATGGCCGAGGTGTTCGCGATCGGCGACCGCATCACCGTGCTGCGCGACGGCCGTCGCATCGACCAGATCCGCCCCGCCGACGTCACGCCCGACCAGCTCGTTCGCATGATGGTCGGCCGCAACGTCGACATGACCTATCCGCGCCATTTCGCCGCGCAGCCGGGCGAGCTCGTGCTGCAGGTGAAAGGGCTGAGTTCGCCGACCGGCATCTCCGACATCAACATCGAGGTGCGGCGCGGCGAGATCGTCGGGCTGTGCGGCCTGGTCGGGTCCGGCCGCACCGAAGTGGCGCGCGCGATCTTCGGCGCCGATCCGATCAGCGAAGGCGAGATCATCTTCGACGGCAAGCCGATCGCCGGCGAGCCCGATGTCGCCGCGCGGCGCGGCATCGCGCTGATCCCGGAGAGCCGCAAGAGCGAGGGTCTGGCGCTGCTGCGCTCGGTCGGCGACAATCTCGTGGTGGCGGCGCTGAAGAAGCTGTTTCCGAGCGGGCTGTTCGATCCGCGCGGCGCGCAGCGCACGGCGGACGGGCTGATCCGGCAATTGCGGATCGCGACGCCCGCGGCGCGGCAGACGGTCGGCCTGCTCTCCGGCGGCAATCAGCAGAAGGTTGTGATCGGCAAATGGCTGGCGGCCGGCGCCAGGCTGTTCATCTTCGACGAGCCGACGCGCGGCATCGACGTCGGCGCCAAGTCCGAGATCTTCGCGCTGATCGACCGGCTGGTCGCCGAGGGCGCGGCGGCGCTGATGATCTCGTCCGAGCAGATCGAGATCTGCCACGTCTGCGACCGCGCCTATGTCATGCGCGAGGGCCGCGTCGCCGGGCACCTCGCGCGCAGCGAGCTGACCGAGGAGAATATCGTGCGACTGGGGATGCATGATGAGTGACACGGCCATCGTCTCGCCGATCCGCACGCTGCGGCGCCTGCCCGGCGTGGCGATCGTCCTGGTGCTGCTGATCGCGCTGTTCGGCGCGATCGCGCCGGGCTTCCTGTCGGCCGCCAATCTCTCCAACGTGCTGGTGCAATCCACCATCCTGACCATGCTGGCGTTGCCGATGACCTTGATCATCATGACCGAGGGCATCGACCTGTCGATGGGCGCGGTGCTCACCCTGACATCGCTCTGCGTCGCCATCGTCTCGCTTGCGACGACATCCATGCTGCTGGGCCTCTGTGCCGCCGTGCTGGTCGGGACGGTGTTCGGCCTCGCCAATGGCTGGCTGGTCGCGATCGCCAAGATCCCGCCCTTCGTGGCGACGCTCGCGACGCTCGGCATGGCGCACGGCCTGTCGCTGATCGTCAGCGACGGCCAGAGCGTGGTCGGCATCCCCCACAGCGTGCGTGACATCTATTCGGCGCAGCTGCTGGGCATTCCCGTGCCGATCCTGATGGGCGTCGCGAGCTACGGCGTCTTCCACGGCCTGCTCTATCACACCCGCTTCGGCACCTATGTGTTCGCGCTCGGCGGCAACCGCGAGGCGCTCAGATATGCAGGCCTGTCGCCCACCCGGCTGCTGATCACGGTCTACGCCATCGGCGGCTTGATGGCCGGCGTTGCGGGCCTGCTGATGACGGCGCGGATGAATTCGGGGCATCCGACCGCGGGGCTGGGGCTCGAATTCGATGCGATCGCGGCGGTCGCGGTCGGCGGCACGTCGTTCGAGCGCGGCAATGGCTGGCTGCTCGGCACCCTGCTCGGCGTCCTCGCCGTCGGCGTGCTGCGCAACGGGCTCAATCTGATCTCGCTACCCTCCTCCGTCCAGGTCGCGAGCGTGGGCGTGCTGGTGATCGCTGCCATGTTCCTCGACGGATTGCGGAGCCGCGCATGAGCGATGTCGCCAAACCTGCGCCGCTGCCGCCATGGTCGTTCCTGTCGCAGAATGCGGCGCAATTGTTCTACCGGCTGCTGGCCGCCTTCCTCATCTGCCTCGTGCTGAGCGTCCTGAGCGAGTCCTTCCTGAGCCTCGGCAACATTCTCAACGTGCTGAGACAGGCGAGCCTCACCTTCTTCATCGCCTCGGGCCTGACGCTCGTGGTGCTGACGGCCGGCCTCGATCTGTCGGTCGGCGCCAATGTCGCGCTGTCGGCCTGCCTCGCGGGCACCGTCATTCATCAGACCGGCTCGCCCACGCTCGGCATTGTCACCGGCCTCTTCGCCGGCGGCATCGTCGGACTGATGAACGGGGTCATGGTAACGGCGATGCGCATCCCCTCCTTCATCGCCACCTATGGCATGCTGTGGGTGCTGAACGGCGTGACCTACTGGTACATGGCCGGCGAGACGATCCACGGCTTCCCCGCCGGCTTCCGCCAGATCGGCAGCGGCTACTTCCTGGGGCTGCCGATCCCGGTCTATCTGCTGCTGGTGTTTCTCGCGATCGGATCGTTCTTCGCCCAGCGGACGATCTGGGGTCAGGAGATCTATGCGATCGGCGCCAATCCCGTGGCGGCACGCCTTTCGGGCATTCCGGTCAACCGAAGGCTGCTGCTGGTCTACACCGTATCGGGCACCATGGCGGGGCTGGCGTCCATCATCTTCCTGTCGCGCCTGAACTCGGCCGAGGCCGATATCGGCGAGAGCCTGACCCTGCCGGCGATCGCAGCCGTGCTGATCGGCGGCACCTCGCTGTTCGGCGGCGTCGGCACCATCTTCGGCACCTTCGTCGGATCACTGATCCTGACGCTCGTGCTCAACGGCATGAACCTGCTGTCGATCAACGCCAATTGGCAGCCGCTCGTCACCGGGATCATCGTGATCATCGCCGTCTGGCTCGACATGAAAACGCGGCGTCCGACGACATGAGCTTTCAACGACAAGAATGACAACCAGGGAGGACACGAAATGAACCACCGGAAATCCTGCTATCTCGCTTTATCGTTGCTGATCGCCTCGGTCACGACACAGGCCCGCGCCGACGGCGAGACGATCGCCGTGTTCACCAAGAACCAGACCAACCCGTTCTTCCAGACCGTGCGGGTCGGCGCCGACAACATGGCGAAGGCGTTGAACGCCAAGATCCTGCACTACATCCCGACCAAGCCGGACTCGATCCCCGAGCAGCTCAGCCAGATCGAGGACGTCGTGGTGAAGAAGCCGAGCGCCATCGTATTCACGCCGGTGGACTACAAGGCGATGGTGCCCGGGGTCGAGAAGATCAACGACGCCAAGATCCCCGTCGTCAACATCACCGACCGCTCCGCCGGCGGCAAGTTCGTCTCCTTCATCGGCGCGGACGACTACAGCCTCGGCCTGGAGACCGGACGCTTCCTGCTCAAGACGCTCGGCGGCAAGGGCAACGTGGTCATCATCGAAGGCGTCAAGGGCTCGCTGACCAATGTCGATCGCGTCCGCGGTTTCAACGATGCGTTGAAGGAGACCCCCGGCGTGAAGCTGCTGGCGTCGCAGCCCGGCAACTACCAGCGGCTGCAGGCGCTGCAGGTGATGGAGAACCTGATGCAGTCCAACCCGCAGATCGACGGCGTGCTCGCGGCCAACGATGCGATGGCGGTCGGCGCGATCGAGGCGCTGGACGGCGCCAACCGCAAGGCGCTGGTGATCGGCATCAACGGCACCAAGGAGGCGATCGACGCCATCAAGTCCGGCAAGCTGCTGGCCAGCGGCGACTATAACGGCTTCGCGCAGGGCTGCCTGGGCACCATGATGGCGATCCGCTCACTGCGCGGCCAGCCCGTCATCAACGAGATCGTGCTGAAGCCGACCGTGATCACCAAGGACAATTATCAGCCGTTCGACGTCTCGCTGGAGCAGCGCACCTGCCCGAGCTTCGAGGACGCCAGCAAGCTCGGCGCGAAGTAGGATCGGCTCGTCGCAGCGGGACGGCGCGCAATGGCCGCCGTCCCGCTCCCACTCCGGAGATGACACATGCTGTTTGCGATTCACGCTCTCGACAAGCCCGGCGCGCTGCCGGACCGACTCGCCAATTACGACGCGCACAGGGCCTATCTCGAGAGCGATGGACTCCCGGTGACCATCGTGATGTCCGGCCCGCTGGTCTCCGACGACGGCGCGACGATGATCGGCAGCCTGTTCCTGGTCGAGGCGCCTGGCCGCGCCGAGGCCGAGGCGTTCAACCGCAACGATCCGTTCGCCGCGGCCGGCATCTGGGAGAAGGTGACGGTCACCGGCTTCTTCCGGCGCAAGGGCTGATCAGCCCTTGAGCTCGATTCCGGCCAGCGCCTCGCTCAGCTTGGCCAGCGCCGTGTGGTCCTGGCCCGGCCCGAGCAGGCCTTGCGCGCTGGCGCTCAGCTCACGGCAAAGATTGGAGAACGGCGCGGCGACGCCGGCGGCACGCGCGACTTCGAGGGCGATCGACAGGTCCTTGACCATCAGATCGAGCCCGAAGCCGCTGTTGAACTGGCGCGACAGCACGAACTGCCTGAACTTCTTCTGCGTCGAGTTGTTCATGCCGGTCGAGGCATTGAGCACGTCGGTCATCAGACCGGGATCGATGCCGAACTGCTGGCCGATCAGCAGCGCCTCGATGCCGATCAGGAAGCCGCCAGCGGAAACGAGATTGTTGAGCGCCTTCATCGCCTGCCCGGAGCCGAGCCCGCCGATGCGATGAATGGTGGTGCCCATCGCGCGCAGCACCGGCTCGACGCGGTCGACCGTCGCCGCATCGCCGCCGGCCATGATCGCGAGCTCGCCGGTCACCGCGCGCGGCACGCCGCCGCTGACCGGTGCATCGAGCATGACGACGCCGAGCGGAGCGAGATCGGCGGCGATGGCCTGCGTGGCCGCCGGCGCGCCGGAGCTCATGTCGATGAAGACGTGGCCCGGCTTCAGGCCAGCCCGCAGCACGGCGACCGCGTCCGCGACATGCTTGCTGGTCGGCAGCATGGTGATGACGATATCGGCCAGCGCCACGGCCGCAGTGAGATCATCCGCCGCGACGCCGCCGACCTGGCGGACGAAATCGGCGCCGCGGCCCGGCACGGCATCATTGACGGCCACGGTGAAGCCGGCGCCGAGCAGGCGCGCGGCCATCGGCCAGCCCATGTTGCCGATGCCGACGAACAGGATGCTCTGCGGCGCGCTCATGCGCCGTCCTTCTTGGCGATGGCGCCCTCCGCGACCAGCACCTCATGCGCCGCCTTGAAGGCTTCGAGACCTGCGGGGATGCCGCAATAGACGGTGGCGTGCAGCAGGATCTCCTTGATCTCGTCGACGGTCACGCCGTTGGTGAGCGCGCCTTTGACGTGCAGCTTCAATTCGCTCGGCTTGCTGAGCGCGGTGAGCATCGCCAGATTGACGATGCTGCGCGTGCGGCGATCGAGACCCGGCCGCGTCCAGGCATAGCCCCAGCACATCTCGGTGGTGATGTGCTGGAACGCCATCATGAAGTCGTCGGCCTTGGCCAGGCTGCCATCGACATAGGACGCGCCGAGCACCTCGCGCCGCACCTTCAGACCCTTCTCGAACAACTCGCTCTCGTCACTCATTCGCTCGTCTCCTCTGATGCAAGGCTGAAGTGTCTTAGCGCGCCGCCGTGCGGACCGACAACGCGGCCGCGGGGACGCGGTCATCGTCGTCCGCCCGGCGGAATTGATCCAAGTTCGATTTCCGCAGTCTAGCCGTGCTTGACGATCAGGGTCTTCATCGCCGCAAGCTCGTAAAGCGCCTCAAAACCCTTCTCGCGGCCGTGGCCCGACTTCTTCATGCCGCCGAACGGCAGCTCGATGCCGCCGCCGGCGCCGTAGCCGTTGACGAACATCTGGCCGACCTTGACCTTGCGCGCGACGCGCATCGCCCGCGAGCCGTCGCCCGACCAGACGCCGGCGACCAGGCCGAACTCCGTGTCATTTGCGAGCCTGATCGCATCGGCCTCGTCGTCGAACGGCATCGCCGCCAGCACGGGACCGAACACCTCCTCGCGCGCCAGTTCGGAGTCGCGCGCGACCTGCTGATACAGCGCCGGCGCGACGTAGAAGCCCTCGCCGGGCACGCCCTCGGCGATCCTGCCGGACGCCACCCGCCTGGCCCCGCCGCCTTCGGCCCGCGCCAGCATGTTCTCGATGCGCTTCTTCTGAACCGCGCTGATGACCGGGCCGAGATCGAGGTCCATCTCCGGCGTGCCAGCCGTGATCTTCTCGAAGCGCGAGGTGAGGTCGGCGAGGAAGCGATCCCAGATCGAACGCTCCACCAGCACGCGCGACCCGGCCGAGCAGGTCTGGCCGGCATTCTGCACGATCGCAGCCGCCACCGATGTCAATGCCGCATCGAGATCGGCGTCCGCAAACACGATCTGCGGCGACTTGCCGCCGAGTTCGAGCGTGCAGCCGATATGGTTTCTCGCAGCCGCCGTCTGCACCAAGGTGCCGACCTCCGGGCTGCCGGTGAATGAGATGAAGTCGATGCCGTCATGCGCCGACAGCGCCGCGCCCGCCTCCTCGCCGAGGCCCGGCACCACGTTGATCGCGCCCGCTGGGAAACCGGCTTCCGCGGCAAGCTCCGCGAGCCGCAGCGGCACCAGGCAGGCCTCCTCGGCCGGCTTGATCACGGTCGCATTGCCCATCGCCAGCGCCGGCGCGACGGTGCGGCCGAACATCTGGCCCGGATAGTTCCAGGGAATGATGTGGCCGGTGACACCGAGCGGCTCGTACACCGTGGTGACGAAGAAGCCATCGAGGAAGGGGATGGTGTCGCCGTGTACCTTGTCGGCGGCGCCGCCATAATATTCGAAGTAGCGCGCCACGGCGACGACGTCGGCCCTGGCCTGCTTCATCGGCTTGCCGGTGTCGGCCGCTTCGAGCTTCGCCAGTTCCTCGGCATTGTCCTCGACGAGGCGGCCGAGCTTCGACAGCAGGCGCCCGCGCTCAACCGCGGCCAGCCGGCCCCATGGACCTTCGAGGGCGCGGCGCGCAGCAGCAACGGCGAGATCGATATCGGCCGCGTCGCCGGCCGCGATCGAGGCGATCACCTGGCCGGTCGCCGGAGCGAGCATCGCAATGGTCCGGCCCGATCTCGCAGGCTGCCATGTGTTGTCGATGAAGACACCTTTGGCGGCAGGCAGTTTGACATTGGCGTTCATGACAGGTCTCCCACGTCTCTCGATCCCCTCGCAGTCCGGCTGGAGCAGCCATTCGCGCCCGCTGAGGTCCCAGGGGCGGCGATCGGGAGGGTCCGTGGGACAGATAGACCTTCTGCGGCTCGCCGTCGATCACCCCGGATGCCGGCGCCGCTCGTCCGGGGCACCCGGCGCTGCTAGGCGTGCCGGCTCATCGTCGGCGCATAGAGGGCTTCCTGCTCGCGGCGCAGGCGTACGGCCGGCAGAGTCTCGTCGATCGCGACGTCCGACCACGTGATGCAGGCATCCTTGGCGACCGGCCGGACCAGGCGGACCTGGTGCGCGAGCCCGAGCGGAAGATAGCCCTGCGCCAGCGACGTCTCCGCCGGCGTGAGCTTGCCGAAAACGGTGTAGCCGCCTTCGCCGTCGAGCACATCGCCGGGCGCCAGATCACGTTTCGCCGTCGCGGCGACGTCGGCATTGAAGCAGATCGCGGCCCCGGTCGGCTCGCCCCGCAGCGCCACCGACGCCACCGAGATGCCGAGCTCGAGGCCGATGAGATGCCATTTCTTGTAGGAGCTCATGTAGCGGCCGCTCGGATCGGTGACCACCTTGTACTCCTCGAAACAATTGCGGATGTAGTCGCTGTCGCCCTCGAAGCAGACCCACACGCCCTTGCGGATGTCATTGGGGATGGGCTGCCCCTCCGCAGTGAGGCAGGACACGACCTCGACCTGCCCCTTGGCCTCCAGCACGCCGCCTTCCGCGCGCGGACGCATCAGGGTGGGAATGTCGTCCACGGAGCCGGGCGGAAAGGCGAGCCCCTGCGACGGCGCTGCGAGCCCGGTCGCGTTCGCAATCGCCGCGGATTCGATCGCCGGCTTCGAGCCGTCGAGAAAGGCATTGAACATCTTCGGATTCATGCCGCCACGCGCGGCCTGCTCGGCGGTCAGGCCCCAATGATCCCACACCGTCTCCGGCGTCGACTCCCGATATTGCGGCAGCCATTTGTGGCCGCGTCCGGCAGCGACCACCGGAAACCCGCAGGCGCGCGCCCAGTCGACCAGATCGCAGGCCAGCGCCGGTTGATCGCCGTAAGCAAGACTGTAGATGACGCCGGCCTGCTTCGCCTTGTGCGCCAGGATCGGCCCGCAGAAGGCATCGGCCTCGACGGTGACGTTGATGACCGGCTTACCCGCGGCAAACGCCGCGAGGCAGTGCTCGACCGCGGCCACGGGGTTGCCGGTACATTCGGCAACGACGTCGATCGCATCGCATCCGATCAGAGACTCCCAATCGTCGGTGAGGAAGGTCGTGCCATGCTTGAGCGCATCATCAAGGGAAGCAGCCGCATAGCGCTCCTCGGTCCAGCCCACGCGCTTCAGGTTCTCAGTCGCGCGGGCCGGCGACAGATCGGCGATGCCGACGAGATGGATGCCGGGTGTTCGGAGAACCTGATGCAGATACATGGCGCCGAACTTTCCGGCTCCGATCAGTCCCACCCTGACGGGCCGGCGCGCGACGTTGCGCTCCATGAGCTTGGCGTAGAGGTTCACGGGGCGGATCTCCTCGGCTGGTCAGGGCGAATCTAAAGTTCTCGGGCAATTTGTTTGCGCACGCTTGATGAGAACTTCAAGACGTCGTTCCCGCCAAAATCGTGTCCGCGCGTGCCCACCCATCACGCAGAATGGCGTCGTCACCGAGCCCGCTGACATGCCGGTTGACCTTTCTAGAACGGGCTGAGACGAGTCGAGCCAGGGCGACAGCGACCTCGCCCGTATCACGGCGCGGAGGGAGAAACATGTCCGGCCGGCGCGACGCGCAGTCAGCCGCGACGACCGCGAATCCGCGTCATCGTTTGGCCCCCGCCAGCGCGACGACGATGGCTTCGGACAATTGGCTCAAACGAAATGGCTTCGCGAGGAGCCTGGTGGTGGCGCGAAAGTCCTCGGGCACCAGCGAGGGGTCGGCAAAGCCGGACATGAAGAGAATGGGCAGGTCGGGCCACCTGCCACGCACCTGCCGCGCAAGCTCGATGCCGGTCATGCTGCTTGGCAGGAGAATATCGGTCAGCAGCAGCGAGACCGGCTCCGATCGCTCCAACGCGGCGATCGCCGCGGACGCGTTGACGACCACGACCGGGCTGTACCCCAGCGACGACAGCATGGTGGAGGCCATGGCTCCCACCAGCGCATTGTCCTCCACCACCAGGATGCGTTCGCCGGTGTCCGGTCGGGGCAGTCGCGTTACGCCAGCGCGCGGCTGCTCGGCGTCGCCAGGTCCCGCGCTCGGCAGATACAGCGTGACGCGGGTCCCCTGCCCGACCTGACTCGCGATCACCGCCGTGCCTCCGGATTGCCTGGCAAAGCCGTAGACCATGCTGAGGCCGAGGCCGCTGCCCTTGCCGAACTCCTTGGTGGTGAAGAAGGGCTCGAAGGCGCGGCGCGCGATGTCCGGCGGCATGCCCGCGCCCAGGTCCGACACCGCGATCGTGACGTAGTCGCCGGCGCCGATGCGCTCGTCGCCATCGTCGAGGGGCTGGTCGAGCACCGCGTTCGCGGTCGTGATCGTCAGGCACCCGCTGCCGGCCATCGCATCCCGCGCATTGAGCGCGAGGTTGAGCAGCGCATTCTGCAACTGCGTCGGATCGATCAGGCAGCGCCACAGCACCGGGTCCAGCGCGACGTCGATCTCGATGGTCTCGCCGAGCGTCCGCTGCAGGATCGTCGTCATGCCGCCGACCAGCTCGTTCGCGTCGGTGATCTGCGGCCGGAGCGTCTGCTTGCGGGCGAAGGCCAGCAGGCGGCGGTTGAGATCGGCGACGCGCTCCGCCGCCTCGATCGCCCGCTCGGCCATGCCGCGACAGGACACCTCGGCGGGCGGCAGTGCGTCGAGCAGCATGTCGAGATTGCCGAGCGTCGCCGCCAGCATGTTGTTGGAGTCGTGCGCGATGCCCCCGGCCAGCTGTCCGATGGCTTCCATCTTCTGGGCCTGGCGCAGTTCGTCCTCGATGCGCTTGCGCTCGGTGATATCGACCGACAGCACGAAGTAGCCGCGCACGGTGCCGTCCTGGCTGCAATCCGGTACCCGGATGGTCTCGCACCAGCGTTCCCGGCCGTCGGGAAATGCGGCCTTCTCCTCACTCCCGATGGTTTGCCCGGCCAGCACGGCCTCGATCCTGGGCCTCGCTTCGTCAACATGGCTGGGATCGATGAAGTCGTCGATCCTTCGGCTGCGGATGGCTTCCGGGGACGGCTCGGCATACCATTCGCGCGCAACGCGGTTGGCATAGCGAATCTGACCGTCGGCCCCGACATGGATGATCAGCGCGGGGACGTTTTCGGTGACGAGCTGATGCTGCTCCAGATTGTCGCGCAGTGCCTGCTCCGAGGCCGCGCGCAGCCGCCATTGCCGCGCCAGGCCGAGACCGAATCCGGCAATCAGCAGATTGAGCCCGGCGGCGACGACGCTGTAATACACGGCATTGTTCTTCCAGCCCGCCAGATATTCGATCGGATGGCGCGCCACGGTCACGACCAGCGGCAGGCCGGCGACCCGCCGATAGCTGATGCTGCGCGAGACGCCGTCGGTGACGCCGCTGCCTTCGAAGCTCCCGTGAGGCGCTTGCGGAAGGAACTGCGTGAACAGCCGGTTCGATCGAACGTTGCGGCCGGCAAACGCGTCTGCGTTCGGCGTGCGAAGCAGGATCGTGCCGTCGTCGCGATACAGCGTGACGGTGCCGCGCTGCCCCACGTTCAGCGACAGGAAGAACTGCCGGAGATTCTCGTAGTCGACGGGCACGACGACGACGCCGGCAAAACGTCCGTTCATCATGAATGCGCGGCTCACCGCGATGAAGGGACCTTTGTTGACGCGCGAAGCCACGGGCACATCGATGAAGAGCCCGCGGTCGGGGTCATCCCGTTGAACCTGGAAATAGGTGCGATCGGCGAAATTGTTCTCGCGGCCGGGCACGCCGTTGCCGGCGCTATCCCCCAGCAGATTTCCCTCGGTATCGAGAACGACGATTCCGCCCGCAACGGGGTACGGCGCCACCCTGTGCTTCAATTCGTTGATCAGGGCCGGATTGCCGCGGGTGAGCAGGTTCGGATTGCGCGTCAGGTTGTCGATCGTCGTGTTGAGCAGCACGTCGACGCCCTGGATGTTGCGCAGCATGTATTCCTCGAGCGCGCGGGCGAGATCGCCGTTCGCGGCCTCGGTCGTCCGATAGGTCTCCCAGTAGTTGACGGAGAGCATGTGCGCCACGAAGGCGTCGCAGAGCACCGCCAGCAGGAGGCCGCTCAGCACGATGATCCGGGGCGTCCAGCGCCGGTCGCGTCCGGACCCAGGCTCCTCTCTGGTCAACGTGCCGATGATGCCGCCCTGCCGCAGACCGCGATGGCCGAGAGTCGTTTTGGTTTGGTCCAACATGGCGCCAGAAATTCAGGGGGTCGCGAGCCGTCTGTCGTGATGTCATTGTCGCGGGAGCGTCAGGCAATCTCCCGGCAGCCCATGTCCCGAGGCGTTCTCGAGATCGAGGCCTCGCAATCGCGACGTCTGGATAGCATGGTTTGCAGTGGGATGTCATCTTGGGCGGTATCCCATGGCGCAGAACGGATGGACCGGGAGCTTCCATGGTTGACGCCGCCTCGAAGACGTCGGCGCAAATCGACGCACGCGCGGCCTTCGCCTTATCCGGCATTGCTCTGCCATCCTCGTTCAAGGCGGCGGTCATGAGTGCAGAGCCCGGCCGCATCAGAGCCGCGAAGGCAGCCCCCTTTGTCTCCAGACCAGACCGAAGTAGACGAACTGCGCGGCCAGCGCCGCGGCGAACCCGGCTGGATATCCCATCCAGACGCCATCCAGGCCGTAGGTGCCCGATGAAACGAAGGCGACGGGCACCTGAACCAGCCAGATGCCCGACAGCGCGATGACGGTGGGCCATCCGACCGCTCCGGACGCTCGCATGACGCCGACGAGGACATCGGCGACCCCCACCAGAACATAGCTCCACAGCGTGAGCTTCAGAGCACGCTCGGCCATCGCCAGGGTCGCCGCGTCCGTCACGAACCAGGACAGGATCGTCTCCGCGAACGACAGCAGGCCGGTCACGCTCACGGCGCCGACCAGGACATTCATGGCCGCCCCTGTCTTCACCACGCCATGGAGCTGCCCGAACCGCCCTGCCCCGATCGACTGCGCAGCGATCACGGTCGCCGCAAGACCCACGGCCTGCATCGGCGCCAGCAGATATCCGACCACCTGGTTGACGGCGCCATACGCAGCCGTCGCGCTCGATCCAAACGAATTGACCAGCGTGATCACCGCCACCTCGGCCAGCGACGCCACCATGGTCTGGAGGCCGCCGGGAATGCCGAGGCCGAAAAACGGGCCCACGAGCTCCCGATCGATCCGCAGCCGCCGGATCAGGTCCTTGCGGAGCGCCAAGGCATGATCACGTTTGTGCAGAAGCACGACGAGATACGGAAGCGAGATGGCGCAAGCCACGATATTGGCCCAGGGCGCGCTCGTGACACCGAGTTTGGGCAATCCTCCCCACCCGAGGATCAGGGCCGGCGTCAGCAACAAGGCCGTACCGAAATAGACGCTCATCACGATCAACGGTGTCTTCGCATCTCCAGTGCCTCTCAGAAGAAATGCATAGGCGAACACCAGCGTCACGAGCGGCAAGGACAGGAAGGTGACGCGTGCATAATCGGTCGCCGGCGCGACGATGTCCGACGGCGTCGCCATCAGTCCGAGCAGTTGCGGCGCGAACCCATAGCCGATGACTGCGATCGCAACGCTGAGCCAGAAGCAGACGCACAGAGTGGTGCCGGCGGCGGTCCTGATCCCGTCCGGATCGTCAGCGCCATGAGCGCGCGCCACGAGAATGATGCCGCCGGAAATCAGGCCGATCAGAAACGAGACCAGCAGAAAGAAGATGGGAAAGAACACCGAGGCGACGGCAAGCGCGGATTCGCCGAGCAACTGGCCGAAATAGATCGCGGTGACCGTGCCGGACAGCAATTGCAGAGCCGCGCTGGCCGATTGCGGAATCGCAAAGCGCGCCAGCGGCCACCACAGCGAAGGCGGCGCGTCCGTAGCGAGGTCCTGCTCCGGCGCAACACCGGCGATCGACGGGACAGTATCGGCGGCAACCAAGCTCCTTGGCCGTATCCGGGGAGACCGTCGATATCCGGTCATCGCCATTCCACATGTGCCGCATCGGTCACGGCTCCATCGCCCGATGCACGGTGCGCCCCGGCGGAAGGCGGCCGGCCGGGCCAAAAATCGGCAAGCCGCCGCTCGGGGTCGGCGACGATGGCCAGGATCAGCTCGACGACATCGTCGAGCAGGCGCGCCACACCATCCGCGTCGAACCGCTGCCTGCCGAAGATCAACCGGAAGCTCATGCCGCTGTCGACCGAGGCCACGAGGCACAGCGGAAAATCGATACCCGCCTCGAAACTGTCGAACGCGGCCACTCTGATGTCACCCGCAGCCGCCGTGTGGCGGCCGGTGAGCGCATCATCGACCGGATAGTTCTCGAACACGACGACGGACTCGAACAGCCGCTGATCGCGCGGCACATCGAACCAGTGCGCGATGTCACTCAGCAGAATGCGGTCGTGCATCTGCTCGTCTGCCTGTCGCGCCTGCAGATCCGTCAGCCAATCCGACACGCGCATCTCGGGCGCCAGCCTCACCCGCCGGGGCAGCGTGTTGGTGCAGAGTCCGACGATCTGCTCGACCCCGTTGACATCTCCGGGCCGCACCGCCGTCGTCATGCCGAACAGCAGATCGTCGCCGGTGTCGGCGTGGCGGGCCAGCGCAAGGCTCCAGGCTCCCTGAACCAGCGTATTCATCGTTAGTCGCAGAGCATGCGCCGCCGCCTGAATTTTCGTCGTCAGGCGATCCAGAATGCGCGCGTGGACCTCGCCCGCGGAGTCGACCGGCTCCTCCGCGCTGCCGCGGGCCAGGTCGAGACGGCGTGGAAGATCTGCTCCGCGGAGCCGGTCGACCCAGAACGCACGGTGGAGTTCACGATCTGCCGAACAATGCCAGGACAGGAAGTCCCGATACGAGGGGGGCGCCGGCAGAGACGCCGGACGGACCTGATGCGCAGCATGATAGAGCTCCATCAGCTCGCGCAACAGCAGCGGCACGGACCATCCGTCCAGCAGGATATGGTGGAAGCTCAGGACCAGCGTGTGGCGGGCCAGGGACTGGCGAAGCAGCGACGCTCGCAGCACGTCGCCGCCGGACAGATCAAAGCCGGCCTTCCTGTCTTCGTGCAGAAACGCGCTCAGATGGGTTTCGACGACGTCCGGTGACAGCTCCGTCCAATCAGCAAAGCGCCATCGTGGATCGGGCATCCGCCGCACGATCTGCACCGGGTTCTCATCGTCATCCGGGAATGCGACGCGCAGCGAGCCATGTCGAACGATCAGGCTACTCCAGGCTCTCTCGAGCGCGCCTGCATCCAGGTCGCCGTCGAGCGTCAGCCAGAGCTGCTCGTGATAGGCGATGCTGCCCGGCGCCCGGCGGACGTGGGCCAACATGATCTGCTGCATCGGACCGAGCGGCCAGACGTCCTCCAGATCGGGGTAACGCTGCTGCAAGGCGGCGAGCCTGATATCGTCGAGCGTCACCAGCGGGAAATCGGAGCGCGTGAACCGGCTCGGCTCACAGGCGCGGCAATGAGCAATCAATCCCTTCAACGCCGCCCGGAAGCGCTCGGCCAGATCTGCAATCGAAGCCCGGTCATGCGCGTCCGGCCACCATCGCCACTCCACCAGCAACGTGCCGCCTTGGATCACCGACACGACCTCGATCAGGTGATCCCGTTCGCGCTCGGCGGCAATCGAAGAACCGGCATCTTCCGCGGCCATCCGCCACCCCGCCGCACCGCGCTCATCGAACCGTCCGAGATAGTTGAAGCTGATCGAGGCGCGCGGCAGGGATTGCAGGATCTTGACCGTTTCCGGATTCAGATAGCGCAGGAGGCCCCAGCCGATGCCACCGTGCGGCACGTCGCGGAGGTGGTCCTTGATCCGCCGCAGCACCACGCCCGCTGCAGGTCCGCCATGGAGCGCGTCCCTGAGATCGACCTGTCCGGCATCCAGTCGAACCGGAAACATCGTGGTGAACCAGCCGACGGTTCGAGACAGATCGACCGTCGGGAAAATGCTCTCCCGACCATGTCCCTCGAGATCGACGAGGCTGACAGTCTCCGGGGCCCCGCGTGCAGCCCGCCAATCCGCCAAGGCGATTGCGAGTGCAGCCAGCAGGGCATCATTGATCCGGCTGTGATAGGCCTTCGGCACGACCGTCAGCAGCGCCTGGGTTTCGTCGGCCGGCAGATCGATGGTCAGAGACGTCGTCTCGCCATACGTGGCGCGGCGCGCGCCCGTCGCGTGGTCGACAGGCAAGAGCGGGACATCCCGGCAGATCGAGGTCCAGTAGTCGAGTTGGCCGGCGGCGTCGGCCCCGCGTGCGTAATCGGCCAGCCGTCTTGCCCAGCCACCGAACGACGTCGTCCTCGGCGGCAATGTGACGGAGCTTCCCCGCTCGAGCTGGTCGTAGGCCGCCATGACGTCCTCAACGAGAATCCTCCAGGAGACGCCATCCACGACCAGATGATGGATGACGAACAACAGGCGTCCGGGTGTATCGGCGCCGAAGTCGAACCAGGCGACGGCCGTCAGCCGGCCTGCCGACGGATCGAGGCTCTTCTGAAGTGTCGCCGCAGTGGTAGTCAGTTGCGCGGTCCGTGCCTCCGGCGCGAGCTCGGCCAGATCGACATGCGTGAGCGCGACGGTGACGTCCGCGACAGCAAGTGGCTCTTGCCGCCAGCCGGTCGCATCCCGGATGAAACGGCTGCGCAACGCATCGTGATGGATGAGGATCGACGCGAGCGCGCGTTCGAGCCGCGCCGGCTTGATGTCCGGCGGCACCTGCAGCAGCGCGGATTGATTGAAATGATGGATCGGACCGGGATGGTCGAAGAACCAGTGCTGGATCGGAGTCAGCGGCGCCGGCCCCAGCGGATCGTCCGGCTCGGCAGACGTCTGCGAGGCAGCCGCGGCCTGGGCGAGCGCGGCGACGGTCTGATGCTGGAAGATCTGTCGCGGCGTGATCGTAACGCCGGCAGCACGCGCGCGAGACACCAGTTGCATCGATTGGATGGAGTCGCCGCCGAGCTCGAAGAAGTTGTCGTGGATACCGACCTGCTCGGGGCCGAGGATGTCGGCGAACAGGCCGGCGAGCACGGTCTCGACCGGATTGCGGGGCCGCTGGTCGGCGCCCTCGCGACGGCGCTCCGGCGCCGGCAGCGCGTTGCGGTCGAGCTTGCCGTTCGGCGTCAGCGGCAGCGACGCGAGGACGATGGTCGCCGCGGGCACCATGTAGTCCGGCAACGTGCGCTGCAACTGCTGGCGGAGATTGTCCAGGTCGATCGCCGCCTCCGGCTGCGCCACCACATAGGCCAGCAGCCGCTTGGTCCCGCCGTCCTCGCGTAGCACCACCGCCGCCTGCGCGATGCCGGCCTGCGCCAGCAGCGCCGCCTCGATCTCGCCGAGCTCGATGCGGAAGCCGCGCAGCTTCACCTGATGATCGAGACGGCCGAGATAATCCAGCACGCCGTCCGCCCGCCATCGCGCCAGGTCGCCGGTCCGGTACAGCCGCTCGCCCCTGGCGAACGGGCTCGGCACGAACCGCTCCGCCGTCAGTCCCGGCCGATGCAGATAGCCGCGCGCCAATCCGACGCCGCCGATATACAGCTCGCCGGCCACGCCGACGGGGACAGGCTCCAGATGCGCGTCCAGCACGTAGGTGCGTGTGTTCGGCAGCGCCCGGCCGATCGGCGGGCGACGCGCGTCGCCGCAATGATGCACGGTCGTGCAGACGCTGGACTCCGTCGGACCATAGGCGTTGAACACGCGGCGGCCCGCAAGCCACGGCCGCAGCAGCTCCACCGTGCAGGCCTCGCCGCCCGCGATCAGGATCTTCAGGTCCGGCAGCGGCGCCACCGGCAAGGCGGCCAGCGCCGCCGGCGGCAGCAGCACCGCCGTCACGCGCTGGCGCTGCAGCAGTTCGCGCAGCGGCTCGCCCGGCATCAGGTCGTGCTGCTCTGCCAGCACCAGCGCCGCACCCACCCGCCAGCTCATGACCAGATCCCACACCGCCGCATCGAAGCTGATCGAGGCGAACTGCAGGATGCGGTCGCTGGCTTGCAGCGGCAGCTGATCCAGCTGCGCATCCGCCAGGTTCATGATGCCGCGATGCGACGTCATCACCCCCTTGGGCCGTCCGGTCGAGCCGGAGGTGTAGATCACGTAAGCGAGATGATCGGCGTCACAGCTGACGGCCGGCGCCGTCTCCGGGTGCCCGGCGATGGCAGAGGCGTCGGCATCGAGCTGCACGATGATCGCCCCGGTCGCCGGCACGCGCTCCAGCAGCGCCGCCTGCGTCACCAGCACCGGGACCTTGGCATCCTCCAGCATGTAGGCCAGCCGCTCCGCCGGATAGCGCGGATCGAGCGGCAGATAGGCGCCACCCGCCTTGAGGATGCCGAGCACGCCGACCACCATGTCCAGCGAGCGTTCGACGCACAGCCCGACGATCACATCGGGTCCGACGCCGAGCCGCCGCAAATGATGCGCCAGCCGGTTGGCCCGCCGCTCCAGCGCGCCGTAGCTGAGCTCCTCGCCATCCATGGTCACGGCAAGCGCACCCGGATCTCGCGCCGCCTGCTTCGCGAACAGCTCGTGCAGGCAGCGATCCTGCGGATAGGCGACGCTGCCGCCGCTCCACGCCGTCAGTTGCTGCCGCTCCACGGCGCTCAGCAGGCTCAGCTCGGACAGGCGCGCCTCCGGCCGCGCCGCGATCTCCTGCAGCAGC